>CAMKMD010000050.1 GCA_946413815.1 uncultured Ruminococcus sp.
AACAGTCCGGGGGACTGTTTTTGAAGAGGGGACGCCCTGCAAGAGAGGGCGTCCCTTTAATAGATATAGGTTTTTTGACAGTCTGAGAGCCCCGGTGATCCGGGGCTCATTTCATTAGCTGCAAAAAAACAGAAAAAATTTTCTGATTACGTTTTTGAGAATACACTGCTGAGGAAAACGGTCTTTTCTGGGGCTTTTTTAAGTTTTTCAGAGGACGCTTGTTCTGAAAAACGTAGTTTAACTTTTATTTCGCTTTTTATTGGCATATCTCACTCGATCATTCTCACTTCTCTGCTTTTTACGTCCTATAAAATTGTTATCCATTGAGCAAAAGTATTCAATTAGCTTTTCTACTCTTTCTGTTTTTAAACTCGTGTGGTTGTCAATGTATTCGCACAGCTTCATGCACCTGATAAGTTCCATTGGAGGCAGGGATGTATCATTCAAGGCTTTATCAAAATCATATGATTCAATATATTTATATACATCAACATAGGTTTTCATCTGACTATTTTTGTATATATCATTAGCAAAACTATCGATCGCAACCGCGAGCTCGTTATGCGTCTGATTCGTTCTCTCAGTGTTTGTGTTATCCTTCTGACAGGTATTATCTATAATGAAGGGAAGTGATTCAGAAAAAGCCATGCGAACTGTTGCTTCAACCTCTTCCATAGTTGCTGCAAAATCATACCTCAGAACAATACTGAGCGCCTCGATCCATTCATCCTTGACGTCTTATCAGTATCTGAAATTTGATGGATGACATCAAACAGCCTGTTGCCAAGCTCTGTAATAGCATAGTAGTCGTGATCTGACACCTTACCTTTAAGCCATCGTCCTATGATCAGGTCATTGTCATTATCTGATACCGACCGCAGAAGGATCTCTCTGATAACAGGAACATCCTTTCGGTCAATGAAAAACGTCCCCTTGCCACCTTTACACTTGAATTTTTCAAGATTAAGATAGAATACATTTCTCATCAGAAATGCAAAATTATCGGTCAGGCGTCTTTTGATGTACTGTTCAAAACCATCGATCCCAACACTTTTGGAATAGGCTGTATCTCGTTGTCCATCAATATCATTCAAAGCATCCGGCGACAGAAGCTCAGGTTTGCACCACCTATAATAGTTTATAATCCATGCATACACCTCTGTGATTCTTACTTTGTATTCCATGTTGTTTGATCCTTTCGTGTAAGTGTGAAAAATTGATTTTCACGCTTCGACAGTTAAAAGTATATGTGATAGAGTTTAATCAGAGCTCGTGAAGGACCCGAGCCGATCAGAACAAATTTTTCAAGGAGGAATTCATATGTCAACAATACCTGGTTATACTCCGGTCTACAACTACTGCAGCCACGGATACTATGAGCCGTGGCAGTCCCCGGAAGCTCTTTACGAGCCATCTACGGTGATAATCAACGACAGCTGGCTCCGTCCGCGCAGCGCGCTGGAGCGCTGTACCATGAAGACCACAAGTTTCTCGGCAAGGAGGATGGAGAAGCGCGACAACACTTATTGGGTCACGGAGAGAAGTGGCAGAGAGGTCAGAGGACCCAAGCTGACGATCCAAAAAAAGATCATCATCAATCCGAAGCCGGACGGCAAATTCGCTGGGATCAAGGTCATGCTCGACTTCGAAGACGAGAAAAACATCATGTGTTATATCCCATACAATGCGTTTGTAAAACGCGATGTATTGCCGCATCTGCCTCAAAAAAGAAGTGGCTTTGACTGTCCGGAAAGCTACATCACTGCGGCCTTTTATAAGGAGCTTTTCGCCAATGATGACTTTTCGTTCCTGCACACTCCGACGCACTCAGGTTGGGAAATTGTTAGCGAGAACAAGGCGGTCTTCAACTCCGCTTGCAATGTCGATCCACAGCTCGCCTCCCTATACCCGGCAGATGTATGCAGCCGGGTCATGGTCGGCACGCAAAAGAACCTTGCCGATGCCTGCGAAGCCCTCGCCAAGGTACTCCCGTCAAGCTGGAAGTACAAATTTCTTATTTGCGCTCGAGTCACAAGCCTGCTGCTCTTCTTCTACGGTAGCACGCCGGATATGCTTATCACAATCGAGGCTCCGGATGAAGACAGACTTAGGAGCGCAATGACTCTGCTTTGGAACAAGGACAGGATGCCGACGGCACTGCCGGTTGCGAGCAGCCGTTCAAAAATCGAGAGGGAGCTTGCGGGTGTGACCGACGGAGTAGTGTTGTTCAGCGATTACTCCTATGCCGAGGATCACCGAAAGCGGGAGGCAGGTCTCGGAGTCATCTTCGATTCGCTACGTGACATTCACGGGTATCGATGCTTGTCGGTGCTGCTTACAGAGCAGCTTGGGAATGTCTCAGCTGAAGCGCCTGTTATCCCCCTCAACCTCATCGGCTGTCCGAGAATAGATGATTACAACGTGGTCGGGGATGCACTTGGTGAGCTTGACAGCGCGATAATCAAGCTGCTCTCCAGGTCTCCGCTGGATGATAATCTGGTTACAGGGCATTGTGGAAAAGTGGATTATATCCAGAGTTTTCCGTCGGATTCCAAGCAGTACAAGCTGACAGAAATGTTTCTCACCTCAATGGAGATCATGCACAGTTACGGTCTTGTCTCCGACGACGACAAGGCTTCGATCATCAAAAATTGCTTCCGATACAGTAATTTCTTTGAATATGACCTGAATTTCCAAATCGTCAACGACTTCAAGAGGGTTGTCTCAGAATGCCTATCTATCGGAAGTCTTAAGGCCATAAGTCAGTACGGGCAGCCGTACTTCACCCATGAACAAAACAAGGTCATTGTTGATTCACATTTTCTCAACATTACCCGCTACGCTCTGGAGACGGTGGTCATACCCAAGCTCAGGCTCACTCGAAAACGCAAGAGACTGCTTCAGGCTCTCAGGGCTGCCGGCAAGCTCTATGCGACGAATAACAACAAGCGTGCGATTGACGTCGAGACCGCACCGGGAGTGTTCTCCACAGTCAACGTGTACTCCGCCCCTCTCGATATCCTCAGCAGCGAGTGTACCGCCAGATTGCGCACCATCACTCACGCCGGGAACCTCATCAGCCCTGACAAGGCACCCGCAGGATTCATCCCATTGATATCAATCAACGGTTCAGATGAGGCTGCTGGAGTGGTCATCAGCGACTTGACCGATGAGGCAACAAGCGTTTACATATCCGGCCAGACCAGAACCGGAAAAAGCTGCTTCCTCGCCAATCAGGCTGTGCTTCGTTCACGTGCAGGTCACAAGGTCGTGATACTCGACCAGGCCGGATCCTTTTAGCAAATACTTCATCAACGAGAGGCGACATTGCATAGTACTGATTAATATCACCAAGTATTCGCCCAAGCTCAATAGTAGATTGTAGCCTGTTTCTATTAACGACATAGTATCCCGTCAAAACATAATCCCAGTCATATGAAAGTTCTTTAAGTCCTTGTTTTCCTAAATTCGCAATAATTATATCGTAGTTTTTCGAGAATAATCCCATTATGATTTTCCGTATTACATATTTTATGATATTATCAACTACTATAACATGAATTTCTTTAAAACTAAAAGCATTGATTCGTTTTTGAGTAAACTGAGTAATAATGAGTATATTGAGTAAAAATGAGTAAAATGACGTTAGCGCGGGGAATATCTCCATTCTGACGTCTCATTACAGCGGGGAGCCCCCGCGGGCAGTTTCGCGTCTCAGATTTTCTGGGACGCGAATTGTTTCCCGCGCATGAAAGTCATCTATTTCGTATAGATAACACAAAAAGCGTATCTATAGTGAATGGCGGTTCAGTCCGTCAAAAGGTTAGTTTAGCCGATAGTCCGGAGGCATCGCCTCCGGTTGGGTGACTCCCCGCAAGTGAGGGCGTCCCCTGAATAGATATAGGTTTTTTGACAGACTGAGAGCTCCCTGCGGGGAGCTCTTTCGTATATATATCCCTTTATCTGTTCGGGGGTACGCCCTCTTTTGCAGGGCACTGCCCTGTCAGCTCTCCCATATCTCGATGGGGCCTACCTCGTAAAACAGGATCATGGCATCGTACATCTCGGCAGGGGCGATGTTCAGCTGATGTCCCTGATTCAGGAGGCGCACCATGATGTTGTACTGCTCACCGAGAGCGCCTGTTTTCATGTGGTTGTTTACCATGCTGTACATGGGGTCGCTCTCGCTGATAGCAGTCATATCCAGATAGCAGCCGTCCTTGTCGTACTGCTTTGCCTGATATGCAAGGGGATCATCGGAGCAGAATTTACGGACCTTTCTGCTGCCGTTCTTGCCGGAGGGGAGGTTATCTCTGGAGATATAGTAATCAGTGCCTATGGCAAAGTATTCATCTCCCATATCCTCGTGCAGGAAAAATCCGAGGAAGGTATAGACAGTGGACATATTCTTGGACATATGGCTGTTGTGGCTGGCAAGCATGAGTCTGCCGTTATGCTCCTTCTCCTCTATCTCAAGAGCCCACTCCACGTTCTCCTTCATCCTGGTATCACGGTAGCGGGTGGAATACCTCTCCTTTTCACGGTAATCAAGATAGCATCTGAGCATCTCGTCGGCGTTGCGGACTGTCCTGAATCTTTCCTTTCCGGCAGCCGCTTCATAGGCTTCACTGCTGCTGTCCATATCCTCTGCTATCTCATCGATAAGGGCTGTCATCTCATCATAGTCTGCGCTGTCGTACACGTCTTCCTCTGTGCCGAAAAGCTCGTCAAGCCTTGCGGAATAATCTTCTGCCTTATCAGGTGCTGCCTGCTCATAGAAATCCTTGATAAGCTGTACATTGCACATATCGTTCTGCATATCTGCGCCGTAGAGACGTACCTTGTCGTCCTCTGCAGCGGTCTCGTTATAGTCGTGCATCCACTGTACAAGCTCGCACATCTCGTCGGTGCGGTATATGCGGTATCCGAGGAGCTTTGTGACCTCCTCTGCTGTTCCTTCGCCGCCGTTTATGTACTCGTTTGCTATGGCACAGCCGCCGAAATCGCCCTCAAGGATAAGGGCTCTTACGTTGGTGGTCTCCACAAGTCTCTTGAATACCCTTAGCTTCAGCTGCTGGAATTCCTTGTTGCCGTGAGTTGCTTCACCTAAAGCTATCACTCTTGCGTTATCGGGAACTGTGAGTTCATTTACAGCAGTCACGTTCTCTCTGAAAGAACTGATCTTAGCGGGCTTCATGAACGCCTTTGCTGCTATGCCTGCTCCTATTGCTGCGATTATTATTCCTGAAATGATAAGAGTCTTTTTCTTCATTGTGTGTTCCTCCATGAGATAGTTTGTTTTATTGTGTTCTTATTATAGCACAGCCTGCATACCTTGTCACGTTTCTTAGATTACCGGACATTACAAATATGAAACCTTGACAGCTTTTATGGGAAGCACTATAATTGTGGATAAAGCAGAAAAGTCACGCCCAATTAAGAGCGTGACCGTAGTTCTTCTTCGATTTTAAGGGTGTCTCCGAAAATAAGGGTTGTCCCTCTACGATGGAGATTCAACACCTTCTTTGCCTGAGAGATAATAGTTTTCTCTCGTCTTTCGCAAATGCGAACAGGATTTGAATGTTTGTCGAGATACTCATTCCTTATATATTGGTCAGTGACCGGACACATATTTTGAATAAGGAATGCCTTTTTGTTTCCGAGTAAATCAGCAAACGCAATCGTATCGCACTTGTTGAACTTCTTGATTTTGTTGGAATATACACTCTCAAACTTCTTGATTTGTGAAGAAATAGGAATCATCCAATATAAGTCATTTTCTTTAAAGGCACAAAAACACGGACGATTGCGCTCTGCGTCCTTATTTTTCATAGCGTTAGAGTTTGGGAAATCCTCAAAGTATTGCGAAGTCAAAAAGTAGAAATGTCCAATATCCATAGTTTCACATCCTAAAACAAAAGCCCCGCTTATTCAGCAAGGCTTGTGAGCATTTGAGCCTGACTATTTATATGTCGCACGTCAGGAAGCGGCAAACATTTAGAAACCGACAATTTATTAGACGCATATCGGTAAGCGACTGTGGCATAGATTTCTCTATGATTTAATTATATCATGAAGTCTATGATTTGTCAATATCAAAAATGCTCAGTTTTCAGATGATGAATTATTTCAAAGTGACGAATCCGCCTGTGGGTTCATTACCGGACAAAGTGATGATGGCAACGTATTGTGTTCTCACTGTTGCTCCGAATGAATTTTCGGCATCAACATAAGATCGCACTGTGGCGGTGTTGGTAGCTTCATCGTATTCGACAAAGCTCTTGTTGTACATCGGAAACTTTGCCGATTTCGGCGACTTCAATTCATCCTTCACTAAGATTTGTGCATAGGCATAACTTCTGGTGTAGGCGGCTCGATGATTGTCATCATCACTTAGTAGATACTTGATTCCGAATATGACAACTACGATAGCTACAATTGCGGTAATACCTATAATGCGATATTCTCTTTTTTGGTATTCTTCTAAGGTCATATATTCAACCTCCTTTCCTAAACATATTATACCATAATTTTGCGCATTTGTCAACAATGATTTAACTTTATCACAAAACAGATAACTAATATCAGATGATATTCTTTGATGCTATTCGGATACCGAACTGCTTCTTCGCACACCGGGGGCAGAAGGCATATCTGTTTTTCCCGCCCGAGCGGAAATAGAACAGGTCTTCTCCGTATCCGATGATCTCACAGCAGCAGTCGCAGCGGATTATCATATCATCGAAGGGGGATGCTTCCAGCACCTCTTCAAGGTCAGTCCTGTAGATATCCCCGCATCCGGCTGCGGTGCTTTCCTCCTGACGATAGAAGACATCTTTTCTTACAAGCTCCATCTGTTTCACCTCATATAATTCTCACGGAAAGTGCGCGTATGCACTTTCTTGTTTTTCTCCGCATATATTATACACCCGGTCCTTTTCATAAGTCAAGGTCCATCGCGGGGCGCCTTGCGGCTATATGCGGGACTCTGTCCCGCCCCCTGCCAGAGGCGCTGCATCTGGACTCCGCCAAAGGGGCGCGCCCCTTTGGAATCCCAGACTTGTTTGAAAGACTGAGGGGCTGCAATCAGACAGCCCCTCATTTTTATACTGTTGATTTGCGTGCCGGTGTTTCTCAGAACTCCTCGCCCTCAGCAAGCGCCTTGAAGAATCCGCTTGCATCCAGCTCGCCGCCTGTCTGTACATAGGCGTAGTATCTGAGCACTCCGGATGCGTCGTTAGAATCCACGAATCCGTCGAAGTTTATGTCTGCTGTCCGGAAAACATCTCCTGTAAAGGCTGCCTCTCCGCCGGTGGAGGTATTTGCGTACTCCACAAGTATCTCTGATGCATCGGAGGCATCGACCAGCTCATCGCCGTTTACATCGCCGAGCCTTGTATCCTCCTCCTCTTCGACGGGCGGTCCCTCGGAGGTGATGTCGAGCTTCATCGTAACAGGCTCAAGGGGGATGCCGTTATAGGTCTTTACGCCCTCTGTAATAACGAGTGAGGAACCGGTGAAGTCCTCGCCCTGTGATATCAGCCATACGGTATCTGAGAAGGCCGTATCATTGTTCTCTGATTTCACGTTCTTTATCCTGCAGGGTATCTTCTCGCCGTCCTTGCCGGTAAGGTAGATGCTGTCCGCTGTCACTGAGCCGTCCTGCAGGAAGGTGGTGAAGCTTATCTCCACCCGGTTCGTATAGGGTACTACCTCCTCAGGCTTTGCAGCCAGCTTGCTTATCATGGGTATGAGTATACCGAGCTGTACGGGGAGTACAGGCAGCCATTCGGATTCTGCGTTCTCGTATTCCTCCTTGGATACTCTTACCTGCCATTCGCCCTCGGGTACGTCCCAAGCGAACCAGCCGTCATCAGCTGTCACCTGCGGATTGACCTGATCGTAGTCCTCCGCATTCCAGAGCACGGCATCGCCGTTCTCGTCCTTGTAGTAGATCTCGGCAGTTGCGCCTTCCACCTTGTTCTCCGGAAGAACTTCGTATACCCAGCCGCTGGGATCGACGCCGTAGTTGGCTTTTGCTGTATTGCCTATCTTGTTCTGCGGCTTTCTGAATATCTTGCTGTTATTTGCCTTCTCACGTTCATCGTAGCTGGCATTGATACGGTATGTCGCATAGCCGATTACTGCACCTCCCAGGAAAGCAGGGAAAGCAGCGATTCCGCCTACAACTGCCAGAGCTCCGATTCCGACAGTCAGCACTCCTGCGCCGACTGTTGTTGCAACTCTTCCGACGAATATGTTTTCATTCTCCAGTTTGAGCCTTTCAGAGTTCTCCCGGGTAAAGTCATCTCTGGTCTTCATATACTCTATTTGGTCAAGCGTAGTACCGCGGCTTGCAGTATGTGCATAAATATCAGCACCTCCGGTCAAAACAGTTGCTCCGGTTGAAAGAACGAAATTCGTCCTCTGTGCTGCCTGACTATTAAGGCCCAGACCAGCGATCGAAAGTTTGAGATTGTCCTTCTGAGCCCTCTTATGATCATCCGCAGCGTCACCCTTTGCCAATCTCAGCGGATTGACACTTAAAATGTTCATTGAAGGATCTTCATCAGAGTCGTCAACAGGTATATTAACGATCTGATCAGATGAAACCTGTACCCAGATAACTGTTTCACCGGTATTCATGTTCATGTCTGCCACGATCATACCAATTAGTGTATCATAGGGTTTTGCACTGAGGAAACTGTATGCTGTCGGATAATCGGCAGAAGCATCCTCCGGGATGTTCATCTTCTTCGTCATGGCTTCAAGCCTGTCCTTATCATCAAGCACCATTGAACAGTAGGTATGTATATCTCCGTTCTCATCTGTCATTCTTGTCTCTGACTTCATGAATCCGAATTTGTCAGGAGTTGCTGCGATATCAGCTGCGGACACATATCCGCTGCCGAGATCCACCTTGTCAAGCGCCCCCTGATATATGGTTATGCCGTATTCATTTATTCCGGGATTATAGCTGAGGAATTCCTCGGACGGATCGTAATCCAGCCTGATGAGTGTTGTATCCGCAGTTGCTATATTTGTGGATACATTGACCTGACTCAGCAGAAGTTCAACATGATCCGGCTCAGGGCCTAAAGTCTCCGGAAGATCCATGTAATCCAGCTCTGAATCCTCAAACTTCAGTGATACCTTTCCGTCCTTAACGGTGCGGACAAGCATCTGCTTCTCCTGCCTGGGGATCTGAACTATGCTCAGATCGCCGGGAACAACGGTATCAAACCTGCCTGTACCGGTCCATCTGCCTGTCTCCTTGTCGTAATCAAGGGGCAGGGCTGAGAGGCTTCCGCCTTTATCGGAGGTCACATACAGCTTTGCGATATTGCTGCTGTCGGATACCTCAACATCAAATTTCAGATCGTATTTCGGGTTGATGGTGATATAGGGCTTCTTGCCCTTGAGGAAGGAGTCTGTCATATCGGTCTGTCTGCCGATATGATCAAGCATTACATTCACCAGCTCGGGGAGATCCTCCACGATGTATACAGTCTTCACAGCAGAAGTCGCTTCACCGCATACTGCGTCCACCTTGATCTCTGCCTCTTCGCCCTCATACTTCACCTGAGCGACATACTTTCCGGTATACTTATTCGACTTTACGGTAACATTGTCCTCCTTGTTGATACGTACCGTGACCTCACTGTCTACCGGCGCATAGCCGCTTACAAAGAAATCAGACTTGCCGTCAGTCAGGCAGGCGCTTTCCGGTGCGCTGAGCGATACCTCGCTGCAGTCGATATCGTCTATTATGATATTTCTGCAGTCTGTTCCGTATTTGTCATCTGGGTGGATGTATGCCTTGATCCATGACGAAAGGTTTATCTCATCCTTTCCGTTGGAACGCATACTGAAACGTATGGTTCCTTCGGGCTCAGTCACGTTGAATACCCATTTGCCGTATTCATTCTTAGCCTCTTCGGAGAAGCTCTCCTCAACGAACGCACTCCTGCTGACCGTGTCAACATAGATGTTTGCCTCGCTGAAAACATCACGGAAGCGGGGATTTATGGAGTAATGTATGCTGTAGTTCGTGAGTGCGCCCTCAGCTGTTGAGTAGGAACTGTTCGTGATGAAGAGCCCGTTCGGCTCAACGAAAGCCACTCTCTGATCCCACATATTATCCGAATAATCGAAGGCTCCCGCCTCAAAAGGCAGCTCCTCGAGAGTGCAGTCTATATCAGCAAGCTCGGGACATTGCTGGAATGCGCCCTTCTTTATGAGCTCTGTGGTGGAAGGAAGCACGATCTTCTGAACGGAAGGGCATTCCATAAGAACTCCCTCCGGGATAACCTTCATGCCTTCCTCAAATCTTACATCAGTGAGCAGTTCTGTTTTCCGGGCGATCTTATACGCCTTTGTAACACCTGCCGGGATGGTAAGCTCTGTGAGCCGTGTATCGCTGAAAGCATCGCTGCCGATCGTCGTAACGCCGGAAGGTATGCTGAATTCAGTGATCGGACAGTTTTCAAAAGCAGAGTCGCCTATCTCCGTAACGCTGTCCGGTATCGTGACGCTCGTCAGATCATCACAGCCGATAAGACAGCGGTATGGTATCTTCTCAATGCCGTCCCTGAATGTCACCTTGCGAAGATTCGGGGCGGATGAGATCGACCAGTTCGACTCTGTAAGCGTGCTCGGCAGTTCAAGCTCCGTCAGAGAGTCACAACCGCCGAATACTCTGTATCCGTTGATCTTTGTGACGCCCTCGGGGATATCTATGTGCGCCAGCTTCGGACAGTCCGCAAAGGCATATCCGCTGATATCCGTAAGAGTGCCCGGCAGCACTACCTCGGTAAGCTCCGGCAGATATGCAAAGCGGCCGTGTATCTCCGTTATGCCTTCTGCATAGGTCAGCTTTTCTATGCCGGAACCGACGAACGCACCGCTGTAATCATAATCTCCGGGATAGGGCAGCTGCATGGGTACATACAGCTCCTTGAGGTTCGGAAGGTAACTGAAGGAGTATCTCGAAAGATCCTCAAGGCTTGCGGGAAGATCAACGTGCTCTATGGCTGTGCAGTTTTCAAACGCCTGCTTTCCTATGATCTTCACACTGTCCGGTATCTTAGGATCTGTGATCTTCTCACATCTGTAGAAGGCGCTGTATTTTATCTCCTCCGGAGCATCCGGCCAGTTGATGGTCTCAAGATCCGTGCAGCCCGAACATATGCATTCCGGTATCACCTTGATGCCTGCGCCGAAGGTTATCTCGGTCAGTCCGCTGTCACGGAAGAAATCTCGTCCCTCCGGATCGAAGTTCCATGTATCGGGAATGCTTACGGACTTCAGCGATTTCAATCCCATGAAGGCTCCTCTGCCTATGAAGTCTAGCTCTTCCGGGATATCGAGCACCTCAAGCTCCTCGTCGCTGTAGAAAGCCTCCACGCCTATCTTCCTGACGCTGTCCGGTACGTGTACCTCTGTAAGTCCGCTGCAGCAGCTGAATGCGTTGTTTCCTATCTCCGTTACCGAATCGGGTATGACAAGCTCGCCGAGATAGTCTGTCCAGCTGAGCAGCGAATCCGGTACCTTCTCCATGCCGTCCTCGATGATGACCTTGTTGATCTTGCTGTAGGTGAAAGGACGCTCTGCCTGTTTCAGCGTTGCAGGGATAGTCAGCACATCGAGCGCCTTGTATTCGTTGAAGCACCAGTTGCTTATCTTTTCAAGATGAGAAGGAAGAACGATCTCTGTGACGGTGCTGTTGCTGCCGTATTCATAATGCCGGAAAGCGTTCGTCCTTATCTCCGTGACAGTCTTTCCGTCGATAGTTGAGGGTAATACTATTTTCGTTTCCTCGTGCTCCCAGTCTTCGCTGACGCCTCTGATAGTGACGGTGTCATCCTCGTTCACGATGTAGGCGAAGCCGTCATCGGTATAGAGTAAGGTCTCCTCGTCAGCGGCCGACGAAACAAGCTGCGGCATGACAGAGAATGCGCTGACAGCAGTGAAAACCGTACTGAGAGCGCCGGATATCAGCCGTTTCGTGATGTTTGTACTCATATAAACGCCTCCCTTATAAAAGAAAACCGCATGACATATCCGCAGGCTGAGATATACAGTTACGCCAAGGGTAAACAGTGCTCAGGTTTATGGACTATGTTCATACGGTTGTTATAGATATTATAACAGGTTTTGCACTGATTGTCAATTATTTTTGTCGATATCGTCGATGTTTACAAACGCACGAAGCCTGCGCTGTGCTATATGCTGATGGAGCAGGTGTATATCCGGACAGGGGAGGTACAGTCAGCCATTACAGAGACGAACGGCAGCGTATCCGTGCACACAAAAAAGGCTCCGGCGGAGATCCTCCACTGGCGGTGATCTCTGACGGAGCCGTTATAACTGCCGCTGCAGAGAGCTGCGGCTGTAAAGGAGGAGAGTATGAAAACTGCTCGGGCGCACCTGCCGCCGCTGACGAGCTGAGAAGGATGACAGTCCTGCCGGCAGAGGGGGAGATACCGAATCTCAGGAGCGTGCTTTAATCCGTGCCGTCAAAGGTGTAGATGAACTTCACGCTGCCGCCCATATCCTCTGACTTGCCGGAGAAGCTGTTGTAGCCGCGTGCGGCCTCGCATACAGCGCTGAGCCTGTCGGAGAGCATGGGCAGCGTCTTCTCTGAGAGCTTCCTGAGCTTTGATACGGCCTTTTCGTCGAATTCTTCCATGCCGTCATTAAGCTGTTCTGCGCCGTCACGGAGCTGACCGATGCCGCTGACAAGGGCTTTGCTGCCGTTACTGAGTGTATAGATGCCGCCGGAGAGCGCGTCTGCGCCGGAGCTGAGAGAGCCTGCGCCTGCTGTCAGCTGCCTCATGGAGCCTGCGAGAGTGCGGGCGCCGGAGGTGAGTTGTCCGCTGCCGTCAAGGAGCTGAGTAAGGCCGCCGTCAAGGGACAGTGTACCTGAGGAGAGCCGGTCCATGCCGGAGATTAGTGCAGGCATATTGCCGGAGAGCTGCACCGCGCCGCTGCTAAGGACCTGTGCGCCGCTGCAGAGCTGACCGAGACCGTCATCGAGGGCCGCAGAGCCGTCAAGGAGACGGCCTATGCCCTCCGTGAGCCCGGGTATGCCAAGGATGAGCTGAGAGGTGCCTGTGCTGAGCGCAGAGGAGCCTGTGTACAGCCTGCCGAGGCCGTCGTCGAGGGACTGAGCACCGGCAGAGAGCTGAGAGATGCCATCTGTGAAGGTGGGGAGCTCCTGACTGAACTGAGCTGTGCCGCTGCTGAGGTCAACTGCACCGGCATAGAGCTGACCGAGACCGGAATCAAGGGACTGAGCGCCGCCCGATAGCTGGCTGAGAGCCTCCGCAAGGCTTATGATACCTGTTGAAAGGCCGCTGCTGCCCTGTCCGAGAGCCTCCGCGCCGCCGGAGAGCTTTGCTGCTCCCTCCGATACCGAGCCTGCGCCCTTAGCAAGCTCCGCCGCCAGGCCGGAGAGCTTTTCCGTGCCCTCTGCGAGAGCCTTGCCGCCATCCTCAAGAGCCGAGAGCCCCTGCGTGAGAGCTGCTGAACCGGACTGCGCGCCCGAGAGCCCTGCGGAAAGCTGTGCAGCACCGCCGGAAACGTCCTGAGCGCCCTGTGCAAGAGCCGCAGCGCCGCTTCTGAGCTCCCCGCCGTCCTGCAAACCGGAGGCTATCTGCTTCTGAGCGGCTATGCTTTGCCTGAGAGTTTCAGCAGCTGCCGCAAGCTCCGGCGAATCGCTGCCGACAGCGTCAATGGCTGCAAGAGCCTGTTCACTGGCTGCTATGGTGCTGCCAAGTGCTGCACCTGCTGTGCCTATGCCGTCAGCAAGTGAGGAAGCGCCCTCCGAGAGTTGTGCTGCGCCCTGTGCAAGGCTGTCTGCGCCTGACTTTGCGCTGCCAATGCCGCCGGAAAGCTGCTCTGCCCCTGCGTGTGCAGAGGTGAGTCCGTCTGAGAGCGCGGCGACGGATTCGTTTATCTGCGCCGTGCCTGACGAGAGCCGTGATGTGCCCTCTGAGAGCCGTGCGGAGCCGTCACTGAGCTCCTTTGCACCGGAGACGATAGCTGCTGTGCCGCCGGAGAGAGCGCCTGCGCCTGTTTTCAGCTGCTCTGCCCCTTCGCTTGCGCTGCCGAGGCCTTTGCTCAGCTTTGCAGAACCCTCCTTTGCAGAGGAAAGACCGCTGCTGAGGTCAGCCGCACCGCCTGAGAGCCTGTCAGCGCCCTCAGTGAGCTTTTCTGCGCCCTCGCCGAGACTGCCGAGACCTGCACGCAGTCCGGATGAGCCCTCCTTAGCCGAGGAGATGCCTTCTGTCAGGGCAGCAGCGCCGCTGTCCAGCTTTGCTGCTCCATCAGCGATTGAGCCTGCGCCCTCTGAGAGATGTCCGAGCCCGTCACGGAGCTGTGCAGAGCCGTCCTTTGCGGAGGAAAGACCGCTGCTCAGTGCCTGTGCGCCGCTGCTTACCTGAGAGATGCCGCCGGAGACAGCCCTTACGCCCTCGCCGGCCTTTCCGATGCCGTCAAGGAGCTGAGAAGAGCCGTCCTTTGCCGAAGCAAGGCCGCTGCCGAGAGAGGCTGCACCGCCGGAGAGCCTGTCAGCCCCCTCTGTTACGGCAGATGCGCCTGAGAGGAGCTCCCTTGCACCGCCGGAGAGCTGTGACGAGCCCTCCGCGAGCCTGTCTATACCGTCAACGAGTTCACCGGACTTCTCATCCAGCTCGTTGATACCGTCAAAGAGCTTTGCTGTGCCGTCTGCCAGCCGGTCAGCGCCCTCAGCAAGCTCACGGAGCCTATCGGCTATGCCGTTCACATCCATATCATCACTGACGGAGGAGTCTGCAAAAAACTTGTCGGAGACAAGGGTTACAGATGTATTCATGCGGAAGTCCGTAACATCGCCGGATATCTCGAAGCTGTCGGGAATTTCGATATCAAGCCCCTCTATGCTGTCGAGGGCAA
This sequence comes from uncultured Ruminococcus sp., assembly GCA_946413815.1. Classification (GTDB taxonomy): domain Bacteria; phylum Bacillota; class Clostridia; order Oscillospirales; family Ruminococcaceae; genus Ruminococcus. Next base: position 14,938 of record CAMKMD010000050.1, read on the forward strand.
GGCTCTGTGCGAGGCCGGGGAAGCCCGCGCCCACTGCGATAAGACGGCTGCCGTCGGAGATGAGCCTGCCGTTCTTTACTTCGGCGTTGAGGAAGGTGTCGGAGTCAAAGACAGCGGCACTTGCGGCCATGAACGGCACGTATATCTCAGTTGCCTTTCCGCCGATATCCTTTGTGACCTTAGTACGGTTGAGGTATCTCCAGCGGATAGTGACATGGCCGCTCTTTCCGGCGATCTCCTCGGGGGAGACCTCTCTGCCGTCGAGAAAATAGGTCATTATCACGTCCACGGGCAGGTCGCGGTCAGAGGTGCCGCGGTAGTAGATATCGCTGCCATCTGCGTCCCAGTCGAGTTCATCGCCGGACCGGGAAAAGCTCTCATCGCCCTTGACGTTCTCAATGTCCGTAAGTGAGGAGATGTCGGTGAGGTCGCTGAGCGCACCGGTATTCTTCAGCCAGTCGCTGACGATGACCTTCTTCACGGAGGAATCCCCGCCGCAGAGGACGTATACTGTCTCGTCCTTTGAAGCGCTGCCCTGTGCGGCCCTGCGTGAGGCAGGGGAGTCCTTTCCCGAAGAGGGCTGCTCTGCATCTGCGGCTGCCCTGCCGGAGTTCTTTGCGTATGCTATCGAGCCGGTAGCTCCTGCTGATATTGCCACAGCCAGAAGTCCGGCCATTATCCTTTTGATGCCTGTATTGTCTTTCATGGTGATTCTCCTTTCAGAAATGTCAGTGACCTAAGGCGAAGCGGCGGATGATACCTGTTTCCCTGTCGGAGCGGAAGCCTGCAGAGGTGCGGCAGATAAGGCCGTCGCAGAGCATGAACAGCGAGGGCAGTACGGTGAGGACTACCGCCGCCGAGATGAGCGCACCGCGGCACAGGAGCACGCAGAGCGATGATATCATGCCGATATCCGAGTAAAGTGCAACGCCGACGGTTGCGGCGAAGAAGCCGAGTGATGAGGTGAGCACGGAACGGAAGGAGGTGCGGAGCGCTGTGCCGACTGCCTCTTTCCTGTCCCTGCCGGAATGTCTCTCCGTGCGGTACCTTGTGGTCATGAGTATAGCATAGTCAACGGTCGCACCAAGCTGTATGGTGCCTATGACGACGGATGCGATGAAGGGCAGCTCTGTACCTGCGTAGTATGCGATGCCGAGATTTATCATTATCGCAAGCTCAATGACGGAGACAAGTATCACCGGCAGTGATGCGGAGCGGAAGGTAAAGGCGATTATGAGGAAGACAGCGGCTATGGAAAGTATGCTCACCACTTTGAAATCCCTGTCGGTTATGTCGATAAGGTCCTTTGTTGCGGGAGCCTCACCGATGAGCATCGCACTGCTGTCGTACTTCCCGGCGATATCGGAAAGCTCGTCTATCTGCCGTCCGACCTGGTCGGAGGCCACTTCGTATTCCGAGCCGATGAGTATGAGCTGTCTGTCATCGCTTTTCAGTATGTCCTTTATGCTGTCCGGCACCATTTCCTCAGGTATCGCCGGACCTATGATACTGTCAATGCCGAGGACGAACTTTACCCCGTCAGTCCGGCTCATCTCCCCGGCCATCTGCCTTGCCTTCTTCGGTTCAAGGTCAGTGTCCGCAAGGAGGATATGCGTGCTGTTCATGCCGAACCTCTCCGACAGCTCTGCGTTTGCCGTCATGCTTGCAAGCTCCTTTGGCAGGGTGCTGTCCAGCTTGTAGTATACGCCGTAGTTACGGTAGCCGAAAACAGCCGGTATCAGGAGGACGGCAGCCATTGTGAGAAATGCTCCGCTGTGCTTTGTGATGAAGTCTGAGATACCGGACATATCCGGTATCAGGTCTCTGTGAGAGGTGCGGTCTATGGCTTTGCTGAAAAGGAGTATCATCGCCGGGAGCACTGTCACGCAGGCGATGACGCCGCAGACAACGCCCTTGGCCATGACTATGCCGAGGTCCGGACCGAGGGTGAAGCTCATGAAGCACATGGCGAGGAAGCCTGCTATCGTGGTGAAGGAGCTGGATACAACGGAGGTTATGGTGGAAGCTATGGCATGTGCCATTGCCTCCTCACGGCTGCTGTATCTGACGAGCTGCTCCTTGTAGCTGTGCCAGAGGAATATGGAGTAGTCCATGGTGACGCCGAGCTGGAGGACGAGGGCGAGGGACTGGGTGAGGAAGGATATCTCGCCGCCGATAAAGTTGGTGCCGAGGTTCCATATTATCGCAAGGCCGATGCTCAGCATGAAGAAGAGGGGGATCAGGAAGGAATCCATGGTCAGCACCAGCACTATGCCTGTGAGTATGACGGCGATAACTGCATAGACTACGGATTCACTGTCGGAGAGATGCTTCATGTCGTCCGTCACGGCGCTCATGCCGCTGATGAAGCACTTCTCCGAGGTCACACGCCTCATCTCCTCGACTGCGGCGAGGGTGGAGTCGGCGGAGGTGGTATCCTCGAAGAATACCGCCATGAGGGAGGCATCGCCGCGGCTGAAGACTTCCCTCAGCTTTGCGGGGAGGACCTCCTCCGGGAGACTGAGGTCTGTAAGCGACTGATAGCATACCACATCCGCTACATGGTCTATGTCACGTATCCTTTCTGCGGTATCCTTTATCTCGCGGTCGGTCATGCCCTCCGTGACGACGAAGGAGAAACCGCCCTGTCCGAATTCCTCTTTGAGTATCTCCTGTCCTTTCATGGTGTCGATGTCTCCGGGAAGGTAGGAGAGTATGTCGTAGTTGACTCTTGTATGCAGGTATCCGGCGACTGAGGGGATTATCAGCAGTACGCCGAGCAGCAGTATCAGAAGCCTGTGCTTCACGATGAATTCACCGGTTTTCAGCATGATATCATTCCTTTCTTTGTATCCTGCGAGGGCTCTGCCCTCATATCATGCCTTTATGATACTCCAAAAATGACCGTTAGTCAATATGTCAGAGCAGAAAAATGACCTCTGGTCATAAATTTCGTCAGCCTGCACATTTTGAATGCTGATGAAATTATGACTATTGGTCATATTTATCTCCTTGACAGAAGCACGCAGTTGTTATATAATTATGATAATAAATCTCCGGCAGGAGGGAAAGGAAGAGCAGATGGGAAAGATAGATACCAACAAGCAGCAGAAGGAAAACTCCCTGCTAAAGACCGCCTTTGAGTTCTTCACCACCAAGGGCTTCAGCAAGACCTCTATTTCCGATATAGTCGAAAAGGCCGGTGTTGCAAAGGGGACGTTCTACCTCTACTTCAAGGACAAGTATGATATCCGCAACCGTCTCATCGCCCACAAATCGAGTCAGCTTTTCCGGAACGCTCTCGGGGAGATATCGGAGGAGCTTGAAACGATGCCTTTCGAGGACAGGATAATAGCCGTAGCTGACAGGATAATCGACCAGCTTTCCGAAAACCAGTCGCTGCTGACCTTCATATCCAAGAACCTCAGCTGGGGCGTGTTCAAGTCGGCCATAACCTCGCCGTCCTCCGAAGGCGATGTGGATTTCAGTGACGTATACTATCAGCTCCTTGAGGAGGCGCCCTGTGAATTCCGCGATCCCGAGGTCATGATGTATCTTATCATAGAGCTTGTTTCCTCTGCGAGCTATTCGGCGATACTCTACAGCGATCCCTGCACCATAGAGCAGCTCAAGCCCTATCTTTACAATACCATACGCATGATGATCTCACAGCACCGCATACCGGACAAGGAAAGTGCGGAGGGCTGATGTATATAACGATCGGAGCCCCGGGCAGTCACGGCGACTGCTGCGGGGCTCTTTAGTAAGCATGACAGGAGGGTTCTTAGAATGAAAGCTAATATAACAGTGTTTTATGAAATTGTGACAAATCACAGTTGACTGATTTGGGCACATATACAAAGATGGTAACTATTTGACCTGATGCCGCACATTTTACTGCGATAATATGTTATAATGAATGAAGGACATAGTATGTCCTTCATGGTAATTATATTATTGGGAGGAATAGTTATGAAAACAAAAAGGGTCATCGCTGCTGTTATGACAGCGGCACTCGCACTCACATCGGCACCATGTTACTCAGTGACAAACGCAGCCGATACACAGCAGACAGCTGCTGTTACCGAAACAAGTGAATTCCTCTTAGGAGGAAGGACCTACAAATTCATTTATGGCGAGAATGACGAGACTTTCATTGTCTGCGACGGTATGAAATTTGATTTCAGTTTTGCTACCGGCGAAGCAAAGCTCATCTCCGCTGAAGCTGCCGAAGGAAAGGTTGATATACCGGATAGCGTGATGCTTCCATCTTATCTGGTCAACTGCCCGCCTGAGGAAACAAAATGGGGCGCTCTGAAAGCTCCTGTAACGGAAATAGACGAATTCGCCTTTTACAGTAATAGGAAGATCACGTCTGTCACTATCCCCGACAGCATCAGAAGGATAGGCGATTACGCCTTCGATGAGTGTATGAATCTTGAAGAGATCATCGCCCCGGATAAATATATAGAGCTTGGATTTTTCGCCTTTGGATATGCAGAGGACGGAACAGCTGCCCCCTGGCTCCAGAAAAAGTACTATGACCGTGAGGAGGCTGTATTATGCGGAAATCTTTTATCAGCCCCGGATGTTAAGGAGTATACGGTGCCTGATGGGGTAAAAGCAATAAGCAGCGCCGGACGCTTGCTTACTAAGCTTGAGACCCTTGTGATTCCCGAAGGTGTCGAGACTATCAAAGACAGCTTCTATCGCTGCGAAAATCTGAAAAACGTTACCCTGCCGCAGTCATTATCTTACGCAGATGGCAGCTTTGTTGATTGCAATCAGCTCAAAAAGATAAAGTTTGACGGAACCCTTTCGGAATGGAGTGCCAAACATCGTGATATTAATGTTGATCCTGATATTTATGACAAGAACGACACACTTTTATGCATAGGATTGAGAAAGAGTTCCCCGTCTTACATTGAGAATCCCGAGCCTTATTCAAAGATAGTCGATACCGAAAATATCAAAACCTCACTTGAGGTCGGAGAATCAGTAGAGTTCGAGGTGAAGGGAAGATGGTTCCGCCCTGCAATCGAAGGTGATGATATAATACAAATCGAGAAGATAGACAGCAGGCCTACTGATGAAATGCCATTCGGTGAGATCGTTACCTACAGGGTCACAGCTTTCGCCCCCGGAACTGTTACGTTCTACCTTGATATGAATGCTTTTACAATTTTCTCTGACAAGCTTGAATTCAGGATTACCGGCGAGGCTATTCCCCGGCCCACAGGACCTGAAGCTGCCGCTTTTAAGCCCGAATACAGGAAGATGTCACCGGGAAGCGGAGATGCAAACTGCGATGACAAGATAACTGTAGCTGACGCAGTTGCCGTTTTACAGTACATAGTCAATGCTGAGAGGTATCCCCTCAGCGACAAGGGAAAGGAAAATGCCGATTTAGACGGCCTTGAAGGTATTTCCGGCGATGATGTTATCATGATCATGAAGCTCGATGCGGGAACTGTCATTAAGGTGACCGAGTAAGGAGAGGCATACGAAAGCCCCGCTCCATAGGCTGTCAGGGCACCGGCGGAATGTACAGGGAACCGGTACCCTGACGAGAATATCAGTATAATAAAGGAAAACCGTCCTCCGGCGAAGGAGGACGGTTTTTTATGCCCGTATATATAACATGGTATGAAATGCAGATAAAAGCGGAGCAGCCGCCGTTATGGCTTCTGTCGCTTATTGCTCCCTTTCGCTGTCATAGACAGTATAGATCTCCCCCATGGAGAGCCATTCTTCAATGGAAATATAGTGCAGGTTATCCATATCATCATTGGAGAAGGAATATGACATCTCATGCTCTGTGAAGTCGAATATTTTTCCCACTGCATTTATTTGCGTTTTGGCTGGGAACTCTTCTTTGAAGCGTATGATGAACTGCGTGCCGCCGTCATCCGCAGGCTCCTTGATGAAGAACAGCCCTGTGACCACATCGGGATAATTCTGCCTGAGGAATCCGGCGCAGGCCTGCAGGTCCTCAAAATACTCCCTGCGTTCTTTTCCCCCATATGGCAGTTCAGCCGGCAGCACAGCTTCGTAGTTTTCTTCGGTAAGAAACGGCGCTTCACGCATCAGCTTCTGCACACGGAGCTGAAACTTATACTTGTAAAAGGTCTTGGGGCTGATCTTTGCAGCGGCAGCGCACTGCGTATCATTCAGGTCTCCGCCGAAGTCCCGGGAATTCTTTTCAATGATCGCAAGCGCGTTGGCTTTATTATCGATGTTATTCATGATCTCACACCTCCGTCGGATAGCTTTTCAATAACATCCGTTAGTATTCTATATACTGATTATAGTACAGACCACGGGTCTTGTCAATCACTTTTACACGATCCGCACCATGCCGGATTTACACGTATCATTATCCCCCCATCATACGGCCGATTGACCTTTCCGCCTGATTATTCTATAATTATCACAACAAACATCATTTTCCGTAGGTGTGCCATGAAAAGGATACTGACTGCTGAGGGCGATAAGGAGATCAACCGGCTGTTCTGCGGAAAAATACCGTTCCATATAAAGCTCCGCCACATCAGGCCGTTCTCTTGACATTCAAGTCAATCTATGTTATAATAATTAAATGAACGACAAAACTTGCAGACAGATTATCAAAAAGGGGTTGACAGGAGATGCGGCATTCTGGGATTATCAGGATAAACAGACAGACTGTAACTGCGTCAACTCGCAGAAATATCGTTCATACAGGCGCATTATGCCCCTAAGGGGGAGTGCGCCTTTTTATGATTTCCCGTATCACCGGTCGCCGTGCCGGAGGTATGAAAACAAACAGCGGCAGAAAAGGAGTGTTATCAATGAACAAGATTTTCAGAAAAACGGCAGCAGCGCTGCTGGCTGTGGCACTTGTCGGAGGTGCCGTTCCGGCCGGATTCGGCGGTTATCCGCTGAATGATACTGCTGTTACGGCAAGTGCAGCCGAGGCAAAGACTATCGCTGTGGGCGATGTGTTCAATATAGGCGACAGCATCGATTTCGGAGACGGATGCTGGTTCGTTTATAATACTAAAGGCGAAAAGGTAAGACAAACCGGTGTACAGGAGCTTAGATATGACGTATACGGTTATTTGCTTTCGGGCGATAATTCCGGATACTTCCATCAATTTATTATTGGTACCAAGCTGATGCTCCCCTCTGAGAATCCTGCCCAGCCGACAGGTATCAGAGTCGTAAGCGGTGACGGCACGGAACAATTTCCCTTTGTGTTTGAATTAGTGTACGATGAGACTCAGATGAGTACTATCGCCGTGGGTGATGTATTCAGATTAGGCGACGAGATAGATTTCGGAGGCGGATACTGGTTCGACTGGGATTCAGACGTTTTTGGTGAAGGAAATGCAGTAGGATCAGGTATCCATGAGCTTATTTATTCAGGATACCATACTGATCCTGAAGCTTCTTCCGGCTTTCACTCATTTGAAATTGGCAAAAACCTGCTGATCCCCTCTGAGAATACCGGAACACCGGTGGGTATCAAGGTAGTAAAAGGCAGTGGTACAGCTTCAGATCCCTTTGTGTTTGATGTAACATACGAAACATCCTATTCGTTCTCGACTGCTTCCCTGACACTGAAAGACGAGATCGGACTTAATTTCTTTGTAAGCGGTGTAGATGCTTCCGATTGGGAGGAATTCACTGTAAAGTTCAGCGGAAAATGCGCCGAAGCAGGAAAGACAGTTCACCTCGGAACGAAAAACGGCCGTTTCTGTGCAACAGCACATCTCACGGCGAACAATATGGGCGCAGAGATAAGAGCAGAGCTGTACAAGGGCGAGGAAAAGGTGCATGAGCTGACCTATTCCGCATACACGTATCTTAAGGCACTCGAAGCGACCAATGATATGGCGGCGGCTACGCTGCTTTACGGCCTTGCTGCGGAGGATTATTTCAACGGTACCGACAATTCCGCAAAGATCGAGGAATTAGGCGTAAGGCTTGTTGGTGATGAAGAACCCTTTAACGCTGAGAAGGTAAGAAGTATGTGTGCTCATTTTGGTACTGATGTCACAGCCCTGCCGGATGATATTAAGATATCTGCTGTTCTGAACGATAAGACCGCACTGAGGGTGTATTCGGAATACGGCTCCAGGAACGACGATTACGGCTGTTTTGACGAGATCACAGGTATCCTGCCGGCTCAGCTCATGAAGGATCGTACGCTGAATATCGGCGGAACGGAATACACATTCTCCCCCCTGACCTGGTCATACCGTGCGCTCAGGAATCCCAGAAACGAAACTGATCCCAGAACGCTGAATCTGGCAAAGGCTCTGGTCATCTACGGATATATGGCAGCTCAGATGTGATTTAGGAGGTAAAGAAATGGAAAAGTACACAACACCTGAAATGGAGATAACGGCGTTCGATGCCGAGGACGTTATCACAACAAGCGGTGATGTTGAGGTAAGACCCGAATAACACACTACAGGCAGCCTGATGGCTGCCTGTTTCAGCTTGTCAAAAAAGTCAGTTATCGCAGAAGTCAAGCGGGCGGATGTGGGCATCCGCCCCTACAAACGCCGATTCTTCCATAGCAAAATGTAGGGGGCGATGCCTACATCGCCCCGCTTATTTGTGAATGTTAGGTTTATTGACAGACTACTACAGGCAGCCTGATGGCTGCCTGTTTTTTTGTATCCTGAAAACTACCGGCTCTGCCAGGAGTTCAAAAAGCTTTAGGTATGAGTAGAATAAGAAAAACTCCCGTGCTATAATAGTATATATTGGGAAATGTTTGAGTTCTGGAAGATATGAAGAGATGTTGCTCAAGTGGGAAAAAACGCAGCCGGTCATGCCGGCTGCGTTTTTTATTATGTGAAGATCACGGGCAGAGTTTCCGGTCCGCTGATGCTTAGTCCAAACACGAATACATCCTGTCTCCTCCATAGCCGTAGCAGCTCTCGTACTTCTCCTCCATACCTCCATCGATGCCTGAAGAAAAACGGTTCAGAGAGCCTGAGTTCTCTCTGAACCGTCCATACTGCATTTCAGCACATGATCATCCGATTGTCAGGTTAATTTATCTATCGGCAGATCGGGATATTCGCCGTTGATATGTCCCATAATGGCAGTGGCGTCTTCCTCTGTTATCTCTCTCTTATCAGACGCTCTGTAAGCATCGGCGTTTGCCAGTGACTGCTCAGCATCGAAGTTCTTGTTGGTTTTTTTGCAGAATTCTGCCCATGTCATATCGCTGTAACTTTTGACATAGTTTATGATCATAACGCAGTCCTCGATATCAATTACATTATCGCAGTTGGCATCTCCGCAAAGAGTTGGTTTTACAACGGGTCTGGCAGTAGCAGCCTGAGTTGTAACAGCTTTTGTAGTTACAGCGGCAGCACGCGTCGTGGCAGCTGCAGCACGCGCTGTGGCAGGTTCAGGCTGCTGTTCCTGACGGGCAGGCTCTTCGGCATCAGGTGCTGCGGGTGTATCGGGAGTATTATCTGCGGGATCAGCTGAAGCCTCTGTCGGCTGATCCTGCACAGCAGTACTATCCTCTGATGCAGGTTCTGTTTCCGGTACAGTCGTTGTATCCGGAGCAGTCGTTGTATCGGTAGCTGCAGCAGTTGTTTCCGAAGAGACAGTGGTGCTGCTGACTATATCCGTTGCAATAGTTGTACTTGCAGCAGAAGTTTCATCTTCAATGGTTGCGGCTGCCGTTGTACCCTGACTGTCATCGGGGAGTTCCGGATCAGGTGCTTTTGATGATCTGATGTAGCCAAAGATGCCAAGGCCTAATACAGCACTGACACAGATACCTGATACAGCGTATGCAGCAATACGTCTCCAGCCGGCGTTTGCCTGATGCCTTATTATATCTCCGGCTGTATTGTGCGGTCTTTCGGCAGCATTCAATGTGTTTTCGTCATATCCTCCCGCACTTGAAGCATCGTTCTCCGCAGAAACTGTGTCCATAGTAAAACAGGAATTCTCTGCGCAGAAAGATATGAGCTTTGCAAGCGGAACTGCAAGCATGACTCCGCTCTTCTGAAGCTTTTCAAGACGAACTTTCAGCTTTTTGCGTGCCGCAAAAAGGCGCTGTTTTGCGTTGTTTTCAGTTGTTCCTGTCAGCTCTGCTATCTCAGCAAGGCTTTTGTTTTCGTAATAATACAGATACAGTACTTCCCGATCATTATTAGGGAGTGCATTGAGCTGTTCGGCGAGTATCCGTTTCCTGTCCTCGTTTTCAACATAATCCTGTGGAAGCATGACCGTGTCCTCATTGGCACAGGCATATTCAAGCTCAACAGCCTGTTCCTGATCTGAGATGTCATCAGTACCTGTGGTAAGATCCTTCCGGCGTTTCAGTTTATTCATTGCTTCCCATGCATTGCGCTTTGCGATCGTGTGTATCCATGAATCAAATTTATCAGGCTCTTTCAGCTGCTTTATGTTCTTCATCATCGCCATAAAAGTATCAGATACAACATCCTGTGCATAAAATTCAATAAGTCCCTGTTTCATAACGAATTTCGTCAGCGGCTCGCTGTATTGCCTGTAGATCTCGCCGGCTGCGGACATATCTCCGCTCTGTAGCCTTTCCACCAGTTGTACAATATCGATATCGGTCATCTTTTCTACTCCTTGTCACCGTATTTTTCAATTAGTTCATCCAGCATTCCGTTAGCTGCCATCCAGTCAAGTATCATCCTTATCAGCTCATCAAGGGATACCTCTGTAAGGCCTGTGTCATCATTCAAATCTGTCCCTCCTTTTCAGTTTATGAAAAGCACTTATTTGCCTTTCTCTTTGTTAGAGTGTTCATCTCCTGAAAAGGTTAGAGGATTTTAAAAAATTTATTTTTTAATTTATTCTGCCGTTATTTCTGAAAGCATTGTCACTCAGTAACCGACGGCCGGAACCGGCCCTTCCGCCGGACAGGAAAACTGCTTTTACGGCAATATGCCTGCTCTTTATGTATCTGACAACTAATAAACAAATTTTACTCCTAATCATTATATATTATCGGGATGATTTTGTCAAATAAAATATTTTTGAAAAACCTCTAACCTTTTCGGGAGATAAACACTCTAACAGACAGAAGGGCAAAAATAGTTTTTCAAAGTCTGAGAAAAGAGAGAGGCTTTTTCGGAGAAAAAAATTTTTTTGAAAAACCTCTAACCTTTCCGGGAGATAAACACTCTAACAGACAGAAGGACAAAAAACGCTTTTAAAAGTCTGAGAAAAGAGAGATGTTTTTCAAGAGAAAAAATTTTTTTGAAAAACCTCTAACCTTTCCGGGAGATGAACACTCTAACAGACAGAAGGGCAAAAAACGCCTTTAAAAGTCTGAGAAAAGAGAGAGGCTTTTTCGGAGAAAAAAATTTTTTTGAAAAACCTCTAACCTTTTCGGGAGATAAACACTCTAACAGACAGAAGGGCAAAAAAAATTATTGAAAGGAGTGCTCAGTTATGAGTGAATTAATCGAGGAGATCAGAGAAACCAAGGAGGGGATCACCGAGCCTGAGTCCTACAGGGATATTCATCTGCTGGTGTTCGTTCTTCAGACTGTGATACTGTTCATATTCTCACTTCTGCTTTTCAATATGCTGGCAGGGGATGAAAGTATAGACATCATGACAGATAAAGGTCTTGTATCATCCTACATACATTCATTCAGGATCGAGAAGGAGGATAAGACCTTCGTGAAGCTGCCTTCATTGGAAGAGGATATGGGCAATGTCGTAAATACAGGCAAGTTCCTTGATCTCAAAAACGGCGGCGTATGGCTGTCACAGGATCAGGAAGCCGGCATCATCTGCACATACTTTGCGCTGGTGCCGACTGCGATAGTCTGCCTGCTTCTCGGGATCGGAAGAATGTATAAGCGTCTGCGTGAACCGTATTTTGACGCAATGCGAAATACCTTCGGACTTCTCGTTCTTCCGCCCCTCGGAGTTGCCGTACTGGGTGCGATATCCATGTTTTTCTGGTTTATCGTTTCTGCGGCGGCACTGCTGGCCGGACCTCTGATGTACCTGTTCCATCTGATGATCGGTATATATCAGGTAAAGCGGCGTTTTTCACACTAAGAGGGAAAGCATTATCCCCTGACAGATAATAATGGTTTTTATAAGCTTCACAAAGTCATTTTTAGCTGTTTACCAGACACTGATAATCAAACGGACGATCATACTTCAAGTATTGCTGTCCGTAAAAAAAGGAGAAAATATTATGGGATTTTTTGAAAAAACAGTAACCTGCGCCAAGTGCGGCAAACCGTTCAAGAAGGGAGTCTTATCATCCGGCAGGCTCTGCGAAGACTGTTCATGGCTTGAACTGGTGGGAGAGATGAAGGCTTCGGGCATCGCAAGTCAGAAAGCGGGCATTACCCAGTACTACAAGGATATGCCGAAAAAGTTCCGCACAATGCCCGCAGATGCGGACACTATCATTCAGGCACGCAACAAGATCTTTCAGAAGTATCAGACAGATCACGAAATGAACATTTCGGTCATTCGCAATGCGGCACGGAAAGCGGGTGAATGGAGCGATGAAGAGAAGACCGATTTTGCCGGTAAGGTATTGGATTCAGTTGTCAATACCCAGAACAAAATGTCTTTCGTGCTGAACAAATTCGTGATTTCGCATTTGTATGACGGCGTTGCAGTTGATGCGGATTCTGTATATGCAATCGCGCTGACGAAGAATCCATTCTACAAGGCAAAGGTATCCGAGCAGCCCTATCTGTGCGCTTCCTTTACAGACGATCCGTATTTCCCTGTTATCGGTATGACCTTCCTCCCGACGACAAGCAAGAGCTTACTTGCCCTGGAAAGTACCAGGAACAAGGAGCGTGTCGCAAGTCTGCAGGAGCTGCTGCCGAAGATATTCACGAATCTTACATATCCCGTTATGGATATGAAGGATATGAAAAAGCTTGTAAAGCAGGAGGGCAAAGTGCGCGGCAGCATGGACCCTGCTCTCATGATCGAGCTTTTGGACAAGGGCGTTTCCGTTCCCTTCTGGAGCATTGATTCGGCAATGCCTGACAGTATGCCTTCGGGTATTGCAATGAGTATCCAGGATTACGGCTATATCTCCATAGAGGATGTTTTCAGGTGGCTGGGTCTGACTGATCCCGTGCTCAGAAGGCACTGGCAGCCTTACTTCAACGAAGCTGCCGGGAGATCAGAGGCGGTCAGGGAAGAGCTGCTGGGATATATCCGGACAGTTAATGATCAGTTTGCCGGATAATGATCAGGGCAATTCCGCCTGAGATGACAGAGATTTTTTTGAAGAAACCTATGACCTTTCCGGAGGCTGAAGCCTCTGACAGACAGAAGGGCAGATAAATGCTTTTCACAAGCTGAAAGGTGAGACAGATCAGGTTTAAGAGTGTCTTTAAATGAGCAGACCAAAATGGAACTGCCCGGCCGATTCGCGGTTAAATTTCCATTCCTGTTATATATGCTGCAGCAATATGATCATATATCAAACCGGGAGGTTTACTTAACGAGAACAATGTATTATTCAGTGCCGACCACAACAGCTGACGAGCTGTGCCTACAGGTCTGTGTGCCGATATGGGCGCTGCGGTCCATGAATGATACCATCCGTACAAACAACATTACAAAGTGAGGTCGAACAATGAAGAATAATATTTCGCAGAGGTTTATCTCCGCATTTTCCGCGGCAGTTATTGCTGCTTCTCAAGTAACAACAACATCACTGCAGGCAGCAGATCACGAAACTGACGAGACAGCTGCATCAGCCGGCAGGGCTGAAGACTGCATTCATTCTGAGTATGAATGCGGTCATGAATGGGATCACGAATGCGATCATGAATGTGAACACGACTGCGGCCATGAGTTCGCAGCTACCGGCAAAGGTGTAAAGATCGCACTGCTCGATGCAGGCGTGAAGAAGTATGATACATACAGTCAGGAATCATTCGTTGATGATGATACCATAGACTCAGACCATGGCGACACCATGATGAGCATACTCGTGGCTGAGGTGCCTGATGCAGAGATAATGGACGAAAGAGTTCTTGGCGATGACGGCAGAGGAACATACGAAGACGTATGGAATGGAATACGCAGGGCAGTCGATAACGGTGCAGACATCATCGTTGCAAGCTTTGAAGGGCAGAGCAATTCCGCCCCTATGCGTGAAGCAGTTCATTACGCTGAACTCAACGATGTACTCATCGTGTCCGCAGCCGGTAATACATACGGTGAAGAGATGCGCTTTCCTGCCGCTTTCGATACCGTCCTTTCCGTCGGCGCTATCGATGAAGAGGGAAATATCCGGGAGTATTCCAACTATGGATGCTATGTTGATACCTACGCCGTAAGCAGCCTCGGAACCTCAGGTGCAGCTCAGAAGGCAGCCGCTGAAGCTGCAGCTTTGCTCGAATGCGACAGAAGTCTCAGCGCTGCCGAGCTGAGGGATATGCTCCGGCTCAATACCAAGGCTCCTGTCCCGGAGACTGAGGAGGCAAATGCGGATGCTGTTGTCAGTGCGTCTTCACTCTGCAAAAATCATGAATTCGAGAACTGGCGGTACACTAAGAAGGCAACCTGTACTACTGCCGGTGAAAGAAAAAGGACCTGTAAGAACTACGGCTGCGGTTATACAGAATCGGAAATTCTCAGCCCCTCCGGTCATTATATGGAGTATGTAGTAACGAGACAGCCCACCTGCACATCATCAGGTCTTAAAGTCGGCAAATGTAAGAACTGCGACTATACTTCCGGTTCAACGACTATCCCGGCTACAGGCCATGACTGGGACAACTGGACGGTCACAAAGAAGCCTACCTGTACATCAGAGGGCAGGGAAACAAGAGCCTGCAAGAGATATGGCTGCAGCAAAACTGAGACCATAACCCTGGATAAGAAGGCTCACCAGTACAAATGGGAAACCACAAGGCAGCCTACCTGTACGGCAACAGGAGAAGAAAAATTCTATTGCACTGAGTGCGGTTACATTTCCACAACACGACCTGTCAAGGCTAAGGGACATGACTGGGACAAATGGACAGTCGTAAAGAAGGCAACCTGTAAAGAAGAAGGCAGGGAAACAAGAGCCTGCAAGGCATACGGCTGCGGCAAGACCGAATCCAGAGCCATACCCAAGTCGGACGAGCACCAGTACACGTGGCTGACCACAAAGGAGCCCACC
>CAMKMD010000051.1 GCA_946413815.1 uncultured Ruminococcus sp.
AGCCCTTCTGGAGAGCAGGAGCAGTGGACTTTGTCTCAAGATCCTTTCTTCCCTTGCGTACCAGCTGATTAAATGTAGGCATATTTTTCCTCCTTTTCAAAAATATTATGCGCGGCCTTTTACGGCACACTACAATATTATATACCAAACAGGGCGGCTTGTCAAGCATTTTTTACTGACAAGCCGCCCTTTGCGGATTATTTGTTGATTGTTACAGCGCCGCCGCCCGACTGATGTTCAGTATTGGCGATATTGCTTGATATACCGTTCCCATCACGCTGTCCCGAGAAGCTCCTTCAGAGTTTTCGGAGGTGAATCGGGAGTAGTAGAGATATAGGCGTAATAAGAAAGTATACCGGAAGCATCGGACGAATCGCACAGTCCGTTTCCGTCAACATCTGCTGCCTTCTTCTGCTTTTCAGTGAAGGTGGGCTCGCCGCCGGTGGAGGTCCTTGCGTACTCCTCAAGGAGAGCAGTCGCATCGTTGGAATCCACCATGCCGTCGCCGTTGACGTCGCCGGGGATGTAATCTTCCGCGGGAGGTGTTACCTCGTCATTCACTAAGCTGATATCGAAGGAGACCTTTCCGCCTTCTCCGATAACGCCGTTGTACTTGGAGTCTGAAACTGTGATATCAACTGTTACGGTATGCGGGCTGGGAGATGACGGGATCGATCCGATTCCTATATCTTGTGTTGCATACGTAACATTGAAGTCGATATCTTCATTATGCCTGTCGTATGATACAAGTGCTTCCACATCTCCGGTACCGTCCTGATAATGCTTGATTATTCTTATCTGCATACCCGAGAGATCAATGCCGGAATTGAACTCCTTCAGAGTATATGTGTTCTTGGAAGGAGGAGTAACAAGTTCTATGTCGGTAGTAAAGTATCTCCACGGTGTTACTGTTGTGGCCGGCTGTACTTCCTGAGGAGCGGATGTTGTGACCTGAACTGCTTCCCTGACCTCAACTTCATACGTGAAAGTCGTGGAATCCTTTGACCAGGGTATGAAGCTGCCCTTTCTGTCAGACACTCTCACCTGTACGGTTACGGTCTGCTTGCCTGGCCGGGTCATATCAAGGCCGGAGGGTGTGTACTCAACATCGAAGTTTATGTCTGCTCCCTGCTGGTCATAGGAAACAAGAGCTTCCTCGGTGCCTGTGCCGTCCTGATAGTGCTTTGCCACTCTGAACTGAAGTCCCGAGAGATCGATACCGTCAACGGACTCACCCTGTGTGTATGTTGTCTTTGAAGGAGGTGTCACAAGCTCGAAATCAGCATCGAATACCCTCCACTGAACTACTGTTCCGGTAACTGTAGTTTCAGGAACTGTTGTAGTCGTTGTGGGTATCGTTGTTGTGGTAGTGGTAGTAGTTGTTGTAGTGGTCGTTGTTGTGGTGGTTGTGGTCGTTGTCACAGGAGCTGTTGTGGTTACAGGCACTCCGCCGACTGAAACCTGGAAGGAAGCCGAAGCGGAATTGCCGTTAAGCGTGGCATAGATACGGATATCATATACTCCCGGAACACTGCTGTTGAACGAGGAGGTATCAACAGTGATGACTTCGCTGTTCTTCATGGGAGCGACTGCCATTTTCTTCTTGTAGGTATCCTTGTCCATCTCAGTCATAACTATCATGCCGCCGTCCAGGTCAAGGGTTTCTCCGATATTGTAGGAGGTCTTCTTGGGCTGATTAATGCTTATGGAAAGCGGTACATATACCGGCGGTTCCGTTGCAGTCGTAACAGCAGGTACGGCAGGTTCTGTATATACCGCCTCTGTCTGCTGCGGCGGAGGTGTTACAGCCGGTGTGGTCGAAGCAGGCGTGGTATATGGCGGAGCGGTCACCGGCGGATCCTGCTGCGGAGGCGCTGTGCCGATATCCGAAAAGCTGAGACCATGTCTGTTCGCAAACTGTTCTGCTGTTGAACCCTTATGGGCGTAAATGGTAACACCGGACTCAAAGGCTGTACCGCTTACGATCTTGCAGTTCGGGTTGTTGATGGTAACGGCCCTCAATGAGGAGCATCCGGCGAAGGTATTGCCTGAGATACTCTCACAGCTTGCCGGGATGCTGACGGAATTCAGTGAAGAACAGCCAAAGAATGAATAAGCATAGATGTTTTTCAGAGTGGAAGGCAGTGTTACCGACGAAATACCGGTGCATTCATAGAATGCGCCGCGGCCCACGGAAGTCACTCCCTCTCCGATAACAACAGCACGGATGCTGCCGCTCTCGTTCTTCCAGGGAAGATAATTGTAGTTCTCCCAGTTCGGCATATCACCGGTTCCTGAGATTGTGAGCACGCCCCCCGAAAGGTTGTAGCTCATTGTAGAAGTCAGCGAGCCGGATGAATCATTAACGGTGTTTACTATCACAGCCGGAGCTGTGAAGGCTGCGGCAGGCGTACCTGCGGCTGCCGTGAGTGCTATCGCTCCGGACAGCAGGATACTGATGAATCTTCTCATAATTTTCTCTCCTTTATAAAACTCTGTACCAGATGTACAGATATATCCGGAGTGAAATAATATGCAGGGCTTGCAGTAAAAATGCTTTAGTGAGGTTATCCTCCCCCGCTTATGGCAGGGGAGGATGCTGTACAAGGTTATTTGCTGATATAATGATGCTCCTGCATACCATCGCTCCGGTCATTCGCATTACTGTATGATACCTGCATCCATCTTCTGGATGTGCATTGCATCTCCGCCTGTAAGGCCGGGCACGCCGTCGCAGTCCGCATTGTTCCTGCAAACATCATCAAGCCCGTACTTATTCTGATCGGCAATGAACTGAAGTACAGCAACTGAATCAGCAACATTGACTCTTCCGTCATTGTTGGCATCTCCTGCGAGCTTTGTCGCAGCCGGAGGCTTTGTTGCCCATGGCCACTGGAAGCCAGGGAAAGGATTCCACTGTGTAGGCTGCTGTGCCTGAGTAGGCTTCTGAGTCGGAGCCTGGGTGGGCGCCTGTGTGGGTTTCTGAGTCGGAGCCTGGGTGGGCGCCTGCGTAGGCTTCTGCGTCGGAGCCTGGGTGGGTGCCTGCGTAGGCTTCTGTGTCGGAGCCTGGGTGGGTGCCTGTGTGGGTACCACGCCTATGCTGACAAAAGGTATCTTGTTCGTAGTTGCGAATTTCTCTGCTGTCGAGCCTGTATAGCCTTTGATGGTTGGCCCGCTCTCCGAGAAGGAGAAACTCGTTGAATTGATAGTGCACTTAGTGCTCTCAAAGGTTATGGTTTTCAGAGAGGTGCATCCGGTCAGTGCATTTCCGGCAAGAGTTGTCACTGCTGCCGGTATCTTGATTGACTGGAGTGAGGAGCATCCGTAGAAGGCATAGGCATAGATACGTGTGACGGTCGAAGGAATAGTTACCTCCTGCAGACCTGTGGCTTCGTAAAGAGCGCCTACGCCTACAGAGGTAATGCCCTCGCTGATATTTACCGCCCTGATGGAGCCCATTTCGTTCCTCCACGGGATATAGTTGTAGTTTTCCCAGTTCGGCATATCGCCTGTACCGGTAATAGAAAGGATACCGCCTTTCAGGGAGTAGTTCATTGTGGATGTGAGGGTGCCGGAAAGGTCACCCTTCTCTTCAATGATGGCGGGGGCAGAGATATCGATGGCCGCCGCCGGGGCAGGCAGAACCGAGGCAAAGCTGAGTACTGCCGTAAATGTCATGATATTCTTGATTAGTTTTTTCATTCATTTCCCTTATTCTCTTTAAGATTTTTTCAGGGGCTTGTAGATCCCTGCGTCGATCTGCTGGATAATCAGGGCATCAGAGCCGGTTATTCCAACCGCGCCGTCACAGTCCGCATTCTTCACCCCTCTTTCTGAAAGCGGATATTTCACCTGATTAGCAACAAACTGAAGGACCGCAACTGCATCTGAAACGTTGACCTTTCCGTCATCGTTAGCATCGCCTGCGATCATCGGCCTCTCCTGAGCCTCCCCGATGCTCACGAAGGTATAGCCGTACTTTTCTGCATACTTCTCTGCTGTCGAATCTTTATATCCCTTTATCACGCCGCTGAACTGATAAATATTCTGCTTTTCGTCAGAATTGCTTATTCTTGTCATTTTTTCCTGATCGATACCGCTGCATACCGTCTGCGGATCATCGGCTATAACGCATTCCGGATCGAGGAAGGTTATCTCTTCAAGCGCACTGCATTCGCCGAATGCTCCCGCTTCTACGGAGCTGACGTTTTCCGGAAGAACTATCCTCTCCAGAGCTGTGCAGCGGTGAAATGCATTGCTGCCTATGCTCCTGAGGCTCTCCGGAAGTCCGATATCTGTCATTTCGCAGCCGTAGAACGACCCGCTGCCTATCGCTGTTATATCACCTGAGATATCCACAGCCTTTACCGAAGGAGTCCTTCCGAACTCCATTTCACGGCAGTAGTTCCATGGCGAGAGGGTTCCCATATAGTTCCTGCCCTCTGCCTCGCTTTCCCAGCTGCTGATATCTCCCGCGCCGTTAATACTCAGTGCGCCGCTGCGCAGGAGGTTCCATGTGATATTTTCTCCGGCCTTGCCGGAGCAGGCAAGCTCCGACTCAGGGTCGGCTGATATGAACAGGAGACCGTTTTCGTCTGCATATCTCTTTGCTGCTGAATCCACGGGTGCTATTATCATCACTGCCCTGTATTCCTCAGGTATCGCTCCGTCCTCTATGACGCAGTCAGGAGATGAGGTCTCCAGTCTGAGGAAATGTCTGCAGCCTGCAAATGCACCGCTCTTCACAGTATCAACGCCGGCCGGCAGCTCGGCGCTCACCACTGATGAATCACGGAAGGCATCCTCTCCGATGGCTTTCAGCCCCTCGGGAAGGTCGATTCTGTACATACCTGTGCAGCCCCTGAAGGCTTCCCTGCCGATGCTCTCCAGAGCAGGCGGAAAGCTGAACACTGATATACCCGAGCAGTTCCTGAATGCTCCGTCTCCGATATACGTCAGAGTATCCGGCAGCATCACTGTTCCGAGCTCCGGCAGCCCGTCAAAGGCATTTGCACCTATACCGGGTATCTCAGCCTCTATGATGAGCGAGGTGACGAGTTCAGGATAATTGCGCCATCCCTCCGTCTCGTGCTCATCGAAGTCCTTCATAGTGCCCTTTCCTGTTATTTTCAGCACACCGCGGTTATTAAGTGTCCATTCGAGCCCTTCTCCGCATTCGCCCTGTGCAGTCACAGCTGTCTTTCCCTCCATTGTCACTACCCTTGCACCGCATCTCTTTGCCGCCTCTTCAGCAGAGGAGCCGGGATAGCAGTACACGGTAACGCCGCTGAGGTCACCGCTTGCGCCTGTTTCAACGATACAGTCCGGATTCTCGATGATAACTGTTGCCAGTGATGTACAGGTGCCAAGACCTGTAAAGCTGAACCTCGTGACTTTTTCAGGTACTGTTATCTCCGTTACCGAAGTACATCCACTGAAGACACCGTCTCCGAGAGTCGTCACAGAATCAGGTATCTTCACGTTTTTCAGTGAAGTACAGTTCTCGAATGCTCCCGAGCCGATGGTATCAAGCCCTTCATTCAGAGTTACCGTTTCAAGCGCCGGACAATCCCTGAACGCGCCGGAACCAATAATCTCCGCACCTTTTCCGACTGTGGCCGAGGTCAGAGCGCCGCAGTCAGAGAACGCATAGTTGTTTACGTTTTTTACATTGTCCGGTATCGTTACCGATGTGAGGCCTGTGCTCATGAATGCCTTGGGACCGATGTCCTCCAGGCTTTCGGGAAGAACTATCTCCGTCAGAGCAGTATCTCCCTTGAAGCACTCTGTTCCGACGGAAAGCAGCCCCTCTGCGAGACTTACCTCCGAGAGCTTCACATCGCCTGCGAACACGCCTCTGCCGAATACCTCCACTGTTGAAGGCACTGACACCTTTTCAAGAGACTGGCAGTTGCCGAAGGCATTTTCGCTCAGATGCGTCAAACCTTCGGGCAGCTCTGCCGCCGTGATACCGAAGCAGTTTGTGAACGCCCACTTGCCTACCGAGACAAGTGTGGAAGGAAATTCCACCTCAGTGACTGTGCCGATGTTTTTGAAGATATACGCACCAACGCCTTCAACACCCTCTCCGATGACTATCTTTTTCAGCTTGCGTGTCTGGGAATACATCGCCCAGGGGCACCGGTTCCAGCTGTAATCCACATCCGGAAGCGCACCCTCTCCGCCCAGCTCAAGTGTAAAGTCCTCAGTCACAGCCCATGTGTTCTTTCCTTCATTGAAAGTTCCGTAGTCTGAATATCCCTCCTTATCCGGTACCCCTGTGATGAACTCACGGATACCTGCCGTTCCCCCGCTGCTCACATATTCGTCATACTTCATTATCCATTCAGCGTCTGCTTCTTCAAGTACTGCGTTTCTGTCAACGTCTCCGTAACAAAATGCTGAGGGGGTTATGCCGTCCGGCTTCTTTGACGCCAGGTCCTTTATGCCGTTCCTTACATAATCCGCATCACGGCTGTTTACCATACCGTCGCTGTTCAGGTCGCCGATTCCTGCGCCGGCTGCCTTAGCAGGAAGATATCCCGTCTGTGATGAAATAAGTATGATCGCTGCGATGGCAGCTGCTGTTCTTCTGATCTTCATAGTATCCCTTTCCGTCACCCGGCACCCGGGGCCCCTGCGTCCCCGCCCGTACCGGTCCTTATCATGTTATATGTCATCCATCCGCAGCCTGTTGAGGCAGCTTGCAGACGGGTGAAAGCGTTATCAGTATCTTCAGCGTCTTCTGATGCCGAAGAGGAGTATCAGCGGATAGATCTCCAGTCGTCCGAGGAGCATATCAAAGCAGAGGACGATCTTGGAGAAGGAACTCAGGCCGCCGAAGTTTCCGGCAGAACCGAAACGCCCGAGTCCGAAGCCGATATTGTTCATGCAGGTTATGACCGCCGACATCGACTCCTCTATGGAGTATTTATCGAATGAAAGAAGAAGGAGCGAGGTGCACATAAGCATAAGGAATATAATAAGGTAATTGCAGGCGCCTCTTACAACATCCTTCTCAACAGGCTTGCCGTCCATCTTGACAGTCGCTACCGTTCGGGGACTTACGATGTATTTCAGTTCCTTGATGCCTGTCTTTATGATTATCATGATACGTGCGACCTTCATTCCACCGCCGGTCGAACCAGCGCAGGCACCAACAAACATCAGGAGAACGAGCAGGGTCTGCGTGAATTTCGGCCATGCATCGGTATCGACCGTTGCAAAACCGGTGGAGGTTATGGTCGAGGCGACCATGAAGAAGGCTCTTCTGAAGGCCTCGCCGATGCTGTCGTACATACGTGCGATATTGGCAGTTATAACTATTGTTGCTCCGGCGATTATGCCGAGATACGTGCGGAGTTCCTCGTTCTTGTAGACGAGGGAGAACTTGCGTATCAGCAGATAGTAGTAAAGGTTGAAGTTGACTCCGAAGAGTATTATGAATACAGCGACTACCATTTCTATGTATACGCTGTTGTAATGCCCTATGCTGTCGCCCCACATGGAGAAGCCTCCTGTGCCGGCAGACGAGCAGGCGTGGATGACTGCGTCATACAGCGGCATACCGCCCGCCATCAGCAGTACTATCTCCGTTACTGTAAGACCGAGATATATGCCGTAGAGGATACGCGCCGAGAAACTCGATTTGGATACGAGTCTTCCCACATTCGGTCCTGCGCATTCTGCACGCATCATGTGCATCGTTCGGGAATCGTTGCTCGACATTATGGCCAGCACGAACATAAGTACTCCCATACCGCCCAGCCAGTGGGTGAAGGAGCGCCAGAACAGGCACGCCCTCGACATACTCTCAACGTCGGAGAGTATGGTCGAACCGGTGGTGGTAAAGCCGGATACCGTCTCAAACAGGGCATCCGGATAATGCGGTATCTCGCCGGATATAACGAAGGGAAGCGCACCTATCATGGACATGGCTATCCACGAGGCCGCAACGCTGACGAAGCCTTCCATGGAGAATACAGAATTGTTCTTCGGCTTTTTGAAGGTAAGGAAGAAGCCGAGGAGGAAGGTTATCGAGAACGGGATACCGAAGGAGCTGAATACGTGCTTCTCATGGTATATCAGACCCACCGCGATCGGCAGCAGCATGAAGAATGCCAGTACCTTCAGGATCTGACCCATGACATAGAATATCATTTTATAGTTCATGTTTTACAGTATTTCTCCCTCAGTCAAAGATGTCCTTCAGGTCGCCGAAGCCCTTGTTCGTGGTAACTACAACAACGCTGTCGTTGACCTTCAGGCAGTCATCTCCCTTCGGTGTAATGAGCTCGTTTCCTCTTACGATGCTCGCAATGAGGATGCCGGGTCTCAGCTTGAGCTTCTTCAGGGGTATGTCAACATACTCCTTCTGCTCACGGACTATGAATTCTATAGCCTCAAGCTTATCGCCCACAAGACGGTAGAGCGTGGTGATGCTGTTGCCCTGTGAGTTCTTCTTGGCTCTTACATACTGGAGTATCTGGTTTACTGTTATGGACTTCGGCGATATGATACTGTCAAGGTCCAGGGTATCGGTGAGCTGCATAAGGTTCATGCGGTTCACCTTGGTCACTACCTTGTCTACGCCGTTGTTCTTGGCAAGGAGTGAAAGGAGGATGTTCTCCTCGTCGATGCCTGTGAGGGTAACGATCGCGTCTGCGTCGTATACTCTCTCCTCCTTGAGTATATCATGATCGGTGCCGTCTCCGCATATAACGCTCACCTTGTTGAGGCGGTCGCTGAGCTCGAGGCAGCGCTCCTTGTTTATCTCGATTATCTTGGTCTTTACGCCCATTTCTATAAGCTGCTGGGCGAGATGGTAGGCAACTCTTCCGCCGCCGATGAGAACAGCCTTCTTTACTCTCTTCTCACGGTAGGCAGCGCTCACGCTCTTGAAGAACTTGACCATGGCGCTGTGAGAGGCGGTAACGTGTATCTTGTCGCCAGCCTTTATAATAAAGTTGCCGTTCGGGATGATGACTTCATCTCCGCGCGTTACGGCGCAGATCAGTATATCGAGCCTGAGACGGCGCGAGAGCTGGCTCAGGGCTACGTTTTCAAGTATGCTTCCGCTGGTTATGCGTATCTCAGCAAGATCCACCCTGCCCTTGGCAAATGACTCGATGTTTATAGCCTCCGGGTATCTGAGGACCTTGGCGATCTCGTTTGCAGCATTATAGTCAGGGTTGACCATCATGCTGATGCCCAGCTCGTCACGCATGAAAACGAGCTGCTTGTCGAATTCAGGGCTGCGGACACGGGCAACGCAGTGGCGTGCCTTCATCCTCTTTGCTATGAGACAGGAGAGGATATTGACCTCATCCGAGCTGGTTACTGCGATAAGTATATTGGCTTTTTCTACGTTTGCCTCCTCCAGAACGCTTGTCTGGAGACAGTTTCCCACGATGCCCATGACATCGAAGTCATTGGTGAGGGACTTTATCCTGGCTTCGTTCTTATCGATGACGGTGACGCTGTGCTCCTCACAGAGCTGCTCTGCAAGAGCACTTCCGACCTTGCCTCCGCCGACAATAATAATGTCCATACTTCCTCCATTTTCAAATCAGATAATAATGAGACTGTGCGTCTGCAAATGGCGCATTACCTCAACTTAATTATAATCCTATCCATGAAATTTGTCAAGAGCAGCACGCAACTGTTGAACATGATTGTACATATTGACCGATATGTGACAGTCGAAACCGTCATTTTGCTATCACGGAGAGGTCACGTTTATAGCACATATGTACAATTTGTAATTATTTTTCCGTGCCTTGTTTACTTTGCTTACAAGAATACCCGTACAGGGAAACTAAAGCTTCCGCCACGTTTCAATAAAAAGATTGACTGACACTGAAAAAGGTGGTATAATAAATAAGATACAGGGGGTGAAGGCATGGAGTTCATACTGGTCATACTTATAATCATCGTTATCCTGAAGATACTCGGCGTTAGCAACGGTGCTATCGCACTGGGCGGGCTCGGCATCATAGAGCTTATCATCATATCATCATTTATTCTCTTCATCGTTGCAACAATATCCATGCTCTTCTGCAAGAAAAGGACCGCCTCCTTCGTCCGCATCGACAAGGACGATAAACAGAGATTCAAAACAGCATACTACAGCATCGACGGCGTGGAGTATCCCTGCATATTCCCCAGCGAGGTGATACTGACCGACAAGATGTACCGCACGGACCGTACCTACACCGTGCTGTTCAGTCAGCGCAGAGGCAAGGTATACGATATGTGGTGCATACTCACCTGCATCGTCGGTCTTATATGCTTCGGTGCTGCCGCTGCCGCATCAGGCGGCATGATATACATGATGCTTACCTACTGAGAAAGGAAGTGTGAGATGGAGGAACATATCTGCGGACACGGCGTCCATCAGGACATCGTTGACAAGGTATCACAGGTAATGCCCGACGAGGCGCTTCTCTACGAGGCCGCCGAGCTGCTGAAGGTATTCGGCGACCCGACAAGGATTCGTATAATATTCGTGCTCTGCCAGAGCGAGATGTGCGTCTGCGATATCGCGGGCGTCCTCAGGATGACTCAGTCGGCTATCTCGCATCAGCTGCGCGTCCTCAAGCAGGCAAGGCTCGTCACCTCACGCCGTGAGGGGAAGACCATATTCTATTCCCTCTGCGATACACACGTACAGAAGATATTCTATTCCGCCATGGAGCACGTAATGGAATGATAAAGGGCGCATTTGATTTTCATACCCACGCCTTCACTGATACTCTTGCAGAAAGAGCAGTCGGCGAGCTTGCTGCAACGAGCGGTATAACGCCCTCAACAGACGGAACAGTCTCCGGTCTGAGAAAAATGATGGCGGATAGGGAGCTGTCCGGAGCGATGATACTCCCGATAGCTACCAAGCCCTCCCAGCAGAAGACCATAAACAACTGGGCGGCTGAGATTATGGGCGGCGGTATATACTGCTGCGGCACCGTCCATCCGGACGCAGAGGACAAGCTGGAGGAGCTTGAACGTATAAGCTCTCTCGGGCTCTGCGGCATAAAATTCCATTCCGAATACCAGTTCTTCCGGCCGGATGAGGAGCGAATGATACCGGTATACCGGAAAGCCGGTGAGCTGGGATTATTTGTTGTCTTCCATGCAGGCTGGGACCCTTATTCAAGCGGCGAGGTGCTTGCTGACCCGCGCAGCCTTGCAAACGTTGCAGAGCGCTGCCCTGATACTGTCTTCGTAGCCGCTCACATGGGCGGCATTCATATGGCGGAAAGAGTCGGAACAGAGCTCGCCGGACGCTTCGGCAACCTCTACTTCGATACCGCCGTCATCGCCGATTATCTCAGCGATGAACAGTTCCTGTGCCTTTTGGAGAAGCAGGGAGCTGAAAGGATACTCTTCGGCAGCGACATCCCCTGGGACGACCCTGCCAGAGAGCTCGCAATGATAGAAAGAGCTCCCATAAGCGATACTGACAGGGAGCTTATTACAAACGGCAACGCAAGGCGCCTGCTCTCACGCCTGCGCCGCTGACATACATTCATCAAGGAGGAAAGGAGGTTTTCCTGATGGGTATCACCGAGATAAGAGACAAGCCCAATGACAGAAAGATAAACGTCATTGAGGAATTCGATTACTCAACGCAGAGCAAGTCATACAGCAACAGCTTCAAGGCCTGGCGCAAGCAGAAGGAGAACCCCTTCTCGTTCAGCTTTGAGATGAACCCAAAGGAGAGCATCTACGTTGACGGCCGCGGCTTCATGGTCGGATCGGTACAGGCCGCCGAAAAGGAAGCACTGATACGTATCTTCTACATTATCGGAGTTGCTGCGCTGATGTGGATAGTTATAAACAATGTATTCAGCAAGCTGATGATACTTCTTATGTCACTGGCCGGCATGAATATCCACATCAACTCCTTCACTGGTTCTCTCTACGGCGGACACGCTGAAACAGTCACAGTCTCCGTTGTCATCAACCTTGCAAAGATACTGATACCTGCCATATATCTCCTGCTAAGGTTCAGGCTGCCGCTGAATGTCAGCATAATGAATTCAAAGCACGATTCACAGGGACTTGTAAGTGCTATCGGAATTATACTCATAGGCTGCACCCTGCTGAGACTGTCGGCTGCCTATTCCGGAGAGACGGTGGAGATATACAACTTCCTCCGGCTCAATACCGATGTATCCGTATGGAACCAGTCGGAGTTCATACTGTACTCCGTCTTCCATGTACTGATACTTGCCATAGCAGAGGAGCTTTTCTTCCGGGGCGCCATGTTCGCGGTGCTCAGGCAGTTCGGTGACAGATTCGCAGTCATCATGACTACGCTCACAGCCGTGCTCCTTGCAGACAAGGTCGATGATATCGTCCCCGTGATACTTGTATCGCTGACAGCAGCCTATGGTATGCTCAAGAGCGGTTCCATATTCACTGCCATAGTGACCAACATCATCCACAGGATGTATATGCTCGCCATCTTCGTTATCGAGGCTGACAGTTCAAACGAGATGATAGTAACGAGGAATATGTTCATGATCCTTATGCTGTGCTTCGGTGCGATTCTCCTCCTCTTCTCCTGGCTGCTGTCAAAAGTGCGCTACAAGAAGACCTTCGTGGATGTGACCTATGAGCTCTCCTTAAAGGACAAGGTGCTCCACTCCCTGAAGGTATTCCCCTACTCCG
Source organism: uncultured Ruminococcus sp. (assembly GCA_946413815.1). Lineage (GTDB taxonomy): Bacteria > Bacillota > Clostridia > Oscillospirales > Ruminococcaceae > Ruminococcus. The sequence goes on from CAMKMD010000051.1 coordinate 12,676, forward strand.
CAGTTGCTGCCATAAGCATCGTATACATAATAGTAAGGGCGGTGCTCTGAATGGATACACATGAAAGATATATGCGGCGGGCTCTTGAGCTTGCCGCAATTGCTTCCTCTGAGGGTGAAGTGCCCGTAGGCGCTGTCGTAGTAAAGAAGTCCACCGGCGAGATAGTCGGTGAGGGCAGGAACAGACGTGAGGGCGCAAAGAATGCCCTTGCTCACGCCGAGATAGAGGCCATAGACAATGCCTGCCGCAGGCTCGGCGGCTGGCGGCTGCCGGACTGTGCTATATACGTCACTCTCGAACCATGTCCCATGTGCTGCGGTGCGATAATCAACTCCCGAATAGATGACGTGATATTCGGTGCAAGCGACTTCAAGAGCGGTTCTGCCGTATCCGTGCAGCGTATGTTCGAGCTGCCCTACAACTGGTTCCCCACCGTTACAGGAGGGGTGCTCGGCGAGGAATGCTCCGGTATACTGAGTGAATTCTTCCGTGAGCTTCGGCTCCTGCGCCGTCAGGAAAAGGAAGCGGCTGCAGCAGGCAAAAATTAAAAGATAATTTTTATTATAAACTATTGACACAGCTTCGTTTTTCTGATATAATATTAAGGCAGTCAAATGAAGCTGCAATGCGAGTGTGCTGGAATAGGCAGACAGGCACGTTTGAGGGGCGTGTGTCGAGAGACGTATGGGTTCAAGTCCCATTACTCGCACCAAGTCAGACCGGTCAGTGTGACCGGTCTTTTTTTATACCTGTACATACAAGCAAAGGCTCCCGCGGATCATACCGGGGAGCCTTCTCTATTATAACTATATCATGTATCAGCCAAAGAAACAGAGCAGCTTCTCTTCAAGATCCTTTCCGCAGCCGTCTGCGATAACGGTGCAGTCATCCGGGGCAGGAGAATAGATGCCGTTCTCGTCGAAGTAAAGCCTTGTGTTAAGAACAGCGCTGCCCTTGCCGTCCTCTGCGGTGATGCTTACCTTGTAGTAGAATTTTTCTCCCTCTGTATCAGAGCAGACACCTGAGAATACTGAATTGGTGATCCTGCAGCCGCTGGAGTACAGATCATCCATCCTGTCAGTGACGCCGTCAGATATGAAGTAGCTCTCCATAATGTTTTTGTTGGTATCAAGTGCCTTGTCACGTACAAGAGCTTTCTCTAACCAGCAGCTTGTGTTCCAGATATTCCTGAGGGATATATACAACAGTACATCGCTGAGCTTCTTCTCCTCGTCCGTATCCGCCTTTCCGATGAAGACCTTGTACAGACCGTCAATATTCTTCGCGATAAAGAGCTGCTGTGTCCTGCCGTCCTCGAATTCGATATCGGCCTGGCTCATAACTACCTGCTCCGTTCCTGTTATTATTCCGTCGTAAAAGGTTTTCAGTTTATAATCCTTCACCTTTGTATTGCCGTAAGCATTCTCCCACGCCTTTTTCAGCGCTTCAGCGTCATTCTTATTAATGGTATCAAAATACTGGTCGCTAGCCTTGCCATCCGGAGTTACATTCTCCAGATAGTCATATGATAATTCAAGTACTGCACCGTCATAGTATCCGTTTGTGATACTGTCAACTATCCTCTTTGCGTAATGCTTTGCGATTATGGTCTCAAAGCTCGGCAGGTGGGGCACCTGAGCTACCTGTCCCACTGTGAGCACCCCTGTAACGAGCAGTATAGCCGCCAGTATTCCGGAAAGTATCCTGATGATGAGCTTCTTCTTCCTGAAGCTCCTGTTCACCTTCTTCATGGCTGCTGCCTTATCGGGCTCAGGCACCTTTCCCGCCGACAGATCGCACTCCGCCAGCTTGCTGCAATCGGGGCAGCCTTCAAGATGCTCTCTTATCTCCTCAGCAGTCTCGCTGCTGCATAATCCCTCCGCATAGAGCGGAAGAAGATCCTTTACTATATTGCATTTCATGGTTGATCCTCCTTCATCATGGTTATTATCTTTTCCTTGGCACGATAGAAAGTCACTCTTGCCCAGTTTCCCGTCTTGCCGAATATAGCTCCGATATCATCGAACTTCAGCTCGGCAAAGACTCTGAGAGTGAATATCTCCCGGTAGGGCTCGTCAAGAGCGTGTACAAGGCGATGCAGATCGAGAGCCTGTGCGGAATCCATTATCCTCTCCTCCAGCTGTTCCTCCGCCGGAAGTATATCCTCCTCTATGGGGAGATTGCGGTTATCAGCCCGCTTGATATGATTGAGATACAGATTCTTTGCGATGGAGAACAGCCAGGTCTTTACCGAGGAATCCCCGCGGAACTTATCGAACCCTGTGACAGCCTTCAGCATGACGTCCTGGAGAAGGTCCTGTGCAAGATGTTCGTTCCGACACAGACTGAATATATAACGGTAGACATCGCCGGAATAAGCCCGGTAAATCTCATCAAGCTCTTCTTTCATTTCATCGCCTCCTTTCGTGCTTCTGTACATTTGACAACTGAGAACAGAGGAATGTTACAGGTTTTTCAAAAAAATTTTTTTGGTATCACAAAAAGTCCTGAAACCGCCGGCTTCAGGACTTTTATTACTGTTATGACTCAGCGCCCTCCATGATGCCCTTGAGTATGGTAGAGTTCCATTCGAGAGAGCCTCTGTTGACGATACCGAAGGAATCCTTTCCGGTCAGGGTGCCGTTATCCCATATGAAGCACTTCATGCCGTTGGCCTTGGCCGTGCTGATGTAGTGCTTGTAGTACTCTGCGCGTGTTTCATCCGGTGCACCAGCAACACATCCGAACTCCGTGATGAGAACGGGTACTCCTGTGCCGCTGAAGCGGTTCTTTATGGATGCGAATCTTGCACTCAGCTCAGCCTTCTCGGAGCTTCCGAAGGAGGTCGTCTGTCCGTTGGAGAACTTCCATGGTGCGTAGTAGTGCAGTGAAAGAATAATGTGCGGGTCATTCGGGATAATAACGTCCTTGGTAGCCACCTCCTCAGCGGATGCGCCGTAGGTAGTCACGATAAGGGTGCGCTGTGCGTTGTTGCCGCCCGATGCACGTACAGTATTCACGAAATCCTGCGCATAGCGGTTGACTACCGCTCTCTCGGCAGAGGTTCCGCCCATCCATTCGTTTGCGCTGCCGATAGTCCTCGGCTCGTTCATTCCCTCAAAGAGGAGCCTGTCGCCGTAGTCACGGAAGCGGTCGGCTATCTGAGCCCAGATGCCCATGAGCTTCTCGCTGCACTCGTTGTACTTAGCTTCGCTCGGGGTGAACCATATATAGTCATCATGGTGCATATTCACTATGACGTAGAGGTCACGGTCGTAGGCGTAGTCAACTACCTCCTGCACACGGTCCATCCATGCGCTGTCGATATTGCCGCCATTCATATGCTCGCTCCAGGTTACGGGTATACGTATCGCATTGAAGCCTGCGGACTTGACAGCCTGTATCATCTCGGGGGTCGTCCTGAGATTGCCCCAGCCCGTCTCGGTATCCAGTCCGGTCTTGCCGGTATCATAGCTGTCAAGCGCATTTCCCAGGTTCCAGCCGACGCTGATATCGTTTACTATCTCCTGTGAGCTGCGGAAATCCTCTCCGCCGGGTACGGGTGCATCCGGTGCAGCGGGTACAGCCGGTGAAGTTACAACAGAGCCATCCTCTGAGCTGTACTTAACTGTTACCGATTCAACCGTCACATCAGGCTGCTGGCTCCACCAGTAGCCGAAGGTAACAGCGCCGTCGGGAGCAGTAAGTGCCTTTGCGTTCTCCGGCACGAACCATGTGAGCTCAAGGCCGGAGGAATCCGTGAATATAGCTGTATCAGGCGCTTCATAGGTGCCTGCGCCGGAGGTGTAGCCGAAACCGCAGGTGAACTTGCCAAGCGCTCCGGGAGCGCTTACATTACAGGTAACTGCCTGAGGCACTGCATTATCCGGGATAAGCCCCGCCATGGGTATGCTCAATGTTTTATTGTCTCCGCCGTAGGACAGCGGCTGTGCAAGCTCCTGTGTTACCGTGCCGTCCACGGAAAGGTCACGGGTGCGGGTGTAGGTGCATACTACGGTATCGAGCCTTATGCTCTCCGTATTGCCCCACCAGTAGCCAAACTGCACCTCACCGCCGTCGGATATGTAATCCAGCAGTTCAGCGGGAACGTCCCATTTTATCTCGCCGTAGCTGCCCTGAGTAGGTGCAATGAAATCATCTGACTGATACCAGTATTCGTCGGTTTTTGACGGGCAGTTGTTTGCAACGGATATACCGCAGCCGCCCTTGAACTGTCCGATATCGCCGCCGTCCGAATATATGATGAAGGTGAAGGAGGATATCTTGTCGCCCTCCTCTATGAAATGGGCAAGCGGTATCTTTATTGTATTATTGCCGTGTTCACGGCCGATTACCTGGTCGATTTTTATCTGAGTACCCTGCTGTGCCGAGACAGTCTCAACAGGGCTTATGTGCTTTGTGGGAGGCTCTGACGCTTCTTCCGATGATTCATCGGTACTTCCGTTGTCAGAGACCACCTCCTGTGCATCATGAGTGTTACCTGCCGGAGATGCAGAGGCATCCGGCGAGGGAGTGCTGCCTTTACCTCCGCAGCCTGTGACCGATGAGGCCATAAGCAGTGCAGAAAGCATGAATGCAGTCTTCCTTTTCATAAATCCAACTCCTCTCAGTCTGGCAGAAAGCCAGCCTCAAGGTTATTATACCATATACCAGCACGATATGCAAGAATCTTTGGAGATTTTTACAAACTTGTAACCAATTAGTATAAGTCAGTATGTGAATTATGCCGCTTAACAGATGCACATTCACTGTTTTGCACTCTGAAGTCACCCTTCCGGCGTTCCGAGATATTACACATCGTATAACAGCACAATTATTCAACAAATCAGCAACTTTTGACAAGCACTTCACAACAAATGCGTAGTTTAATCATTTTATCCTTATTATAATAAGAGTAGACATAAACGGCTATTTGAAATAATAAATTGTCTTTCTCTGCTGCATAAGCCGTAAACCTGTTATTGCCGCAAGGCAGGAAGGGGATGCGAGGGGACATTTCTCACAGAGCACAGTTCTCCCGCATTCCGGGAGGGCCGCAGCGAGAATGCCTGCTGTTCCGCCCGCATTGCTGCTCCTCTGCAGAAGAGACGATTTTTACCGATAACAGCCCTTATGTCCAATGATAATATGGAGGGAAATGAAAATGAACAAAAAACTCACCAAAAGAGCAGCAGCGATAATCGCAGCAGCAATGACAGCAGCATCGGGCACATCTGCCCTGATGAACGCCGGCGCATTCGTATGGACAGATAATTTCTATAACCAGTTCACAGCCTATCCCAAGCTCTGTGAGGACCCGGTAAGCCACGACAAGTTCTCCATCACAATAAGCGCAATGAAGGGCGATACGGAATACAGGGATTTTTACTACGATCCCACCCGTAACATCATGGTAAACAAGACAGGCAGCGGCATGGCGACCAGAAACCTTGACAGTATCGCAGTACGTTCCGATTCCAGCGACAGCTACATCCAGTCAAACTACAGAAGTTTCGACCTTATGATGATGAACACAGCCAAGGTATATGATAATTTCAAGCGTCTCGGCTACTCCGGCTACAGCCTTATGGAAGACCATAATATCTATCTTGATATCAATACCGGAAGAAACGCCGGCTCAGAGAACAACGCCTCATCTATGAACGGCGTCCTCAGATTCGGCACCGGCGACGGCGTTAACTACTACTGCCTCGCAAGAGACTACGATGTAGTTGCACATGAATACACCCATATGGTAACACAGCACAAGCTCGGCTGGGATACCTATTCCACAGACGAAGAGACCGCTGCCATCATGGAGGCTTACAGCGATATCATGGCTGAGCTGACTGATTCCGTCCCGAACTGGAAGATAGGCACACAGGTCAGCGTTGCAAACTTCAAGAACAAGAACGATACGGAGTGCATCAGAAACATCGCTGATCCCTCCAAGACAGCTTCACAGCATATCGGCGGAAGCGGAGCAAAGCACTACTCCGATTACTCATCCTACCTCAAGGACAAGAAAAGCATCCAGCCCGGTCAGGGTTCAACAGTCATCTCCCACGCTGCATACCTGATGTACAGCGGCACCACATCAGGAAAGATCCCTCAGGAAGATCTTGCTCAGCTCTGGTACACATCAATCGATATGTACAAGGATATGCCCATCGACCCCAAGGAAGCAAAGTTCATTGATGTCAAGACCGCCCTCACAAAGGCAAACAAGAAGCTCTTCAACAGCAACAGCAAGTATCAGAATATCATCAACGAGGCTTTCAAGGCAGTCGGCATCACAGGCACAGCAACATACGACAGAATGACAGATCCCACCAAGCAGCAGCCCATGAGCTGGTTCCTTGAGGGTGCACGCAGACGCTATATGTCCGGTTCAAACTGGCAGTACGACCACTTCAATACAAGCAATCCTTCTGACAGCATGGATCCCCACTGCAATCACTCTGAGGGAAGATACTACTGCGGAAGCGTTTCAGTAAGCGCCATGGCAGGAAAGAACTTCAAGAAGATGGATTACTACAGCGAGGAGCCCTACAGCCAGTGCGCAGGCTTTGCAAGACTCTTACAGATACAGTACTTCGGTACCACAAAGTTCCTCCGCATTGAAAATCCGGGCCTTTACGACGTGAAGTTAGGCGACCACGTAAGATACAAGACACCCTCGGGCAATGAGCACAGCATCTTTATCACAGACTTCGAAAAGAAGGGCTTCGAGGAATACCATATCACATACGCTGACTGCAACGGCGGCAGCACTGACTGCGAAGTAAACTGGTACCAGGAAGCAACACTGTACAGTGACCTTGAAGGTCTCTACTTCAACTTCAAAAATCCCATGACAAGGAATTATGAGAAATACTACATCTCATGGATAGAAAGGCCCATCCAGGTAGGCGACTGCGATGGCGATTCATTCGTAAACGAGCGCGATTTTGCTGTTATCTCAAACCTTTACTACTATCCGGAGAACTATAGTGACCCCTCTTATGATTTAGAGCTCCAGAAGGCTGCAAGTGATATCAACGGCGACGGCAAGGTTGATCTCGATGACTTCGATGAACTCAGAGCGATCAGGACACAGAGATATAACACCTTCTTCAAGACTCACGGATACTTAAAGTGATCTGCTGATAATTATTTAAAACCCACCACCTTCATAAAGCCGCTGCTGCGCTCCCCACCAGGGCAAAGCAGCGGCCTTTCCCTTTCTGTTGCAGTTCTTCGCAGGATGTGGTATAATATCAGAGCAGGATAAGGAGGCGGGAGCATGGATATAGAAGTCATCCTGAACGGGAAATACACCGAGATAGAAAAGCAGCACGCAAAGGAGTGCATGAGCATCGGCTGGGGCAGTCATACAGATGTGCTCTATTCCTTCAAGGCACTCTTCGCCGCGGGAGTTTTCATATTCGACCCGGATAAGTCAAAGTACAGGGGCAGCACCTGTAAATACATAAACATCGACGGACAAAGACAGCGGCTATGGTCGCAGAATTACCTGAGCATCCTGTACACAGAACACAGGGAAAGCAGATGGATGAAGGCGCTCTGCAAAGCCATACAGCCCCTCGCCGACGTCTATGACAGCATCGGCAACCTCTTCCCCGTATATCCCGGCGGGAATCAGTACAAGGGCTCCTGCGGCTGTCTTGATATGCCGGATATATTCTTCCATAACAGGGATATCCGTTCTCTGGAGGAATACTACACCTCAGAGATACTGAAGACCGATCCCCTGCTGAGTGATGTATTTGATCATCCCCTCGTCACAGTTCCAAAAGAGCTCTTTTCCCTCTCGGAGAAGGAATACGAAAAGCTGATCAGCAGCATAGTAAAACGCATCAGAAGCAGAGAAGGCAGACTCAGGGAACTTCTGAAACAACCCAATACATAAAAGAAAGGCCCGGAGTATAAGCTCTGGGCCTCAGTCTGTCAAAAAACTATATCAATTTAGGGGACGCCCTCTCTTGCCGGGCGCTTTGTGGCTATATGCGGGGCTTCGCCCCACACCCCACCAAAGGCTCTGCCTCTGGACTCCGCTAAAGGGCCGAAGGCCCTTTAGAATCCCAAACGTTTGGTTTTGACGCTAAAACTGACTTTTTTGACAAGCTGAGGCCCGGAGTATAAGCTCCGGGCCTTGTCAGCATGTATCTATCAGCCGATCTTGGGCAGCTTTGCGATGGAAGCTGCTATCTCCTCGTCTGTGGGGATATAATCGGTCATCTTGCCGTCGTTGTATGCGGCATAGGCGTACATATCGAAATAACCTGTACCTGTAAGTCCGAAGAGGATGGTCTTCTCCTCGCCTGTCTCCTTACACTTCAGAGCCTCATCGATAGCGCAGCGGATAGCATGGCTGCTCTCAGGCGCGGGAAGGATTCCCTCAACTCTTGCAAAGCGCTGTGCAGCCTCGAATACTGCTGTCTGCTCGTAGGATACAGCCTCCATAAGTCCCTGATCGTAGAGCTCGGAGAGAACTGCGCTCATGCCGTGGTAGCGGAGACCGCCTGCATGGTTCGGTGAGGGCATGAAGCCGCTGCCGAGGGTATACATCTTCTGCATGGGGCATACCTTTCCGGTATCGCAGAAGTCATAAGCGTAAGTGCCGCGTGTAAGGCTCGGGCATGAAGCCGGCTCTACTGCGATGAAGCGGTAATCTGCCTCACCTCTGAGCTTCTCGCCCATGAAGGGTGCAATAAGTCCGCCCAGGTTGGAGCCGCCGCCTGCACAGCCGATGATGATATCGGGCTTTATGCCGTACTTATCCATAGCTGTCTTTGCCTCGAGGCCGATAACGGACTGGTGGAGGAGAACCTGTGAGAGTACGCTTCCGAGAACGTAGCGGTAACCCTCGTTTGATACTGCTACCTCAACGGCCTCAGAGATAGCACAGCCGAGGCTTCCGTTGGTGTCGGGGAACTCAGCGAGGATCTTCCTGCCGACCTCAGTTGTGGTGGAGGGAGAGGGTGTAATAGATGCGCCGTAGGTACGCATTACCTCGCGGCGGAAGGGCTTCTGCTCATAGGATACCTTGACCATATATACATGGCAGTCAAGGCCGAAGTAAGAGCAAGCCATAGAGAGAGCTGTTCCCCACTGGCCGGCGCCTGTCTCTGTGGTAACGCCCTTGAGGCCCTGCTTCTTTGCATAGTAGGCCTGAGCGATGGCAGAGTTCAGCTTGTGGCTTCCGGAGGTATTGTTGCCCTCGAACTTGTAGTAGATCTTGGCAGGAGTGCCGAGCGCCTTCTCAAGGCAGTATGCTCTTACAAGAGGTGCCGGACGGTACATCTTGTAGAAGTCCTGTATCTCCTGCGGGATATCGATATAAGCATCCGTCTCGTTGAGCTCCTGGTCAACGAGTTCATCACAGAATACGGGTGTAAGGTCAGCCTTTGTAACAGGCTTTCCTGTGCCGGGATTGATCATGGGTGCGGGCTTCTTCTTCATGTCAGCACGTACATTGTACCACTGCTTCGGGAGTTCCTCCTCTGAGAGGTAGATCTTGTAGGGTATCTTTTCGTTTGCCATAATGATTCTCCTTTACAATAATAGATTTTCAGCACTTGCCGTACAGTAAAACAAAAAGCTCCTGTTCCGGCTGTAATGCCGGGACAGGAGCTGTATTTCAGCTTCTGCGGTGCCACCCCGCTTGCCGCAGCTATCTGCCGCAGCCTCTCAATGAGTACCTTCATACTCCGGTTTTGATAACGCAGCCCCACTGCGGCTCGCATACTCAGCGCAAAGCAGAACTCTCAGTCCGCCCGCCGGCTTTTCTGTCCGCCCTCGGAAGTCCATTCAGCGATATCACTCACTCCGGCTCGCACCATCCGCCGGATCTCTGTGCTTCGTAAACAGCGCCTACTTACTCTCCCTCATCGGTTTACAAAAAAAGCATAACATAAAACCGCCCCCTTGTCAAGTGACCGGAGACGGTTTTGTCAGTTATTCACAAAGAAACTTCATTGTGATTATGCAGTCTGCGCATTATCTGTGGTGGCCTGCGCCGGTATGTCCGCCGCTGAAGGAGTGGCCGCCGCCTCCGCCTCCGCCTCCTCTGTAGCCTCCGCCCGAGTCGGAACTTATGCTTGTTCTTGAGGTATGTGTCCTGAGGAAGGCATCAGTGCGGGTATAAAAGTGCACATCGGATTTATCAACATATACCCCCGGATCTGTCCTGGACTTGAATTTGTATGTGCTCTTGGTAGAGCCGTATACGATAAGGCCGACAATAAATCCGGCTAATTCACCTATGAGCAGTATCTTCATCCTGAGGAAGGGGGGCTTGCTGTAGGTAACGTAGAGCTCTCCTCCTCTGCGGAAGATGTACTTGCCCACATTGGTGTGAACATAGCTGACTTCATTGTTGCCGTCAGAATAGCTTGATATGGTATCAAGGAAGTAGTCGATAGCGTCTGCTATCTTATCCTTGTAGGTCTCAAGTCCGTTTGCGTTTATCTCCGATGAATAGGGCAGATGGTCTCCTGTGGAGCTTACGATGAATTGCTTGGAATTCTCAAACAGGAGGCAGGCTCTTCCGCTCAGTGAAAGATAATCGTAAGAATCAGACTTTCCCGCAAAATCCATGGTGTAGAAAAGTCCGTCCGTGTCCTCGCCGAATATGCGGTCGTAGCTGTCATCAGCATATACCTCCGTAGCCCAGTCATCATTAAAAAACTTGGAATTGGCTATTATGTAGATATTCAGCTTTGTCATGGAGGATACCTCCTTGACACGCTTGTTTATCTCATCGACCTCGCTCTGTGAAAAAATGCCTCTTTCATCAACGAAGGCGCTCTTTGAATTATCAGTATAACCTGCAGCATAGTTCTTCGGGTAACCTACATTTGCCACCAGAAAAGCCACTAACAGGGCGGCGGCAATAATTGCGGCTAATCTTCCTAAACTCTTGATCATCCCATCAATCCTCCCAGTACATAGATTACAGCGGCCACAGCTGCTCCGATGCCGGTGCAGAACCATGTCAGCCTGCTCTTGTCGAGCGGAGGGGTGCCTGCAAGCTTTCCTGTCTGTCCGTTTACTGCGAACTCATAGAGCTTGCCGTCATAGCGGTAGGTCATGAACCATACCGGCAGCATGATGTAATTCCATTCGGTGTTCTTTATCTCATAGCGCTCCTGACGTACCGATACCGAATTATAGCCGGTAACGGTATCCTTCAGTTCCTTGCGGCTCGCTTTGTTGGCACGGTCTCTGATACGCTCGAAGACCTCGTTCTTTCCGACATCATACTTATCGGCAAAGAATCCGCTGAGATAGCTCATTGAGAAGGGTCTGAGCTCGCTGTAGTCAAAGGGCTCGATAGCCTCCATGAGCTCATCGTCTATCTTACTCTCGCCGTCTGCGGGTATTCCTCTTGCAAGAATGTTTCCGCGGCGGACAACGTCATATTCCTTTGTCTCGGTGTATCTGTAGCTGCCGGAGACCCAGCTTCTGCTCTGACGGCCGATGCCTTCGTAGTCAGCCTGGGTCAGGGTATTCGCCATCCAGAAAGGAACGTAAAGACCGGTCATTTTCTCCAGCTGCTGCTCGCTCTTGAAGCTTGCAGGGATGAAACGGCGTCTGCCGCACCAGTTCTTGAACAGCTCCAGTGCTCTTTCGCGGGGCACCTTAAAGCCGATGACCTTATCCGGCTTGTACTTGCCTTTGAGCTTTCCGGCAAGGATAACAGGGTTATGGCAGTAGTAACAGAAGAGAGCGGTCTGCTCGTCGTCGCACATTATCTCTGCGCCGCAGCTTGAACACTGATAGAGGTTGGTATGGTTCTCGAACTCCTCCTCCACAGATACTGAAGGCTCTCCGGATACAGTTCCATCGCTGTTCTCTGAGTCCGCAGGTCCATTGATAATATCCTCTCTGTCTGCAAAGAGGTTCTTGATTTCTTCGATAGTGAAAGAGCCGCCGCAGTATTCGCAGCTCAGCTCCTGAGTTTCAGGTGTGAATTTTAATCTGGCATTACAGTTCGGGCAATTGTACTGTGCTGTTTCCAATAATATCAACTCCATTCCTAAAAAGACTGTACTTATATTGTAACACAAAACGTGTTTTTTTTCAAGTGTTTTGACAAGGTTTAGACAGCACCTTGCATGAGGCAGCAGTCAGGCTCTATACCAGTTTCTTTTCTATCTCTGCCACAACATCGCTGAGCTTCATCTCCATAGCACAGGCAATACTGTAAAGCGTTTCAAGTGTAGGTTTGCGTGAACCGTTCTCTATGGCGCTCAGGTGTGTTCTTCCTATATCTGCAAGGCCGCTGAGGACTTCCTGAGACAGGCCTTTTCTTCGTCTGAGTTCGGATATTACCTCACCGACTATCTTCGGATCAAGTACCGGTACGTGCATATTATCACCTCGTATAATATGATATACCGGTTTTTAAAGAATAATGCACACATATGTTGACAAATGTATACAAATGTGGTATAATTTTGTTGTTGAAAGACCTGATTACTCTAAAATAGGGATTCTACGAAAAATGGTATTTCACTATTCTATCGTTAAAGCTTAAAGTATATCATTTTTCAACACAGTATCGCTGTACCATTAAAAAGGAGATATGAATTATGGACAAAAAAGTATCAGAATTATTTAAATCAAAGAAAAAAATAATCACTGTAATTGTTGCAGTCTTAATATGCTGTACCTGTATCAACGGCATCAAAAACTTCATATATGTTAAAAGTCTAAAGAATAATGATTTAGTTAGTAAGATATATGATAGCTACTATGAGAACTCTGCTGTCTGTATTAAAGAATATAATGGCAAGGAAGTGAAGTTTAAATGCAAAATTGCAAGTATTTCCACTTCTTTAAATTCAATGACAGTAGTTTCTCCTTTTGTTGGCGAGCCTTATTTTTCAGCAGAATGGGCGAATTGCAAGTTAAGCACTGAGAAATTAAAAAAACAAGCCTTAGAATTGAAAAGCGGTGATATAATAAAAGTCGAAGGGACTATAAAATTATTAAAAGATGTAGACGGATCGATGTTAGTTGTTCTTGAAACAAAAAGTATCTCATGAATGTAGCATGGAATTGCCGCTACAAATCATCGCCGTCAGGCGATACCACTAATTATGAATTATGCATTATGAATTATGAATTGAAAAGCTAACGGCTAAAGGCTAAAGGCTCAAAAACAAAAAAGCGCCGGATACTTTCGTATCCGGCGCATATCTTTTATTGTCAGCTATCAGCCGAGAACGATCTCAACCTCGTGATTGCCGCCCTCACATACGGGAACTATGCATCCCTCAACAGCCTTGCCGTCCACTGTCATGGACTTAACGCCCTTGTTTACGTGGTTCGGGTTCTTGACTGTGATATTGTATGTTGCACCGCGGAACTTACGTGTTGCTGTGAAGCCGTCCCATGCAGCGGGGATGGAAGGATCAACTCTCAGGCCGTCGAAGTCAGGCTGTACACCGAGGATGTACTGGGAAATAGCTACCATGTTCCATGCAGCTGTACCTGTGAGCCATGAGTTCTTGCCCTGACCGAAGTTCTTTGCGTCCTTACCGCCGATCATCTGACCGTATACGTAAGGCTCTGTCTTGTGGATATCAGATGTCTCCTCAGTAAATGCGGGAGCGATCTTTGAGTAGTACTCAAATGCCTTGTCACCTCTGCCGGCATAAGCCTCAGCGCAGATGATCCATGCATTGTTGTGTGTGAAGATACCTGCGTTCTCCTTGTATCCGCCGGGATATGTGGAGATCTCACCGTACTGGATGTAGTACTTTGTGAATGCAGGGTTATTGAGAACAAGACCGAACTCGCAGTTGAGGTACTTGTCGATGGAGTTGAGAGTCTTGATATCAGCTCCCACGTCCTTACCGATCTCGGACATAACAGCGAAGCCCTGGGGCTCGATGAAGATCTTGCCTTCCTCGCACTCCTTGGAGCCCATCTTCTCGCCGTTTGCGTCGTAAGCTCTGATGAACCAGTCGCCGTCGAAAGCGGATTCCATAACGTTCTTCTTCATCTTGTCGATCTCAGCCTGAGCCTTTGCAGCCTCGTCAGCCTTGCCGATGTGCTTGAGGATTCCTACATAAGCGGGGCCTGTATAGGTGAAGAGTGCTGCAACGAAAGCAGACTCAGCGATCTTGGAGTAGCCGCCCTCAGCCTTGAACTTCGGGTTGGTGTAGGTCTGGAAGGACTCACCGGGTGTATCAGAGAAGCATGAAAGGTTGATGCAGTCATTCCAGTCAGCTCTCATAGCAAGCGGGAGACCGTGAGGTCCGAGGTTGTTTACGATGTGGTAGAAGGAAACATTGAGATGCTCGAGCATTGTGTGCTTGCCTTCCGGATCGTCATCGAAAGGAACGTTTGCATCAAGAATGCCCCAGTCGCCTGTCTCCTTGATATAAGCTGCAACAGAAAGGATCATCCACAGCGGATCGTCTGAGAAGTCGCCGCCGATATCAGCATTACCCTTCTTTGTAAGAGGCTGGTACTGGTGATAGCAGCCGCCGTCAGAAAGCTGTGTGGATGCGATATCGATAAGTCTCTCTCTTGCACGCTCGGGGATCTGGTGTACAAATCCGAGGATATCCTGGTTGGAGTCACGGAAGCCCATACCACGGCCGATGCCGCTCTCGAAGTATGAAGCTGAACGTGAAAGGTTGAATGTTACCATACACTGATACTGGTTCCAGATGTTTACCATTCTGTCAACCTTGTCATCAGGAGTATTTACATTGAAGATGGAAAGGAGTCCGTTCCATGTGTTGCGGAGCTCTTCAAGACCTGCAGCAACCTTCTCAGGTGTGTTGTACTTCTCGATCATTGCATAAGCCTTCTCCTTGTTGAGCACCCATGTCTCTCTGGTGAGGAGGTTTGCAGGCTTCTCGGAAGCAAACTTCTTGTCCTGAGGATTCTCAGCATAGCCGAGGATGTAGATGAGAGTCTTGGACTCGCCGGGAGCGAGTGTTACCTTCTTGTAGTGTGAAGCAACAGGAGACCAGCCGTCTGCGAAGGAGTTGGAGGGCTTGTCCTCCATAACTGTTGCGGGGTTGTTCCAGCCGTTGTAGATGCTTCCGAGGAAGGAATCGCGGTCTGTATCATAGCCGTCGATCTCATCGTTTACTGTATAGAAGGCGTAGTGATTACGTCTGTCTCTGTACTCTGTTACGTGGTAGATGGTTGAGCCTTCGATCTCAACACGGCCTGTAGAGAAGTTTCTCTGGAAGTTTGTGCAGTCATCCTGAGCATCCCAGAGGCACCATTCAGCGATGGAGAAGATAGAGAAGCTCTTTGTCTCCTTGCTGTCGTTTGTGAGAACCACCTGCTGGACCTCACCGTCATAGTTCTGGGGAACGAAGAATGTTACCTCAGCCTTGAGGCCGTTCTTCTTACCCTTGATGACAGTATAGCCCATACCGTGGCGGCACTCGTACTCATCCAGCTCTGTCTTGACAGGCGACCAGCCGGGGTTCCAGACTGTGCCGTTGTCGTTGATATAGAAATAACGTCCGCCCATATCTATCGGAACGTTGTTATAGCGGTAACGAGTGATGCGTCTGAGACGAGCGTCCTTGTAGAAGCAGTAGCCTCCTGCTGTGTTGGATATCAGAGAGAAGAATCCCTGATTGCCGAGATAGTTGATCCAGGGATAAGGCGTCCTGGGGGAGCTGATAACATACTCCTTGTTGGCGTCGTCAAAATAACCGAACTTCATAATAATACTCCTTTATTTTTCTTTAAACAAAAGCGGACAGTTTTCCCGTGCCTGTCCAACATTTATAATATTATATCACATTTTGCCACCTATTACAAGAGACAAGGGTGTAATATATTTGACTGGAAATTTGTGCATTATGCACAATCAGGTGAGCAGCGATACGTATAGGTTGTCAATTCGTGTCCATAATGTCCACAAGCGCCCCCTTGCTGACCGCCCCGCCGGCTCCCGCAGAACTGCTAACAGACTTACAAGCCGCCAATGCGATAGCCCCTTTTGAATTCATAATTCATAATTCTTGATTCATAATTAGAAGATTATCTGTGTAGGGACCGCCTTTGGCGGTCCGCAGTCTGTCAAAAAACCTATATCTATTCAGGGGACGCCCTCTCTTGCAGGGCGTCCCCTCTTCAAAAACAGTCCCCCGGACTGTTTTTGAATTCACCCCTTGCGGTGACTCCCTACAGTGTAGGGAGATGTCCGGAGGACAGAGGGTCGTCGCTCCTGTTAGGAGCGCTTTGTGGCTATATGCGGGGATTTGCCCCAGCCTAACCGGCCCGTCCCCTCTGTCAGCTTCGCTGACATCT
>CAMKMD010000052.1 GCA_946413815.1 uncultured Ruminococcus sp.
ATATTCCTCCTTAGCTCAGTCGGTAGAGCACTCGGCTGTTAACCGAGTTGTCGCCCGTTCGAGCCGGGCAGGGGGAGCCAAAAGAAGCCACGCAATAGCGTGGTTTTTTTATATTCTCTCCGAGATGCTTCAGATATAAATGAGTTCCTATAGTATAGCGCAGCGTAGTTATTACTCTTTGTAGATAATGCTGTGATTAAAAGATAAATTTAAGTTGAAATATAGCAAAAACGTCAGATTTCTGTTGACGTTTCTTTTTTTTTATAGTATAATTATGGTAGGATAGTATTATAACCGGAGGTGATCATATGAATAGTTTAGGTAAGATAGCACTTATTATGCCGCGTATACTGCCTTCAATGGATAATGAGCTCGTTAACGGCGTATCTGATACTATTGGCCGTTACGGCTATGATACTGTGGTGATCACAGGCATCTACAATGACAAACCCGGACATTTTACAGACGAATATGCTGATGGACTTGACAATATATATACGCTGCTCAGATATGCCCATTTTGACGGTATCATTTTTCCTGCCGGACGTTTCAACAGGGAAGATGTGCGTGAGCGTATCTTCAGCATACTCAGGAACCTGGACACCCCCTGCGTTGTACTCGAGCATCAGGTCGATGACTTTGAATGTTTCTACCCGCCGCAGAGAGAATATATCAAGCTTATAACAGAACACCTTATCAGAGAGCATGGCTGCAAGAAGCTGTACTGCATAACCGGCAAGGAAGGGGAACGCTCCTCGCTGGAACGACTTGAAGGCTTCAAGGACGCTATGGATGCTGCCGGACTTCCCTACGATGATTCGTGTATCTTCTACGGTAAGTTCTGGTACGATATCCCGCAGCAGATCGCCTCTGACATCGCTGTCGGAATTATACCGCGGCCTGACGGTGTAGTATGTGCCAATGATGATATGGCTATCAGCCTTACCAATACCCTGATCGATATGGGTATCCGTGTTCCGGAGGACATCAAGGTCACCGGATATGACGGAAATATCATGGCCTTCTTCCAGAACCCTTCCATAACGACTGTATCAGGTCATGAGTATCAGCTGGCTTCAGAGGCTTCAAGACGCATACTTGAAATGATAGGTCACAGGGAGATAGCTGAGAAGAAGATGGTTCAGCGTATGCGCCTCGGTTCGAGCTGCGGATGCGGAGGAAGCATTCCGGATACCTTTGATAACAGACTTCTTTTCCAGCATATCCGCAAATCACTGGATATGTACAACGAGCGCCTTTCAAGAGTTTTCACTGCTCCCGCTGCCAAGATAGCTTCTGGTCATGACGAGAGAGAGGTCATTGAGAGGGTCGCTGAGCACAGCTATATGCTCCCGAACTGGAAGAGCCTCGATATCTGTCTCTGCACTGACTGGTGTGCAGATACTGAGCACCCTGAGAGATTCCGTACAGGCGGCTTCTCTGATGATATGCTTCATGTGCTTTCTACCTATAAGAACAAGAGCAGCAGCCCCTGGTCGGCATTCCCGGCAGCCAATTTCCTGCCTTCAATAACCGAAGAGCACAAGCCTATGATCTTCGTTGTGACCTCTATTCACAGCGAGGGACAGATATTCGGCTACTTCTGCTCTTCCTATGACGACTCCGATGATTTCCAGCTTGATGAGTATTATGTCAACTTCATTGATATGATCGCTAACGGATTAGCTGCTGTTCAGCAGACTGTCTGCGGCGGAAGAGTTGAGATCGCAGGCCTTTCAGACGGTCGCAGACGCAGGCTGCACAGCCTCAGGGCAAATATGTTCGAGGATCCGCTTATGTATACCATCGTTGAGGCGGCTCAGGAGACCGGCATGACAGAGGACGAGCTCAGACAGGTATATGAAGCACTCTTTGGCATCAGCTTTGAGGATGACCTTACAGCTGCAAGGCTTGAACGTGCTAAATGGCTTCTGTCATCCACCTCCATGTCGGCTGAGGATATAGCAGCTGACTGCGGATACACGGATATGGATGTATTCTTCAGCGACTTCCTTAAAATGACACAGACCTCACCTTACGGCTTCCGCAAGGAGAGACATCAGTCGGCAAACAGTGACGAATAATTTGATACGCCCGGAGAAATGCTTCCGGGCGTTTTTTATGGATCAAAGCCTGTTTTTTGTGATGAAAAAATGAAATCGCTTACTCCTCTATTGACATATATTTATCATTATGTTACAATTTAGAGTAGGTTTTAAGTCAAAACTCCCCTGCCGGGGAGCTTTTTATTCAGAGAAAGGGGTTTTGCCAGTGTACAAGGAGATATTCTCCCATGTAGGCAAGTACAAAAAAGAGGCGCTTCTCTCACCGCTGTCCATTATCGGTGAGGTACTTATGGAGGTCCTCATACCTGTTGTAATGGCTAAGATAATTGACGAGGGTATCAAGCAGAACAACATAGGCCGCGTGGTATGCTTCGGCCTTCTGATGCTTGTAATGGCGCTTGTATCGCTCTTTTTCGGAGCTATTGCGGGAAGGCTCAGTGCTGTTGCAGCCATGGGATTTGCCAAGAATCTGAGAGCTGTGCTGTTCCGCAGGGTGCAGAGCTTTTCCTTTGCAAACGTGGATAAGTTTTCCACCGCATCACTGACTACAAGACTGACGACAGATGTTACTAATATACAGACAGCCTTCATGATGTTCATACGAAGCGCCTTCCGTGCGCCTATCATGCTGACATTCGCTCTTATCATGGCCTTCCGCATGAATTCACAGCTCTCCGTGGTATTCGTATTCGCGGCGCCTGTACTTGCCCTGTTCATGGCCTTTGTTATGACCAAGGCCCACCCGCGCTTCAAGAAGATGCTCTCACTCTATGACAGCATGAACTCCCGCGTGCAGGAGAACCTTGTGGGCATACGCACAGTCAAGGCTTTTGTACGTGAGGACTACGAGAAAAAGAAGTTCACCGACAGCACTGAGGCGGTGCGTGAGGCACAGGTCAGCGCAGAGAAGCTCATAATCATGACCATGCCTTTCATGCAGTTCATCATGTACATCAGCATCATATCTATCCTCTGGTTCGGAGGAAATATGGCAGTCGGCGGACGCATGGAGACAGGTGAGCTCGCAAGCTTCATCACCTATGTCAGCCAGATACTCATGTCCCTGATGATGCTCTCAATGCTCTTCATCATGTTCGTACTTTCAAGAGCCTCCATACAGCGTATCTATGAGGTGCTTGAGGAGGAGATAGATATCGTGTCCCCGGAGAACTCAAAGATTTTACCGGCTGACGGCTCCATCTCCTTCAGCGATGTATCCTTCAGCTACTTCAAGGATATGAACAACCTCGCCCTTGAGCATATCGACCTTGATATCCGCTCAGGCGAGACCATAGGCATCATAGGAGGAACAGGCTCCTCCAAGACCTCACTTGTCCAGCTGATACCCCGTCTCTATGACGCAACGGACGGCAGAGTCATTGTAGGCGGCCATGATGTAAAGGACTATGACCTGGATATCCTTAGGAACACTGTTGCCATGGTGCTCCAGAAGAATGTGCTTTTCTCAGGCACTATCCGCGATAATCTCCGCTGGGGAAATGCGGAAGCCACAGATGCTGAGATAGAGGAGGCCTGCAAGGCTGCCTGCGCCCATGACTTCATAACCTCCTTCCCGGACGGATATGATACAGAGCTCGGCCAGGGCGGCGTGAATGTCTCCGGCGGCCAGAAGCAGAGACTCTGCATCGCAAGAGCCCTTCTCAGGAAGCCTAAGATAATCATACTCGATGACTCAACGAGTGCAGTAGATACAGCTACCGACAGCAGCATCCGCAAGGCCTTCCGCGAGAAGCTTGCAGACACCACTACTATTATAATAGCACAGAGGATAACCTCCGTTATGGATGCCGACCGCATCGTTGTTATGGATGCAGGAAAGATAAGTGCCGTAGGTACTCACGACGAGCTGCTTGAGAGCAGTGAGATATACCGTGAGGTATATGAGT
This sequence comes from uncultured Ruminococcus sp., assembly GCA_946413815.1. GTDB lineage: Bacteria > Bacillota > Clostridia > Oscillospirales > Ruminococcaceae > Ruminococcus. The sequence continues at coordinate 3,974 of CAMKMD010000052.1, forward strand.
CCCAGCAGAAAGGAGCTGATGAGTAATGCCGCCAAGAAGACAGGCAGTAATGGAAAAGCCCGCTGATTTCAAGGCTACCATAAAGCGGATATTCAGCTATATGCACGGCTTCGGTGTGCACTTTGTATTCGTCATCATCGGAGTGGTCTTCAGCTCACTTGCCGGAATCGCAGGAAACGCTCTCCTCAAGCCCCTTATCGACAATATCGAGCAGGCGGTAAAGAGCGGAAGCTGGGATAAGCGGGGATTCATCAGGATACTCTGCCTTATGGGCCTTATCTACTTCGTCGGAGCAGTATCCACCTTTGTGTATATGCGTCTTATGATGCGCATATCCACCACCACTCTCATGCGTATCAGGAACGACCTCTTCTGCAAGATGGAATCCCTGCCCATACGCTTCTTTGACAAGCATACACACGGCGAGCTCATGAGCCATTTCACCAATGATACGGATACCCTCAGAGAGATGCTCTCCAACAGTATCGCACAGTTCATAAGCTCGGCCATCTCCATAACGGGTATCTTCGTTATGATGATAATCTACAGCTGGCAGCTCACTCTGATAGTTGTGGTGATGCTCTTCGTCATCATCAGGGTAATAGCCTTCATCGGCTCACGCTCCAGCAAGGGCTTCATCGCACAGCAGAAGGCTCTCGGTGCGGCAAACGGCTACATCGAGGAGCTTGTCGAGGGACAGAAGGTAGTCAAGGTATTCACACATGAGGACGAGGCCACCGAGGAATTTGACAGACTCAATGAGGAGCTGTGTCAGGCAGCTACCCGTGCGAACACCTTTGCCAATATCCTCATGCCGGTAATGAACAACCTCTCCTACCTCCACTATGCCGTAACGGCTATCGTAGGCGGTATAATGACGGTCAGCGGTGTCGGCGGCATGACAGTCGGTACGGTAGTTGCCTATCTCCAGTATACCAGAAACTTCTCAATGCCCATAACGCAGGTATCCCAGCAGCTCAATGCAGTTCTTACTGCCCTTGCAGGTGCTGAGCGTATCTTCAAGGTCATAGACGAGGAGCCTGAGACAGACGAGGGCTATGTTACCCTTGTCAATGCGGATATCGCAGAGGACGGCACTATCACCGAGGCTCCGGAGCGCACAGGCCGCTGGGCATGGAGACATCCCCACAAGGCTGACGGCAGCGTTACCTATACCGAGGTACACGGAAACGTGGAGCTCGATGATGTATACTTCGGCTACGAGCCGGGGAAGACGGTCCTCAACGGCATAAGCCTTTACGCTCACGCCGGACAGAAGATAGCCTTCGTAGGCTCGACAGGCGCCGGAAAGACCACCATCACCAATCTTATAAACCGCTTCTACGATGTGCCTGACGGCAAGATACGCTATGACGGCATCAACATCAACAAGATAAAGAAGAGCGACCTCAGACGTTCACAGTCCATAGTACTTCAGGATACCCACCTCTTTACAGGTACGGTCATGGACAATATCCGCTACGGCAAGCTTGACGCAACGGACGAGGAGGTCTATGCGGCAGCCAGACTTGCCAATGCGGACGGATTCATAAGACATCTTGAGAACGGCTATGACACCATGCTCACCGGAGACGGCGGAAACCTCTCGCAGGGACAGAGACAGCTCCTTGCCATTGCAAGAGCAGCTGTAGCCGACCCGCCTGTGCTCATACTCGACGAGGCCACCAGTTCTATCGATACCCGTACCGAGGCCATGATCGAAAAGGGTATGGATTCTCTCATGGAGGGAAGGACTGTATTCGTCATCGCACACAGGCTCTCGACGGTAAGGAATTCAAGCGCCATCATGGTACTTGAACACGGCAAGATAATTGAAAGAGGCAATCATAACGAGCTTATTTCACAGAGAGGAAAGTATTATCAGCTCTACAACGGAATGTTCGAGCTGAGCTGAAAGATCCCCCGCTTCGGCGGGGGCTGTCTCTATCTGCAAACGCCTGTATACCGCATTTGCAACCGGATGCAACCGCTGGTTGACAAATTTCCAAGCCGGCTTTATTGCCTGCAACTGCCTGGTGTGGTATACTGGTATCAGTGAACGGCAGAGAAATAAAGAACTCATAGATCGTTCAGCAATATAATACTAATGGAGGTACTATTATGATACTTGCAGACAAGATAATCGATCTCAGGAAAAAGGCAGGTATGTCACAGGAGGAGCTTGCGGAGCAGCTTGGAGTCAGCCGTCAGTCAGTTTCAAAGTGGGAGGGCGCACAGTCCGCTCCCGACCTCAACCGCATACTCCAGCTCTCAAAGATATTCGGAGTTACCACAGACTATCTTCTCAAAGACGAGATAGACATACCCGAAACGGAGCAGACCTTGCCGGCTGACACAGACGGACCTGCTCTCCGCAGGGTGACTATGGCAGAGGCCAACAGCTTCCTTGAGGAGAACAGAAAGCACGCACTGAGGATAGCCGCCGGAGTGTTCCTCTGCATAATGTGTGCAGTCCCGGTCATCATACTCTCCGGAGCAACAAACGGAGACGGCCCTGCAGCGGATATCATCGGTGTTCCGGCGCTGCTCCTTCTTATCGCAGCGGGAGTTGCCCTGTTCGTATGGTCTGGCCTGAAGATGAAGTCCTACAGCTATCTCACCAATGAGGGGATAGACACGGAATACGGCGTATCCGGCATGGTGAGAGAAAAGAGGGATGCCTATCAGCCAAAGCATATCCTCAGGCTTGTACTTGGCATCGTCCTTCTTATCGTAGCTGTGCTGCCTGTCATCTTTCTGGGTGTGACCAACGACAAGACGGTTGTATCAGTGATCGGCGTGCCCCTCATGTTTGCGCTCATTGCGAGCGGTACATTCCTTATAGTACGTACAGGCATCATCAGCGCGGGCTTCAATAAGCTCCTCGAGGAGGAGGAATACAAGCGGGAGAAGAAGGCGCATGACCATGATGAGTTCACCGGCGCAGTGCAGGGTATCTTCTGGCTGCTGGTGACTGCCGGCTTTCTCGGCTACAGCTTCATAACAGGGGACTGGGGCAGAAGCTGGATAGTTTGGCCGATAGCAGGTGTCATCAGCGGAGCCATAGCTATCGTCACATCCATGATGCACAGGAAATAAGGGAAGGAGCAGTGCTTATACTGCTCCTTCTTTTTTATCAGTGTTCAAATATCGCAAAATTCCTGACATTTTTGATAGTATAAGTCATTGACATTGACTGAAACTGGTGATAGAATGAGAATGGAACAGTGCAAACTGTACAATGGGAAAAATAAGAATGGAGGAATCAAGAATGAAAGGCAAACGATTACTGAGTGCCGCTGTGTCGGCAGTCCTCACCCTCACAGGACTGACCGGGACCGGCGCGCTGACCGGTACAGCACCGGTCTATGCCGCAACACGTATCAGTCTCTCGCCGATGAGTCATTATGTCATCAACGAGGGCGTATTCCAGGGATGGGGCTCATCCCTCTGCTGGTGGGCAAACCGTGTGGGCTACAACGATGAGCTCTCACAGAAGGCGGCCGATGCTTTCTACGGCGAGAACGGTCTTCGCATGAACATCGCCCGTTTCAATATCGGCGGCGGTGACGATCCCACGCATCACCACATCACCCGTACCGATTCAAATATGCCCGGCTATACCGTATACAACAACGGTCAGGTCACCTACGACTGGACGGCTGATGCCAATCAGCGGAACGTCCTCGACCGCTGCATCAAGGCTGCCGGAGATGATATGATAGTAGAGATGTTCTCGAACTCGCCGCCTTACTATATGACCAAAAGCGGCTGCTCGACCGGAAACAAGGACGCCGGACAGAACAATCTCCGTGACGACCAGTACACAGCCTTTGCGGAGTATCTCGCCGAGGTATGCAACCACTTTGAGAAGGACTGGGGCGTTACGGTGCAGAGCATCGATCCGATGAACGAGCCGTATACCAATTTCTGGGGCGCATACAGCGCCAAGCAGGAGGGTTGTCACTTCGATATCGGCAACTCCGAGAGCAGGATACTCACCGAGCTGAAGAAATCCCTCTCCGCAAGAGGCCTGAACGATATCATCATCAGCGCCAGTGACGAGACTTCTATTGATACCCAGATAGATGCCTTCAAGGCACTTTCCTCTGAGGCAAAGGGCGTTGTAGGACGTATCGACACTCATTCCTACGGCGGCAGCAAGCGCTCCGAGCTCAAGGAGACAGCTCTTGCAGCCGGTAAGAACCTCTGGATGAGTGAGGTGGACGGCAAGGGTACTGCCGGACAGAACGCCGGCGGCATGGGCGCAGCACTGTGGCTCGCCGGACGCATCACCGATGACTGTAACGGTCTCAATGCGAGCGCATGGATACTCTGGCAGCTCATCGACAACCACGTATCATCAGTAGGCTACAACGGCAACAAGGATTCGGGTATGCCGAATATCAATGACGGATTCTGGGGCGTGGCAGTCGCAGACCATGACAAGAACGAGATAATCCTCTCCAAGAAGTATTACGGCTTCGGACAGTATACCCGCTATATCCGCCCGGGCATGATAATGCTCAACTCCGGCTCGAATACCATGGCGGCCTTCGACAAGGAGAACGGAAAGCTGGTCATCGTTGCCTATAATACCGGCAGCGGCAATAACCAGATGATATACGATCTCTCCGGCTTCGATGAGGTCGGCAGCATCTCACAGGTCATCCGCACAAGCACCAGCGAGAACTGGGCAGAGGTAAGCAACGCCGGATCACTCAGCGGCAAGACCCTTGATGCGACACTTGCACCTCTCTCAATAACCACCTATATCATCGACGGCGTAAAGGGTTCCATGTCGCTTGAGGATCCCATAGACCTGGGCGCAGCTTCCATAACCGGCTCGGATCCCTGGGGCGAGAGCAGCAACTGCGGCCCCGACAAGGTATTCGACGGCAAGATGTCCACTTACTTCGACGGCGTAGGCGCAGGCTGGGTACAGGCTGACCTGGGCGAGGTATACGATATCTCCGCAGTAGGATTCTGCCCGAGAAGCGGCTATGAGGCTCGCATGGTGGATGGTATATTCAGCTTCTCCGAGGACGGCACAAACTGGTCAGAGGCCTTTACGGTATCCTCTCTCCCGCCCTTCGGTATGCAGTACGTAAAGAACTTCGCCTGCGACAGCAAGGCAAGATATATCCGCTATAATGTGCCGCAGGGCGCACCTAACAACGGTATCAACAAGGACAGCGTATACTGCTGCAACATCGCGGAGATAGAACTCTACGGCAAGCCCGCTTCACAGAGCGGCTCAGACAAGATAACACCTGCGAGGGTTACGGGCAGCGATCCCTACAAGGATTCACCGAACGATGATGCTTCGAAGGTGTTCGACGGCAAGACCACGACCTTCTTTGACGGCGTGGGCGCAGGCTGGGTACAGGCAGACCTGGGCGGAAACTACCGCATCGACGCTATCAGCTTCTCACCCCGCAAGGGTTATGAATACCGTATGGCAGACGGCTTCTTCTCAGTATCCTCCGACGGCGAGACCTGGAACAAGGTGTATACAGTGGAGGGACAGCCGGCATTCGGCATGAAGAGGATCAACTTGGACGGACTGACAAATGTACGCTATATCCGCTATGAGGTACCGGAGGGCGCTCCGAACAACGGCATCAACAAGGACAGCGTATACTGCTGCAATATCGCAGAGATAGCGGTATACGGCGAGGAGATGGAGCCGACCACAGAGCCTGAGCCTGCCACACAGCCCCCTACAAAGCACGTGACACCCGGCGGCTACTTCAAGGACGAAAACGAACACTACATCATCCAGATGGGACAGATGATATCCGTAACTGCCGAGGGCAGCGGATATGAGGTAAGCACGGAAGGCGACTGCATTGAGATAGTCGACAAGGAAACAGAGACAGAGGATGTGGGCGCACAGATACCGAAGGTGACCACCACCTATATCATAAAGGCAATGCTCCAAGGCGACGGAAGGATAGTCCTCACCGTGGGCGGCAATGAACTTGACGTCATCACAGTACACGTTCTCGGTGACGAGTATCCGCCTACTGTGAACGATACGCTTTACGGCGACGTGAATCTTGACGGCAAGGTGAATGTTGCCGATGCAGTCGGCATACTCCAGTATGTGGCGAATCAGACCAAGTATCCCATAGAGGAGCAGGGCCTCATCAACGGCGACGTTGACGGTCAGCCCGGCATCACCGGTAACGATGCTATAACCATACAGAAGGTGGATGCGGGAATACTGAAAAACGAAGACCTTCCTCTGGGTCAGTAAGCAATGAACAAGGGGCTGCTCCGGCAGTCCCTTCAGCTTGTCAAAAAAGTGGTTTCACCGACAAAACCAAACGTTTGGGATTCTAAAGGGGCTTTCGCCCCTTTAGCGGAGTCCAGAGGCAGAGCCTCTGGTGGGGTGTGGGGCAAAGCCCCACATATAGCCGCAAAGCGCCCCGCAAGGGGTGAATTCAAAAACAGTCCGGTGGACTGTTTTTGAAGAGGGGACGCCCTGCAAGAGAGGGCGTCCCCTGAATAGATATAGGTTTTTTGACAGACTGAAGGGGCTGCTCCGGCAGTCCCTTTTGCTTTCCCCGTTTATGTGTACCGCCTGTCAGTCCGGCCGGTTTCCGGGAACAGCACTTTCATGCTCCAACTTGACATTGACCCGTATATTTGATATACTTAACGTAATGGAACGATGCAGCCGGAGTGCTGCTTTTTGCCGTATTTTTGCAAAGAAAGGTGGGAGGGATATGAAGCTGAAGGATATCTGCCGCAGGCTGCTCTCAGGGGCTCTGTCGGCGGCTGTTGCTGTTTGTCTTCCGGCTTCTGCCGCAGCTGCGGGATATGCCGGAGGCAGCGATGATTCCTCAGGTGAGTACTGGCCGGTAGAGCCGGTTGATACCGAGATACCCTCCTACAGCGAGTATTATGATATGTACTCCGGCAAGGGCTTTGCCGGGTCTGTCGTTGAGATAGACGGGGACAGCTATACCTCTGCGGAGAACGGAGAATTTTCTGTCGGCGGCTACGGCTCCGGTGAGGATATCCGCAGCGGTGTCCTCCTGTGGGAGAGCGCTGGCGGCGAGCTGACCTACAAGGCGGATATACCGGAGGACGGTCTCTACTGCCTTGAGATGAGCTACTTCCCCATGGAATCGGGCAGCGCTCAGGCTGAGCTCTCCCTCACCATAGACGGGGAACTGCCGTTTGATACGGCTTCACGCCTTACCTTCAACAGGGTATGGGTGAACGAAAAGCCCATATCCACGGATATCCGGGGGAATCAGGTGCGTCCGCCGCAGGTCCAGAAGGGGATGTGGCAGGAATGCTATGCCGGAGACAGTGAGGGCCTTTTCGGGGAACCGCTGTTTTTCTACCTCACAAAGGGAAAGCATGAACTGAGGTTCACCTCCTCACGGGCGCAGATAGCCATTGAGCGAATAAGGCTGCGTGCGCCGGAGAAGCTACCGGATTACAAGGAGTACGCTGCTTCGGTCGGCAGGAATGATACGGGCAGCAGGAGCCTCCTCCGCATAGAGGGGGAGAACGCTGTATACAAATCCGACCCGACCCTCTATCCTACCTGTGATAATTCAGGAGCGCTGGTATCGCCCTCAGACCCTGTAAAGGTAGTGTACAACACCATAGGCGCCGGTAACTGGAAGAAGGCCCTGCAGTCCCTGACCTGGGAGATACCCTCCGAGGCTTCCGGCTGGTACCGCATCGGCATAAAGGCAAGGCAGGACCTGATGCGCGGATTCTGCTCCAACAGACGTATCCGCATAGACGGAAAGGTGCCTTGCAGTGAGCTTGACTGTGTAAGCTTTGCATACGACAGCGACTGGGAGCTCGTTGTGCCGGAGAGCGGAAACGGCGAGGATATATATGTATACCTTGAGGGCGGAACTCAGCATACTCTTTCCATGGAATGCGTGCCCGGAGAAATCGGCACTCCCATGCGCAGGCTCGATGATGCCATAGACGACCTCAACCGCTGCTACAGGCAGATACTCATGATAACAGGCCCTTCGCCGGACAAGTATACCGATTACTACGTCCATGAGAAGGTGCCGGGACTTGTTGATGACCTCGACCGGCTTGCGGAGACTCTCCGCGGCGTACAGAAGGAGATGGAAGGGATAGCGGGCAGTTCCGGCTCAGAGGCCGCTGTGCTGGAGAATATGGCGGTCATACTGGAGAAGTGCGTGAAGAAGCCGCTCCGGATACCGGATTACCTGAAGCAGATAAAGAACAGCATAGCCTCTCTGTCGGCATGGATAAGGGAATACCGCGACCAGCCACTGGAGGTGGACTATATAGAGCTCGCTCCCGCCGGCACGGAGTTCTCGCCTGTGAAGGAGAGCCTCGGCCAGTCCCTGAGCTTCGGCGCAAAGGCATTCATAGGTTCATTCTTTGAGGATTATACCACTCTCTCCGATGTCACAGGTGAGGATGCCATAGAGGTATGGGTATCCCTCGGACGTGACCAGGCGCAGATAGTCAAGGAGATGACTGAGAACGAATTCATGCAGGATACAGGTATACCTGTATCGGTCAATCTTGTTATCGGAGGAGTAGTTGAAGCGGCGCTTGCCGGAAAGGGGCCGGATGCGGCGCTCTTCCTCGGCGGAGAGTTCCCTGTGAACCTTGCGGCGAGAGGACTTCTTGCCGATATGACGCAGTTCAGTGATTACAGCCTTGTCAGGGAGCGATTCCAGGAGAATGCCATGACGCCGTACACCTATATGGAAGGCGTTTACGGTCTCCCTGTGACACAGGGCTTCCCCATGCTTTTCTACCGCACTGATGTTCTTACGGAGCTGGGTATAGACAGCCCGCCGGAGACCTGGGACGAGCTCAGGGATATGCTGCCGGCGCTGCAGAGAAACTATATGTCAGTGGGACTTGTGCTCCCGCCGGCGAACATCTCGCCTGCAACGGAGACCGGCCATACCTTTGCCATGATGATGCTGCAGAAGGGGCTCGGCTATTACAGCGGGGATATGAAACGCTCTTCCTTCGATGCTCCCGAGGCGGTGCAGGCCTTCGAGGACTGGACTGACCTTTATACCAAATACAGCTTTGAGCAGAGCTATGACGCATTCAGCCGTTTCAGGACGGGTGAATATCCCCTTGTCATACAGAACTACACCTTTGCGAACCAGCTTGCGGCGGCGGCTCCGGAGATAAGCGGTCTCTGGAACTTCTGCCCCGTTCCCGGCACTGTCCGAGAGGACGGCACTGTCTCCCATGCGGCGAATTCCAACGGCGCAGGCGCTGTTATATTCAACAAGGTGAGCAACAAACAGGGCGCCTGGGAATTCGTGAAGTGGTTCACTGACGCAGATACCCAGGTGCGGTTCGGGACACAGATAGAAGGCCTTCTCGGACGAATGGGAAGATACGATACCGCCAATACAGAAGCACTTTCACGGCTTGCCTGGTCGGAGGATGAATACCGCCGCCTTGCAGCTCAGCGGGAGGAACTGACGGAGATACCCATAATACCTTCCTCCTATGCTGTGACCCGCAATATCATGAACGCATTCCGTGAAACGCTGAACCTCGGCGAGAACCCGAGGGATACACTTGTGTACTACAACCGTGATATAAATGACGAGATCGCAAGAAAGCGAAGGGATCTCGGACTTGACTGAGAAAGGAGGGCTTTGCATGGCACAGAAGGCTTCTGCCGCAGAGGACAGGAAGAAAAAGAGCGGAGAGCTCTGGAAAGAGATAAAGAAGAACCGCGCCTGCTATGCAATGCTGGCTCCGTTCATGCTCTTCTTCATCGTGTTCACGGTGATACCGGTGCTTATGTCGCTGCCTATGGGCTTTACCGACTTCAATATGGTGCAGAGACCGAAATTCGTGGGTCTCTCGAACTACGCCACCCTCTTCCTTTCGGATAAGATATTCCTCAGGTCCATAAGGGTTACGCTGGTGTTCGCCCTGCTGACAGGCCCTGTCAGCTACGTGCTCTGCTTCCTGCTTGCATGGCTGATAAACGAGCTGCCGGCGAAGCTGAAGACCGTATTCACATTGGTATTCTACGCGCCGTCGCTGGCGAATGTATACACCGTATGGCAGCTCATATTCAGCGGCGATATGAACGGCTATCTCAATTCATTCCTGATAAACCTCGGCATCATCAATTCGCCGGTGCAGTGGCTGACGGACGGCCGCTACGTCCTCGGCGCAACGATAGTGGTCCAGCTGTGGATATCCCTCGGCGCAGGCTTCCTTGCCCTCCGTGCGGGATTCCAGAACATCGACCGCTCCATGTATGAGGCGGGGGCTATCGAGGGCATACGCACACGCTGGCAGGAGCTTATCTATATCGTCATCCCATCTATGGGGCCGCAGCTCATGTTTGCGGCTGTCATGCAGATAGTCGGCTCTTTCACGGCGGGAACTGTTGCACAGAACCTCGTCGGCTTCCCGAGCACGGACTACAAGGCGCATACCATCATGACTCATGCCTACGACTACGGCTGGGTGCGCTACGAGATGGGCTACTCCGCAGCTATATGTATGGTGCTGTTCGTGGTCATGTACCTGCTGAACCGTCTTATCAGCAGAGTGCTGAGCAAATACATGGATTAAGGGGGCGGGATTATGGCAACAGTTGATACAGTCCGCCTCAAGGCATCAAACCGTCAGGCGGGAAGAAAGATAGGCGGTACAGCCGCAATATTCATCTTCCTTTTCATACTCGGGGCATTTATGGTGCTGCCGATATACCTTACAGTCATAATGTCCATAAAGCCGGTGGAGGAGCTTTTCGTATTCCCGCCGAAGCTCTATGCGATACGCCCGACACTTGACAACTTCCGGGATATGTTCCGGGCGCTCAGCAGCAACCGTGTGCCCTTCTCGCGCTATGTCTTCAACAGCGTGTGGGTCACCGTCAGCGTTACCGCTCTCCAGTGCATATTCTCCTCAATGGCGGCCTTTGTGCTGGCCAAGTGCAGATTTCCGGGCAGCAAGCTGATAAACAGCATAATCGTTATCGCTCTTCTCTATCAGAGCAATGTAATATACATCATGCAGTACATCGTCATGGCAAGGCTCGGCCTTATCGACAACCCTCTTGCACTGATACTGCCCTCGGTGGCATCTCCCATGGGGCTATTCCTGATGAGACAGTCCATAAGTCAGGTGCCGGATGCCATGATAGAGGCCGCAAAGGTTGACGGCGCAGGTCTCTTCCGCATCTGCTGGCAGGTGGTCATGCCGAACCAGAAGCCTGCGCTCATGACGCTTATCATATTCGCCTTCCAGGCAGCCTGGAACATTCAGACCGGTACTCTCGTATTCCGTGAGCAGTACAAGACCCTCCCGACAGTAGTCACCCAGGCGGCAGCCTCCGGACTTGCCCGTGCAGGTGTGGCTATGGCGGCGGCAGTCTTCATGCTGGTGCCTCCCATCGTGATATTCATGCTCGCGCAGCGGCAGGTCATAGAGACAATGGCACATTCCGGCATCAAGGAGTGAGGACAAGTGAATAAAAGCATAAGACGGCTCATTGCGCCGGCGCTTGCCTGTCTGCTCCTCAATGGTGCGGCGGGGATAAGTGCCTCCGCAGAGCCATACGAGGTATACAACTACGACCGCTGGGGGGACGCTGTACCCTCACAGGCGGGATATATACCGGAGAGAAGCGTCTCCGGCAGTGATCTCGGCACAACGGCTTTCTCTGAGCCTGCTGATATCTTCCTTGCGCCGGACGGCCTTTTCTACATCGCTGACAGCGGCAATAACAGGATAGTTGTCTGCGACAAAGACCTGACGGAGACGGTGCATATCATCGATACTCTCACCATGCCGGACGGGACAGGGACATCCCTGAGCTCGCCGCAGGGTGTGTTCGTCACGGAGGATAGTATATATATCGCCGACAGCGAGAACTCAAGAGTGCTTGTATGCGGTATGGACGGCAGCGTTATCCTTGAACTGACGAAGCCGGAGACCGCAGCCTATGACCAGAACAAGACCTTCATGCCGAAGCGTGTCATTGCCGACAAGGCGGGCAACGTGTACGTCGTCCTCGGCAATATAACCACGGGCGCGGCAATGTTCGCGCCGGACGGCAGTTTTACCGGCTTCTACGGAGCGAACCGCGTGCAGCCCACGGCGGAGATAATCTCCGACCACTTCTCCGGTCTCTTTATCTCCGATGAGAAGAGGGCACGCCGGACGAGAAACATACCCTCCGGAATTACCTCATTCGATATAGACGGCGATTTCATCTTCACCTGTTCATCCTCCTCCACGCAGACGACGGATACCGTGAAGAAGCTCAATGCCGCCGGAAAGAACATAATCGCAGACAAGGAGGTCACCTTCGGTGACTATACCCCCATATACGATTCCACACAGAACCGTATCCTCAGCTCGGCTATAATAGATATCGACATAGCAGAGGACGGCTGCATCAACTGCCTTGACCAGACCTCCGGGCGTATCTTCCAGTATGACGAGGAATGCGGCCTGCTGTTCATCATGGGCGGCATCGCAAAGCAGCTCGGCGGATTCACTCAGCCAGCCGCCATAGAATCATATGGGGAGGAGCTCTTTGTTCTCGACCGGACGAAGAATACCGTAACCGTATTCCGGGAGACGGAGTTCGGAAGGACGGTACACAAGGCATCATCCCTCCACAACGCCGGCCTCTACGAGGAGGCTCTCGTCCCCTGGAACGAGGTGCTGCGCTTGGACGGAAACTACTGCGCCGCCTATGTGGGAGTGGCCTCCGCCCTTCTCCGTCAGGAGGACTACAGGGGCGCGATGAAATATGCAAAGAAGGCCGATGCAGGCCGTATATACAACAAGGCCTTTGAGGGCTGGCGCAGACAGTGGCTCCGGGAGAACGGCGGAAAGCTGATACTCGGTATCACTGCTCTCGTCGCCGCCGCAGTCTTCGCTGCAAGGCTGATAAGAAAACGCCGCAGAAAGGGGGAGAGCACTGATGATGGACCTCAGACCGGCTGAGTGGGTGCGCCATGCAGTGCTGCATCCCGCAGAGGGCTTCGAGGATATGCGCTGGAAGAAGGCTGGCTCGCTGAAGATAGCCTTCTTCATAGTGTTCATGCTGTTCTTCGGACAGATAGCCGATGACAAGCTCTACGGCACACAGTTCTTCATCCCCTATGACAGGGTATTCAATATCGTTCCATACATCGTGATGAGCTTCGTGGTATTTGCCGCGTGGGTGACAGGCAACTGGGCGGTATGCACTCTCCTTGACGGAGAGGGGACTATGCGGAACATCTGCATATACAGCGCATATGCGCTCATACCCTACACTGTGCAGCTGCTGCTCAATGCTCTGCTGTCCCATTTCCTCATACGTGACGAGGCTGTATTCATAGAAGTCATACGCATCGTGGGTATCGGCTGGACGGCGATACTGCTGTTCTCGGCGGTCAAGGCAGTGCATCAGTACACCTTTGCCAAGACAGTTCTGGCGGTGCTGCTCACGATAGGCGCCATGCTTATAATGCTTTTCCTGCTGGTACTCTTCATGTCACTCATGCAGCAGGTATTCGGATTTTTGTTCACTATCTGGACAGAGATATCATACAGGATAAGAGTCTGAGAAAGGAAGGAGACCATGAAGATAAAACTGAACAGAATATTCTTGTGTCTCCTTGCAGCTATGGCGGCATTGCAGACCGGTGCGGTACCGGTAAGCGCTGCGGAGGGAGATACAGCCGCAGCAGAGGTCTCCCCGGAGGAGACCGAAGAGGAGGAAGAAGCAGCTCCCGCATCGGAGAGCATAGAGCTCAGCGAGAAGGAAGCCAAGCGCCTGCTCGTCAGGGTCGGTACGGCCGGTGACTACGACCTTTACAAGGCCGGCGACGATTTTGAAGAGCGTATCTGGGATATGCACGGCGGAAAGCCTGAGAAGAAGGCACAGCTCACGGATAAGCAGAAGGCGGAGAAGGAAGCCGCCGAGGCAGATATCAAGACGGTAAAGAAGCTGGGAAAGCTGGTGCTCGTTGACCGTGATACGAGCAGGGCGGCTGCCTCCTTTGACAAGAGCATAAAGTGTGAGGAGGGGCTCCGCTTCCTCAGCGAGAGCGGAAAATACCTGCTCACCATGGACAAGGACATGACGAAGGCTCTGAAACTCGTCAGGGCGGTCTCCGTCACGGACGATCCGCATCTCTTCCGCAACGAAGGAAGCAAGGCGCTCGAGCTGATGTCTCCGGATATGAAGGAGAAGATCAGGGAGTACAGAGGCGGGAGAAAGAAGGACGGAAAGCTCTGGTATACCGCCGATGACGGCTCCTTTGCCTGGCTCAGCCTCTCCGGCGACCATGTGATAGGTACGTTCAGATATGCGGCGGAGAATGACAGCTTCCGTATGCTCGTGGATGATCGTCTTGCAAACATAGGCATAGAGAACAGGAAGACCGGTTATATATGGTGGTCGGCACCTCTCGGCGCATCATCAGACAGCAAGGCTACGCCCCTGCTGCGCTCTGAGCTGCGTTCCTCTGCGGTGCTGCGCTACGGCATACCTTCAAAGCGGAACAACAACAACTACCTGCGTTCGGCGGCGGATGAATGCCGTATAACCGTAAAGGATATAAAGAACGGCATACGTGCCGAATATGAATACTCCAGGGAAGGCTTCAGCTTCCCTGTGGAGTATACCCTCGAGGATGACCACCTGAAGGCAAGTCTTATCGTATCGGACATAAAGGAGACCAACGCCGCCAACATCGCCACGGAGATAACCCTCCTCGGCAGCTTCGGTGCAGCTTCTCCCGATGAAAAGGGCTGCTTCGTGATACCGGACGGCTGCGGTGCACTCATCGACTTCGAAACAGAGGGCATCACAGACCCGGCCGCCTATTCACAGCCGGTCTACGGCAGAGATGTTACAGCTGTCCCCACTGCAAGAGGCGCGGTCACAGAGCAGATATACCTGCCGGTCTACGGCATAGTCAAGGAGGACAACGCCCTGCTTGCCATAGCCTCAAAGGGGGATTCAAATGCGGTTCTCACGGCAGCGGTATCCGGGCAGAGCGGCAGCAGCTATGACATCTGCAGCTTCACCTTCGTGCTCCGCGGAGCGGACACCTATTATATGTCCGGCAAGCTCAGCGACAAGCTGACAGTATTCGAGAACGGCGGCATAAAATCCGACAATATCGAAGTCCGCTACTATCCCATATCCGGCAAGGATGTGGATTATACCGATATAGCCGCCCGCTACAGAAAGTACCTGACCGATGAGGCAGGTGTGATGCCGCGTACTGCGGAGGGCGAAGCGCCCTTCCATATCGCACTCTACGGCGGAGTGCAGAAGAAAAAGCCCGTTCTCGGAGTGCCGGTGACTATGAGGCAGAAAGTAACCGGCTATGCGGATGCACAGGAGATACTCTCCTCCCTGCATGATGCAGGCGTCAGCAGTATGAACGTCACCTATGACAACTGGACGGATGACGGTATCGATTCAAAGGTGGATACCGGAGCAAAGGCCTCGGGGACTCTCGGCGGCAGCAGGGCTCTCAGCTCTCTGCAGAGCTATGCGGAGGATAACGGCATAGGTCTCTATCCGGTATCGGATGATATGACATATTACCCGGGCAACGGTTATAACTCCTTCAGCGGTTCTTCAGTCCGCATCTCCGGTGCATATTCACGCATCGTCAGCTATGACAGGGCCTACGGCGTGCCGGACGGGGTAAGGAAAAATCTTTCCCTCCTCTCGCCCTCATGCTTCACTGAGGTATACACCGGGGCGGCGGAAAGCTGGTCAGCGGCTGGCTTTGACGGCATCTCTCCCGGCGGCCTCGCCTCCGTTCTCTACGGCGACTACGGCAAGGAGCCGGTCTCCCGCTTCGGGGCTATGACAGAGCAGAAGGAGAGCCTTGAGAAGATGGATGACAGCCTTGAGGGCGGAGTCCTCGCAAGGGGAGCGAATGCCTACGCATTCCCGTACCTCAGCGGTATCACCGATGTACCGCTCTCTTCAAGTCAGTTCGATGTGTTCAGTGAGGATGTACCGTTTTTGCAGACGGTCCTGCATGGCCTGATACCATGCTACACCGAGGCCGTGAACGGCTCCCCCGACCCGGATACACTTCTGCTGAAGGCGGCGGCTACAGGCTGCCTTCCTTCCTACGACCTGCTGTCTGCGGAGATAAGTGTTCTTAAGGATACGGAGTACGACAGGTACTACTATGCCGGCAGTGAGATGCAGATAGACAGGATAGCAGACACATTCCGTCAGCTCAGCCCTCTTCTCAGGGAGATAAGTACGCAGACCATCACGGACTGCCGCACGGAGAAGGACGGGAAACGCATCATCACGGAGTATTCCGGCGGTACGTCAGTTGCTGCCGACCTCGATGAGATGTCGCTTGAATGGAACGGCAGGAAGCTGCTGTCCGGCGGTAAAAAGGAGGGGGGAGACTGATGAAAAAGAAAAGCGTCAGGCTGTCATATCAGCGCCGCAAGGCTCTCTACGGCTTCGGCTTCATATCCCTGTGGCTCTTCGGTACCATAGTATTCTTCCTGATACCCCTTGTCAAGTCCCTGTGGTATTCCTTCAGCGATGTCTCCATAGGCGTGGGCTCCATAGATGCAAAATGGGTGGGGCTCGACAAGTACTCCTACGTGCTGACCGTTGATGAGAAATACCTGAAGCTGCTGCGTGAGACGCTGATAGAAACGGCATGGAAGACCCCGCTGATACTTATATTCTCGCTCTTCATAGCAGTGATACTCAATCAGAAGTTCAGGGGCAGAGCCCTCGCAAGGGCGGTATTCTTCCTTCCCGTCATCATAGCAACGGGACCTGTGTACAAGATAATAAGCGGAGATATGTCCAATACAGGCAGCGCGGGAGCGGGACAGTTCTCGACCATGTTCTCAACGGACATGATGGGAAAGCTCCTTGAATTCCTTGGCATCTACGGACTGAGTGAGAGTATGTCCGGCATGATATCGGCGGTTGCGGACAATATATTCAGTATAGTATGGAATGCGGGCATACAGATACTTGTATTCCTTGCGGCGCTGCAGAATATACCCTCCTCCGCAAGGGAGGCAGCACAGATAGAGGGCGCTACGGCCTGGGAATACTTCTGGAAGATAACCTTCCCCTATGTCAGCCCCTTCATACTCACGAACCTCATATTCACGGTCATAGACTCCTTCACGAACCCCACCAACAAGGTCATGGAGCGTCTCATCGTAATGCGTGAGGACTGGAAGTTCGGTGAGGCCTCGGCTATGGCGTGGATATACTTCGCCGTGGTCATTGCTGCTATCGGGCTGATAACACTGGTCATCAACAAATTCATATACTACGAAACAGAGTAAAGGAGGTGCGGCTGATGCCGGAAGAACAGACAGTAAAGACTGAGACAAAGGAAACGGAAAAGAAGAAAAAGCATAAGAAGGCTCCGGCGGAGGTCGTATGGGCGGTATTCCGCTTTCTCATACTCTTCGGCCTCGGATTCGTCATCATGTATCCGCTGCTATATATGATAAGCTGCTCCTTCCGCGAGAGAGCGGATATGAACGACCCGACTGTGGTATGGATACCCCGGCACTTCACTCTCAGCGTGATGCGGGATACGATACAGGCCATGGACTTCGGCACCACTCTGCTGAACACCGTTCTTATGAACGTCGGGTGTTCGATGGTGCAGGTCCTCTCCTGTGCCATAACCGGCTACGGCTTTGCAAGGTTCCGGTTCAGGGGCAGCAGGCTCCTCTTCGGGCTCGTCATACTGATGATACTCGTCCCCACGCAGGTCATAGCTCTCCCGCTCTACGGGCAGTTCCGCTTCTTCGGTATCGGAAGCCATACCGTGAACCTGATAGATACCATGTGGACTATGTACCTGCCGGCCATGACGGCAAACGGCATACGCGCAGGACTTATGATATTCCTTTTCCGGCAGTTCTTCCGCGGACTGCCCCGTGAGATAGAGGATGCGGCATATATCGACGGCTGCGGTCCCTTCATGACCTTCGTGAGGGTCATGGCCCCGAATGCCTCGGCGGCATTCCTGACGGTCTTTCTCTTCTCTCTTGTATGGTACTGGAACGACTACTATGTATCTTCCACCTTCTTCACCAACTCAAAGACGGTGGCACTGATGCTCCAGAACCTTGATACAGAGCTGAAGATACGTCTCTTCAAGGATGCGAAGGCGGATATATCCCCCCGTGAGCAGATAGTGTGGAAGGAGGCAGGCTGTCTTCTCTCCATAGCGCCGGTGCTTGCAGTATATGCACTGCTGCAGAAGCACTTCACTGAGGGAATAGCACGTTCGGGAATAACAGGTATGTAATACGTTGCGGGCGCACATTGTGCGCCCGTCATTTTTTATAAAGTATGTTTTTCTTTTAGTTTGGGATTCTAAAGGGGCTGCGCCCCTTTAGCGGAGTCCAGAGGCAGCGCCTCTGGCAGGGTGAGGGACAGAGTCCCTCATTTATCCTCAGGGCGCTTCGCAAGGGGTGAATTCCAAAACAGTCCGGGGGACTGTTTTGGAAGAGGGGACGCCTTGCAAGTGAAGGCGTCCACTTAGTTGAGCACCGCATTCCCTATAGCAAGGTATGCAGCAAAAATGCTCCACAGCAGATAGGGCACATTTATCCATGCCGCCGTCTTCTTTACTCTTGCAAAGGCATACACCATCGCACCCACAAGTGCGGCGAGTATCACAGCAGTCACAGCAGCGGCGGTCAGCAGGCCGAAGCGGAAGAAGATGATGCTCCAGACGAAGTTGACGGCAAGCTGCACGGCGTATACCGTGAGGGCTGTGCTCCGGTAATTGCCTCTGTCCTCGGGCTCTTTCCATACAAGATAGGCCGATATGCCCATGAGGGCGTAGAGTATTCCCCATACCCACGGAAATACCGCAGAGGGCGGCGCAAGAGGCGGCTGAACAAGGGCGGAGTAGAAGTCCTTGTAGCTGCCCGCAAGAAGGGCGGATATAGCTCCGGTGAGCTCCGCCGATACGACAAAGATGATAAGCTCTGTCCATCTTATCTTTTTCATAGCTTTCTCCTTTCGGTAGTTTTGTATATTCTATGCACATTTCCGGAAAATATCCATACCGCAGCAGCTTTTTTGCATACAAATATGTCTTGTCTCTTTGACTGAAAACCAAGATTTATGCTTGACAATTTTTGTTGAATAAGTTATAATTAAAGAAGTTATGAGTTCCTGTCCGCAGGAGCGCCTGACAAATCCAGAAACGAAAGGGATGACATCAATGGACTACAAATTCTCTCTTGTGACTCCGGAGATCGTGAAGCTTGCAGAACGTTCCATCGCAGGCTACCGCATCGACCCTGAGCTCTATACACAGTATGACGTGAAGCGCGGCCTGCGTGACATCAACGGAAACGGCGTTGTTGCCGGACTGACGAATATCAGTACCATCAAGGTCCTCGACCTCGGCGACGGTATGCCTAATCACGGCGATGGCAAGCTCTATTACAGGGGCATTGACGTTGAAGACATCGTTGAGGGCTTTATCAAGGAAAAACGCTTCGGCTTTGAAGAGACGGTCTATCTCCTCCTCTTCGGCGTTATGCCTACGGAGCACGAGCTTATGGATTTCCGCAGGATACTCTCGGATTTCCGTTCGCTGCCCTCCACCTTCACAAGGGACGTTATCATGAAGGCACCCAGCGACAATATGATGAACACTCTTGCCAAGAGCGTGCTTGCACTGTACTCCTACGACAACAATGCAAATGATGTCAGCATCCCAAATGTACTGCGCCAGTGCATAGAGCTGATAACCCTGTTCCCGCTGCTTGCAGTCTATGGCTACAACGCCTATAAGTACTCCAGCGACGGCGGCTCGCTCTTCATACATGACCCCCTGCCGGAGCTTTCCATAGCGGAGAACCTCTTGTATATGCTGCGGCCGGACAAGCATTTCACTGAGCTCGAGGCACGTATACTCGACCTTGCCCTCGTACTGCACGCAGAGCACGGCGGCGGCAACAACTCCACCTTTACCGTCCATGTTGTATCGTCCTCCGGCACAGATACCTATTCCGCCATAGCTGCTGCTCTCGGCTCCCTCAAGGGCCCGAAGCACGGCGGCGCCAATATCAAGGTGGCCATGATGTTCGACGATATGAAAGCGAACGTGAAGGACTGGACGGATGAGGACGAGGTAAGGAATTATCTCCGAAGCCTCCTTCACAAGAAGGCATTTGACCGTGCCGGACTTATTTACGGCATGGGGCACGCTGTATACTCACAGTCTGACCCACGAGCCAAGGTATTCAAGGGCTTTGTCGAGAAGCTCTCGTCAGAGAAGGGAAGACATGAGGAATTCGCCCTGTATTCGCTGGTGGAGAAACTTGCTCCCGAGGTCATAGCCGAGGAGAGAAGGATATACAAGGGCGTATGTGCCAACGTGGATTTCTACAGCGGCTTCGTATACCGTATGCTCGGCATACCGGATGAGCTGTTCACGCCTATCTTTGCGGTATCACGTATCGCAGGCTGGTCGGCACACCGCATCGAGGAGCTTATAAACTCCAACAAGATAATACGTCCCGCCTACAAGGCTATATCCCCCATGCGTGAGTATACTGATATGGAGAACCGCATGGACTGAAAACGTTGATAACTCAGCAATGAGTTATATATAAACATGATATAAGGAGAAAATGAAAAATGAACATCAAATGCAGAAAGTGCGGTGCTGAGACACCGGATTACGCGAGGTACTGTGTAAAATGCGGCGCGGAGGTAGATGACATGACGGCACCGCGCGATACCATTACCTACATAAGTGATGACGGAGGGGAATCTCCGGTCTATACCAATTTCGGCGGAGCGATAAGGCTTTTCTTCAAGAACTACGTAAACTTCAGCGGACGCTCGACCAGGAGCGAATACTGGTATGCCTATCTGTTCATTGTGCTGGTAAATATAGCACTGGAGATCTTCAAAAAGGCTACAGGTATATCGATACTGAGGACAGTATGGGATCTGGTGATATTTGTGCCGCTGATGTCGGCAGGCTTCAGAAGACTTCATGACATAGGAAGATCAGGAACGATGTGTGTGTCGAGCATGGTAGTTTTATTCATCTGGGCATTTGTTAGCGGTATTATTTTAGGTGTAGCCAAAGCCGGCAGACCGATCGACGGACTGGTGCCTATATGGGTACTCCTCGGTATTGCTACGCTGATACTGGGTATATATCTTATCGTTCTTCTTTGCCAACCGAGCCTGATAAACCATAACCACTATGGCAGAGATCCTTATTGACAGAGAAACCTTACACTCAACAGCATACAACTCAACACATAGCAGCAATAATCGATATAATAAGGAGATCAGAAAATGGCAAGTAAAACTATTATTGAGGAGAGCCATAGCATGAAGAAGAAAAAGGCATCCTCTGAAAATATGGTCTCGCCTGTACATACCGGTTTTATCGGAGCGGTAAAACTGTTTTTCAGAAACTATTTCAATTTCAGCGGACGCTCCACAAGAAGCGAATTCTGGTATGTCGTTCTGCTTGATCTTATCGTGACAATAGTTCTCGGATGGACAGAGAAGGAAGGATCGTTTCAGATCGGGACGTGTTTATGGTCGCTGCTGACACTGATCCCGATGATGTCGCTGTGTTTCAGAAGACTGCATGATACGGGAAGAAAGGGAACGCTGGCGATTATTACCGGCGTACTGGCAGTGAGCGTTAGCATTATGTACACAGGCATCATCAGCTTTACACATTTGGCAAGCGATCCGTCCTATACTGCAGGTGAGATCGCCTATATGGCGGCATTGGCAGCTCTCGCGCTTGTGACACTCGGATTCCTGATATACACGATAGTCATTCTGTGCAAGCCGGGTCAGAAGAAGGAGAACAATTACGGCAGAGCGCCTCACAGATAGATTATGGGATAATAACGGGAGGAAAATTGAAAATGAAATGCATACACTGCGGTGCAGAGTCATCGGATCACGAAAAATATTGTATCAGCTGCGGGGCGGAAATGGATATTTCCGATGTTCCTTCCGAAGTGGAGGACTATCCCGAGCCGGCTGCTTCTTACGAAGACGGAGAATCGCCTGTATATACCAATTTTTCCGGTGCAATAAGGCTGTTCTTTAAAAACTACTTTAATTTTACCGGGCGCTCGACACGAAGCGAGTACTGGTATGCTGTTCTGTTTACTCTCATCACTGCTTTTGCATTGGCAATAATTGAAGTTATCATAGGCGGCTGGATGCTTTTGCTGATCTGGAGGCTTTTGATATTTATCCCGAGACTGGCGATGGAATTCAGAAGACTGCATGATGTCGGAAAAAAAGGTACTTTATGTATCATACTCGAGGTACTTTTATTAATCCTGAATGCAGCAGACGATGATTATATGTCTTATGATGACGATATCATTTTATTCTTAGCGATTGTCGGAATAATTCTGTCAATAATCATGTTGTCTTACTGCTGCTCGCCGAGTGACCCTCGTGATAATGAGTACGGCAGAGCACCGCACTGACAGAAGGTATATATGAATTGTCCGTTTTGCTCCGGCGAGATGCGGGAGGGCTTTATCCAGTCCAGGACGCAGCTTGCATGGCAGGAAAGCGAAAAGCTCACCTATCAGGCAGGCGATTTCTTCGGAGGCGTCGGTCTGTCCGCTGAATGGAAGCCTTTCAAGGGCTTCATAACAAAGGGAATGATCTGCAAGAACTGCAGAAAGGTCATTATAGATTACAAATTATAAACCGAAAGGGAAGATGAAAAAATGGCAAACAAAGTACAGCTCATGGAATTCAACGGGATTCGCTGTGTGAAGATGAACGCAGGAGGATATGAAGCTCTCGTGGCTTACGAGATAGGCTCGAACGTAGTCCGTCTCCGCAATCTTGACAAGGGTATGGAGTTTTTCCGCTTCAGCCCCGACAACACAGCCGACGATATAAGAGCCTCCGCAGAGGTATGGGGACTGCCCACACTCTACCTGCCTAACCGCTTTGCAGACGGAAAGCTCCGCACCTCCGAGTGCACATATCAGCTTCCCGTGAACGAGAAGTCTCC
Source organism: uncultured Ruminococcus sp. (assembly GCA_946413815.1). Taxonomy (GTDB): domain Bacteria; phylum Bacillota; class Clostridia; order Oscillospirales; family Ruminococcaceae; genus Ruminococcus. The sequence goes on from CAMKMD010000052.1 coordinate 27,022, forward strand.
CTACAACAACCACATCCACGGATTCCTTCACAAGAGAGCCTTTGAGCTCGTGGAGTACAATGCAGACAGCAACTGTGCATGGGTAAAGACACGCTATATCTACGATGAGAGCGATGAGTTCTTCCAGTACCTGCCTGTAGGCTTTGTTGCAGAATATACCTTCACGCTTTCCGAACACGGACTTGAGCAGGATATAAAGTTCATCAACACCTCAGAGAAGGTGCTTCCCATGTCCCTTGCTTCACACACCACTATCAGCTCACCCTTTGTAGAGGGTGCAAGGGAGGAGGATATCCGTCTTACAGTGCCGGCGGGCAAGAGATGCGAGCTCAATGCACGCTGCCTCCCGACAGGACACCTCAGCCCGCTCACTATGGCTGATCTGGAGTACGTTAACGGCAACAAGAAGCCTGTTCTTCAGGTGGTGGACAACGAGATGTACACCGGCGGAGTAACAGAGCTTGACGGACAGCAGTTCCACGGCATCATCGCAGAGGATACAGCCAGCGGAAAGAAGCTCTGCTATGAGGTATCCGATGAATACAAGTTCTGGATCGTATGGAATGACAGGGGCTTCAACCACTACTTCTGTCCCGAGCCCATGACAGCGATGATAGACGCACCGAATCTTGATATGCCGGCTGATGTTACAGGCTACCTTGAGGTAAAGCCCGGAGCAAGCTATACTGCACATCAGAGATTCTTTGCAGACTGATAAAAAGGCGCCTCCGGGCGCCTTTTTTAATGCAGAATTAAGAATGCAGAATTAATGTATCGCCTCCGGCGATGGATTTAAAACAGACAGTGCGCTCCATGCTGCCCGTGCGTTAGCCGACTTTAGCCTGCTGGTCTTAACAAAAAGCAAAAGCTGACAGGTGGGGGAAGGAAGGGGGAGTCCAAGTTGGAATCAATGAAACACAAGGGAGAGAAGAAATCGTGTAGGGACCGCCTCCGGCGGTCCGCCAGTTCTTCTGAAAGTCTGGTTTTATTCTTTACGCACCACGAACACCCACACTGCATTCGCAGATATGGACAGAGGGACGGGGCGATGTGGGCATCGCCCCCTACACTCAATTATCGGTAAACTGTAGAGCGGACCGCCAAAGGCGGTCCCTCAGCTTGTCAAAAAGGTAGTTTTAGCGATAAAACCAAACGTTTGGGATTCCAAAGGGGCGCGCCCCTTTGGTCAGGTC
>CAMKMD010000053.1 GCA_946413815.1 uncultured Ruminococcus sp.
CAGCGGCTTACTGCTTAGAAGGCAGTTACTCTATCCAGCTGAGTTAAAGGCGCATCGTTGACTCAGCAGCTCCTTGCTGCTGTAAAATGGAGCGGGTGATGGGAATCGAACCCACGTGTTCAGCTTGGAAGGCTGACATTCTACCATTGAACTACACCCGCATTTACGACCGTTCAACAGATAATATTATATCACGGAGCCCCCGAAAAGTCAAGCCCGTTTTTAAAAAAAGTCAGTTTGCACAAAAATACTTCCGAACCTTTACTGCATTTTATCTCCGGAAGTGTTGCGTTTCTTACATCCGCTGCGATTAGGTATTATGACAGCCTGGATCCCTAAGAAAACCTTAAGATTTTCCTCCGCCATTTCTTAATAAGTAAAGGTTATCATTATTCACGTGAACAAAAAATGTCACATTTCCTCCCTCAGATGCGTTATTATATATGTAAGCCGTCTTTCCGGGAGCGCTGATGACTGTTCACAAGATTTATAAGGCCGTTCACAAGATTTCACTCTTTTTTCATTGTCAACCCCTTGACAAACTATGAAATAAATGATATTATATTATCAAACGTTGTATTAGCTCAATTAGTACGCCTAACACAATCCTACAGTATAAATGTGTTAACCCGGGTTAACAAAAGTCCGGCGCTGACACTTCTTTACGATTATATATAATGGCGGGCCTCATCACGCCGGCACGCACCGGAAAGTGCTGTATACAGGCTTTTACGGCACCAGCAAAAGAACAGACCGGTCTCCGGGCCAAAGTTAAATAATAAAAATTTCTCGGGCCCACAACTTTTTCCCACTTTAAATACACTTATATATAGAACACTTTGCCGCAGTCTGCAAAGGGCGGCGAAGGAGCAAATTTAAGGAGCATACCAATGAACAAGCTAAAAGACCAGTGCGGAAGGCGTGGCGAGCGGATATTCAGCAACCTGTGTATCCTTCCGAGCCTTGCCGGAGTGCTGATATTCTTTCTTATCCCCTTCGGTATAGTAGTGTACTACTCCATGATAAACAACCCGATAGTACATGAATTCGTGGGATTCGACAATTACAGGAAGCTGTTCACCACAGTCGCCTTCCAGAAGGCAGCAAAGAATACAGCAGCATTCTCCATTGTATCCGTACCGCTCTCCGTGATACTCTCCATGGCCCTCGCCGTCATGCTTGAAAGGAACATCCCGGGCAAGAGCGTGTTCCGCACATTCTTCCTGAGTCCTCTCATGGTTCCTACCGCTTCGGTAGTACTCGTATGGCAGGTCCTCTTCCACACACACGGAACACTCAATCAGATAATAGAGAGCTTCGGAGGCACGGGCATCGACTGGATGAAATCCAGTCACGGACAGGTGATAATCATAGCCATGTTCCTCTGGAAGAATATCGGATATAACATGATACTCTTCATGTCAGCCCTTGCAGGCATCCCCCGCGACATCATAGAGGTGGCAGAGCTGGAAGGCGCAGGAAAATGGTATCAGTTCGTACATATCAAGCTGAGATACCTCTCACCTACCATACTCTTCGTGCTGATACTCTCCCTTATCAATTCCTTCAAGATCTTCCGTGAGGTATACCTCCTCACAGGCGACCACCCCTTTGATAAGATGTATATGCTCCAGCACTTCATGAACAACACCTTCAACAGCCTTGATTATCAGAAGCTTTCCTCCGCGGCTGTTCTCTTCTCGCTTATAATGATAGTCATTATCGCCATACTCCTCATTGCCGAGGATATCTTCGGAAAGGATGTGGAGAACTGATGACCAAGAAACAGAAGACCAGGACAGCGAATATCTTCTTCATGGTATTCGCCGCCTTCGCAGCCCTTATGTTCCTGATGCCGACGGTGCTCACCATCGCCAACTCCTTCATGACATCGAATGAGATATCAGCGAACTACGGAGCTATGATAAGCAACTTCACCGAAGACAAGAAGACCTTTATCTCAGAGAACGTGAACCTGAAGTTCATTCCCGACAAGGTCACACTTGCACAGTACAACCAGGTGCTCCTTAAGAGCCCGGATTACCTTCTGAAGTTCTGGAACTCCGTGATACTCACGGTACCGATAACGCTCTTCCAGATGATAGTTGCCATATTCACCGCATACGGCTTCTCACGGTACCCGAACAAGATAAAGGGACTTATCTTCTTTATATATATAATAGTAATGATAATGCCCTATCAGGTAACTCTTGTACCGAACTATCTTGTGTCTGAGAAATTCGGCATACTCAACACCCGCTGGGCCATAATCCTTCCCGGCATATTCTCCCCGTTCAGTATCTTCCTCCTCACCAAGGTAATGAAGAGGATACCCAATGCCTACGTTGAGGCGGCCAAGCTGGACGGCGCGAGCGAATTCCAGATACTTACCCGCATACACCTTCCCCTTTGCAAGGGTGCGCTGGTATCCATTGCGATGCTGGTATTCATAGACTACTGGAATATGGTGGAGCAGCCCCTCGTCCTTATGAAGGATTCCGCGCTGCATCCCCTGTCAGTATTCCTCTCGCAGATAAACGCCGGAGACATCGGACTTGCCTTCGCCGTCGGAGTGGTATACATGGTGCCCACGATACTCATGTTCCTCTACGGAGAGGATTATCTCGTGGACGGTATAGTATACTCAGGCGGCATCAAGGGCTGATATGCCAAACAAATCAAAGGAGTTAGCAATTATGAACGATACAGTAAAGAGCTCCCTCCAGGACAAGGATGAGGAGATCCGTGATCCCCGCAAAAGGCGTGAGATCATAAAGACCATACTTATTATATTCTTAGCGGCGCTGCTGGTGCTGACCTTCTGCTCCAACACCATCATGAACAAGTCTCTTGCAGAGATCACCACAGAGCGCTCCACATCCGGAAAGCTGACCGAAAGGCTTGCTGTGAGCGGTACAGTAATGTCCTCACAGAGCTATGAGGTAAAGACCGACAGCAACCTCGTTATCGATACAGTAATGGTAAAGGCCGGCAAGGAGGTAAAGAAGGACGATGTCCTCTTCACCGTATCCACTGAGGAAAATCCGGATGTTCAGGCTGCCGAGAAGGATCTTGAGGACCTCCAGCTCGAATACCAGAAGGAGATATCCAAGGCCGGCAAGGACTACTACGAGGAGAACAAGGCCATAAGCGATGCACGTACCGCCCTCAACGCAGCAATTGCCAAGCGTGACGCTGCCGCAAGGAATCAGGGCGCTGTAGCAGCCGACAAGGAGACACTCAAGAACCTCAAGGCTGAGCTCGCCCGCAACACCAAGCTCCAGGATAAGATACAGGCCACGATCACCGCTATCGATTCCGATTCTCCCGCACAGGCAGCACCGGAATACAGCACAGACCTTATCAACCTCCAGTCGGCAGCAGCAAATGCCGAGAAGGAGTACAATTCAGCACTTACGCTCTACACAGCCATGCTCTCAGGCGGCAGGGGCGGTGATATGGATGAACCGGTGGCAGCAGTCCCCGGAGCAGTTACCCCCGAGGCTCTCGAAGCTGCAAAGGCAGATTCGGATGCAAAGAAGGCAGCCTACGACCAGGCAAAGGAAGCCTATGACAACTACCGCCGCGATTTCCGTGCTCAGCTCATCGGACAGCTCACTGCCTGCGAGAGCACTATTGAAACACTCAACTCCCAGATATCCGGCTTCGAGGAGAACGGCAGCGGCGAGGGCGAATCCCTTGAAATGCTCAACGAGAACGTTCAGAGCTGCCAGAAGACACTTGACGAAGCAATAGCCTCTCTCAACAAGGCAAAGAGCGAGGATTCCAACCAGTCAAAGCTGGATGCTCTCGACCTGAGCGCAAAACAGAAGGCCATCGAGAGAGCACAGCAGAAGCTGGACAAGCTCAGGGAAAAGAACACCATCACCGAGATACGCTCAAAGTACTCAGGTATCGTAAATTCCGTAAACATCAAGCCCGGCGAGACAGCAGTCCCCGATTCTCCCCTTGCCGTGATCGATCTCTCAGAGGACGGATACACCCTTGAGATACCCGTTGACGGCGAGAAGACAAAGAAGCTGAAGAAGGGCGCAGAGGCTGAGGTGACCAACAACTGGGGCAAGGACATAACAGCTGTACTCTCTGACATCAAGAACGACAAGACCCCCGGTTCCAAGAGCCGCACTCTCGTATTCACAGTTACAGGAGAAGTTACCTCCGGTACTCTCCTTGAGCTCTCACTCCCCTCAGGCAGCGGCAGCTATGACTGCATCGTTCCCAAGAGCGCTCTCAACCACGACAGGGACGGGGATTTCGTTCTTACCGTCGTATCCAAGAGCTCACCTCTCGGAAACCGTTACTACGCTGAGAGAAAGCCTGTTGATATACTCGCACAGGACGATACCTCAGCTGCTGTAAGCGGAGACGTCACCTCGGGTGAATACGTCATCACCGCAGCCAGCAAATACGTAGAGCCCAGAGATCAGGTCCGCATGAAGGACAAGTAAGTCCGAAAAGGCGGTGTACCAATGAGATTCAAGATACGAAAGCACCAGGCTGTGATCGCCGGCATCAATGCCATTTCGATCGCAGGTGCCCTGGCGCTGACAGCCGCCGGCAGTCACACTGCCCGCTCGCAGGGGTATAACTACTCCGCAGAGAAATGGGACAGCAGCGGCGGATGCACACAGATAAGCTGCTTTCTCTCAGAGGAAGCAAGCTTCAATAAAGACGGAGTAGAATCCGTCAGATCGGCGCTGACCAAGGCACTCGGAGAAGTAAGTATCTTCCCCGAGGAGGGTAAGTCCCTGTTCAACGACGCCTACAGCACTCCTGCAGGGACGGTGCAGCTACGGAGCGAAGGCCAGTCTCACTGTGAGGCTGACCTGACCGTTGTAGGCGGCGACTTCTTCTACTTCCGTGATTTCCGCCTCCTGTCAGGCGCATACTTCACGGACCGGGACCTCATGCAGGATGGCGCGGTCATCGACCGCAATCTTGCATGGAGTCTCTTCGGCTCGGACAATATAGCCGGCATGAAGATAAGCATCAACGATACGGATTTCTACGTATCGGGTGTAATAGATCTCCCATCCACCAAGGAGGAAAAGTACTGCGACAACGGCCGCCCGAAGGTATACATCAGCTATGAGGGGGCAAAGAGCATAGGGCTTTCCTCTGAGAGCAGCACGCCCTACTACGATGAGGAAGGCGACGGCGGCGGTAATGCTGATTTCACGGATGTTGCCGTATACGAATGCATCGCCCCCGACCCCGTCGAGAACTTCACCATCAATACGGTGAAGGAACACTTCAATGCTGACGACAATGACACGATCATGGTCGTTGACAATACCCACAGATTCAGCCCGTCGGTGCTCGCAAAGGCATACCGGAAGCGCTGGAAGGCAGCAGTCCTTGATACAAAGCTGACGCTGCCCTGGTGGGAGAACGCCTCAAGGATAACGGAGTTCAGGCTCGCGCCTGTATACTTCTTCCGGAGGCTGCTGTTTGTACCGCCGGTGCTGACCGCTCTCTGGATCCTGTACCTTATATGGAGGTTCATAAGCAGGAACAAGGGAAGAGCCATAAGCGCCGTAATAGATAAGATCTATCAGATCAACTACAAAAGACATATGAAGAAACAAAAGGAAGTCAAATAATACTTCAACACACCACAGGAGGTTTTTCACAATGAACACTAATTCATTCACCAACGCAGTCAAGCGCACTCTTGCAGGCGTTTCAGCACTCGTAATGCTCGCTTCTGCTGCATCATGCAGCGCAGCCGCTCCTTCAGGCTCAAGCGGCAGCGCAAATTCCCCGCAGACCAACAACGGCGGAGATGCCAAGCAGCCCGATGCAGGCAGCGATGTTGCACAGATAAAGCAGGCCGGAAACAACTACACCTATGATTCCGCGGATATCGAAGGCATCCCCGCTATGACAAACATCAATCAGGTATTTGCCTGCCCCGGCAGCGATAAGGTATATCTCGTTTCCTACAACGAAGAGGGCAAGATCTCGCTCTGTCAGACTACAAAGGAATTCAAGGAATTCAACAACATCGATATCGCTATAGAGAGTACCGAGCACACTGAGTCCTACTTCAACCCCTACTTCGGCTACGACGGAGCTATATACGCTATAAAGACCGTTACAGATTTCGGTGATAAAGAGGTACCCGATTTCAATGATCCCGATTTCGATTATTCCACATTCGACTATGAGGAATTCTACAAGGACGCTGTTTCAACTTCCACGCTCTGCTTCATCGGCGAAGACGGCTCTATTGAGAAGGAAATAACTCTCTCCGGTCTTGAGGAATACCAGGGCGAAGAAGGCTTTAGTGCAAATATAGGTATGCTCCTCCCCTGCAAGAACGGCAAGTTCATCGCTGAGATCTACGGCGATCAGGAATACTACGTCCTCATCGACGAAGAGGGCAATATCGAGAAGGAGCTCAACTTCGGCGAGAATATGTGGTTCAACTCCACTATATTCGATGCAGAAGGAAACATCTGCGCTCTCACATGGGGCGAAAAGGGTCAGGTCATCCGCGTTATCGATGCTGAAACAGCTGAGCTTCGCGATGATGCCGTCGAGCTGGGCGACGAGCTTATGAATGTAAGCAATATCTGCTCAGGCTACGGCGACTACAAGTTCCTCGCCTCCACTACCACAGACCTCTACGGCATAAAGGAGGACGGCTCCGCAGAGAAGCTCATCAACTGGACAGATTCCGATCTTAACGGCGATTTCATCCGCTCAGTCATTGCTATGGAAGATGGTTCATTCATCGCAGTAATGAGCGACTACATGGAAAACAAGTCCTCCATCATGCGCCTCACAAAGGCTGATCCCAATGCCGCCGCCAAGGAGATCATCACTATCGGTGCTGCCTACCCCGATTCAAGACTCACTTCCATAATCACCGACTTCAACAAGGCAAATTCCGATTACAGGATCAAGCTCGTTGACTACAGCAAGTACTACGAGTACGACGAGGAGAGCGGCAAGTCCCTCAACTCCGCTGAGTCACAGATGAAGATGGACGTAGTTTCCGGAAACGCACCTGATATCCTCGTTCTAGACCCCAGCTACGTACAGAACCTTGCCTCCAAGGGTGCTTTCGTTGACCTTTATGAGTTCCTCGGCAAGGACGGCTCCATTTCCAAGGACGACCTCACAAGCAATGTCATCAAGCTCGGCGAGACTGACGGCAAGCTCTACAGCCTCGCTCCCGGCTTCTACATAAACACTGTCGCCTGCAAGTCCAAGTTCTATGACAAGGATTCATGGACCATCAAGGAATTCATCGAGACAACCAAGAATCTCCCTGATGATATGCAGATGTTCCAGTGGAGCAACACCAAGGAGGGCGCATTCAGCTACATCTCCGGTTACGGCATGGACTTCATCGACTATGCCAACGGCACCTGCTCCTTCAATTCTCCCGAATTCATTGAGATGCTCGAGTTCTGCAACACTCTCCCCGAAGAGGAAGAGGAGCGCGACTGGAATTCAATGTCACAGGAGGAGATGGAAAAGGAGAGCGAGATGCAGATGAACGGAGTACGCAACGAGAAGGTATTCCTCTATGATATGTACATCTCCGATTTCCAGGGCTATGTCCAGGCTAAGGGCTCACAGTTCGACGGCAGCGAGATGAACCTCATCGGCTATCCTACAATAAACGGAAGCATTGCCCGTGTAAACGCTATGAACAGCTTCTCCATCCTTGCCGCTTCCGAGCACAAGGATGTATGCTGGGAATTCATCAAGCAGTTCTTCACTGAGGAATACCAGACAAGCCAGTTCTTCTACGGCATCCCCGGTCTCAAGAAGGTCTACCAGCAGAAGCTCGACGATACCATGAACGATCCTTACTGGATCGACGAGAACGGCAAGAAGAACACCTACAAGAACACCTACATGGTCGACGGCAAGAGCGTTGAGCTCCCGAACCTCACCAAGGAAGAGCGTGACGAGCTCGAAGCCTACATTGATTCCGTAGGCGCAGGCCTCGGAATCGGCTACAACGAAGAGGTATACAACATCATAAACGAAGAGATCGCAGCCTACTTCAAGGGCGAGCGCTCCGCACAGGAAACCGCTGATCTTATCCAGAACCGCGTTTCCATCCTTGTCAGCGAGCAGAGCTGATAAGGCCTGACTAAGAAATCTCCAAGAAACAACCTCCTTTTCCCCCTGATCCTTTTCTACACAGGATCAGGGGGAAAAACAATTCCGGAGGGAATGCGGACAGCATCCGCACAGAAACAAAAAAGCCATAGCGTCCGGCTCTGATACCGGCAGTGCTATGGCTTTTTATATTCTGTTATTCCTGCGTTTCCGTGTGATGAGTGCCGCTGCCGAGGCTGCTGCCGCTATTGCTGCAAGCTCTCCGGCATCGGTGGTATCTCCGGTCTTTGCGCTGTCTACAGGCACTGATGTGACCTGTTCCTGTTCCGCTGCCGCAGCAGTCATGGTCTCTCCCTGCTGTCCGGCCGCTTCCTCTGCCATGTCCTGTGCATCGGCGGCTGCGGCGGTCTGAGTATCTCCTGACACGGTGGTAACGGTGGTAAGGGTACTGCCTGTTGATACAGCGGTTGTCGTTACGGTAACAGGCTGCTTTACCTCGTTTTCAAACTGTATGCGGTCGGCCTTGGCGCTGTCGCCGTCTGTCACGGCTGTCACAGCATATATCAGCTTTCCACCGTCATCCTCGGCGTATACTGTAACACGGTATACGGTCTCGTCGTATACTGTATCCTCCTCGGCGCCGGGTATCTGTGAGAGCCGGTAGTGATAGGTGCCGGGCTCGTCAAGGTTTATATTGAATCTTACCATGCTGTCTTCGCCGGTAAGTATATCCTTTTCTTCGGGCTGCGGTGAACGGTCGTCTGCGGGCTCGAGCAGCAGCCGGTATTCCCTTGATCCGTCTGCGGTACAGCGCAGACAATATACCGGTATCTCAGCCCCGGCTGTCTCATAAGCAAAGGCTACCATGCCCTTGAGCATCATTATACAGACGACAGACAGCAGCATGACAGCAATGCCTGCAAAGCAGCAGCGCAGAGCCTTCATATCGCGCACCCTCCTTTCATATCATTCAATAATGTAGCAGAATACGATCGTTCTTGCGAGGGGATCGTCTCCTGCGCAGGTCGAGAGGGCAAGGATCCTGTCCTGGCGTTCATTTATGAATATCTCCGCATTCCTGCGGATACATCCGAGTACATCATCGGAACCGTCCGGATCGAAAAGCTCCTCACTGCGGGCATCTGCACGCATGGCGGCAAACACCTCAAGACGGCAGGTCTTTGAGGCATTTCTTCCGATCAGAAGCGTTCCGGCAGTATGTGCTCTGAGATAGCCCTCATTCAGGAAGGTATCAAGAGCGCCGAACATCCTGCCGCGCTCCATATGATGTCCGTAAACTATGGAATAGGCATCAGTGAAATCAGGCGCATTGCGGCTGTCAAGGAATATGCTTCCGGACAGTGAATAATCCCCGAAGGGATCAGTATTCAGATACTTTACATTGTCGCCCGCCTGCATGATGGGATAGTCTATCCCTATGTCATCCACTGTCACCCATGCCACCATATCCTCAGATATCTCACGGCCGTCCGGAGAGATGATCTCTCCGGACGGACCGGGCTTGTACTTTATGATATCGCCGTCTGCTGAATGGCCGTAGACATACCAGTTATCGTATACGCACCATACCGAGATGAGCAGTATCACGATCAGCGGCAGCAAGAGCAGCCTTTCATACAGAGTATTCAGCCGCTTCCAGAATCCTGCTGTCAACGGTCTCAGTCTTCCTCAGTCTCGCGTCTTCTGTTCTTGTATATCAGTACAGAGATACCGGCAAGCGTGAGCACGCCGATAACTGCCGGTGCTGCGATGGAGAGCAGGATACCGGTCGGAATCTGGCCGTTTCTTGTATTGGTGAAGTCTACCTGAACGTCCTCTTCAATACCGGTCTCGTTCTTTGCCTCATCCAGCTTGCTGGCTGTTGTATCGCCGTCATCGTTGGTAACATAGGAAGGAGAATAGTCTTCCTTATTTTCCTTGATGGTGTACTTTGTTCCTTCGGCAAGTCCTCTTACGGCTATCTTCTGACCGTGCTGGAGGTAGAACTTCTGAGTTACAGTGCCGTCCTCGCCTACTGTGATAGTGGCAGGCTGAGCTGCTCCGGAAGGGAGAACTGTAGTTGCGCTGTTGGGGGCGGCATCGATGTTCTGATCGGCATTGCCGTCTGCGGTAGCAGTGTTGCCGTCGTCACCGTAGGAAATATCGAATACAGTACCCGCAACTGCATCTGTGATAGTCAGCGTGAACTCGAAGTACTTGTCTCTGGAAGCCTGGTTACCGCTTACAGCCTTGCTGAACACGAGGTCGTAGGAGGTGTACTCGTTGGTGAAGCCCTGAGACTTGTGGTCTGTATCGGGAGCGGCTGTAGGCGCTGTAGGATCGGTGGATGCTGTGGGATCCGGGATCTGTGTGATTACATTGCCGTCAGAGCCGTATGCATCGCTGAGAGAGATAGTGCCATCCTCAGTGGAATGGAGGATATAGCCGACTACCTGGAGCGTGGGTGAGCCGTCAGCACCTGTGATATCGTTTACGTATACATCGAGGACTCTGTCGAGATCTGCATCGTATATGATACCCTGATCGCCGCTTTTGGTCTCGGTGATCACATAACGGTAGATTCCGGGCTCGTCAAACTTAACTCCGGAGAAATCGAGAGTAGCTGTCTTCTTGGCATACTTCTCTCCGGAATCAAGGTTCTTGACCTGATCGGTCTCACCGACAGAAGCGGCTACGGTCGCAGCATCGCCCTGAGCGAAACTGATCTCAAACTTTGAGTCTGTTGTGGTCTCATCGGAAATATCAGTGCCGCTGAAGGCGATCTTCTCCGGTGTAGGGCCTGCATATACAGCTATGGTCTTTCCGCCCTCATTGAAGGTCTGGGCAGTGCCTGCTGTAACTGTGTATTCAAATGTAACATTGGGCACATTTGCACCCTCGTCCATTACGAGGTACTTGTCAAATGCTGTTGTGCCGCCGGCTATGGGTGTGTACTTGCTTGCTGCGCCGGCAGTAAGGGTAGTCATCATTGCTGCTGAAAGTGCCATTGCGGCCGCTGCCGCTGTTATCCTATACTTCTTCTTCATCTTTATTCTCCTTTATAAAACATATCAGACAAATGATTCAGATGCCGCGTCTGCGCATTATCATGAAGATCCTGCCGTCCGTATCCTCAAGAGGTATGCCTCCGTAGGTACGGCTGTCGGAAAGATCGCTCCTGTGATCGTTAAGCACGAAAACGCAGCCATCCGGTACTTTATAGGGGTAGGCTATAGCCGAACCCTCAGACGATGTCGGGTAGACGGTGTTCTCAAAGATACCATAACCGTTTACCGCTATATAGTCGTTGAATATCTCAACGGTATCTCCGCCGGAAGCGATCACCCGCCCGAACCTCTCGGCTCCGCTGCGGCTGTAGGCGATCATGTCGCCCTGCACCGGCTCAGCCAGCCTGTATGTCAGACACAGATCCCCGTCCTTTATCATAGGATAGGAATAGTTGTCGTGACAGACATACACTCCAGCCACAAAGAACAATATCGCCCATACGGCAGCCGCCGTGAGAGCTATCTTGATAAACAGCTCAGCGGCATAGCTTGCTGCGCTGCGCTTCTTCTTTTTCTTCTTTGAGGCATCAGGCTTATCCGGACATCCTTCCTGGCATTCGGTCTCAGCCAAATACACCCCCCCTTATACTTTTCTTTAAATAATTATAGCACAAAAAGTGTACCAAAACAAGACTTTAAAGCGCTGTTTACAGCATACAATTTTAACAAAATTTATTCCGCTTTTTAGTCAGTTATGTAGATATATGGACATATCCTGTCAGAAAGCGCATCCCGTCCGTGACAGAAAGGCAAAAGATGTTATTAATGTAGCTACATATTGCCGCACCGTCAGGAATGCTTCCGGTTTACATCGGATAGGATCTCAGCTGAAATAGCCGACTGTCTCCTCCGCCCATGAGAACTGGCTCATGAAGCTGCCGCGGTACTGGTCGTTCTTGTCGCTGCTGCCGCTGAGGTAGTTGTAGTAATCGCATTCTATCTTGTCGGTATGCACGCCGATACAGTTCCATTCCTTCTTGATGACGTCCTCGGCGCCTATGGCCCTGAGAGTATCCCGGAGGTCCTTTATGAGCTTCCGGAGATAGGAGAACTTGTTATCGTCGGCTGGTTCATCCCCCCAGAGTATACCCACAAGCTCGCCGTTGGTGCACATGACTCCCCTTCTGAATACAAGGTAGGCGAAAAGCTCAAGGGTCTTGGCACGGCTGAATACCACCTGATCGCCGCCGCTGAATACGCCGAAGCTGCCGAAGCACTGCACTCTCAGCTTTCCGGGCTGTCCTTCCTGTACCTCCTTCTTCAGAGGATAGCGGAGGTTTTCCAGAGCAGTTCTTACATCCTTCTCACGCACGGGCTTGCATAGGAAGCCGCTTGCAAATACCTGATAGGCCTCGTAGGCGTATTCCTTGTAGCCGGTTATGAATATGACATTTGTCTCCGGGAAATCGTCCCTTACCCTCTGCGCCGCCTCTATGCCGTTCATTCCGGGCATTTCCACGTCGAGAAAGACCACATCTGCCTTCTGCGCAGAGAGTATCTCAAAGGCCTCCGCTGCGGAGGATGCGCTGAGATGCGTGCCGCCGGGGTCTATCCTGTTCATAAGGGCTGTCATTATGACTGTTACTGACGGGCTGTCGTCAACTGAGAGTGTTATCATTGTTCTTCGCTCCTTTCGGATGATTTTTTGATAGATATAACAGCAGAGGTACCTTCGTCCGTCTGCAATATTTCCACTGAGCCTATGTTGGTCATCGCAAGCCTGTTGCGGACATTCTCAAGGCCGATGCCCCTCCGCTTGTGCTGCTGCTGCGTCATGCTGCTGACACCGGAGCCGTCGTCCCTGACGATGATGACTATCCTGTCCTCCTCTTCACGGGTGGATATGGTTATAAGGCCGCCCTTTTCGTGAGGGCCTATGCCGTGGCGGACGGCGTTCTCGACAAGAGGCTGCACGGTGAGCGCCGGGAGCATGAAATCAGTCTCCTCCAGGTCGTACTCCACACGGAGCCTGTCGCCGTAGTTTATCTTTTCAAGGTTGAGGTAGCTCTCTATATTGTCGAGTTCCTGCTCGAAGGATATAAGACGGGTATCCGTCATGGCATCGAGATTGGCCCTGAGATATCCGGCAAAGTCTCCGATGCTGTTGTATACCGCATCAGGATCGGTCAGGCACTGCGCCTGTATGGCCATGAGGGAATTGAAGATGAAGTGGGGCTGTATCTGGGCCTGCATCAGTCTCAGCTGAGACTGCATGAGGGCTGCACGGCTCTTCTCGATCATGATCTCCTGATCCTTGAGTCTCTGGCTCACCTCACGGTGATGGACAGAGGAGAGGTAGAGGTAGAATACAAGGGTGGCGATGGCGGAGACCTCGTCCATCATGTTCTCGCGGATATCCAGCATCTCGAAGAGACAGGCGATCAATACCGCCGCCGATATATAGAGGATTATGCTGCCCCTCGGGTGGTCGCCCCGGCTGTAGAACTGCTTTGAGCTGTAGACCAGCAGGAGTATGTACAGTCCCGCCGTGATATAGGGCACGGCTTCAAGGGGGCCGGTATGTATATTATACGCCCTGTCGTACCAGAAGACAAGCTTGTTTCCCAGGATGGCCGTAAAGGTAACGGCCACATCTATGGCAAGGGGGAAAATATGGAAGGGCCTTGCCTTGCTGCTTGTCATAAGCAGGTACTCGAGGAGCATTATTATGGCATAAAGCCAGTACTCAAGCAGGGTCTTGAAGTAGAGCAGACGTATGTCACGCCGTTCCCTGCAGACCCAGTCCTCGAAGCCCAGCAGTGAAACGAGGATGAGCAGAAGGCCGATGATATAGTATATAAGCTTGGTGCCTCTTATGTTCTCGGACTTGTTTGAAAACATTACCGTTATAAGTCCCGCAAGTATTATCAGTGTAAAATAGTTGCCGGCAAAGAATTCCAGCAGGAAGCCGCCTATTGCCGATGCCGTATCCATATCATCCACCTCCTGAAAACGCAGAGCGCCCGCAACACAGAGGCTGCCGGGCGCTGAAAGTTCAAAATATGATCAATCTTCCTGAACCGGGAAATGTCTGTCAAGAGCCTCTGTGAACTCCCGGTACATATAAAGGGAACCGAGCGCGACCACCGGCATTCCGGTAGCCTTCGCCAGAGCAAGTGCCCTTTCAACAGCCTCATCCATGCTCCCGCAGGGCGATGAGGCTATGCCCCCTGCACGGAGTGCCTCTGCAAGCTCCTCCGCCGGAAGGGCACGGGGATTATCAGGTCTGACGGTCAGCACGAGCCCGAGGGCGCTCCTGATGATATCTGCATAGAGCCGGTAGTCCTTATCTGCCATGACGCCCATGACCATGATAACCCCGTCTTCGCCGGTCAGCCTTTCTTCAATGGTTTTTACAGCCAGAGCAAGGCCGTCGGGATTATGGGCGCCGTCAAAATAAACCTTCGGCTTATCGCGGAGCTTCTCAAAGCGTCCGTGCCATTTAATACGGCTCAGTCCGCCGACAACAGCCTCCTTCGGGATCTTCAGTCCTCTGAGGCGCAGTATCTCCACGGCTGTCATCGCACACAGAAGGTTCTCGTACTGGTATGCCCCGATAAGAGGCAGCCTTATCAGGAGCTCAGTGTTCCTGTAAGTCCAGATATATGTATCCCTCGGCTCCTTATAGTTTTTGAAGCCGGTGCTTGTGAGCTGTTTCCTGTCCGGAAGATAGAGCAGCGCACCCTTTTCATAAGCCGCTGCGCTTATCACTTCAAGGGCATCCTGATCCCTGCCGCCGAAGAGGACGGGGCATCCGGTCTTGATGATGCCTGCCTTATGGGCGGCTATCTCCCGTATGGTGCTGCCGAGGAAATCCGTATGGTCCTTCTGTACGTTGGTTATAACAGAAAGGGCAGGCGCCTTTATAACGTTGGTGCAGTCGGTATCTCCGCCCATGCAGCACTCGATGATGTTTATATCACATTTCTCCCTGCGAAAGAGCGTGTAAGCCGCAGCCGCAAGTATCTCGTATTCTGTGGGCTTGTCCTCCATGGACTCCGCCTTCTCTGCAACTTCTGTCATGACCTCTGCGAACCGCTCACGGGAAACTGTTTCGCCGCTGATGCGGAAAAGATCGGTCACGTCCGTCAGAGCCGGCGAGGAGAACCAGCCCGTCCTGTATTCTGCTTCACACAGCATTGCCGACAGCATGGCCCCGAGAGAGCCCTTGCCGTTGGTGCCGGCGATGTGTATGGTATTTATACTGTCCTGAGGATCGCCGAGGAGCCTGCAAAGCTCCGTCACGCGTTCCAGCCCGAGACGTCTGCCCCGGCCGGAGGCGGTTTTCAGATAGTCTTTCGCTTCTTCAAAATCCATTACTTACGCAGCTTCCTTACCTCTTCGGCAAATGCCTTATTGCTGAGCAGCAGACAGATCAGTATACACTCGATAGAAGCAATGATAGCGTAGTTGAGCGGACGGAAAATCAGTGTTGATCTCATTCCGGGGAACGCGAAATACAGGGCTATGGTCTTGATGATGACATTTCCGGCAAGGTGCGCAAGGCCTGCTGACAGCGCAACACGCGGAATGAGCTTTGCCTTCGGGAGCAGCTGATACACAAGGCCTGACACGAATCCGACAGCGACTACTCCCACAGTGATGAAGGGGAGAGGTGCCTGACCCGTCACGATGCAGCCGATGAGATCGGCGCAGAGACCTACTGCGGCGCCGACGAAGGGGCCGAAGAAGATGCCTGACATAACTATCGGAAGATTCTCGAAGCTGATGCGGACAACTGTGCCCGCGTCTATCCTGAGGGACTTGCCCACGATGCTCAGAGCGATGAGCATAGCGCATACCGCCATGACCTTCACATTACCGAAGAGCCTGATATTTGACTTCACTGCTGCTGTTCTGTTATTTGTTGACATATAAAAAACCTCCTTTTCCACATCATACGACAAGAAAAGAAGGCAGTTCTTTTGTATTGTCCTATGAAGCGGGATGCAAAATGCGAACCGCAGGTCACAGGACTTTCCCATGCCTTTCGTTCCACCGACAACTCCCCGTCCGGCGGACACTTGACGAACGCATTTTTACTCTTCAACACTTACATTATAATACACTTTCCGCAGCTTGTCAATAGCTGCGGATAAAAAACCGTTCTGCCCCCAGATTTTTAGATAAACAGCGAAAAGCAAAGGCAGAATAGTGAATAATTATTGTATCGCCTGCGGGAATACTTCCGGAAACAGGGAAAGTTCCGCGGCATCGCTTAAAATCACTTGATTTTCTTGCGCCAATGTGTTATAATAACATGAATGACCACCGACAGCGCTCCGAACGCTGTCATTCCGTATTATTTCCGTATCTGCGGGAGGATAGATGATGAAAAGAAAACTGCTTGCAGTGTTCATGTCTGCTGCTGTGCTTGCCTCCGTTCCGGTGTGCCTCAGTTCATGCGGCGGCAGGAACTATGCAGACTCCATTATTTCCGAGATAGATCAGAAGAACTACACGGAGGCTCTGGAGATATACAGGACAAAGGGCATCAGAGCCGAGGATCAGGACAGGTTCGCTGTGGAGATCAGAAGCAGGGTCACCGACGCCGTTTCCAAATACGCTGCCAATGACCTTGACTACGATTCCGTCACGGAGCTTCTCGAGGCCGCAAAGAGCTTCGATCTCCCCGGCATCGCCGATTCCCTTGCAAGCTCCGAGCGCTATGCCGGCAATCTCCAGTACTCCAAGGACGGCTATGAGAGAGGCGTCGCCTCCTTCAACAGCGAGGACTACATCTCCGCATACAACTACTTCAAGCGCGTGCTCGAAGCCGACGCCAACTACACCAGCGCAGAGCAGTACCTCACCCAGAGCGTGGACAAGTTCTGTGCGGGGGTCACCGAGCGCACCAACGCATCAGTTTCAGAGGGAAAGTACGACGAGGCGCTGGACTACCTCACCCAGACCCTTGCGGTCTCCGGCTTCAATCCTGCGGCCGAGGAGATGGTGAAATCCCTTCTTGATACCACACGCATACAGGCCATAATCGTACACGCTCAGGAGTTCGAAGCCAAGAGCGACCTCTCGGGCGCTATAAGCTATCTCGCAGCCGCCAAGAGCGAATACGACGTAGAGACCTCCCCAGAGATAAACGAATACCAGACAAGGCTCACAGACCAGTATATCGCCGATAAGCTGGCCGAAGCCAACAAGCTCGCCGATGAGGGCAAGTATGACAGCGCCGTGAAGATACTCGATGACGCCAACGTTCTTGTGCCTTCCGAGCATTTCACCGCCGCATCCGCACGTATCGCACGCATGAAGCCCGTTTATCTCCGTGAGCTGGAGTGCATGGAGAGCAACCGCTTCGAGAGCGGCAGGGGCGAGACCATAACAGACACCGCCGGCAATACCTACCCCTCGGAGAACCTCTACCTCCTCTCCGGCAAGAAGGGCCTTCTGCGCCGTGACATCGGCTATGCAGGCTTTGCACTCGGCGGAGGATATTCCACCATGAAGGGCGTTATCGCCGTTGACTCACTCAGTGACAACACCACAGGCGTACTGAAGATAGAGGGCGACGGAAAGCTGCTCTACACTCTCGACCTCAGCACCGGCACACCTGCCGGCGAGCTGAATCTTGATGTGAGCAAGGTGGGAATACTGAACATCTCAGTAGATGCAAACGATTCCGGCACTATCTACCTGATACTTTCAAATATACGCTTTATCAAGGCGTGATGACACAGTGACTGCAAGCCATAGTATTTCTGATGCAAGGTCAGAGGTACTATGGCTTTTTTGCTGACAGACCAGCACAGGAATGCTGTCATGTCATCAGCATAAATAACAGCAATGAATTTCCGGCTGGATGATATCATATCCATGTATCAGTATGCGGCTCGATAATTCCATATTCCGCCAATTAAATGATTGACATTGATACCGCTTCATGATATAATAGATGTGTATGTTCAGAATACTCAGACTGGAGATTATGAAATGATAAAAACAGTTAACGGGATAAAGATAAACTACGAGCAGAAGGGCGAAGGCGACCTTATAGTCCTGCTTCACGGCTGGGGCAGCAACATCGGTCTCTTTGCGAACCTTATAGAGCTGCTCTCTCGTAAATATAAGGTAGTCGCTATGGATATGCCCGGCTTCGGCGGGAGCGAAGAGCCCCCTGCAGCATGGGAAGTCGGCGATTATACTCAGTTCGTCATCGATTTCCTGAAGGACTACCCCGACAGGAAGATAATGTTCCTCGGCCATTCCTTCGGAGGCCGTGTCATAATCAAGCTCAACAGCCGCACCGACCTGCCCTTTGAGATAACAAAGGTCATACTGGTGGACAGTGCCGGCATCCTCCCCCCGAAGTCAAACAAGAAGAGCTTCCGTACCTACTACTACAAGGCCGGAAAGGCCATACTCTCCACAAAGCTTGCAAAGCTCCTGGCTCCGGATGCCCTCGAGGACTTCCGCAAGAAGATGGGAAGCGCCGACTATGCCGCCGCCTCTCCGCTCATGCGTCAGGTGCTGGTCAAGACGGTAAACGAGGACTTAGAGCCCCTGCTGCCCAACATCAAATGCCCGACTCTTCTGGTATGGGGCGTCAACGATACGGCTACTCCCCTCTCCGACGGTGAGAAGATGGAGAAGCTCATCCCCGATGCCGGTCTCGTAAAGCTGGAGAACGCCGGACATTACTCCTTCCTTGAACAGCAGTACACCTTCAACCGCGTAATGTGTTCATTCATGGGTATAGAGGACTGAGGGAGGATAATAAGATATGAATACAGTTTTATGGATAATATATACCGCCGTAACTCTCCTTTCCGTGGTATTCCTCGGACTGCGTGAGTTCCATATGCTCCAGCTCAACGGCTACAAGACGCCGGAGCATTCATGGTGGATGAAGAAGAATTACCGCCGCTACATCGTGCCTGCGGCCCTCTTCGTGATACAGTTCCTGCTTCTTCCCTGCAAGGGTGTCATCGGAGCAATACTCGTTATACTCCTCGGTCTGCTGAACCTCTGCATCGGCCTTGCAAACAAGCCGGGAAAGAAGTTCAAGAAGCCCCTTGTATACACCGCAAGAGTAAAACGGATGCTCACCACATTCGGCATCCTCATCGCGCTGTTCATCATCTTTGCGGTCATCACCGGAAAGCAGGAAGTTATCAGCATAGCGGCGGTTGAAGATTTCACTGTCGGCGGAACGGCTGAAGTCCGTGTTACCGAGTGGTTCAGGAGGGGGCTTCCCTACATTCTCACCGGTTCCGCCCTCTACCTCACTCCCCTGCTCGTACCGCTCTCAAACATCATCAACAAGCCTGTTGAGAAGGCCGTGCAGAACTGGTACATCAACGATGCAAAACGCATCCTCTCCGAATGCCCCGATCTTCACAAGGTCGGCATCACCGGAAGCTACGGCAAGACCAGCATGAAGTTCTACCTCAGCGAGCTGCTTGCCTCACAGTATGAGACACTGAAGACCCCTGAGAGCTTCAACACTCCCATGGGCGTTACCATAACCATCCGCCGCGACCTCCGCCCCACACATCAGTACTTCATATGTGAGATGGGCGCAAGAAGAGTTCACGAGATAGCAGAGCTCTGCGGCATAGCAAATCCCCATGACGGCATCATCACCTCCGTGGGCCCGCAGCACCTTGAGACCTTCGGCTCCATAGAGAACGTAGTCAATACCAAGTTCGAGCTTGCCGACTGCGTACAGAAAAACGGCGGAAAGATATACCTCAACGGCGACAACGACCTTATCCGCGCAAAGGCACCGCAGTACAAGAACGCAGTGACCTACGGCATAAAGGAGGGCAACGACTGGAGAGCCGCCGATATCAGCGTATCCGACAAGGGCACCGAGTTCACAGCCATCGCTCCCGACGGCCGCACCTGCCGCTTCACCACAAAGCTCCTCGGCGAGCACAGCGTGCAGAACCTCCTCGGAGCTATCGCCTATGCAGCAGGCACGGGCATCGAGCTTGAAAAGCTGGTGCTCCCCGTTAAGCGCATAGCCGCAGTACCCCACCGCCTCCAGCTTCTTGACAAGGGCAACGGCGTTACCTACATCGACGATGCCTACAACTCCAACCCCAGCGGTGCAAAGGCAGCCCTTGATGTACTCGGGCTCTTTGATGCCTGCCGCATACTGGTAACCCCCGGTATGGTAGAGCTCGGAGCAAAGCAGGAGGAGCTCAACAAGGAATTCGGAAAGCAGGCAGCCGCCTCATGTGACTATATCGTCCTCGTGGGCAGGGAGCAGACAGCTCCGATATACAGCGGCATACAGGAAGCCGGCTTCGATATGGAAAGAGTATTCGTTGCAGACGGCCTTAACGAGGCTCTTGCAAAGGTACAGGAATACCGCACAGACAAAAAGAAGATCGTCCTCTTAGAGAACGACCTCCCCGACAATTATTGATCACTATTTTAGAAGGAGATAATAAGTATGAAGATCAATCTTGCAGTTCTTTTCGGCGGAAGAAGCGTCGAGCACGAGGTATCAGTAATCTCGGCAGTTCAGGCCATGGCCAGCATGAACAAGGAGAAATACAACATAATCCCTGTATATATGACCAAGAAGAGCGAGTTCTACACAAGCGAGAAGATGTTCGACATCAACAGCTTCAAGGACATCCCCGCCCTCCTCTCCGAGTCAACAGAGTGCGTATTCGTGCGCTCCTCCGAGGGAAAGGTACAGCTTCAGCGTCTCAAGACCAAGATGTTCGGTTCAAACGTTATCACTGATGTTGATATCGCATTCCCCATAGTTCACGGCACCAACGTTGAGGACGGCGCTCTCCAGGGCTACCTCCAGACCCTCGACCTCCCCTATGTAGGCTGTGATGTTCTTGCCTCCGCAGTAGGCATGGATAAGTTCGTTATGAAGATACTCCTCAAGGATGCAGGCTTCCCTGTGCTCGACTGCTGCCGCTTCGCCGCCTATCAGGCAGGCGAGATGGATCTCATGGTGGCAGAGGTTGAGAAGAAGTTCGGCTATCCCGTTATAGTAAAGCCCATCAACCTCGGTTCAAGCGTAGGCATTTCCAAGGCCAAGGACAGAGACGGCCTTGTGAAGTCCATTGAAGAGGCCTTTGAGTTCGCTGACCGCATTCTGGTCGAGCCCTGCGTTGTGGAGCTGAAGGAGATCAACTGTGCCGTTCTCGGCGACAGCGAGTCCGCAGAGGCTTCCGTATGTGAGGAGCCCGTACAGGCAAGCGATGACGATATCCTCAGCTATGAGCAGAAGTATGTGGGCGGCGGCAAGTCCGGCGGCAGCAAGGGCATGGCCACCCTCAAGAGAAAGATACCTGCCGAGATCACTCCCGAGCAGGATGAATTCGTAAGAAGGACAGCTGTTGACGCATTCCGTTACCTCGGACTCAACGGCGTTACACGTATAGACTTCATGATGGATATGGCAACGGAGAAGATCTACATCAACGAGATCAATACTATCCCCGGCTCTCTCGCATTCTATCTCTGGGAGCCAAAGGGCGTGAAGTATCCCCAGCTCCTTGAAAGGATGATCGACCTTGCCATGAAGCGCCACCGTCAGTCACAGAAGATAAGCTACGCCTTTGATACCAATATCCTTTCAATGGGCGGAAGCTTCGGTGCCAAGGGAAGCAAGAGATAATCCGTACCATACAGTACGAGGATTGAGGGGGGGAATACCATGAATATCGATATCATAGAAAAGGGCATTGAAGAAAACAACTACATAGGCGAGATGGAAGACCTCATTGATATGAGGCGTACACTCCTCTTTGTAACACTCATAATATACCCGATGCCAATAATAGCGTTTTTCATCAGCTTCTTCATCACGCAAAACAGATACGGCTACGGCATCGCTCTCGCAATGATGTTCCTGCTTTACGGAGCCATGCCGCACAAACCCTCAAGCCCCAAGCCGGTAACCCCAAGGGTCTGTCATCCCTTCACACGGCTCACCCTCAGTATCGAATGGATATACAACAGGATAGTCTCCGTGATACTCGCCATTTTCTCACTGCTGTACTGTTCCAGAAAGAAGATCGACTTCGACGATAATATGAGTATACTTACTGCTGCGCTGATCTTTGTCGCGGTCATAGCACTCATTATCATAGTTACAGGAGGTATCTACTCCCTCTTGAGCAACAAGCTGAAAAAGGATGCCGTGGAAAGGCGCAGCGAGCGCTGTACCTTTGCAGTAATGGCACATTGCCTCGGAGAAGGATACTCTTACTCCACCGAGAATTTCAACGGTGTCTACGACAGCCAGTCGCTCTCAGTCAGAAGCAACACCCTCGGCCGCAAGAAATACCGCTATTCCTACAACGGCCTGAACTACATTATGTTCGATCAGGGTGAAAGGCCCGGCACCGCAGATATGATGATCCGCATCGATCCTGATGACCCCAATACATACTACGAAGACTCCTGGGAACCGGAAGCAAGATGAAGCTGCTCCCGCACCTGCAGAAGGCTGTCACATACCAGGAATACTCCCGCAGGGAGGAGGAATACCATGATGATCGACATCGAAGAAAGAGCCATCACAGAGGCGGAGTTCAATGATATCCGCAATGCAAAAGAAGATATAAACGGCAAGGAGGACCGCAGTCCCATAGCCCTTGCATTTTTGATACTTCTTGTGGCGCTGCCTCTGGCATTCATAGTCGGAACTATCATGTGCAACAAATATGTCTGCGGCATCTCAGCGGCCATGATACCGCTGCTGATACAGTTCAGAGCCAACGGGAAATATGACAACACTTCACCGGAATATGTGTCGAATAAGTTCTGCGCTCCTGTCACAAGGCTGCATCTGAATATCAGCTGGGTATTCGTGAGAGCACTGTCACTGATCCTTACACTGTTTCTTTTAAGGGCGTTTTCCCGTTTCAGATTTTCGGACGAATACGAAGAGAACCTGCCCGGTATATTCTGGATAATCGCCGGGGCAGTTCTCATCCTTATTGCAGGTATCTTCCTGTTCAGCAGGATAAACATTGCCCTGAAAAGGTATGCGGTGAAGAAGCACGGAGAGCGCTGCAGCTTTGCCGTAAACGCCGTCGGTCTCACCGACGGTGAAGAAAAAATGCGTTTCAGGGGCCGAAGGGTCTACAGATACACCTTCAGCGGCCTGAACTACATAATATTCGATCAGGGCGAGGATACCTTTGAGGATGATATGATGATACTCATCGATCCGTCTGAACCGGAATACTATTACGAAGAAACCTGGACCATGCGAATAAAATGAAACTGATACCCAGACTTTCAAAAGCTGATACATCTGAGGCCTACTCCCGCAGACAGGAGAAATGGCGCAGCATCGTTGCCTCCGATGTATTCATGAAAAGACATGAAGCGCTCAGGAAAAAGAGCTTCTTTGCCGACGCAGTTACTTTGATCATCGTTACTTTCACATTGTTCAGTTCTCCCGTGCCGGAGATACAGGCTTTTCTCGCCTGTGCAGGCCTTTTCTGCTATTTTGCATTCCATATAAGATACAGGCTGAAGGCCGGGGAGAAGTTCGGAATCCTCACGTTTATCGCCCCCTTCATCTTATGTTTTGCTCTGCTGGTTGACTGTATCTTCAGCAGCACCGTGGACGAAACGATGCAGCTGGTATTTTACATCGCAGAGACAGTTCTCGATTTCCTGCTGCCCTGCCTGCTGCCGCTCCTCTTTGCTTTTTTCATGCTTGTACGCCCCTTCATCGTGCTTTTACAGCTCATGGTGCGAAGGATGAGATGCAGCTATAAGACCAGCGCGAAATATCTGGAATATTCCGAGATAGACTCCAGGATACCGAAGGACTATATCACCGGATCAGGAGGATATCCCCAGTATACATACGAATACATGGGTATGGACTTTGTCTTCTCCTATAAGAAGGTAAAGTCGATCATCTCCAGCCGTCCCTCCTCCATCAGCCTGAGGATAGACCCGGATTACCCGCATTACTTCTACGACAGAAACCGCGCTGCCCTGACAGCGCTGCTGAATGTGATCCTGCTGCTCGCAGGGATCCGCATCCTGCTGATGAACTACTCTTCCATACAGCAGCTGACAGAAATTCTGAGAGAATTGATAACCATTTACGGAGGACAAGCACATGAAGCTGTTTCAGGAACTCCCGACCTCTGATACAGTTGAGGACGCCGAAAGAAAAGAGGCTGAATGGCTCGCGGATCCGGGGGATGTATCTTCTGATGTGCCGGCAGATACACCGGAGTCACCTGCCGAAACAGCCATGTTCTGGTCTTCCGCAGGTATTTACGGGTTTATGGCTCTTATGCTAAGAGCAGGAGACCCTGCTCCTCTGTTCTTTCTTTTCTGCCTTATCACACTCCTGTTTATCGGGATAGGGAAACGGTTCATAGAACGCGAAACGGATAAACCGTTCTCACCCGGCCTTATCGTTATCTTCTCCACAGTATCGTGCGGTCTGGCCGCCATGATGATGAGCTTTTTCTTCCCTGGTGCAGACAGAATAATAAGTATTGCCGTGCTGATCCCCATCATCGTCGTAAGCATTTATTCGGTGTTCTGTATGGTATTCTTCCCGGCTGTAAGGATAGTTCAGATCATAAAGCGCCGCCTGAGATGCAGTTTCAGATGCAAGGCCTCGCTTATCTTCGATCAGACGCTTACTGATTTCAAAAAGTACAGCTATCAGTACGAAGGAGAAAACTACATTATATCCTACAGAATGAAGCCTCAGTCAAATCTCGTATACCGCGGCTACCACAAACGCAGACTCAGAAGAAAATACGAGAACATCCCACACTTTGAAAAGGACGTTTATGGTCTCGCTCTGCTCATTGATCCCAGCGAGCCGACAGTATTCTACGACAGGTCGAATGCACTGAAGCAGACAGCCGGATGTATCATCAGAATGATCATCTTCGGTTTATTTCTTTACACAGTCTACCCTGTCGCTGTTTCACTAATAAACGATATCATATAACATTGGACGCCCCAGAGGAAAGCCTGTGAATAAAATCACCGGCTGACGGCTGTCCGTGCTGAGTATCAACTTATTTGCTTTCTGAACCGGCAAGGCCGGTCAGCTATAGATCCGGTGCAAACCGGAAGATCATATTATTAAGGAGGGTTCAACCATGACCGAAAAAGAAAAACAGCAGGCAGGTGAGCTGTACAACGGCTTCGACAAGGAGCTGCTCGCAGAGCGTTCCAATGCAAAAAAGCTCTGTGCAGAGTACAACGCTATCACCTACAATGATTATCAGAAGAAGGAAAGACTTCTCGACAGACTTCTCTCACTCAGAGGCGAGAAGACCTGGATAGAGCCGGGCTTCTGGTGCAACTACGGCTACAACATCATCTTAGGCGACAATTTCAATGCCAATCACAATCTCGTTATCCTCGACAGCGCAGAGGTCGAGTTCGGAAGCAATGTCTACATCGGACCGAACTGCAGCTTCTACACAATGGCTTGCCCTCTGAACGCAGAGCAGCGCAGCCAGGGACTTGAGTACGCAAGACCCATCAAGGTAGGCAATGACGTATGGATCGGCGGAAATGTATGCGTCATGCCCGGTGTTACCATCGGCGACGGCGCAGTTATCGGCGGCGGCAGCGTAGTAACAAGCGACATCCCTGCCGGAGTTCTTGCCTGCGGAAATCCCTGCAAGCCCGTAAGAAATCTCACAGATGCCGACAAGATGCCGGAATCACAGGACTAAGGCCACACGAGCGGCCGGTATAGCCGGCCGCCGTCACACACAGAAAGGACAGTGCCATGAATACTCTTCATTTCAAATATGCGGTAGAGATCGAGAAAACTCGCTCTATCACTCAGGCGGCGGAGAATCTCTACATGGCTCAGCCCAATCTGAGCAAGGCGATCAAGGAGCTTGAAAACTCTCTCGGGATCACCATATTCCGGCGCACCTCAAAGGGTGTAATCCCTACGGATCAGGGAATGAAGTTCCTGACCTATGCAAAGCAGATACTCATACAGCTTGACAACATGGAGGCAATAAGCTCTCCGGACCGCTCCAAGGAACGTAAGATGCGTATCTCCGTTCCCCGTGCAGGTTATATCTCCAAGGCTTTTTCAGAGTATATCGCCGCATCGGATCCGGCTGACGACATGGAGGTATACTTCTGTGAGACCAATTCACTGAGAAGTATCGAGAACGTCCGTGATAACGGCTATAACTTCGGTATCATCCGCTACAACACCGCACATGAAAAGTACTTCGCAGACTATATCGCCGAGAAGAACCTCGAGACTCAGCTGCTGTGGGAGTATGAGATGCTTGCGGTAATGTCGGCGGAGCATCCGGCAGCAGAGGAGGAGGATCTCACCTACGCCAGTCTTTCTGCAAGGTATGCAGAGCTCTGTCAGGGCGATGATGCAGTACCCTACGTACCGGGGGCCGTGGAAAAGCTCTTCGAGGCCAACAGGCCGGAGGGCACAAAGGTAAGGCGGATATGTATGTTCGACAGAGGAAGCTCTCTTGACTTCCTGCTGACGGTGCCGCAGGCCTTCATGCTTGATTCACCCGTGCCGGACAGCCTCTGCGGAAAGTACGGACTGGTACAGAGGAAGATAAGCTTCCCGGACAACAGCTTCCGGGATATACTGGTATACTCTGCCGGCCGGAGGCTCAGCGAGAGCGAGCTTGCTCTTGTGAACAGGCTCTATGAAGTACGCAACGAGGCAGCCTTCAGAAAATATATATAAGTATATACTTTTTTATATGGGAGCACATTGATCGTGCCCCCATTTTTTTAATTCAGAATTATGAATTAAGAATTCAGAATTTATGGTATCGCCTGACGGCGATGGATCTAAAGGTAAAAGTGCTCATCCATGTTGCCCGTGCGATAGCCCACTTTAGCCTGCGTGTCTGAACTAAAAGCAAAAACCGGCAAAGGGTAGAAGAGAGATGGTGAGGGAAAAGAGAGTCCAGAGAGGAAAACCGTAGGGGGTGACTCCCCGCGGGGCGGGGAGATGTCAGCGCAGCTGACAGAGGGGACGGGCGCCTGTCAGGCGAGGGGGAGGGAAATGCCGGTTTTTGCTGCGGTTTTCTTTTTCCCTCCCCCTTGCCCCCGGAGGTGTTCCTCTTTGGTATTCAACGGTACAACTGACACTGTTCAAAATACAGAGGAAAGAAGATTATATGTGTAGGGGGCGATGCCCACATCGCCCCGCCCCTACAGTCATGTCCGCATTGTA
>CAMKMD010000054.1 GCA_946413815.1 uncultured Ruminococcus sp.
AAAAGTATTATACCACAAACACCTCTCATTTACAAGGGGCAAAAGCTGTTTTTCGTTTGATTTATGATGTTTCGACCACAATATCCTCTTCGGTGATCACCACAAGCTGGATCTGCGCTGCGTACTCAGCATTCAGATCATACCTGATAAAGGAAGTATGATTACAGTTTTGTCAGGCTCATTTTTTTCATTATTGCCGAAGAATTACTATTCCGCCTTTGCCTCCATTTCATGCTCTTCAAGGTTATTTATCAGGTTGTTAGTCAGGTTGTTTTTACATAACTACCTAATCGTTTCTTCATCTAAACTAAGCGATATTTTCAGATACCTACAACGTAAAAATGCCCACTAAGCTGCTACCGGATTTATTCGGCAGTTGCTTAGTGGGCGGAGTTTTTTATATTTGATAATCAGACAATTTTGCAAACGTCTTAATCACAGACTGGAAGAAACACTGGTATAAATGATCAAAAGAACCTTTTGTATCTGCATCATTTAATGCCGCCTTATAATCCCGTTCCTTATCGCCAGAAAAGAATATCGGTGCAATATCCCGCTTTAGCATCATCATATTTGCAATGCAACGTGATGTTCGTCCGTTTCCATCACGAAAAGCGTGTATTACAGTTAGTCTATGATGAATTTGTGCTACTCGTTCAATATTATTCCTTAAAGATTGTCGCAGCAAGTCGATCGGCAGACGTGCCATTATTGGCTAAAGCCTCATAATCATTTATCAAACCATACGCTCCTTCATTCTTTTCTTGAATTCAATCAGATTCAGTATTTCCTTCTGATCAGCTTCATCAAGCTCTCCGAAACTACGTGCGAACATTTGGACTGGCATCTCCGTTGTTTTACCATTCATAAGTTCATCAACAGAAATCTGGAACAATTCGCTAAACTTAGCAAGTTCATCCACAGATACCTTACGTTTACCGGATTCTATTTCAACAATTGCAGTTCTATTTATTCCTATAGCTTTAGAGACGTATTCCTGCGACAGATGCAGGTTCTTTCTTGCATCTCTCAATCTCTCATTTAAAGCTTTCATAACTTTTCCTCCTCTCTATGTCTGCCTCCTTATATATTATATACCATCATGTTGGATTTGTCAACAGAAATGTTGTGATTTCCGACATTTGTATATAGTAACAAAAAAGCTACAGAAATACAATCGTTTTAGCTCTTTTGCGGAAAAGCTATTTCTCGCTTGATTTATGATGTTTCGACCGCAATATCCTCTTCGGTGATAACCACACGCTTGATTTTCTCAGCATTCTCGGCAATTACCTCACACCCAATGCTCTCTTCTATAGTCTGAAGCAGCAGATCCTCCTTGATCGTCCTCAGCTTGCAGCCATTCCCTTTCCGTCCCTCATGGCGTCCTCTGCAGGTCCATACCTTATGCTTGATTCCTTTCGGGCCGTTCAGTGTACGTCTTGTCATCGGTTCACCACACTCGCCGCAGAAGAGCTTTCCGTACAGGAAGTGCGGTCTGCCGCCAATTCTTCCGACCGCAGCCGTAACCGCTTTCTTTTGTCGTATGATCTCCTGCACGGTATCCCATGTTTTCCTGTCCACAATGGCTTCGTGATCATTTTCAAGATAATTGCTCTCATACGGCACTCTTTCATCTGGCTTCTTCGTCAGGAAATTCTTTGGAGGCTGTTTCTGAAGCAGCTTATCTCCCATATATGTCTCGTTTTGAAGGATATACATGATATTATTATGTGCAAGCGGTTGACCTTTTTTCGTTCGGATCCCGTAATCTGTCAGCAAGCGTCGGATCTCCTCAATGCTCTTGCCTTCAATATACATCTGAAAGATCATGCGAACCGCATCCGCATCCTGATTCGGTACAAGTTTGCCGTCAACACAGTCATATCCAAGGATACGGTTATTTCCAAGGTTATACTCTCCGCGCTTGAAGCGTTCCCGATATCCCCACCTGACGTTTTCCGAAATAGAGCGGCTCTCGTCCTGCGCGATTGCAGAGAGAAATGAAAACATCATGGAACAGGAAGGCTCAGCGGTATCCAGATTCTCCTTATCGAAATGAATATCAACGCCGTTACCGTGCAGAAGATTGGCGTATTTCTGGCAATCCACGATATTTCGTGAAAATCTGGATATGCTCTTTACAAGGATATAGTCCACTTTGCCATTCAGCGCATCCTTGATAAGTCTCTGAAATCCCGGGCGGTTCGAGGCCTTGACACCGCTTTTCTCGTCGCTGTATACTCCGGCAAAGTCCCAGTCATCATGCGCCTGTATGAGCCTTGTGTAATAGGAAAGCTGCGCCTCGTAGCTTTCTTCCTGCTCGTCCAGAGTTGTAGACACACGGCAGTAAGCCGCTACACGCTTCTTATGCTGATCTCTGATTCTGGGGATTCTTGTAATCTTCATTTCTTATCCCTGCCTTTCCCTTTATTTGCTTTATTCTTTTCAGCATTTCTCTTTTGCTGATCATGATAGCGCTTTGCAACTCTGCCCGGGAGATCCGAATCATAAAATACGGCTGAAGGAACCGTTGTCACAAGACCGCATTTCCAGAAAACTTTCATGGACCTGTCATCAGGATCAGGTGTTCCTTTCACTTCCAAAGCAATCAGTTCCTTTGTGGTCCTGATGTGTTTTCCGAACTCAATATGGTCAACAAGATCGTCCACCCACCAGAAATCAACCTTTTTCAATCTGGGATGATCTCTTTTATATTCCAGCATGATTGCCGCCTCAGAGCCGAATTTTGGGCTGTCAAGTTTCTTCTCTACAACGCCGGCGTCCAATGTGTGATAAGCATTGAGCAGCGCTTGATCAACAAAACTTGCACGGATAATAAACTGCCGGCAGGCATGCTCACCGATCTCGCAGCTCCATCCGCTTCCGGGTCTTTGTATCTTGATACTCCTCTTAAACAGTCTGGAACCGCAGATCGGACACACGAGCTTGTCTCCGAGCGGATACTGATTGTTATACTTACCGGGCATATCCGGATGAGGTGTTCTTCTTAATGCAAAGATCTGCTTACACCGATTGAATTGCTTCCTGCTGATTATGGCTTGATGATGATTTTCAATATAGTAACTGGGCACCTCAGTGGTATCATTCTTTATTTGCTTATGTGTAATATGACTTTCGCAGATGGTCTTTTGCAAGAGAATATCTCCACAGTATCTTTCGTTCTGAAGCATTAACCGCACTGTACACATGGACCACGTTTTGCAGTTTTCAGGTGTTGGAACATGATTGCTCTGTAAACGCTTCATGATCTTGTCAATGGACTCACCGTGCTCATACAGCGTGAATATTTCCTTCACAACTCTGGCCTGTTCCGGCACGATCTGGTACTCTCCGTTTTCATTCTTCTCATATCCGTACAGTTTGCTCCAACGGGATATTCCTTCTTCATAGCGCTTCCTGATACTCCATGTCGTATTCAGTGAAATAGAGCGGCTTTCCTCCTGTGCAAATGCTGCAAGAACAGTCAGAAGCATTTCTGAGAATGCAGTTCTGGTGTCGATATGATTGCTTTCAAAAATAAGATGTACTCCGATCTTATTGAGGTGTCTGACAAATGTCAGGCATTCAAGGGTATTTCTGGCAAAGCGGGAAATACTCTTGGTTACGATCAGATCAATTTTACCGGCTTCACAATCCCTGATCATTTTCCGGAATTGTTTTCGCTTTGAAACACTGGTACCTGTCATGCCTTCATCTGCATAGATTCCTGCCAGCTTCCAGCCCGGCCTGCTTTCTATCATATCAGTGTAGGATCTGACCTGATTCTCGAAGCTGGTTCTCTGCTCATCATTGTCAGTAGACACACGGCAGTATGCTGCAACTCTCAGCTCTTTCGCAGTATCCGGTTCTTCAGGATTCTGCGGCTCAAGAATGATCTTCTCAATATTCATAATTTGCCCCTTTCTGAATGGGATCAACTGAGTATTATCCCTCAGCGTTATCCTATTATTGCGTAAAACAGCCGATATATCAAGTCATTTCGCAATCATAAATCGGAGAATAATCCCGATGTTTCAGCAGGATAACTGGTCAATATACAGAAAAAAGCGGCCTCCTGTAATCAGAAAGCCGCATAGTATTATTTCTTTTTCCGCACTTCTTCAACAAGCTTCGGAAATTGTGACGGGTACCTCAGAAGATAGGCATCCCATAATTCTGCCTTGTGCCTTGGATCCTGTGAGTCCCGCAGCACACCGGAAGATAATGTTGTTATAATACCGCATTTCCAGTGAATACTAACCGTTCTGTCATCAATACCGCCTTTTTTCAGTTCAGAATCCGTGTGGCTGTGAAAGCCAAAATCGATCCTTTCAATCAGATCATCCATCCACCAGTAATCAATTTTGCTGAATGATGGATATTTTTCTTTTATCTGCAGGAGCAGTTCTGCATTTTCTGCTCTATCAGCATTTCTGCTAATTACAATACGCTTCACTTCTTCTAAATCAAGCGTTTCATAGGCTTTAAGAATTGCTTTTTCTACTTCCTGAGACTGTATTACGAATTCTCTGCATGCACCTTCGCCCTCACAGCAGAAATGAGTATAACAGTTCTGGATCAACAGCTTTCTGTGGCGGAGAACATGTCCACAATAGGGGCAGCGGATGAATTCTGCAAATGGATACTGCAGCGGCGTTGTTGATTTCTTCAGTTCAAGGATCACATTGCACCGTTCAAACTGTTTCCTTGATATAATGGGCTCATGGTGATTTTTTATATATACACTTGGCAGGATAAGATCGATCTTGCCGTCTTCACAATCCTTTATCATACGATTCATTTCTTCACGGTTGTACATCTTTCTGCCGCTTTTTCCGTGATCACCGTACACTCCGACAAACTCCATTTCAGGATCTGAGTTTATCAGTCTTTCGTAATACTCGCATTGGACTTCAAATGAGCCGTCCTGAGTATCACTTGCTGTGCTTACGCGGCAGTATGCACACGCTCGTATTTTCTTGTTTTCCATAAATACCTCCTATCTGACCACCATCTTCTGCGGTCATCATATATTGGCATAAAACAGCATACATAGCAAGTCTTTTCAGCAATTATTTTAAGACCACAGGGGGTATTTATTTCTTATGTAAACAGAGGGATGTTTCCCTCCGTTCAGAGTGATCACTCCTTGACAAAAGTACCCTTGTAGGTGTCATTGCCAATCTTGATAGTTGCTGTTACAGTACTTTCGGTCTTGGGCGCATCAGCAACCTGCACAGGTACAGGAGCATTTCCCCAGCCGTTCAGCCCCTTGCTTTTGATAGTAGTCGGGAAATCCTTGTAGCAGATATCGAGATCCACATTGCCGTTGATGCCGGCGACCTTGCCCTTCTCAGAATGCTGCCAGATGCCGTATGCACCGCTGTAATTGGTCTGATCGACCCAGTGCGCCAGCCAGATCGTGTACCAGGACTTGATATCGTCGGCTGTATGCGTGGTCAGCGAAGAAGCAGAGCCGTACAGACCGACAAAATAGCCTGAACCCTCAACCTTTTTGAGGAACGCACGCATGATCGCGGAGACCTGTTCCTTGCCGAGATCAAACTGCTTCTTTTCCTCAAGGTCGAAGTACACAGGCATCTCGAACTGCTTTCCCTTGATAACAGAAAGGAACACATCGGCTTCCAGTTCCGCTTCCTCCGGAGTCGTGGCATAGGAGTACCAGTACGCACCAACAGGCAGGCCGACAGCTTTTGCCCCTGCGTAGTTCTGCTCGAACTTCTCATCCTTCTGCGATGCCAGCCTGCCGTAGCCTGCACGCATGATGGCAAAGTCGATGCCGTCTGCTTTGACCTTACCCCAGTCGATATCGCCGTTGTGTACACTTACATCAATGCCCTTCATATCCTCACCCCCGAAATACTTGTAGAAATCATCGGTCACAGTGCTGTTGCCGTGGACTTCATCGCCGTACCACTTCTTGCCGGAACGGACATCAACATGTGTATACTGATATGCTGCTGTGATGTTTGCGATACCTCTGAATCCGATATCCTGCGCCTTGCAGCAGACAGTTTTAGAGGAAATAGGCTGTCCGTCCTGCCCGTAACAGCAGATATCTGCCGCATTGCCGAGTGTATGCTGTCCGGTACCGCTGCCCTTAACAGCCTTATCGTGCGCAGAACATCTGAAGCCGGAAGTCACAATGATCTTGGAGCAGTTCAGGGCGGTATAGAGCTGTTCGAGCTTTTTCACAAGCTCATCGCTGACCTCAAACTCATGCTCTTTCCCGCACTTGCAGCGGAACTCTTTTGCATTAAAATGCGGGGAAAGCTGTGTGGTATCCGAATACTCATATTTCTTGTTCATTTTCTTTTCCTTTCTGCGTAAAATCGCTGATTACGGCTTGACAAAAACGCTATACTAATGCTATAATGAGAAAAAACACGGAGGTGCATGAACAATGCCAAGAAAACCTGCAAACCCGAAAACCGATGCTGTAAAGAAAACGACACGTAAGAAGAAAGTTGAAGATGCAGTCGTTGAGGCTGCTGTTGCAGAAACTCCTGCTGTTGCTGATGCACCGGCTGCTGAGAAGCCTGTCAAAAAGAGAGGCAGAAAGCCTGCTGTAAAAAAGCCTGAGCCTGAAAAGCATGATATCGTAAAGGTTGCTACGCTTGCGCCCGGCGAACTGAAAGAGCTTATCAATGCTCCTGCGCCTACAACGCCGTTCCCGGCATCCGATGATCCGTCAAAGGATATTGTTCAGACTGCACGCAAGCCGAGAGCGAAAAAGGCGGACAAAAAGGCAGAGCCTGTTCTTTCCACACTTGTACAGGTCGGAGACGCAGAGTACGATATCTCGGATATTGCTGCAAAGGCATACAAGGCATACAAGTCCACGCATAAGCGGAAGGCTGTAACAGAATTCCGTGTTTATGTCAAGCCCGAAGAGGGAGTGGCATACTTCACTGTAAACGGTGAAGGTTCACCTGATTTCAAGATCAATCTTTAATACACCATCTCCTTTATAATGCAGTCGAGCGATCGGCTGCATTATTTTTTATCGCCGTCTTCCAATTCATCGATCATTTCCTGAATATCATCGTCAATGTGCTGCGCTCTCTTCTGAAGCACCTCGATAGCTTTCTTAATAGCAGGCGGATACGGGATTCCCATGAGACTGGTGTTTTCAATAATAGAAAGCAGCTCATTCACACAGAAGCCGATGCAGGTCGCATCTCGGATATATGTGGTACCGATCATGATATCCATACGGACAGCCACAACCACCATGAGCAGAATGCAGAACTTCTTTGCAAGACCGACCCAGCCCGCCTTTGAACTCAGCCTGCCGGTCTTGCTGTGCTTGCTTCTGCCCATAGAAGCGGTGATCAATCCGGTTGTGAAATCAATCGCCATGAAAATGAGAAGTGTTGCTAATGCTGAATCCCACCCTCCAAGCTGCGCCGCAAAAAAGCCGCCGATGACTCCGGCGGCAGTACAGATGTTTTCTTTCATTGTATCATCCTTTCAAATTGTCACATCGACTACCTTCACGGCACGGATCATCGGACTGGTATTGTCTGTGATCGCTTTCCATGCAAGGTAATAATCCCCGGCACTGATGCCGCTGCACTCAAGAAGCACATTGACATAGTTGCCCACAGTTCCGAGCCAGCCGAAAGGCACAGAAATAGCTGCCGTCCATGCCTGCGTAGGAGGAGGTGCTGATCGTGCCGGGCGGCGGAGAAAGCCCCTCGATCTTTGAGGTCATATATTGATTTGCTGTTGCCGTCATGTCGATCTGGTCTCCGGCGGAGTTTTCTAAGATAAGGCTAAAATACATGATATGCACCTCCTTGCTTTTTCTGTGGGATTGATGTATAATAAAGATATGCGAGGTGACCGAAAAATGAAGTTTTACGAATATGGAGATCAATCCAATCCGCTTATCATAATGCTTACAGGTTCCTTTTGTCCGGCAAAGGCGTTAGACTACCTCTACAAGCCGCTTTCCGATGATTATCATATCATTCTTCCGGAGTACAATGGGCATTATAAGGGCAGTAAACCTTTTACCACCAGACAAAATGAAGCATATGAAATCGTACAATATTTAAAGAGTAAAAAACTGACAACTGTTTCTCTCATTTATGGACAGTCGATGGGATCAGAAATCGGTATCGAATTGATGCATCAGCTTTTACGAAGCAAGATCAATGTGAAACACGCCATATTTGACGGCGCACCGTGCATTCGCTTATCGGCACCATATAAAGCCTTCATGTATTTCAAGTTCAAAACAATGATAAATATGATGAGAAACAAGTCCGTTGATGAAGTTATAAACTGGAAGTTCCTGAACAAGTTCACCAACGGAGATACAGAATCTCTGCGCCCTATGATAGAATCGCTTATAACAATTGCTCCATATCTTACAAAGCAATCAATCCGCAATGAAAATGAATGCTGCTACACATTTGATTTTCCGAAGTTTTCTGACAAGATGCAGACCAGAATTCATTTTCTATACGGCAGCGGAGAAAAAGCGTACAAAACTTGCAATATGCTTGTAAGGAAAGCATATCCAGATGCTCGAATGACAGTATTTAAGAACTACGGGCACCTGACCTTCTCTGCAAAACATACTGAGAAATACATAAAACTAATCAAAAAAGAAATAGGTGGATAGGGGCAGAAGTAAATTCCACTCCCATATTCTCAAACATTCAACGCAGAAAGGAGCATCCTGCGGAATGGAGATTCTAAAGCATAACTGCATCGGCATCAACGATATAATGTATGACATTGATCAGAACAATCCGGATGAAAAGCCATACATCAAAGTGTTTTATACGAGTGCAGATGATATTATCATTGCAGGAATGGTTGCAGACCGCGGTGTATACTGGCTTTCGGTCACTGATGCAAAGGATGAAAACACCATTCGCGAAATCTTTGACCATGTCTCAGGGACAGGACCAAGGAAATACACAAATATTCAAGCTGCGATCGCCAATACATACTACACAGATGAGCAGTTAAAGTTGTTTCACTTTTCGCTCCCTGCAACGGCAGACGATATCTTTGCATACTATCGCAAAATCAAGGACAGTCTCGGTTCAGCAGGAGAATTCGGTAGATTTGCTGAGATTCAGAAATTGAACTGTCTGATTCCGAAAAAGCCGAATTACTGGCCGAATCAGAAGTTTCGCTGTATCCATGCTCATTATGCAGAGAACAATGATGTGATTATTGTCGGCTTCGCGGATAATAATTATATCTTCTGGCTCTCTGTCACAAAGATGGATGACTACGAAACGAATCATTTGATCGTTGAATACCTTTCGATGATTGAACCGGCTGAGTTCGGAAGTGGCAGTGCTGCCCTTGATAAGACACAGTACACTTACGAGCAGTTTAGATGGCTCTATTACACAACAATTACCAGCGCGGAGGATATCACAGAGCTTTATCAGCAGGCGAAGAGCAAAAGCGGCGGCACCCGTGAAGATCAGAATAAGATCATCAGCAAGCTGCAAAAATACATGAGTGCGCTTTCTAAATACGGAAACCCTGTTGAGAATTATCATAAGAATTATGACATCTTCCGGGATATATGGTCTTTGAAATATCTGCGCTGTTCTGACAATCCAAAGATCAGGGAGTTGTTTCATCAGCTTGAATTGCTCAGCTCCGGTATTTATAACACCTATATGACGGAGTGCCGTTGATAAAAGCGGTATGTACAGGGCAGGATTGCTCCCGCCCATCAAACATTCAGCGCATTCCGCGTCTGACGATAGATCTCCAGCCGTGACAGTGACTTCGGACTTTTATTGGTCTGATTCACTGTGCGGCTGTTTTCATTCTCTATAGTTGACTTTTTCGGAGATATAGCTTATAATAGGAGTAGAGTAGCCAAAGGGAGGTATGCCAAATGGCACAACCAAGAACGGTGTTAAATACGCTATTACACGAAAAGAAAAGAAAGATCTCCGGCGGATTCTACCATAAAATGCAAGTGGATTTTGCATACAACTCGAATCATATCGAAGGCAGCCGTCTTACCCATGACCAGACTCGTTATATTTTTGAAACGCACACAGTAGACGGCGTTGCTCACGTTGATGATATTATAGAAGCAGCGAATCATTTCAAGTGCTTTGATTATATCCTTGATACAGTGCATGATCCTATAACCGAAGAATATGTCAAGCGACTACATTTTCTTCTAAAAAACGGACTTCCCATTGACGATGATGAAGATGATGTCGTTATTGGAGATTATAAAAAATACCCCAATGAAGTCGGTCAGATTCAGACTGTTCATCCACGGGAAGTTGCTTCAAACATGGCGGCACTGGTGTGTGACTTTGCGAAAAAAGACACAATTGATCTTTTTGATGTAGCTGAATTTCATGCAAGGTTTGAGAAAATCCATCCTTTTTACGACGGAAATGGACGTGTCGGAAGACTACTCGCACTGAAAATGTGCCTTGCTAATGATATCGTTCCTTTTTTCATCAACGATGACAGCAAGATGTTCTACTACATGGGGCTAAAAGAATGGCAAACCGACAATAAAAAAGAACGGTTGCTTGATGTCTTCTTATCCATGCAGGATGATATGAAATGCATACTTGACTATTTTGAAATCGAGTATGATAAATCCGAAATACGTGCAAGAGACCTGATTCAAAAACATACAACATAAGGGTAAATGGGCTGATTTCTACGTCAGCCCATTACTTATTCACACATTCAGCGCATTCCGTGTCTGCCTGTAGATTTCCAGCCGTGACAGTGATTTCGGACTATTGTTTGTCTGATTCACTGTGCGGCTGTTGTCGTTATTGTAGTTGTTTACAACAGTCGTGCCGCCTGCGCCTGCCATTGCGCCGGTTACACCGGACATATCCACATTGAAGTCGGAATTCATCGCAATGGTCATGGCATCAGCCACACCGGAAATAGCTTTCTCAACATATTTCTTGCTCTTGTTGATGCCGTCAGCAAGCCCTTTCATGAAGTCCGGCATCCAGCTTTCAAATTCTGTCAGAGGCCCCTTATCAGGAACGGAGAAATGCAGATAATCGCTGATCGCTCGTGCCACGTCCGCAACAGTATTGATGAGATTTCCGAGCATATAGTTCAGACCGTTAATAAGGTTCTGCATGAGATCTCGTCCCCAAGACCATGAGCTGTTGACTTTCTCCATGACAGCCTGATATACCGCATTCATCGCACCAGATACTGCATCTCGCACACCGCCGAGCCTGTCGCCGATGCCGTTTCTGATATTGTCCCAGATCGACAGCACAGCGTCCTTTTATAAATAAGAGGTTCCAAGTTTGTCAGTAGGGATTGCTCAATCGGCGGAGAATGAAAATCCCGATTTTACGCCATTTTCTTAAAATCCGGTATTTTTGGATAGTTCCGAGCAAGGGATAAAGTTCTATTTTTGAAATGTTCATTCTGGCAGAATATCCCCTTATCAGAGGGATAAATGAAAAACAGCCCACCAGGTATGTCTCCGTCTTACGAATTATATCGTAATTTGGAAACATACCCAGTGGGCTGCTTCATTATTTACTTTTATGTATCGGCCTCACGGATCTTCCGCATCTGGATGCGATGGAAATATCATTCGGCGCTTATTGCAATAAATCCCAATATATGGTATAATACAGCTGATATCTACAGTTCAGCCTACCAGATGTCCTTCCTGCACACGATACGCCGTTGTAAGGTCGAATACGACCATATCTCGGTCAGGCACAGCTATGCCGCGTATACGGTATGTGGACTTCATATCCCAGCCGCAGGTCTGATATATAAAACGTACCATATCCATGCTTTTAAGCTCATAACTATCGTGTGAAGTATCCTCTGGCAGCTGATGAGCTCCGCTTGACTTATAGCTGCACTTCTCAACAGCCAGCTTTCCATTCTCCGTATCTAACAGGAATCTGAAATACGGTGGTATGCCAATAGCTTTCAGAGTTGTCTTGAATACAGTGATCCGTCCATATGCAACCGAGAAGCTGATTCCAAGATCAGCATTCTCCCATGATAGGTTCTCCATCTGACACCTCCTCTTCTACGTCAGGGTATACTACGCCCGTAGAATTCGCAGCGGCAGAATTATCATCAAGAGTCAGTTGCTGCCCGACCTGCTCGATCTCCACAGGTTTCTTGTCGCCTGTGAGCATAGCTACGTTGATATACCCGTTCTCGAATGTGACCTGTGTCTGCTTTTTATGCTCTTCCACAGGGACTCCGAATGTTCCGGCAATATCCTCGGAGTAGTATCCCTTCTTGTAGTCCACGGTCTCGTCGATCACTTCGCCCTTCTTTGGCTTTTCACGGAATGTCTCCTTCACGATCAGGTCGAAAACATAATAGGTCTCGCCCTCAAACTCGATCTTATAGCCCAGTATCTTATAACGGCACTTAGAATCCCAATGCATGAGTTCATACAGCTTATCCGTAAAATCGGGGCAGGTCATCTTACGGCTCTTACGCTTATCCGGCTTGGCTATACACCAGCGCAGAGCATCCTTGTCGTTCTCCTGACAGCCCTTAACTGCAAACTTCTTTTCGTCCTCGCAAAGCAGCAGCTGTACAAAGACCACATCTTCCAGACCGTTGATGCAGGCGGTATTGAACGTGATACTGCCTTTTCTGATCGTAACAGCCGGATCACGCAGGTGTGCAAACAGTTCCTTGCGGACAACCACAAAGTTATAGCTTCCGAAAGCCTGTTCCAGCTCTCTTCTTCGGAGTTCCTTTTCGGTAGTCAGTTCTTCGAGCTCCATTTCTTCACTCGTCGGCATCATCTGCTCGGTCATATCCTAAGTCCCATCCTTCCATAATTGTTTCAGCTTCCTTCATCAGCTCTGCAAGAGTTTCTGAAGATAGTGCATTCATTTCTTCTATAACCTTTGCCGGTCTGAGAACATCCCAGTCACCACTGTAGTGCTGCTGTGACAGCAGATGTCCGCGTGCAATCGATACGATCGGAGTTCCGAAACCTGTACCCCATGACGGCGGATAGACTCTCACTGTTTCCTGAACCACGATCTGCTCCTCATCATCTTTTTCAGGGACGATGACCTGCTCTACAGTTTTCGACACTACGGGTTCGTCCAGCTCAAATAAAAGGAGTTTATCAGAGCCGTTGCTGCGGAATTCTCCCTTAAATCTGTACTTGCCGTCATCCTCCCACGACATCAGGCTGAATATGACCTTTGCCAGCCCACGGCAGCTCATGCTGTTCACGATCCACTTATCTTCTTTCAACCTTCCCCAGTGGATCGCATTCGGATTATCGCTCTCACAAGGACGGATCGCGATACAGTTATTCACAGTGTTGATAAGCAGTTCAACGTACTCCACATCCTCAAATTTCTTTAAGCACGCAGTACTAAAGCGCATCTTTCCACCTGATATCGTCAGAGACAGGTCAGCAGAAGATGGAAAGAAATGTGAACTGACACGCTGATATCCGTTCAGATTCAACTTAAGACCTGACTGGACATATTCTTCCTTTTCGATAACGGTCTGAACACTTTCACAGGCCTTCTGATAGTCTTCGGGCGAAAAGCCCTCCCAGTTCCGGTCGATCGGAACATATCCTTTGAGCGCACCGTCCTCCACAACGCTTAGCACGGGCAGGGCATGCTTTTTTCTTTTGTAAAATGCAGATGAACGGATAAGCTGGGCAGCGTTGAATACTTCACGGCTGATGATAGCATCGTGATGGTCACGCTTTCTGTATTTCGGGAGCTTGCCGTCATTCTTTACTGCTTTATGCGTTTTGAAGTCAGGCGTGTAAGTCTTATGAGCAAGAACGTCGCCGCAATGGCGCTCGTTGTCTATAATTCTGGTTATCCACGATGATTCCCACTCTGTGTTGCCAAGCTTGGTCTCACGCTGATAATCCGTCAGCAGATCTGCGATTTCTTTAGTTGACCAGCCATTTACATACAGATAATATATGACCTTGACAGTTTCAGCCTCGGACTCGTTTATCACCAGTCCTCCGTCCTCATCATTGTCATATCCAAGTAGTTCGGGAGTCAGGAAGATTCCGTTCTGGAAACGGCGCTGGATAGACCAGTTCATGATAAAAGACTTTGATCGCGACTCCTCCTCTGCAACAGTAGCGAGGATAGTCAGCAGCATTGTGCCTTCTGCGCCCAATGTGCAGAGATTGTTTTCATCAAAACGCACGCCAACACCGTAGTTTTTCAGTTCCTGAACTATCGAAAGGCAGTCCACAACATTTCTGGCGAAACGAGCTATTGATTTTACAAGTACAAGCTGAACTTTACCAGCCTTTGCATCTTCGATAAGCTGCAGCATGCCCGCTCTATGTGACAGCTCTGTTCCTGAGATACCTTCATCGCTGTAGATGCCTGCAAACTCCCAGTTCGGGTTGTCATTGATTCGCTTGGTGAAGTCGTTTACCTGAAGCTCAAAAGAAGAGGTCTGCTCGTCATTCTGCGTAGACACACGTACATATGCAGCGACTTTCATTTTTCTGTTTTCGATATCGAGAGCATTATCTTCGTCCGCAGGTATGACCTCTATCTCAGATGGATCAACGCCCTTGTATTTATCTCTGATCTCAGCTTTATGTTCAGAATTTCTGATCCTGCGCTTTGAGCCTTTCATCTCTTTCACCCCAATATTATTGTTTATCTCCCGGCAGTACCCAGTACCATGTACGCATTTTACGATATGGCTTGATGCCAAGTTCCGTCTTGACCTCATTCATAGTCTTATCGCCTATACGATATTCAGCCATGATACGTCTGATCTCCATAGACTCCACAGCTCCGTTTTCCAATGCTTTCTTGATAAGCATTGCTGCAAGCTCATGCTTGTTCTTCGGCAGTGACTCAAATACAGGTTCTCCGCCTGTGATGCTCACACTTGACGGCTCAGATGCTACTCCGAGCCACTGAAACCCTGTGG
Source organism: uncultured Ruminococcus sp. (assembly GCA_946413815.1). Lineage (GTDB taxonomy): Bacteria > Bacillota > Clostridia > Oscillospirales > Ruminococcaceae > Ruminococcus. The sequence goes on from CAMKMD010000054.1 coordinate 14,953, forward strand.
ATGGTCTTATTTCAAAAGTAAGGTCTGCTCCCTTGGAGTCAAGGCTGTTCTTGACTTGCTTTACGATACGGACATCCTCGTCCTCCTGGCTTTTCTCGACCTGAAGAACACTGCGTGCAGCAGCAACAACATCGATACTGCCAAGTCCGCGGTACAGGTCTTTTGCACTTTCCTTCTTGCTGAAGTGTCCGATCAGAACAACAGCACAGTTATATGTAGATGCCCACATACCGATGCGGCGCATCAGTTTTCTTGCTTTGCCTGCAATTTGTAGATCAGAGTCATTTCCGATATATGACTGAATGGGATCAATGACCACAAGTCTCGGTCTCCATTCGGTGATAGCCTCTCTGATACGCTCATCGTCCAGAGTCAGACCACTGTAGACTTCTTCATCTATAAAGGCGATGTTTCTGCAATCCGCACCTGCGGCTATCAATCTCGGCTTGATCGTATCCCTCGCTCCATCTTCGGAACACTGATAGATGATTCTCTGCGGAATACCGAAAGCCCTGCCATCAGGTGTCGATCCGCCTTTTGACAGTTCGGCGATCAGATTCATCATCATGGTAGATTTGCCGCAGCCGGGATCACCTTGCAGAAGTGTGATCTTACCGATTGCAATGTATGGCTGCCACAGCCAGTTGACCGGCATAGCGGTCACATCGCTATACAGCGTTAAGAGCTTTGATTCCACGGTTTCTCACACTTCCTTCCGGCACCACTATTTCATCTTCTATTATACAGTATGTAGGGATATCTTACCATGAACGGGTAGTTCATAATTATCCGCTATTCTATGAACTATCCGTTCATAAAAACGGGTAAGATGGTGCTATAGCTGGAGGGGAAATGACCACCATCTTAAAACCCTTCAAATCGACTTGCTATGTGCTCGAACTGGTGGTAATATAGATATTGCCGATGTGGGCAACATAGAAAGGCTGATTTGAATCATGGACTTAGACTACGTCCTGATCGGAACACGCATCAGGAAGTACAGAGAAGAAAAAAGCCTCTCGCAAGAAGAACTCGCCTTCAACGCAGGCATCTCATGGAGACATCTCAATTACGTTGAACATGGCGAGCGTAAGGTAAGCGTTGATGTACTTATCGCACTTGCCAATGCACTTGACGTCACCGCCAATGATCTTCTTGCCGATCATCTGACGACCTCGAGCACGACATTCAAGGAAGAAGTCATCGACCTTCTTCACGACTGCACTCCCGCAGAAAAAGCTATCCTCATGGATATGCTCAGACACATGAAAAAGCTCCTTCAGGAGCACGGAATCTAAAACAAAAATACTGCCCGCATAGGCAGCAGAGCATCCGGATCAGGTCTTGGGTGCTTCTGCTCTCTACACGGGCAGTATTTTATATATTCTTTATTCTCCTTTTTTCTGCGCATAGTACAGCTTGGTGATGTATTCAGCCAGTTCGGCGCTCATATTCATCACGACCGATCTACCGGAGATATTATCCAGCATTTCCTTGGCGGATGCAAAGATATCTCCCATATCGGAATCTGAATGATCGGTTTGATCTGCTTTCACAAATGCAACCGCTTCATCGATCAGTTTTGCAAGGTGTTCACCTTCAAGCACTGTCTTCAGCGGAATCGCATCCTGATCTTTGGCAGGATCTGAAAGCTTCAGCACAATACCTTCGCTGAGCACAGCAGCCAGTTTTTGCTCGGCATCCTTACATCTGACAAGATATGTGCGTAGCAGAATTGCGATAATACGATCTCCGAAAGGAATGTCATCAATGCTCACAGAGTAAAATGGATGTTTCATTTTATGTACCTCCTACGTGGGTTTCTTTTGCTTATCAGCTTACTACAAAAAAAATTACATTGCAAGAGGTGACAGAAAAGTTTGTAATAGCATTACAAAAATGATGCCCACAAACTATGCGTTCAACCGGCAAATTATCTATGCCATTTGAATCCGTAGTAAGTGGGCATTATGTTTATTTATAATATTCAGCGTACCACTGAGCGAACTTTCTCAGTCCTTCACGGATGCTGATCGTTGGTCTGAAACCGTAGTCATCTTCCAGCGCCTTGCTGTCCGCATAGGTCACAGGCACGTCACCGGGCTGCATTCCGACGAGTTCTCTGTGTCCCTCAAAGTCATAATCAGCCGGAAGAACACCTGCGTTCACAAGCTCTTCCTGTAATGTGCTGATATAGTCAAGCAGGTTCTCAGGAGTTCCACCGCCGATGTTATACACTGCATAAGGCGGAAGCGGAAGTCCGTCTTCACCATTCTGCTTCTCAGGTGCGCCCTGCATGACTCTGAACACGCCTTCAACAATATCATCAACGTATGTGAAGTCACGCTTGCAGTTACCATAATTGAAGATCTTGATCGTTCCGTCTTTGGCTAATGTGTTCGTAGCTGAAAAATAGAACATATCAGGTCTACCGGCAGGGCCGTATACTGTGAAGAAACGCAGGCCTGTGGACGGGATGTTGTAGAGCTTGGAATAGCTGTGTGCAAGTAGTTCATTGCTTTTCTTGGTTGCTGCATAGAGTGATACCGGATTGTCCACCTTATCCTCAACGGAGAAAGGAACCTTTTTGTTTCCGCCGTAAACGGAAGAACTACTTGCGTAGACTAGATGTTTTACAGGGTGACGACGACAGCATTCAAGAATATTATAGAAGCCAATGATATTTGATTCGATATACACGTCAGGATGGTCGATGCTGTATCTGACGCCGGCTTGAGCTGCAAGGTTAACCACAATGTTTGGCTCATAGTCATCGAAAAGCCTTTCTATCAGTTCACTATCCGCAATAGATCCTTTAATGAACACGTGTTTGACATTGGAAGATTTGCTTGCCTCCTCAATCAGGCTCAGTCGATACTCCTTCAGCTTCGGATCGTAATAGTTATTCATATTATCAAGTGAGATTACTGTGCCGGAGGACATTTCCTTTAGAAGTCGCAGTACAAGGTTTGCACCGATAAATCCGGGAGAACCGGTTACAAGTATGGTTTTGCCGTTCAAGTCAATTCTTTCTTTGCTCATATCTTAATCCCTCCGGAACAGATCTCTTGTATATACCTTTTCTTCAACATCATCGAGAGCGGGATCGTAGCGGTTAGCCACGATACAGCCGCACTTCTTCTTGAACTTCTTCAGATCGTTGACCACAAGGGAGCCAAAGAATGTGCTGCCGTTTTCAAGTGTCGGCTCATAAATGATAACTGTCGCACCCTTTGCCTTGATGCGCTTCATGACACCCTGAATTGAGGACTGACGGAAGTTGTCTGAGTTGGATTTCATTGTGAGTCGGTATACACCCACAACGACTTCTTTCTGCCTGCTTTCCTGCTCTGCGGAGTAGTCAGCACTGTTGCCATAAGTGCCTGCAATCTCCATGATACGATCAGCAATGAAGTCCTTTCTGGTTCTGTTCGACTCAACAATAGCAGTCATCATATTCTGAGGAACATTCTGATAGTTGGCAAGAAGCTGCTTTGTATCCTTGGGCAGACAGTAACCGCCGTAACCGAAGGATGGGTTGTTGTAGTAGTCGCCAACACGGGGATCAAGACAGATACCTCTGATGATATTTGCAGTATTCAGCCCCTTGACCTCTGCATAGGTATCCAGTTCGTTGAAGTAACTGACACGAAGCGCAAGATATGTATTTGCGAACAGCTTCACTGCCTCAGCCTCTGTGGTTGCCATAAAAAGAATATCAATATTCGGCTTGATCGCACCGTGCTGTAAAAGTGCTGCAAACTCCTCAGCAGCCTTCATGTTCGCTTCATCGGAGCCAACGATGATACGGCTCGGATAGAGGTTGTCATAAAGCGCCTTGGATTCACGAAGAAACTCAGGGCTGAAAATGATATTGTCCATGCCCAGCTTTTCACGAACCTGTGCTGTGTTGCCGACAGGGATTGTGGATTTGATGACAATGGTGGGCTTATTCTTCTTTTTGCCTGTTACTGTCTTAATGAGGGAAAGCACTGCTTCAACAGCGGAGCAGTCAAAGAAGTTGGTCTTGGGATCATAGTTCGTGGGTGCAGCAACGATGATGAAATCCGCATCCTTGTAGGCAGATTCGCCGTCGGTTGTAGCTTTGAGGGAAAGCTGACGCTCTTCATGCTCTGCAAGGTACTGCTCAATGAAGTCATCCTGAATCGGAGACTGCCAGTTATTCAGCTTCTCCACCTTTTCCGGTACGATATCCACAGCGGTAACATCGTTGTGCTGTGAAAGCAGAACTGCGAGGGACAGTCCGACATAACCGGTACCTGCTACAGCAATCTTCTTGCGTTCAATCGGCGCTGCCTCTACTGCGTCATCTTCCAGAACATCAGCATTGTCAAAACCAAGGACTGTGCTGAGTGCAAGGAGCTGATCCACAGACGGTGTATAGTCTTCACTTTCCAGTCTGGAGATGATTGAACGGTTGATGCCTGTCTTTTTTGACAGGGTAAGCTGCGACATCTTGATTGCCTTTCTTCTGCTTACAACAGTCTCAGCAAGCAGCTTCGAAGATAAGTGCTTCATAAGTACCTCCTATGCAAAGTGTTACCGCTAGCAACACTTGTGATTTCTAATATGATGATATTATTATAGCAGATGTTATATAAAAAGTCAATGTATACGTTGCCAAATATGAACTCATAAAAACAATTCAGTTTATATATTGTGACGCCCGTGTTGCTAGTGGTAACACAAATAAAAGAGCCCACTAAGCGGCTACCAGATTCATTCGGTAGTTGCTCAGTGGGCGGAGGTGGTTTATTTATATCTATCACCGTTTCCATCGCCATTTCTATCACCGCGAGGATAGGAAACTTCCAGATATATCAATTTAGTAATCGTTATCTATTTTGTCCGTAAGTCTATTACTTCCCACAAATCACTATTGAAGGCACCTTTACTCTTATTATATGTTTTTGACTGCATTGCTACACATAATAATTTTTTGGGCCTACTCATTCCTACATAGGCTAGTTTTCGACTATAATCATACACAGGTGATGATCCACCCGTTCCAGTTCCATATAAATGAAGTATTCTTGCTAAATCAGAGCCATTCTGATATTCAGTTTCAAGATAAAGGGTAGTGGTGTGAGTCTGTCCTTTAACCGAGTGGACTGTATCAAATCTTATGTCCACGCCATTACTTGAACAGAGATTATGTTCATTTTCTTTATCATTTGAAACAGTATTTTCCATAAAGTATTCAGGTAATTTCTCGAATAGCTTATCGTCTTGCAGCAAAGTAGTGACTAACCCTCGTATTATTTCATCAACTTTTTCTCTATTGGCACAATCGAGACTGCTCAGATTTATTATGTATTCAGAATATGTTTCAAAATACTCATTTTTCAGTTCTTTATGTACCGCAGCGGGTGAATAGCTTTTATCTGTCTTTTCATTCTTTATACCCAAATCACGAAATATCTTCCATATAATTCGTCTCACAAGGCTCTCTGCTCGATACAGTTTTCCTTTTCTTAGCTCTGTGCAAATGCCATCAATCAATACCCAATACTTCAAATCTTCTTTGGTTTGTTTAACACTGTCAAATTCAGTCCAATAGCTACCAACTGTCAGACCAGACGAAGATTCTCTTCTAAACCCCACTGCATAATGGGTTTCACCCGCTCTATTCAAGTCTCTTCTAATTATCTGATTCGCATATTCTTGTATTACGCAGGCGGGATTATCCTCGTCAAATACGATTATCACCGGCTTAAATCCACTTATGCCTGAAGAAGCAACTATTCTTTCACCATTTTTTCTTAGAGGAGAGAGAATATTAGCGATTTCTTGCGAATATCGGCAAGAAGAAGCTATGGTCATGCAATCAGATTGCGGCATCCAATCAGAAGTTTTATTTAAACCGGTATATATCGCCTGATCAGAATCACCTATTCGAATTACACAACACTGTGAAACATCAAATATTTTCTCAAGAGCCATCCTTTGATTTTCGTCACAATCCTGATATTCATCAATAAAAACGTATTTAAACCTTTTGCTGAAAAGATCAGTATAATCTTTTGATAAGGCGTCTATAGCTTCATTAGCGTAGACATATGTATCACTATAAAGCAACATTCCTTCACTAATAAGCAAATCCTGCTTGGCTTGCTTATATTGCTTATAAGAATCGCTTGAAGGCCCAGCAAGTCTGACGCTTTGATGATATATTCCATCTGGTGTAAATACTATATTCTGATAATACTCTTCTTCATTTGTGTATGGATAATTTCCGGCCTTAATTCTTTTTTGTATATAATAACGTAAAGAATTATACGGAGAGTTTCTTGATTTATCTCGCCAAATCAATCTATATAGAAAATGAGCATACTCTTTGTCGCTTACAAATTGTAAGTTAGTTTTACATCGTCCTTTTATGTACTGCATCGTCACGTATTTATTCACAAAAGACTGAATTGTTCCTATGTAATTAGGATAAGAAAGAAGCTTATCAGCAGTGCACGATAGCTTGGCTTTTATTTCATCAACGGCAACATTTGTGTGAGAAAGGACACATATTCCAGAACCGTTCTCTAGGGGCATTCTATCTGCAATCAATTTCAGTTTTGCTAATAGTACTGTAGTTTTTCCACTTCCCGGACAAGCAGCTACATCTGTAGAGTCCCAAAAGCGAATAACCTCTTTTGCGTCATCAGCAAAATGCTTACCAGGCTGAAGAAGAAGTTTCTCTATCGTTTCTATTTCCTCATCAGTTATTTCCCACTCTGCCATAAGTACCTCCTTTCTATACAGTCTCACCTGCAGCATACTTAATGGCATTTGCTATATACCCTATATATGGATCTTTTTCGATTTCTGCCTTTAGTTTTGCCTTTTTCTCTTCATCTATTCTATAGCCATACAGATCAAGATCAAACATCTTATCTTGCTTAATTCCGTCTGGTACTTTTGATATCTTCCATCGAAGAATAGAAGCAAGGCACTGAGCCACAATCGCCTTAAGTCCACTCTTACCGTCTTCATTTAGCATCAAATCATATATGTTATATGCTTTGTTCCAAAGTGGCAGATCCTTCCATTGTTCTAATTCTGAAGATACATCTTTATCGGCATCAACAATCTTCTGTTCTGTAAGGGAAATCGATTCTTTAGCGTTAAGAATCTTTTTTCCATAATGAACTGCCTTATGGAAGTCTTCAGAAAGACAACTCATTGCAATACAGTATTCTAACGTCCAGCGTGGCGAAGTAAATCCCCGAACAGAACCTATTGAATATTTCTTGTTTTTTTCACATTCTGCCGCCTTTGATTCATCACTTTTTTCGTTTAATGTCTTAATATTGGTATCTTTATCTTCATCATAAGGTCGCACATCACAATCAGTGACGACAGATACCGGAATCCCTATCGTACTCCCATCAGTTCTTACCATAATTTGACTATATCGAAGAAAAGCAGTACTTCCAACATTAACAATTGATATACCATATTTCTCCAATGGGAATCCGAGAATGTCAGCAATTACAGGAACAAGAATATTCTCTGCATCGCCTTCAACCATGATTATACCCTTTGCAAAGAAAAGATTCGCTTTAGTCGCATCAAGAAATCTCTGAAGAAATAGATAATCACCTTTCTGCAATCCAGTCTTTCCTTCAGCAAGGTCATAGCCAACTCCACTCTTCATTAGAATAAGGTTCTTTAAATTGATTTTTGATGCAAGTATCGGACTGTGCGTTGATACAATAATCTGTGCATTTTTCTCGTTGTACTCATTCTGAAGATAACTGATTAAGCGAAGCTGTGCCTGTGGATGAAGATGTGCTTCCAGTTCCTCGATCAAAGCAAGTTTCATACAATAATCAGTATCATCCTTGAGAAGAAGTAGTTCTGCGGCAATAAAAAGAAGATTTAGTTCACCAAGTCCGGGATTGACCTCAGGAGCATTCAATGAGAGTGATTCTAGAATAGCCTTAAGCTGAATATCAGAAGTTTTTAAATCAGCATCACTTGGCTGCCCTTTGTCATGAAAAGAAGTTAAATTGGAGCGGATAGTCTGAAGAACCTGTTTTCCTGTATCGTCGTCTAAAAAATACTTTTCAATGTCACCATTTGCATCACGAAATATCTGAAGCAACTGATGATCTTCTTTTCTAAAGAACACAGGGTGATTCAAGAGTATCTGCGATATTCTTGAATTACGTCCAGAACTCATCTCTCGTTCGGCATCACGTAGCGGCTTTAGATAGACAGCTTTCAGAAGTTCTCTTGCCTTTCCCTCAATCACTATTCCATCATCTGCATCACCCGCACGAAGTTCTTGAAAAATTCTATGCCCCTCTTTCTTTGCACGATAGTGAAGTTTTAACGAATATTCAACTTTGCCAGCATTATTAGTGAATGTCAAATACTCAATAAAGTTCTTTGCTTCATTCTGACTAAACTCAGTTATAATACAGTCAATCTTAAACTCATCTGTATAATTTCCATCAGTGAATTTATAAAAATCCTCTTCAACCGGCCTAATATACTCATTACTCTGAGTCAGTAGCACAAGCTTTAAAGCGTCAATGACCGCAGTTTTTCCGGAATCATTCTCACCAATTAAGGCGTTAAGCCCTTTGTGAAATGTAACATGGAGTCCTGGCTTACCATTTTCTGATTTAAACCTACGAAAATTATACAAATCCAGTTCTGATACTATCATATATTCTCCTCCTTGTCTATTAAGGGATTAATTCTATCAATCCGAGATCCATTAATGCAACGATCAATAGGCTCATGCACTGATAAAGACCGCTTTTTTCTCTATGACTTTCCTCGTAATGATATACATCCAGATTGCATTCAGAGAAATTATCAAGGTCGTAAGTGCAGTCATTTATTAGCCCCAGAGCGGTCAGCATTTCAACTGTAGCATGTTTCAAGGCATTTTCGTCTAATCTCTGATTATTGATATTATGTTCTCCAAGAAACGTTTTCAGTTTTTGTCCGGTATCGAACTCCATGCCTATTACATTATCATGGTAGCAGGATAATGTAAAACTCTCGATGGAAGGATAGCTTAATAGCAACAATCCCTGTCGACCGTAATCCGGGTTATCTCTCGAATTTCCAAGCTTTGATAAAAGATTCTCCAAAAAAGCATTATCTGTATTGGAACGATCATCACGATCATAGATATAGAAAATAGCAGCATTGTCAATATCGAAATCATACTTCTCGATCAATTCCTTAAACAGATTATCCAGGAATCCATCATCTCTCTCGATAAATCGAATATTGCTCTGCTGAGCATTGATAACAAATATCTTAGAATCCGGATCGTCTTTTTTATTGTACCGTTTATATCCCTTTTCACGCAGATTAGTCTCCAACTGATAATCCAGTATACTTGTAAACAGCTTGGTCATAATATACGGCTCAGTTCGGGATCCTTCAACGATGAACAGAACTTTACCGATATTCTTGTCTTTGTGAAGCTCAATTCTCATATCTTGGAAGTCCACCGAACACACCACCTAAATACATCTTTTCCATATTCTGCGCTTCTCTCGGTTTTTCATCAGAAAAACGTTTGATTCGACTTCCGTCTTCACCGAATTCAACTGTATATAACTGATCTGGGCGAAGAATGCTGCTTGACAACAGATTTGTAGAATGCGTCACGAACAACATCTGGGCATTCGTGGAATACTTCATGAAATAGCGAATCAGGAGTTTTTCAAGGTCGTTATGGAAACCACTGGAAAACTCGTCAAGAATCAGCAGCCCCCCCTTGTGTGTACAATGAAAGAACGCAGGCAAAAGGTTAAGCAGGTTCTGTGTTCCCGTCGATTCCATTTCCAAGAGAATTGGTTCATTGATTCCGTTACGCTTCATAAAGATGTGCTTATCTTCTCCGAAGAAGGCAGCTACTTTACCTGTTGAAGTCATCCCATATTCAACACGCTGACCGAAGTTGTATTCCTCAAAGAATTGATTGATCTCATCTGTGCCTTTTTCTTCCAGATATTTCCTCAGTTCAATTCCGGATGCCTGGTATACACTTGCTCTCCTTGTATAAAGGTCCAGATAGATAGAGGCTGACAGGAAAGAAAACCACTCCTGCAACACCTGATGCCCTCTGAAACGTGTATTAAAGTATATCTCACGCAGAAACAGGGTATTAAGCTGAATGTCCGTATACTCTTTTTGATCGGTCAGTGACACCTTGGCATAGCTGTTTTCTCTTTCAAGAACTGTTTCTCCATCAACTTTAAGAAGCTCATGAATCGCTGAGCCGTCATTATGATACTTGATAGAATAGTCTATTTCAGAGCCTTTGATATCAAACACAAAACGCATGGAAACAGCCGGATTCATACTGAAGAGGCAGTGATACATCTCAAATGGAATCTCCGCTTTTCCAAAAAGCATATCCAGTAGAAGCTTTACCGGCAGAAGCGCACCGGATTTTCCTGATGCATTCGCTCCGACAAACAGAACGCCTTTCAATAGACCTCGCACGGTATTGGTCTCCTCCAACACCTTATAATTTGTTTTCTCCAGAGAGAATGTGGTCTTATTCTTAAAAGAACGGAAATTCTCCACTTCATAATATTTCAGCATAGCAAGCCCTCCTATCGCTATCGTATATTCGTATTATACCACACTCTCTCGGAAATTGCAACTATTTTACGGCAGAAATATATAGAAGCGTAAAAAAATTACAGCACGTATCTTCCGTTATCGACTTTATACTACATTATCGGCGTATTCTATCGATATATCATCCAATTCAATAAGCACTTTTTTGAGCATAACAACATTTTCTTCTGTAAGCTCTTCGCCTATTCTTTCCGAAATGGTGTCAATCAACTCGTTTTCCTTAATATTCCTGCATTTACAGCCATTTCCTTTCCGTCCCTCGTGGCGTCCTCTGCAGGTCCATACCTTATGCTTGATACCTTTCGGGCCGTTCAGCGTTCGTCTTGTCATCGGTTCACCGCACTCGCCGCAGAACAGCTTTCCGTACAGGAAGTGTGGTCTGCCGCCGATTCTTCCGACCGCTGCCGTCACCGCTTTCTTTTGACGTATGATCTCCTGTACAGTATCCCATGTTTTCCTGTCCACAATGGCCTCATGATCATTTTCAAGATAATTACTTTCATACGGCACTCTATCATCCGGCTTCTTCGTCAAAAAATTCTTGGGAGGCTGCTTCTGAAGCAGCTTATCTCCCATATATGTCTCATTCTGAAGGATATACATGATATTATTATGTGCAAGCGGCTGGCCTTTTTTCGTCCTGATTCCATAATCAGTCAGTAAACGGCGGATCTCCTCAATGCTCTTGCCTTCAATATACATTTGAAAGATCATGCGGACCGCATCCGCATCCTGATTCGGTACAAGTTTGCCGTCAACACAGTCATATCCAAGGATACGGTTATTTCCAAGGTTATACTCTCCGCGCTTGAAGCGTTCCCGATATCCCCACCTGACGTTTTCCGAAATAGAGCGGCTCTCGTCCTGCGCGATTGCAGAGAGAAATGAAAACATCATGGAACAGGAAGGCTCAGCGGTATCCAGATTCTCCTTATCGAAATGAATATCAACGCCGTTACCGTGCAGAAGATTGGCGTATTTCTGGCAATCCACGATATTTCGTGAAAATCTGGATATGCTCTTTACAAGGATATAGTCCACTTTGCCATTCAGCGCATCCTTGATAAGTCTCTGAAATCCCGGGCGGTTCGAGGCCTTGACACCGCTTTTCTCGTCGCTGTATACTCCGGCAAAGTCCCAGTCATCATGCGCCTGTATGAGCCTTGTGTAATAGGAAAGCTGCGCCTCGTAGCTTTCTTCCTGCTCGTCCAGAGTTGTAGACACACGGCAGTAAGCCGCTACACGCTTCTTATGCTGATCTCTGATTCTGGGGATTCTTGTAATCTTCATTTCTTATCCCTGCCTTTTCCTTTATTTGTTTTATTCTTTTCAGCTTTTCTCTTTTGCTGAGCATGATAGCGCTTTGCAACTCTGCCCGGAAGATCCGAATCATAAAATACGTCTGAAGGAACCGTTGTCACAAGTCCGCATTTCCAGAAAACCTTCATGGACCTGTCATCCGGATCAGGTGTTCCTTTCACTTCCAATGCTATTAGTTCCTTTGTGGTCCTGATGTGTTTTCCGAACTCAATATGGTCAACAAGATCATCCACCCACCAATAATCGACCTTTTTCATTCTGGGATGATCTCTTTTATATTCCAGCATGATTGCCGCCTCAGAGCCGAATTTTGGGCTGTCAAGTTTCTTCTCTACAACGCCGGCGTCCAATGTGTGATAAGCATTGAGCAGCGCTTGATCAACAAAACTTGCA
>CAMKMD010000055.1 GCA_946413815.1 uncultured Ruminococcus sp.
AACTTTTTCTGATTTTTTCAATTTAGGGCTTGACTTTTATTTGCAGGTCTGTCCCGCCTGTGGCAGGAATTTAAAGAAATATACGTTTATTATAACATTTCCGGAAGGCGGAAGTCAAGGAAGCACATGAAAAAGGGGGAGTCTCCTTATGGCGGGTACTCATATAGAAGTTATGCCCCTGAGCATTTCAAAGTGCTCAGGGGCATAGTACTTATTGTTACTAAGCTAAATCAGAATTTAACTTTGAGATGATGAATCCATATTATCCTCATATTGTTCCATATGCAATTCTATCAGCAGAAGAACCACAAAAAGATTTTCCCAAATGAAGAATGTCTGAAACAAAGGAGTAAATCCGATAAAGTAGAATAAAACGAACATGATCGCATAGAAAATCGAGAACGCAGATACAGTTCTCCGTTTCCGTATTCTGGTGAAAATACAAGTCAGAATGAATGAGAGTGTTGTCAAAAGCATCAGAACGATCGCAAAGCTGTTATGCAGATTAATTGTCATAGCCGTCGGTGTATCACTGAATGTATTAAACGGAAAAAAAGCTGTCGCAAGTATACAGATCAAAATCAGCACATAAACTATTCTTTTTAGCAAGTTAATTTTTGTTTTCGTAATGTAATAAGCAAGCATCGGAACAAAGAGCGTCGCTATGATGAAATACAAAACAGAGGTCACCCGAAACAGTCCGACATATGCTGAAAAAGATATGCCAAAATCATACTGATGAATTCCCAGTATCCAAGCACTTGAAACACAAATTATATTTGCCAGCAAAAATAATATTCCCGAGACAACAGGTATTATTTTCCTGAATCCGCTCATAAATGATTTCCTCCGCAAATTCCGATTTTTGTTAGCAGCAATTATAGCACAGTATTGAAGGTCTGTCAATAGAAACGCCATAGTACTTCTGACTGAATATCAGAAATACTATGGCATAAAACTTCTATATCAGCGCAGCCTTTAAGGAAACTCCCCTTATTATATCCTTGCTGTACCGGGATCAGAACAGTTCTTCAAGCCCGTCGAGGTTATCGAACCCGCCGGATGTGAGGCCTTCGAAAAGCTCTTCAAAAATGTCGTCAGGCAGCTGCTCAGTTTCGTCAGCCTCGGGTATAAAGAGATCGGGAAGATCGCCTATCTTTCCGTCCCTGACTGTGAAATCGAAGCCCTGGAAACAGTTTCCGAGCTCTTCATCGGGGAAGAGCTCTTTCAGCTCGTCAGCGAACTCGCCTTCGGGATCAAGGAGATCCATCGGAGATCCGGGCAGATTCAGACCTGCGTGATATTCGCCGTCCGGGAGAGCGAACTGGTCTGTGGTGAGAGCCGGATAGAAAACATTGCCCTCCTTGTCGGTTATCTCTATCAGGCCTGCGGCAAAGTCCCCGATCCCGCTTGTCCATTCTGAGAAATCAATATCCAGACTGCGCTCTTCATCGTCCTTAAGGAGCCTTACCACGATCTCTTTGATATCTTCGTCATCATCGAAGGAGAAATCAAAGCTGTCCCAGCCGCCGAAAGCATCTGAATATCCCTCGGGCAGGCCTGTCATCTCAAGAAGATAGCCGTACTCTTCATCTGTAGGAAGTCCGGAGAGGTCTATCTCCCCGTCGCCTGTTATCCAGTCGCCGAGAGAAAAGCTGTACTCCCCGCCTTCGGAATCGTATTCGCTGCTGAGCACCACACCTACACCTTCAATAGGCTCGCCTGTCATCATATCAACGACCTTGACCGTGAGCTTTGCGCCATCGGGATCCTCCTCGCCGGTCAGCACCTTTCTGAGCTTGATGAAGTCGAATATGTCGATATTCTCATCCGAGATAAGGTCTGCATTCTTCCAGTTGCCGAGATCCGAGTCCTGTCCGAGAAGGAAGCGCTGGAGCTGTACCGCATCGGCGATACCTATATCCGCATCAGCATTTACATCGCCGAACATAGTAACGATCTCATGGGGTATCCCGATAACGATCTCCTCTGCCTGTGCAGCAGGGATGCTTAAGGACATTGAAGCAGCTGCAGCTGCCGTTGCTGCTGCCATGACCGCGGCTTTGATACGGGTCAGTTTGTTCATTGTAATTACCTCCTGTCGATATTAATGGGCATTCCGGGCCCTGTTGAGTAAATTGTAACACATTACCATATGAAAGTCAATAATTTCACGGAAAATCGTCGGTCAAGTTGTATCTGCCCCGTAAAGCGGAGCGCCGGAGGATCCCCCCGGCGCTCTGTGTCTGTTATAACATATATCAGTCCACGATGAGCTTTTTTCTGAGGAACACCATATCGAAGCTGTCCGTCCTGCCGTCGAAGTTGAGGTCGGAAAGCGCCTCGCTGCCCTTGTCAAGTCCGCCCTTGCCGAGCAGATAGCTGCTCATCTTCACCAGGTCGGCTACGTTTTTTGCGCCGTCCTTGTTCACATCTCCGATGGCGTAGCTGCACCTGGGCATCGTCTCAAAGCACGTTTTGTGTATGGAGGAGGTACCCTGGAACTTCCATGAAGCATGGCTTCCGCCTGTTGATGCCACCTCTTCATCAGACTTCAGGAACCAGTCGTAGCATATCTCCTCATCATCGTCCCATGTGGTATCAACGTGGAAGCACTGGTCGCCTATACGCACTATGTTCCATTCGTGGTCGCTGCTGCTCACACAGCAGGAATCCACGCCGGCCTCCTGAAGCAGCAGGTCAAGGGCTCTTGCATAGCCCTCACATACCGTCACTCCTCTGAGGAAGAGAGAGAGATCCGCGTGGTTGAGTTTATCATCCGGTGTCAGGAGGTCATACTCCGCATTCCGGCATACCCAGTCGTGAAGGACGCGTACCTTCTCAATATCCGTCATATCCTCTGTCACCGTCTCCGCAACCACATCCTTTACCTTGTCCTTTACGTAGAGATTCAGGAAGCCTATATCGTCAGAGCCGCTGAAATGCTTGTAGACAAGGTCTGCACACTCCGGTGTAAAATCCTTCTTCTTCGTGTCATAGGCATCAATGCCGTTTATCTTGTACAGCGATGTGCAGTTTTTGAAGGAATAGGCCGAGGTCACATCCTCACCGATATCAACGTTTTCAAGAGCCGGACAGCCATCGAAGACCTTGGCCATGAGATTCGTGCTGCCGCTGACTGCCGCATTTTTCAGGCTTGTGCAGTTCTGGAATGCACTCTCGCCCACAGTTGAATCCTTTATCGCCACCTCTGTCATATCCTCGCAGCTGCTGAAGCAGTATGCGCCGACCGTCCATTTATTCAGGTCTGCGGAGGCAAGACCTGTCCCGGCAAAGGAACGTGTCTCAGTGTATACCGAGGAGAGCTTTCCGAGATCTCCAAGCTCAGTCATTGACGAACAGCCGTCAAAGGCGTTCCTCCTTATATCCGCTGAAACAACATTGGAAGGCAGGTCGATGGACGTAAGTGAAGAGCAGTCCATGAAGGCGCCGTTCTGTATCAGAAATTCGTCCGCACCGCTGATGAAGCTCACCTTTTTCAGCTTCCGGCAATCCTCGAACATCCACACCGGTACCTCCATACCGCCGGCATCCACAGAGACACCAGAGATCACAGCCTCCTCAAGGACAGAATCATTGAAACGTCCGCTGATACCTGTGCTGCCGTCCTTCATGATAAGCTTTCTGAGCATGACATCCTCCATCCGGCTCACATCTATCTCCTTGATGCCCTCAGGCACCGTCAGGGTATCCACGTAGTCGGGCAGGTCTATCCTGCATCCGTAAACATCGGAGCTTACAAGCTTTGTCGGAAGCACAAGTTCGGTCGCCTTGCCGGTATACTTTGTCAGTATGAGACGGCTCGAGCCCTTTCTCGAGTCAATAGTGTATCTCCAGTCATCAGTGGAACCGTCAATATCGATATCCGTACCGGTAATGTCTATGCCGAAAAGGAGCTTTTCGTACTCCTCCGGCAGTTTGTAAGGACAGCCGCCGAAAGCCTCCGGGTCTATCCTTGTGATATTCTCATGGAGCACGACCGTTTCAAGCTGCTCGCAGTACTGGAACGCCTGCTTGGGTATTATATAGAGCTGTTTGGGGATATTGACCGAGCGCACCGACGAATCATAAAAAGCGCTCCTTCCCATATAGCAGATGGAATCGGGCAGAGTTACATCGCGGATATCCATATTACCCTCGAAAGCCTCGCTGCCGATACCTGTAACAGGCATACCGTCTACCACATCGGGGACGATTATATCTCCTACGGCAAAGCAGTGTGTGAGTATCAGCTCTCCGGCTACTTCTTCGCTCTTTTCAAAAATAAAGCCATCCGCCGCTGCCGTACAGGGGTTGAAGATGATGTTGTATCCGCCCGCTTCCGAGGCCTTTTTGAAGGTATCCTCGTCATATCCGGCGCTGCGGGGCACCCACACCTGCGGGTGACATCCGCCCTTCGCAGTAAAGCCCGCAGGGTCAATGGAGGTGACCTTCGCATTGCCTATCACTCCGGGAACACATACGATTATTTTCCCATTGCTGTCCGCCATCTCCGGAGTACACTCACAGCTTACGAGCCTTAGCTCAGTCTTTGAAGAATCGGTGTACTCAAACTTCATATTGTCGAAGGTAACAGTCTCTGCGGCGTCGGCCGCAAAGGAATAATAAGGTGCTGTGCAGGCAGAGGCCATGGCCAGAGCCGCTGCTGCATATAAATAATTATGTCTCATATCACAGTCCTCCCTTACTGTAATAATACTAAAATGTTAGCCGTCTGCCCCCGCAGGGATGCGGGAGCCCTATTATATATAGATATTATAACATACATTAGTATGATATGTCAATCAAAAGCCTGTTCTACGCAAAAGAGGGGGCTTCACATGAAGTCCCCATCCCTGACTGTATTATTTCCCTCCGCAGAAGACTGCTATCGCATCGGCTGCGAATACTGCCGTGCCTTCGCCGCCTGCTTTGTCGATATTCTCTGTGAACTCGCCGCCGGCAGCATACATCCTGCCGAGACCTGCAAGTATCTGCTCGGTACAGTTGTACATATTCTCTGTGATATAGCTCTGCAGCTTTCTCACCTGCGCCTGAGCCTCCGGTGAACCGGGGCTGCCGCCCTTCATAGCGCCGAACTCCGCAAATATCTCCATAAGCCCTGCTGCAAGAGTGTTTCTCTCCTCCGCGGTTCGGCCTCTGTCCTTTTCCTCAAACTCCCTATAGGCCTCAGTGCCGCCCCATTCCTCACGGGCACGCTTTGAGTATTCCTCTATCTTTGAATTGTCGAATGCCTTGAAATCCATTGCTTTTGCTCCTTTATCCTTTATTTCACGGGCGAGGTCTATTATCTCACCGAGCCTCTGACGCCTGAGTTCAAGCAGCTCTATCTGCTGACTGAGCGCCTTCTGCCGGTCGAAATCCGGACTGCTCAGGATGCGGACTATGTCGGCCAGCGGGAAACCGAGCTCTCTGAACAGCAGTATCTGCTGAAGCCGCTCCATAGCCGTATCGTCATACAGCCTGTAGCCCGCCTCCGTGCGCACAGAGGGGCTCAGCAGCCCTATGCTGTCATAATAGCGGAGAGTGCGTATACTCACTCCCGTCAGCTCGCTTACCTGTTTTACTGTCATCATATCCGTGACCTCCCTTACGTGATGACTATAGTATAAACCATGACGCAACGTCAGAGTCAATAGTTTTCCGAATCATTGTATACCTGCACAAATCACGCAATCTTGATTTGTACGTTTTGTACACGGAGCCTTCTGTCACTGTCATGCGAATTTTTTGTTATCAAAGTCAGTGATTTAAATTTACAGCAGACGATATATGGTGTGCTGCCTCTAGCACAATACAGCCGGCATCGCCGGGCTGCGCATTATACACCTTTCGGCAGAGTATGTCAACGCTTCTCTTGTAAAGCCCGTTATTTTTCTTGCGAGCAACATAATTATTGCAATATAATACTAATTACACAAGTCATATTACAATAATGATAATTTGGTTTGATTATTACAATCATGTTACAAGTTGTACTGTCGGTAACCCGCAATGGTATAATGTTGCACAAAACAAGAACAATTCTTTAGTAAAATCTACAAAACGCTCAGAAACTATTGACACAATGACTAAACTGATATATAATATTCTTCGGGGAATGCAATAAAAGTCATAATACAACTTTACAGTTTTTATTGTACATTTGTGCCGCAGACATTCCGGAACAGGTTTGCGGCTATTGAAATGATTGTAGGGATATCACTACATTGATGTTGCTTATTATACTAATAATTGCTCCTTTAAACTATATTCAGCAATCATTCTTACTAATACAGGAGGATATTAATCATGAAAAAGTCCATCAAGACAATCGCTGCAGCTCTTTCAGCAGCAGTACTTGCAGCTCTTCCGGTTTCCAACGCTTTAACAGCTAACGCTGCAAGGGGCAGCTACGTTTGCAGAACAACAGCTTTCTGCAAGACTACCGACTCAAGCTTCACATACAACCTTGACATCAAGTGCTGCAGAAAGGGCGCTCTCCACGACGAATGCTACAAGCTCGGCATGATCGGCGGCAGTCTCGGCACAGCACACGGCGGCGGAAGCCAGACTGGTACATTCGTTGATGTTCCCTTCAACGCTCCTTCCACAGGTATCAAGCGCGGAATCATCATGAACTTCACAAGCACAACCACAAGTTCAAGCAATCCCGAGCAGCTTCTCTACGGTGTATATTTCAACTCCTACGGCAACAATGTAACTCTTCCCCAGACAGCTGAGAAGACAGTCCGCCTTGGTGACATCACAACATACATCGAGGGCAACCCTGACAGCTCCTTCGACGGTCTTACAGCTCGTGACGCTCTGTTCATCACATACCTGATCAATTCTGCATTCGGCACTACTCACAACGACAGCCCCGAGCCCGGCAGATGCATCAACCTCCAGACAGACTACTTCGGCAGGTACTCCTGGACATACCTCACAAGCAACAGCTCAGGCAACTACATCAACGGTCAGTATGTTAAGATGAACAAGATCTCAAACGCTCTTCTTGCAGCTGATATCAACAACGACGGCTGGATAACACAGGCTGATTCCACAGCTATCCTCCTCCGCCTCTGCAATCCCGACAGATACCCTGATTTCATGGTATTCAACGAGATGCCCGCTGAGGATATCAACAGCCTTTAATCGTTTCCGATGATAATAAAAAACCCTGACATAAATGCATGACACAAAAAGAGAGGGCTGCACCAACCGGTGCAGCCCTCTTCCTTATCCCATCCTGTAAAGGCAAACCGTAAACTCCGTTCCCCTGCCTTTCTCGCTCTTAACCTCCACAGAGCCGTCATGACTGCATATTATCTGCCTTGCAAGGGCAAGGCCTATACCTATGCTCTGCACCGAAGCATTCTCCGCCTTGTAGAATCTGTCGAAGATATAGGGGAGGTCCTTCCGGTCGATGCCGGAGCCGTTGTCCGTGATGAATATGCGTGTCGCCATGTTGTTGCTCTCAGCTCTCAGTCTCACCCAGCCGCCCTCGGCGGTATGCTCTATGCAGTTCTTTACTATATTCATAACAGACTCGGTGAGCCAGTGTCTGTCGCCGGTAACAGCCGCATCCTCCGGGATATCCGTTTCAAGAGATACTCCCCTGAGCTCTGCCATTACGCCGAGAGAATCTGTTACGGTCTCTGTGATATCTGTCAGGAGCGCCTTTTCCTTCTTCATCGTCAATACGCCTGCCTCAAGCTGCGAGAGAGTGAGAAGACTGCGTATGAGCCAGCTGATGCGGGAAAGCTGTGAGTCTATCTTCTCGGCATACTCAAGCCTGTTCTCCGTGCTCAGTTCAGGTGCTTCAAGGAGCTCCGTCATAAGCTGTATCGCTGTAAGGGGAGTTTTCAACTGGTGGGATATATCCGCAAGCATATCCGCCATATACTGCTTCTGCTTCTTCTCTGCGGAATACTGCTCCCTCAGCAGCGCCACCACCTTGTATATCTCACTGTGGAGGATACCCAGTTCTCCCTCCTTCGCGCTGTCCATGTCCGGCAGCGTGAGGTCATCCTGAACAGCGGAGATATAGTCCGTCAGCTTCTGTATCCGCTTTCTCAGCAGCATACGGCTGAATGCACGCTCCGCAAGAAGCAGGGCTATACACACTCCCAGCACTACGCAGATATAGACAGGCTCGCGCAGGATAAGGCATATTACCGCCGCAGCGATGACTGTTATTATCTCGATATGGTTTCTTATCATGGCCGCCTCACTTCATCCTGTAGCCGATGCCGCGTACGGTCTCGATAAGCTCCCCGCTCTCGCTGTCCTCCAGCTTCTTCCTGAGCCTCTTGACATAGACCGTAAGGGTGTTGTCGGTCACGAAATCGCCGGCCACATCCCATATATTATGGAGTATCTGCTGACGGGAGAGTACATTTCCCCGGTTGTTCACAAATATCATGAGCAGCTTGTACTCCATGGCTGTGAGCGGTATCTCCTCACCGCCGCGGTACATCTTGCCTGTGCGGATATTCACCTCATTCGCCCCGACACGGACAATCTCACTTACCTCTGCCTTCTTCTCAGTGCGGCGCATCACCGCCTTGATGCGGGCAAGCAGCTCACGCATACGGAACGGTTTGGCGATATAGTCATCTGCGCCCTGTTCAAGCGCAAGAACAGTATGTATCTCGTCCGAGCAGGCTGTGAGGAAGATTATCGGGGATTCTCCGTGCTCCCTCACCTCACGGCATACATCGAAGCCCGTGCCGTCCGGCAGCATGACATCGAGTATGCAGAGGTCGAAGCCGCCCTGCTTCTTTATAAGGTCAAGGGCATCCTTCACGCAGGACGCAGCAGTAAGCTCATAGCCCTCCTGCCCCAGGGATATCCTCAGCCCCTCCTGTATTATCGGGTCATCTTCTACGATAAGTATCTTCATATATATCCTCCTGTGCGGCGTCTTATGCTGAATATCATCAGGAGAGCCCTCCTCTCCTTGTATAACTTTCACAAATCCTATCATACCCTAAAAGAAAGGATATGTCAACAGGTAGAACCGGATTTTACAGTATATTACAATCCAGTAAAATATCTTGCTATCCCGCATGAAATGTGTTATAATAGATTCGTTCGTAATACACATACATATTACAGGAGGAATAAATATGAAAAAATTCACATCTGTTATAGCCGCACTCGCACTTATGACTGCTATCACAAGCTGCGGCGTAAAGGGGCCTTCCGATGATACTTCCGCTCCTGCCGATACAACCGCTACAGGTACCGAAGCATCCACCGAGGTTGCTACCGAAGCTGCTACAGAAGCTGCTACGGAGGCTTCCACAGAAAAGGCTACAGAGGGAGAGTTAGCATTCTACGAGGTCGATGAGGCACGTGAAGCAGGCGTTTCAGCTGCCGCTCTTGAGGGTGAGTGGTACTTCAACGGCAATACAGACAGCACCAAGCTGACCATCTTCGACGCTGATATACTCTCTGCAAGCTTTGCTGCTCAGGAGCCCTCCGGCAAGACCGTAGGCGGCAGAGTAGGCCTTGAGTACTTCATCGGCGATGACGGCGAGAAGAACTACCGCTTCAACTTCTACAACAGCTCAGACAAGCTCTGGAACAGCTTCGAGATCCCCCAGGATATCCCTGTTGATGACCTCTACTCCCCCAAGGACGGCACACACTTCCTTCGTGACGGAGCAGCTCCCATAGAGGAAGACGAGGACGAAGAGGAGGAGACCACTGAGGAGACAACAAAGGATGCCGATGAGACAGAGGAGACCACAAAGGGTGCCAAGTCCTCAAAGGGCAGCAAGGAAGTAAGCAAGTACACAGGTACCTGGACCTTCAGCAATGTCGGCCTCACAGTAAAGTCCACAGGCAATGATACCGCTACAGTAAATATCGTCAGCAACGTAAGCGATACAGAGTCCTATACCTGGACATACCCCTGCACCTACTATCCCGCAGGAGACTACAACCTGGAGCAGCTCTACTGCGACGGCGAGGGCACAAAGACCTACACCTACGTTGACGAGAACGGCGATACCCAGACCGAGACCCTCTCAACATGGGAGAGCGCAGGCTTCAACATCAACGACTACGGCTATCTTGTTATCTATACAGACAGCTACGACTTTGACTCCGACTGGGGCTTTGAGAAGATAGACTGATCACAGCATCACATAAGGGCTGCACGGAAAACGTGCAGCCCTTTTTTGTTGTACCGGCAGAAAAATCACCTCCGGGCGGCATATCAGTGCAATATTCTCCTATTTATTTTATAGTCTCAACGAACCTCGTATCTGCAAATTACCATTATCTGAAATTCTTATCTTTTTCTTAACAAATCTTAAAGTTTATAAACTATTCATTAAATAACCTTTAATCCTATTGACTTCCGCAGAATATTGTGGTATTATAATATCACAGAGTAAAACCGGGGATGCAGTGAAGGCGTTACGGATAAAAACGATCACAGTTTCCATAATTACTATATATTTCTTTTTCGCCGTACACAGCATCCGGATGCTCTGTTTCCATATTGTTGCAATAATATCCGATTTTTAACATTTCAAAAGTATCCGCTGCACTTTTACTCTGTAATGTCACATGACAATACCAATACTATTCTATCAATAATACCAGGAGGATTTATATCATGACTATCAAGAATCTCGCAGCCGCAGCTTTTGCAGCCGCAGCACTCATCACAGTTCCCGCTTCACTCGGAACATCATTCACAGGCACAGCCCCCGCAAACGGCATCACTGCTGAGGCAGCTTCTTATGACGTTGTTGCACAGGGATGCTACGTAAAGAGCCTTGCAGCACAGAACACAAACGCTGTTGTTGCAGAAGGACTTGTCTATGAACTCGATAACGATACAAATACCGCCGCACTCGCAGGCAGATGGTCAAACGCTTCAATGGTCATCATGCCCGATGTGATAAGATATCAGGGCAAGGATTACAAAATCACCTCAATAGCCCCCAACTCCTTCAGAAACACATCAGGCCCTTATGCCATCAAGGAATTCAAGGCAGGCAGGTATCTTGAAAGCATCGGCAACGAGGCATTCATGAACAGCCCTGTACGCAATATCGAACTCAACAGCGAGCTCAGGTCAATCGGCGCTCATGCATTTGACGGCTGTATGCTCACTACCGTCTTCATCGACGCATCAACAGCGCAGACTCCTTTCTCCATAGGAGATTCTGCCTTCGCAAATAACGCATCTCTCCGTTCCGTCACAAACTGGCGCAAGAATATAACCATAGCAGCAACAGCATTCCAGAGAGAAGACGGATACAGCATGGATGAACACGATTCCAACTTCTTCTTCGCTTCAGGTCTGAAAAGAGATTACATCGAAGGAATCGTCTTCGGCAATTAAGGACATTATTTCAGACAGACTATCGGCGACATACGAAAGAGGCCTCCCTTCTCAGGGAGGCCTCAGCTTGTCAAAAAAGTCAGTTATCGCAGAAGTCAAGCGGGCGGATGTGGGCATCCGCCCCTACAAACGTCGATTCCTCCATAGCAAAATGTAGGGGGCGATGCCTGCATCGCCCCGCTTATTTGTGAATGTAAGGTTTATTGACATACGAAAGGCCTCCCTTCTCAGGGAGGCCTTAATTGTTTTTTATCAGGAGCCTGTCAGCCCAGCTCCTTCTCTGCCATATCAAGCGCAGCTGCGATAACTGCGTCCATATCATAGTACTTGTACTCGCCGAGACGGCCGCCGAAGATGACGTTCTTCTCGCCCTCTGCCAGCTTCTTGTACTGTGCGTACAGAGCGCCGTTCTTCTCGTCATTTACCGGATAGTAGGGCTCGTCACCGGGCTTCCACTCGGAGCTGTACTCACGGCTGATAACAGTCTTGGGCAGGTCGTTGCCGTTCCTGTCCTTGCCGAATTCAAACCACTTATGCTCTATGATACGTGTCCAGGGTGTCTCCCTGTCAGTATAGTTGACTGCTGCATTGCCCTGGAAATTCGGCTTGTCAAGCAGCTCGTTCTCGAAGCGTACCGAACGGTATTCCAGTGTGCCGAGGCTGAATCCGAAGTAAGCGTCAACAGGGCCTGTATATACAACCTTGTCTGCAAGAGCATCAAGCTCAGCCTTGTTCTCAAGGTAGTCTGTATTCAGTCTTACCTCTATGCCTTCGAGCATATTGGCAACCATGCCTGTATAGCCGCCTACAGGGATTCCCTGATAGAGGGCATTGAAGTAGTTGTTGTCAAAGGTGAGACGAACAGGAAGGCGCTTGATGATGAATGCGGGAAGCTCCTTGCAGTCGCGTCCCCACTGCTTCTCGGTATACCCCTTGATGAGCTTTTCGTAGATATCGCGTCCCACAAGGCTGATAGCCTGCTCTTCGAGGTTCTTCGGCTCGCCGGTTATCTCCCTGCGCTGCTCCTCTATTTTAGCAGCAGCCTCCTCGGGAGTAACTACGCCCCACATCTTGTTGAAGGTGTACATATTGAAGGGCAGCGAATAGAGCTCGCCCTTGTAGTTGGCAACGGGAGAATTAGTGAAGCGGTTGAACTCAGCGAACTTAGTCACATAGTCCCATACCTTCTTGTTGTTGGTGTGGAAGATATGTGCGCCGTACTTGTGTACGTTTATGCCCTCGACTTCCTCGGTATAGACGTTTCCGGCGATATTCGGTCTCTTGTCGATAACAAGAACGCTCTTGCCTGCTTTCTTCGCTTCGTGAGCGAAGACTGCTCCGTAGAGTCCGGAGCCAACGATCAAATAATCGTACTCGTACATCTAAAGTCCTCCTGCATACCGTTCAGACAGTCATAGTCTGGATCATTCTCAAATACATCTGCGAAAGATCATATTGAGGTTTCCAGCCAAGCTGCGATATTTTTTCTGTGGATAGGTTCATGTGTAAGGTTGGCGCATATCCAAGCGACCGGATATCATCTGATATATCAATTACAACATTAATCGGATCTTCGCACAATTTCGCAACCATACAAGCCATGTCATAAATCGAGCAATATGTTTCTTCATTTGCTGCATTATATGCAGCACCTGTTTCTCCTTTCAGGAGAACCGTCAGGATCGCTGTCGCTGCATCAGCAGTATATAAATAACAGCGTTTTGTTTCTCCTTTTGTCTTGAGAATAATATTTCTTTTTTCGATCACGCATCTTGCAAACTCTGCAAACACACGTCCGTCATTGTATGACACGCCGGCACCGAATGTCTGCGTAAGGCGGATGGTTTTTGCGGACACTCCATACTCCGAAGCATAGGATGCACATAAGTTTTCGCACATACGCTTGCTCTCAGGATAACACGTTCTCACATCAGTCGTAATCAGACTTGTCGGATGATCCTCATATATTTTTTCATCGCTGCTCGGAGTTCCATATACTTCCATACTCGAAAGATATACAAAGGATTTTACAGAATTCACCTTTGCGAGTTCCAACAGCCTATGTGTACCGTTGATGGCTGTCATCGCAACTTCAACGGGTTCGTTCACAAATGCTTTACTTGCTGTCTGACTTGCGCCATGTATGATATAATCAATACCCATATTCTCTACAGGCACTGTGTTTACATCGGAGACGAGGTACTCCAGTGAATCTGAAGCAAACTCTTTGAAAAGCATTTCAGCCTTTTCAACATTCCGAACCAACGCAATCACTCTGATGGGCATATTGTTTTTTTGATTCCAAGCAAGGAGTGCCCGTACAACCAATGAACCGATCAAACCAGTTGCTCCGGTGATCAGGACAGTACTGCCCTCCAGACTGGACAAATCAACCTGCTCATGAATGTATTGAATATCCTGAAAATAAATATCGTTCATAGCAATAACCACCTTTTCTTAAAGTTTTATTAACCGACACAGAACCGGAACTTTGCTAATGCAAAAACTTGCTGCAAATGACACGGATAATGTTATGATAAAGACCACGCAGGAACTCATGAATGTATTGAGCGGAATAAAGTGAACCAGCAGTTTAATGACGAGAATGTGGATTATGTAAACACCCATCGTATACGGCATCAGTTTTTGAACCAGGCAGGTTGCCTTTTCAGAAACTTTGATTCGCATAACAAGCGAGAAAAACAAAATCACACCAATCATCAATATAATGTCATCATATAGATACTCCGCATGAGGATTGAGACGGGAGTTGAATAATCCATATACCGGGATCAAAGCACCAATAAGGATTGCAAGCACTGTATGCCAACAAAGGCTTATTTTATTGCTGATCCATATAATAAACGCAGGCATCAGTCCGCCCAGAACAAAATACTGGAAATAGGTCCACAAACGTAATGTCTGTATAACCTTCTCCTGAACAGAATAGCCAATGATCAAAGAAGCGCTTTGAATTCCGAGACAAATGACTGCAAGACAAATCCAAAGAACCATCTTATGTTTTTCTTGTAAATTGCACCTGGATAAAACGCAGGCAAAGAAGTAAACGATAATCAAAGAGCCCATATACCAGAAATGGGACATGGTATCTCTTTGGATCAATGACCCGCCGATCATAAAGAACAGCTCTGATATTCCAATACCGTCCTGATGCGAGACAAACTTGTAAAGGACTTTGCAAATATACAAAAGCACATTCCATGCAGCAACAACACCAAGGATCTGCACGGCTTTTTTTGAAAAGTACTGAAAGGTAAGATTGCTGCGGTTCAAAAGAATATAGCCACTTGACATGAAAAAGAACGGGATTGCAAAACCACAAAGATAGTATATTACCGAATTCGCAGCTGAGATGTTGCACTTAAATGTGTGCAGGCCAACAACTGCTATACAGGCCATTAACCGATTCACATCAAGATTTGTATTCCTTTTTCCGGTCACCTTAATCCCTCACATTCTTAGTTTTCTTCTTCAGAACCATATTCACCATCTCTAATGCGAATTTTTCTTTCATAATCAGCAGAACTGCTCCATATACGCCAAAGAAAATCAGGGCGGAAATCATAAGTATGATAAAACTATGTAATGTTGTATTCATCTGATCGCCGAGCGGGATAAACACTACACAGCATGAGGCAAGTGCCGCCAGGATAGAACCAGATATGATTTTCACATAGCTGATACTCTGAAATGCCTCTTTAATTTCGCCCTTCAATGCGTACAGTTGCACAAGAAACACAACGATTTCTGCAACAAGCGTTCCGATTGCTGCACCGGAGGAAGCAAATTTAGGAATAAGCAACGAATTCAGAATCAAGTCAACCACCGCGCCTGCAATCTCTGAATAGAGCACCATTTTTTCTCGCCCAAGAGGTACAAGAATCTGTATGCCAAGGATGTTTGTGATCCCGATAAACAAGAGCGTCGGCATGATAATCTGCATCGGTATAATTGCGCCGTCATAAGCATCGCCGGACAGAAATAGAATGCCCTGTTTTGCAAATAATATAAAGTAGATAAAGAGCGGGCACGAGATCATAAAGACAAAGTTCAAAGCCTTGCTGCTGATACGTTTAAACTCTTGTATCATATTGCGCTCGATATAATAGGATGCCCTCGGAAGCAGAACTGCCCCCAGTGATGTGACAACGCTGACAAGAATCGTCTTTATTTTAACAGCAGCGTTATAATATCCGACATCCGCATCCGTTTTTATAAATCCAAGCATAACTGTGTCGAGGTGCGTATAGATTGTGGTGGCACAAGCCATTGCAAAAAAAACGCCGACCGCCTTGATGTGCCGCTTATAGTTATACTTTCCGACTGGCCTTATCCCGATAAATCTGTGTGCATTGATCAAATTGAACACATGGGAGGCACAGCCTGCAAAGATTACTAATCCGCCGTAAATAACGTAATCGCTTTCTTTATGTATCAGCAAAAACATTCCGAGCAGCGCAATGAACTTGAATACGATCGAGCGAACCGTAATATACGTATATTGCTCGAGCGCTTTGTATAGCCAGTCCAGTCCCAGTGCCGTCAGAATAATATTGAAACTTACGATAAAATACAGACTTTTTTCCGCACGGATTTTTGGCACGAGCAGCACCGTAGCAACAAACAAAGCATATGATATGATTGTCATGATGAAATTGATGAACAAAAGCTCATGTGCTGTGCGTGTCAGTTCTTCTTTGTTGTCTCTGACTTTGGCACATGCTCGTATGCCGTAGGTCGGGATACCTAGCTGTGCAAGAAGTGTAAAATAAGAAACAAATGATGTTGCGAAAGAAACCTTTCCGGTTCCTGTAGGGAGTAGAATACGAGAAACATAGGGGAAAGTAATGAGCGGAAAAATAAAGGACGACATCGTAAGAATCACATTCATGATGAAGTTCTTTTTTATGGATTTTTGCTTAGCCATGATCTACTCCTAATAGTTTTATCAACGAGGTTAAATTATACCGTTTTGTTGTCTGAACAGCCGGAACACATATTGTCGATACGTATGCCGCCCCGATGTATACGATAAATGGGTTATATTTCAAACTGAAATACTGCGGATCAGAAAAGCCGTGAACAGCCATAACAAGTAGGACAATACAAATCACATACTTCTTCTCTTTATACATTTTTCTCGACAAGAGCGAAAAGCCGCACACCATTAATACAGTGATGACTAAGCCGTAAGTGATAATATTGTTCAGGTAAGACGAATCAACGTAAAAATAGTTCGAGCTTTTTCTGGCAACATCGGCGCCTACTCTCCATTCAACATCCGATCCAAATAACGGAATTCCATAGCGGTTGATTGCCTCATGACCGAGCTCAAGTCTTCCGGATAATGTCTCATTAAGCCAGGCCAGGTTAGAATTCTTGTTATTGTAGAAAGCTGATAGCAGCACGATTACAATACCACAGACAAATGGCATCAGGATCACACTGTAATAAAAGAGCTTTGTTTCAAAAATCTTCGGAACATATCTCAGCATCCATAAAAGCAGCACCGAAACATAAATCAAAAGATACGGTGCTGTTGTATCACACAGAATATAGAAATAAAGATTCAGCAGCAGAATGACAGCTGTTGCCTTCAGAGTGATCTGTTTCTTTCTGATCGCAAAATATACCAAAATCGCATTCAAAAAATGGTTGTGATAATAAGAGAAGTATGTGAATCCGATATAATAGTGTCGCGCACCGTTCAGTCCGATTGAATATTCGTTTCTGAAAATTCCAACGCGCCAGAACAAATAGCAGACAAACAGTATGGCTGAAATGGAAAGGAAATACATTTTCAGCAGTTTATTCGATTTGAGTGAACAGCCACAGATCATGATCAAAGCTAAAAGAAGCAGATTGATCGTACTTTTATTCGAATTAACAGCAGCGACCAGAAGGCATACACAGCCGGCCAAAACGCCAAACAGCAGACTTTTAATGCCGATTTTTCTCTGAAGTGTGAAAACAACCGGCAACACTGCGACTGTTCCAAGCTTTAGCAGCTTCATAATCAATGAGAATTTAGGGATCAATTGTGAGAACTGCGTCGCATCGATCGTTAAGAAAATCGCAATTACTGTGTAAATGATAGTATACAGTGATTCATAGACCGGAATATTCTCTATCCTTATTCTGAAAGACGACCGAAGTCTTATCATTCTTTATCCTCCGAAGGAAGCCATCCGGGTTTATACACATCATGAACGCCAGTTCTGTTCCACCATGCATCACTGTGTGCAGTGCGAAGAAGTTTTTTCAGCACTTTCGGATTCTTGGAGTGGAAAGAAACATCCAGCCAGTAACGCTTCCAATACCGCAAAAAGAAGTAATGATAAGGAAAATTACGCTTGATCATAAGCAGATCGTTTCTGCGTTTATAATACCGTCCCCAGTTGATGACCTTGGGATCGAAAGGAGGCGTATCATGATCCACAATGCTTGAGGTCACGCAGAATATATCTCCTGCTCTTCCAAGGCGCAGCGAATGCTCCTGATCATCACAGTAGATGAAGAATTCTTTTCTGTCCAGTCCAACTTTCTGCAATGCCGATTTCTTGATCACAGCTCCGACATAAGAGAAAATATCGATCTTGATTGTTTCATTCTTGTATTCATCAAGTGCTGTTGACTGTATCTTCACTTTCCATTTTGAAACATTCAGATGATTTCTGTGCTCCTTATGAATCTGACCTTTATTATAAACAGCAGAGCAAAGTGCAACAATGCGCTCCTGTTTTTCGTGTGCAAGACTTTCGTAGTACTCTGCAATCTTTTCAAATGCATCCTGACGGGGATACGCATCATCATCAGACAACCACACCCAATCAGCATCCAAAGAAAGCGCTTTTTTCATTCCCGCAAAGAAACCGCCTGCACCGCCGGTATTGGTGTCAAGCGTGACACAGTATTTCTGAAAAGATTCGGTTTCGCCAAGCCACTCTTTCAAAAATTCTGGTGTACCATCTGTACTATGGTTATCCACAATCACAATATATTCAAACGGATAGGACTGATTTTTATAATGCTGTAAAGCAATCTTCAGTTTCTCTATACGGTTAAACGTTACTAACACGATTCCAATTTTCATAATTAGCTCCTTACCATTTCAGTTTTCTTTTCAGTAATCTTACGATATAAGCGACTCACTGCCACAGCCATCAGGATACCTAACGGAACAATGCACAACACATAGCCCAGGATATCCACAAAAATGCTTTGCGAGTGAACATAGTAGAAAAACATACGACGTACCTGCACATGGGCGATATAAATCTCCAAAGAAATAGCCCCGAAAAACAAGAAAAATCTTTGAATCTTTGTACTCCCTTCCACCATAATGAAGAAAACTGTTGCAAAGAAAAGAATTGCCCAACCGATGTATCCAAGCCAGAATCTATCAATAAACGGCAGTTCAATGCCGAATTTTCTGGAAAGCACATAAAGCACGACTTTGATCACGCCTGCAATCGGCAGAATCAAAAACAGATGCCACATTGCCTGCTTACTGATCGAAGCCTTTTGCTTAGAAAGTGTTCCGAGATAAGATCCCATAATAAATACCGGAAACCTGGTAAGCGCCACTTCAACAGTCTGATACACAGAATTTGCAGTATAATATAGAACAATTGTCAGAATCATAACAATGCCGACAATAATCACAGTATTCTTTCCCTTGTCATTGATCAGCTTGTGGATAAACGGATAGAGCAGATAGAATATCAGAATCGCCGCGACAAACCAGCACTGACGGTTAGATTGCTGGAACGCTGTAATCAGGAACCAGTCCAAAAAGAATTCCTTTGGCTGGAAGCTGACGAAAAAATCCTTCCAGATCAGGTATGGCAGTGCCAGCATAAGATACGGCACTAATACTCGCACAAATCTCTTTTTATAGAATTCAAGGATATTACTGTTCTTCGAGAATGAATAGTATAATCCCATACCGGATAGTAGGAGAAAAATATCAACGCCGCAGTTTCCGTACATTCCCAGCGGCTTCAGAATCAGAGGAAAGCCTTTCAAACGCAGAGTGTCTTCGCAGAAATGATAACAAACAATCATAACTGTCAGAAAACCAAAGATCAGGTTCCTTTTCTGCGAAACGCTCTCCCATGTCATCTGACTCAATATCTTCTTCATATTATTCATTAAAACAACTGAGCATTCTCTTTCGCATCATACAGCGCACGGAAGGTATAGAAATCATCCGGTGTGGTGATTTTGATATTTTCCGAGCTGCCTTCCACTGCATACAGCTTAATACCGTAATAGCGCATCAGCGTACAGGAATCGATCATGTTTGTATTGCCGTCCGCGATAGATTTCTCCTGTGCTGCCAGAATATCATTCAGATAAAAACTCTGCGGTGCTTTCGCGATTCTTGAACGATCACGCGGAACTATCTCATCAATGCCGTTGCTTTCATCAATTAACGCAACTGTCTCTTTTGCAGGGGAGCAGGTGATTGCCGAACCGTGTTCTTTCACGCAGGCAATATTATCACTGATCAGCTGCGCTGTGATAAGCGGACGGACGCCGTCGTGGATCAAGACAATGTTTTCTTCTCTTCCATACAATTCAGCAGCTTTCTTCAAGCCGTTGTAGATAGACATCTGTCCGGTTTCACCGCCGGGCACGATCGCGCCGATCTTATCCAGTCGAAAACGATACTTCATTTCCTCCATGTAATCGATCCAATCCGCAACGCATACAACCACAATTCCATCAATTTCGGGATGGTTTTCAAAAATCTCAATCGTATGCACAATGATTGGTTTTCCATGCACAAGGAGAAACTGCTTCGGTCTATCCTTGGTGTTCATTCTTGTTCCAACGCCCCCGGCAAAAATAACAGCGATATTCATATTTAATCCTCCTCAATTCTATTAACGATCATACTACATACAGCTTGTGTTGCGGTTCCATTCTCATAGGATCCCAGTTTCTCATGATGCTGTTGCATTGCGTTTTTGAAACTCTGCTCATCAAACCGGAGAATAGCCTCTATCAGTTCTTGAACAGAAATGGCAACAGGGAATCCCCAGGTATCAATATCTTCGTCAAAGCCTCTGTTTGCACTATATTCCTCCAAATCCGGCGTATAAAGGAAACAAGGGCGGAATGTATAGGAATAGTCCCATATGGATGACGAATAATCGGAAATCAACATATCGCAGATCAAAAGCAGATCCTGCATATCTTTATAATCAGAAACATCTGTTACACTTTCCAGCACAGTTGACTGCTTCATATAGTGATGTCCCCTGTATAGCAGAACGACTTTCTTCTGAAACCGTTGTTCCGCAGCTTTCTGTACAGCTTTGTAATCCAAAGCAGGGTATTTTTGATTCATAATACTGTCTCGATAGGTCGGCGCATATAAAACGACAAATGCATCATTCGGAATATGCAGTGCCTTCCTGATCTCTTCTGCCTTCTTAATGTCAGGATTAACTAACATATCGTTTCTTGGCATTCCGATATCCAGAATCTTCCCGTTATATTTTTGCTGCTGCCGTATGACATGTTCAGAAAAATACCGGCTGCTGGAGATATAATGCGTAATCAGATTCGTTTGCTTCAGCATTACACTCGTATGCCATTTGGAATTTTCCTTGATTTCAGTACCGGCTTTTTTATAGCAACCTCCGCCGTGCCATGTCTGCAAAATCATCTGTCCCTTTCTGACAGGAAGATCATAGGTGATTTTCCAGTTGAATACAATCGCTTTTGCCTGATATATATAACGATGATGTGCAAAGGAATGATACTTCACGACCACTGTATTTTTGTTTTGTTTCAAAAAAGAAAACTTCTCCGGTTCCACAAATGCCCATACATACAGAATATCATTTCTGTCTGTATTCCTTCGGCACAGTGCTTCATATACAGCTCTCGGGTTACAAGAGTATTGCTTTCCGGCAAAGCTGTCAAATACAACAACTTTTCTCCTGTCAGACGTCAGAAAACGACCGGCAATATGCCAAAAGCCTTTGACCAGAATTCCGACACCGTATTTGGCCATGTCTTTGTAACTGTTCATCCATTCACCCTATTCTTTTCTCAGCGATCCAGGCTTTTAACTGATGCCCGCTGTTCTGCTTCTCTTTGGGCGGAATCTCCATATAGGAAGGCCCGTACAGCATTTCAAGATGTTTTTTATACATAGCTGTTGTACGGACTTTCATATCTTCAAACTGCAGGAAACAGGACGGCTCATATTCCGTCCGCAGCAATCGATCTTTAAATCTGTTATGTGTTAATGTTGCACCGATATACCTGCTCTTGTCAAAATCGTACTTCTGAACGGTTTTGTTTATCATTCGGACAAGTTTTTCATCTCCGATGATCCTTGCCGGAATGATCAGAGGCATCCGAAGCAACCGCTTCCATAAACTCTTTCCGATTGCGCCGAAGTGTAATGCTCCGCGCAAACCGACAAGAATATGCACTTTCAAAGCGTGCAGCTTAAAACGGAATTCACTCTCAGGAAGCCCTTCCAACGGACATATATCAATAAAAATATGTCCGATGTAGTTTTTATCCTTGCCGCTTATATCAGTGAATTCAAATAACAGCTCTGTATTCGGATCCAGCAGTTTTACAAAGCAAGCAAAGCTGCCTTTCGGAACACCTACTTTATACTTCCCGATCCCTTTTCGAGCGAGTTTTTTCATTCTTTCATAATCAGGCCTGGGCATATTGATATCAATATCATCATCCCATGGAATGAACCCCTGATGTCTGGCAGCTCCCAGCATGGTTCCGCCTGTAATATAGTATCTGAGATGATTCACTTCGCAGAACTCCGCAAAGCTTTTCAGCATCTCCAGCTCAATATTCTGAATTTCCTTTAATGTAAGATATTTTACAGGTCTACCCATGTTTTCCTCCGCTGTAATGTATTATCCACAGACCCTGTAGCACGACATTCCGTTTTTCTGACTCCAGGCATATCATACGATACCGGTCTTATTTTCTTTTTTTGAGCCAGTGTTTCACAATTACATCTAAACCCAGATAATTCAAAGCCAATCGTGCGGTTTTCTTGACTCTCACCTTCAGTGTATTCGGATAATATTTCTGAAGCAAGCAATCAAATGTCATTGTATTCAGATCCGCAAAAAACTTCCTTCGGTCAGGATGCATCGCCGGAGATTCTCTCATCTCTTTCACACCTTTGACAGCATCCTCGTAGGCGATTTCATGAACATGAATTCTGTCACATATTTTACCGAGGACATCCTGTCCTTTCTCCGTGTGAACCAGCGCACGTGTCACACCCAACTGTTCATTCATCCGTTTATCTAACTGATAGACATTAAAGCAGTCCCAGATTGTTATATCAGATATTCTGTGCGGATCTCTGAACCGACACGCAGAACAAGAAGGTCGTATGATCATGCCGGAGAAAAACATTCTTAACCAGGGATGTGATTCAATCCCTTCCCGCCGGATCTTCCCGTTTTGGGTTTTGATCGCCATGGTCGAATACTGATAGCCGAGCTTTTTATCACGGAAGCGAATATCCTTGATATGACCTTTGGAATTCTCATACTGATAGTACTTTTCCCAAACACCCGGCGACGGTACCGCGCGGCAGACCACATCCACTAAAATCAGGTTCTCATAGTCCTTCATGAGATACTTGCGCAATCCCTGGATCTGACAGGGCGTGCCGCTGTAGCAAACCATCGTTCCCTTAGACAACAATGATTTGACCTGGCAGAAAGTATCCCCCAAGTCACTCTGCACATATTTACTGTTCCGGAATTTCGCAAGTTCTGTACTCGTATGTGCCGATGTGTGAATAACCTTGAACTGTGAATCAAAAGCAGCACCAAATACCACACCGCCCTGGCTGATCACATACTCTGCAATCGCCGTGAAAGCGCCACCTGATGTGCTTTCAGCAAGAACATCCTTTTTCCGATGCTGAATGAGATATGCCTTTTTCAGATCCTGTGTCTTATGAGCTTCCTTGTTCGTAACAGGACAAACCTTTTCACATAGTCCACAGTTGTTGCAAAGGGAAGCATCCGCCTTGGGATACATGAAGCCTTCAGCATCCTGCACCATCCGGATGGCATTCTTGTGGCAGATATTAGCACAGGCAGAACAGCCACAGCATTTTACCTTGTCATTGATTGTAACCATTTCACTCAAGACCCTGCAGCGAGCCTTCAAGGAACGCAAGGGAATCCTTTCTAAAGTCATTGAGTCGGGCTTCCATACTGTCGGTATTCAGCGGTGTACGGAGCGCATTTTTGAAATCCGACGCTGATTCGATGAGACGGTATTCGCAGCCCAACACGTTCAACAGCGAGTCAATTCGGCTGTTGGTGGACATGGTTGAAGTCTTCCAGAATCTCCGGAATGTGAAGAATTTCTTATGATGAATCAGCGAGAATACCGTACCGTGGAAGGAATCCGTGCAGACGAATTCTGCATGACGAATCAGGTTAACAAAGCCATCAGGATCGATCCGATACGGCGCTTCATCGGCAAATGCAGCATCGCTGCGGATATACATATCCAGATGCTGGAGTGCCACTATTTTGTAACCCGTCTTTTTCCGCAGGAATCTTGCACACTCACGGGAGAACTGATTGTCGCCCAAGAAATAGCAGAAAATGTACTTTTCCTTGATGATCCGCTTGTCCTCTACGAGATTTCCCCACTGATCCTTTGTCAGCAGCAGTGTCGGATCGCAGACGAGTTTGGCATCAATACCAAGCAACTCCCTGATCAGCTTCTGTCCCGACTGTTCACGTACGGAAAGATAGTCGATTCGAGGGATGAACCGCCTGGCAGACTCTGCCTGCTTTTCAGGAAGCGTAGAGACGCCAAAGCTTGTAGCATATGCAATCTTGCGCACATTATCCGGCACAAAGCTGAGTGTATAATAATCCGCTGCGATATTGGATGGCAGCCAAAGCTGATCGCTGCCAACCAGGAACGCTGCGTAATCCTTTGAATGTTTGCTCAGTTCCGCCTTGGATACGTAGCGCCTTGATACATGGAACTTGCTTTTTGAATACGCCTCAAAGCACTTTTTTCGCTGAGAAATCTTCTCGCCGAGCTTCTTGTCCATCTTCTGCGCAGCAACCAGTTTGAGATAGCCAAACTTGTCCTTGATGACATCCATCGAGAACATACGGCTCCTAAAATACCGCATTTTTGCATCATGGATCTCCTTTTTCAATCCATCAATGCAAATCGTTTCATTAGGGATATTCATGATATCAAGTATCTCTTGTGTTGCAAGTGCCTGCAACATACTGCCGTAATTCGGTTGAAAATAACAAGTGACAAGCGCCACTTTCTTTTGGTTATCTTTCACTCAGCTCACCCTTTTTCAAAAACGTGACGAACTTATGCTCGCCGCCTTGTATTCTGCTTTCGTTCCTGTATATCCATCACATCGCCTATTCTGCGTGTCATTTCACAAAGTATCTCAGACGGTATACGAACGGGCGGCCATAAACTTGCAGTAAACTCGAAAAGCATATCATCGCCCTTCGGGGCAATCTCTGAGACAGCTTGATATAGATGCCCTTCAATCCGCCCGGCTTCTTCGCTCTCCACAACGGATCATCCGCCCAAGGGCTTCTTGCTTTATAATACAGCCACTTACCCTTATAGGGATGCCTGCTACCTTCGATCCACGGCCGCGCGCTTGTAAAGCTCGTCGTATAATGGATGATAACAGGATGCTCTACAGCCTGTTTGACTTCCTTTTTGCTATAAAAATCTACAGGCTTACGGTAAGCCAGCATTTCCTCATAAGTGAAATCATAGAAAATCGTGACGGAATTAAAGCGTGGATGGAAGCAATAGGTATCCCTCGAAAGAACCGCATTGAGTGCTCCCTGGTCTCCCTGCTGGATCACACCTTTATGCCGCTTGATAAAAGATAGAAGTTTCTTTTCGATATTCTTTTCCTTCCACTTCTTCATATCGATCAGCATAACGCCGGAATTGAACATAATATCATTCGGCTGAAGTTCAATATTCTTTCGATATTGCTTACTGAATGCATCCTTTAGGGTAGCGATTGTTTTGCCCATCAGATCCAGATTCCACAAGTCGTATAAGCTGTCATTTATAATAATGTCACAGTCAAGATAGAGTACTCGTTCCAATGTTTCCGGGAGATCTCTGGAAACAAACAACCGAGCATACTGACTCAAAGAACCGCGATCTGTATTGACATTCATTGATAAAATTTTGCTAATATCTCTGGCCGAAATAAAGCTGATACTCTCCCGGTCATACTTTTCACTGATAGAACGCAACCGTTTCTTATTAACATCAGAGATGCCGCTATCAAGAACATAAATATGGATCTCATCCATCTCAGTATTATTCTCATACAGTGAAACAAGTGAGACACCGAGAATCTCAGCAAACTTATCATCCGATGCATATACCACATGCAAATCACGGCTATTCAAGCCTACCACAATCTCACCACCAATATATCAGTTTCTTACTAATCCTATATAGAACAATAAACGAGCGAACCACCCGTCCATCGCTGTATCTAACTTCATGTAATATACCATATCTCCGTGCCATGGCTTTATACCATCAGCTTTTCCGCCTAAAAGCCGCATAAAATCGGCTTTCAGCCCCAATTTATATACTAAATTTCAACTTACGCCATAGCACCCGATCAGAAGCCCTGCCATTAAAGGTGCGCCGCTGTTTTCTGAACATATTCAAAACCTGATGCAGTAAATACACTATTTATAATTATAGTACAAAAGCCGGCCACTTGTCAAGTGTGTATATAACCAAACCTTGAATTTTGTACAAGTATACAAATTCAAAGCGCTCTTATTATGGGATACTGAACTATATGGCTCTCCTTATTTTATGTATAAGCGCAGCCCGTCAACTATTTCACACACTTTTTGATAGATGTTTATTTGTCAGAGATATGAGAAAATCAGACAGAAAGCTTGACCTAATCCAGAGGATTCTTGATATAAGCAGAGGGGACATACGGCGGAGCTTCCGGAGCGAGCCGGAAACGGAACATGGCAAAGCGGTAAACAGCCGTATATCGCGGAAAAGCCCTGAACATCCATTCATGTCTCCCGGATGATATTGACACTCCCCGGCTCTTATGGTAACATATATGTAAGAAAAGAGGTGACCGCAATGAATGACAAGGTGCTCGGTATCGCGGGAATAGCCATAGGGGTGCTGTTCCTTGTGTTATGGGCTGTCTCCGCCTTATGGAAGGCAAAGCAGGGCAGGCTGACCCTTGACGGCAGAGTGACCGGTGTTGACCCGGAAAGACAGCTTATCAGGGTAAGGTACAGGACAGGCAGGGACACATATCAAGAGACAGAGTTCTCACAAGCCGGTGCCTTCCTTTCCGGCAGGATACCGCCTGTCGGCCTGAGAGTATCGGTAACTGTATATAAGGCGGACCCATACACTCCCGTATCACTTCTCATGATACCCTCCTCCGGCCGCATCACAAGGAAGCCTTACTTCAATTCAGGCAATACGATAAACAGGGCAAGGATACTGGTGTTCTGCCTCCTGTTCATTGCCGGAGGATTGATAGCGCTTTTCGAATGAACCTTGTAAAGGAGAGCAAAGGAATATGACACCGAGCTATTCAACAGAAAAGCGCGGGAGGCGGCCGCAAATGAATGATATTACGCAAAAAGGGACGCCTATGAGGCGTCCCTTCAGTCTGTCAAAAAACCTATATCTACTTAGGGGACGCCCTCTCTTGCAGGGCGTCCCCTCTTCAAAAACAGTCCACCGGACTGTTTTTGAATTCACCCCTTGCCGGGCGCTTTGTGGCTATATGCGGGACGCTGTCCCGCACCCTGCCAGAGGCTCTGCCTCTGGACTCCGCTAAAGGG
>CAMKMD010000056.1 GCA_946413815.1 uncultured Ruminococcus sp.
CGGGATCGGATTCTATGAACTGTTCGGTGTTGATGACCCGCTGCGTACCTTTACAGCAAAAGAACGTGCTATTATTGCGGATTACAGATATCTGAATGACCAGAACAAGTCCGTATTCAATGCAGTGCTCGACACACTGACAGAAAGACAGCGTGCGGAGGAGTGCCCGCCTATCACAAAGCTCATCAAGTTTCAGAAACAGCTGGCCGCAGGTTTCGATGTTTCTGCTGATTTTGATGATGAGGGTGAGGATATCTATCTCTATTCATCGGAAGAAGTTGACAGTGCTGACTGTGTATTTACTGTCAGCGGCAACAGTATGGAGCCAGAGTATTATGACGGTGATCTTGTGTTGGTACGGCGTTATCCCGGCTGCGGAAAGCTGAAGCCTGGAGATGTCGGAGCATTCATGATCGGCAACGAAACATACATCAAGGAATACCAGAAGGACGGTCTACATTCGTATAACGAAGATTATGATACTATGCATTTCAATTCCGATGAGCATGTTATCCTAATCGGCAAGGTCATGGGTATTGTTGAAGAAAAGGATCTCGCAACAGATGAGCATATTGAGCTGTATCGTGTTCTGCATCCGGAGGATGAGGAGGAATGATCATGAAAAAAACGGAGAACAAAGCTATGACCAAACGATCTATTTTTCGCTGTTTAATTGCTGCACTATGCCTAGTTGCTATTACCGGATGCAGTGAAAAGAACGGCTCTGATGCAGGAGTTGAACCAACTTCAAGCCATATCACAGCGGCAGTCACGACTGATACAACAGAGACAGCAACGAGCAACTCAACAGCTGATACTACTACAACGACGACTATAACAGCCGTTACAACGACTACAACAGCAACTGAGACAACTGCCGAAATTACCACTGTCACTGAAATTAGATTAAAGGAGCTTGACAGGATCGCAGATTCTTTGGATGAACCATCTGAGCTGACCTCTCCGTTCGGTGATATCAGCGACGCTTATGTCTGCTTCGGAGGTACGGCACTGTTTCCGAGCGTTCGTGTTCTGTCTGCTGATGAAGTAAAGAAACTGTCAAAGATCCTGAACTCAATGGAGTGGGAGGAATTTCCTGATAAACCTGAGACACCTGCCACGCCAGGACCAAACGACCTTACCCTTTACATAAATGATAACGGAAAGCGCAGTCAATTAGGTCTGCTTGGTGATACATACTGTGATGAAAACGGATACAGATACTTTAGGACAAGATCACCGGAAAACGTTGAAGAAAACATTTCTCTTCATCAGATATGTAGCGATCTCCTTTTTGACAGTGACTTAGAAAACGTTTCAACGCATTTATCCAGATTTCTTGAGATAAGTCAACCGGATGGAAGCTATGACATAAATGAATACTGGGATCTGATATGGGATGATGTTATGCAGTATATAAACGATGAGGCAACCCAGGACGATAATATAGAATGAGGGAAAATAAATGGCAAAACTAATATTCCGCTACGGTGCGATGGGCAGCTCCAAGACTGCCAATGCACTTATGGTGCGGTATAACTACTATGAACGTGACAAGAAAGTTGTACTTCTAAAGCCACGCTGCGAGGACAGAGACGGCGCAAAAGTTATTAAGTCACGCATTGGTTTGGAGGAACCCTGCGAATT
The DNA here is from genome assembly GCA_946413815.1 of uncultured Ruminococcus sp. Taxonomy (GTDB): domain Bacteria; phylum Bacillota; class Clostridia; order Oscillospirales; family Ruminococcaceae; genus Ruminococcus. Next base: position 1,648 of record CAMKMD010000056.1, read on the forward strand.
TGCTGAGGACTTCCTCGAAAACTATATTGGTGAGCATTATGACTGCATTATCGTAGACGAAGTACAGTTCCTTGCGCCGGAGATCATTGACAGGCTCAGTGATCTGGTCGATACCTACGGCATCACCGTTATCTGCTACGGTCTGCGGACAGACTTCCAGAGTCATCTGTTTCCCGGCGCACAGCGGCTCATGGAGCTTGCAGACGATATTGAGCAGATACGGACGATATGCTGGTGCGGTAAGAGAGCGCATTTCAATGCAAGGCTGCTGAACGGCGAGATGGTCACTGAGGGTGAACAGGTACAGCTCGGCGGCAACGAGAGCTATATCTCGCTTTGCAGGAAACATTATAAGGAAAGACGAATCAAGCCACAGATATAAAGGGGGCGGTGGCATGAAACAGCCGGTAATCCGGATGGAACGCAAATATGTCAAGGTCACTTCCGATTTTGATGCAACAGGCTATATGCAGCCGAGAACGATAACATGGGAGGACGGACGTATTTTCAGAATCGAAGCGGTCAAGGACTTCAGGCCTGCCGGTGCGAACCACGACAGCCTGACCTGCGGCTGCTATACGGTCGTAATAAAGGGAGAAATCAAGTACCTTTTCTTTGAAAAAGCAAATACACATCATGTCAGCAGCGTCGGTAGATGGTATGTGGAGTGTCCGGTCGTGATACAGTAAGGGAAGAACATAGGGGGCGTAGGTTATGGACAAGGTTTATATCGCTATTGATCTGAAATCTTTTTACGCCTCGGTTGAGTGCGTTGACAGGCATCTTGACGCTCTGACAACAAATCTTGTAGTCGCAGACGAATCCCGCACCGAAAAAACAATCTGTCTGGCGGTCACACCTTCGCTGAAAGCCTACGGCATTTCCGGACGCGCCCGACTGTTCGAGGTTGTGCAGGCCGTCAAGGAAATCAACCAGAAGCGATTCAATGAGGCATTCCGCCGGAAGCTGCTGCCGAAGGACGAGAACGGCAAGTATCATTTCAGTTCCGCCTCTTTTGATGCAGAGGCACTTGCCGCTGATCCGTCACTGGAGCTGTCATACATCATAGCGCCGCCACGCATGCGGCTGTATGAGGAGATCAGCACGAAGATTTTCTCAATCTATATGCGGTATATCTCTCCGGAGGATATTCATGTATACAGCATTGACGAGTGCTTTATAGATGCGACCGGATATCTGAGTACCTACCACATGACGGCACATGAGCTCGCCATGACGATGATCCGTGAGGTGCTGTATGAGACCGGTATCACCGCCACTGCCGGTATCGGGACAAACCTCTACCTTGCCAAGGTCGCTATGGATATCGTTGCAAAACACGTTCCTGCCGACAAAGACGGTGTCCGTATTGCAGAGCTTGACGAGATGAAATACAGAGAGCTACTGTGGTGTCACACGCCGCTGACGGATTTCTGGGGGCTTGGCGGCGGTACCGCAGCCCGTGTTGCTGCGCTGAACTGCTATACCATGGGCGATATTGCTCGGCTGAGTACGATCAACGAAGATCTGCTGTATAAGGCACTGGGCGTGAAGGCGGAGATCGTAATCGACCACGCATGGGGCTGGGAGCCGACAGAGATCGCTACAATCAAGTCCTACAGACCTTCCACAAACTCGCTTTCTTCCGGTCAGGTACTGAAGGAGCCGTACACCGCAGAACTTGCAAGGTTGATCGTCCGGGAAATGACGGAGCTGCTTGTGCTGGATATGGTCAGAAAGTACGTTGTTACGAAGAAGTTGACACTGACAATCGGCTACGACCGGACGTCTGTGCAGCTGGTACGTAGGGGCAGAACGCCGAAGGAAGACGAATATAAGGTCACATCGACCGGAAAGCGATACAACGGTGTCGTTCACAAGGATCACTACGGCAGGCCTGTTCCGAAGCATGCACACGGTACGGGAAACCTCGAACGCTGGACATCCTCTACGGCTGCAATCGCTGAGTGTATGATGCAGCTCTATGATCGGATAATAGATCCTGATCTTATGGTGCGCAGGATCAACATCTGTGCCTGCAACCTGATATACGAGAACAATATCCCGGAGGATGACGGTCCTGTTCAGCTTGAGCTCTTTGTGGACTATGAAGAGGTGGAACGTCAGAAGGCGGAGAAAAAGCGCAAGGAAGAACGTGAACGTGCTCTACAGCGGGCAACCTTACAACTGCAGGGCAGATTCGGCAAAAATGCCGTTCTGAGGGGCATGAACCTGATGGAAGGCGGAACAACGATAGAACGAAACGGCCAGATCGGCGGTCACAGAGCCGCTGAACCGGAGGTGAAGAAGGATGGCAAAAGGGATAAAAAGCAATGAACCTGAGGCAAGAGTGGTCTATGCCGAGATCATCAGGCTACCGCACTGGCAGTCGCCTACACGAACACCGATGTCTGCCTATGAGAGAGCAGCACAGTTCTCGCCCTTTGCAGCACTGACCGGTTATGAGGACATGATTGACGAGGAGGCGAGGGAGGTAGGCGTTTTTCACGAACTGACCGAATCTGAGATGGAAGTGCTGAACCAGAAAATTAGCCTGATCTCGGATGCGCTGGAGAACGACCACCATCCTGTTCTGAAGTTCACGTACTTTATAGCGGATATAGCCAAAGTGGGCGGCTCCTATGTCACAATGACTGAGCGAGTAAGAAAGATAGACGCTGTCGGACGGAAGATACAGCTTTTCAAGACCGTGGGAGCAAGCAAGAGCTATATGGAGCTTGAGATGGACAAGATCAGGGACATATCCGGGGATTTGGTGGATTTTATTGAGTGAACCAAAGCTATATAATATATGAACTAAGACCAAATCTCATCATTGACACAAATGCTTGTTCATGTTATAATTAAACAAAGAATCTGATAGAAGTTGTAATTTATTGTTGGATATTAACACTGTCGTACACTAATTAATGCAATTAATACTTGATATTTTATGAAAGGATTTGGGGATAAATGGCTGTAAATGAAAGATACTTACCAATAAACATTAATGAATCCATGGCAGATTCAAGAAGTTTGATAATGCCACATCAAAGCGAAGCGGTTAAAGCAATGACGAAATACTTCAAACTAAAAAAAGATATGCCAGATAGATCGGGCGTTGTGGTTATGCCAACCGGTAGTGGCAAAACCTACACAGCCATTACATGGCTACTAAAAGACGCTGTTGCCAAAGGTTATAAGGTTGTATGGCTTGTACATCGGCAAGAACTTATTGAGCAAACATTTAACGAATTCAGGAGAATGGCTCCTCTGCTCAAAGGCAGCGATGTTAAGAAATTTTCGGTTCTTCCCGTTTCAGGCATACATTTGTCAATGTCAATGGCACGTAGGGCTAATGTTTATGTATGCGGCATACAATCTGTTGCCAATAAGAACGGATATAGACATATAGCTGGTATACTTGGCACGGCTGGCAAGGAAAAAGTTGTGGTAGTTGTCGATGAAGCTCATCATGCAACGTCTGCAAGTTATCAAAAGGTCCTTAATCGTATTAAGGCTATAAATCCAAATATGGTACTGTTAGGTTTAACTGCCACTCCATACAGGATGAATTATTACGAACAGAACAAGCTACAGTCCATGTTTAATATCAACAGTAATATTACTAAAGGTATCGGTAGAAAAGGCTTTGTATATGAGATAACATTGAAAGAGCTTATCGCGAGCGGATTTCTTGCTGATCCTAAGTATATTCCTGTATACACGAAAATCATAGGTGATATCGAATATAACTGCAATGAAGATGACGAGGAATTCTTCAAAAAGTTCGGCGAGCTTTCTGAACGCTTAAAAACGCAGATAGCTGAATCCGCTGCCAGAAACGATATCATAATCAAGGAATATCTTGATAATCACAAGAAATACGGAAAGACTTTGGTTTTTGCCGTAAATCAGCTACATGCAGAGAAGCTATGTGAATTATTTAAACAGGCTGGAATAACCTGTGACTACGCTATTTCTTCAAGAGCAGATTCACAGGATGTAATCCGCAAGTTTAAGGATAACGAGTTTGAAGTTCTTATTAATGTTCAGATTTTAACAGAAGGCAGCGATGTTCCGGATATTCAGACCGTGTTCCTTACACGTCAGACAAACAGCGACTCCCTCCTTATGCAGATGATAGGAAGAGGCTTAAGAGGCGAGAAAGCTCACGGAACAAAAACGGCTAATATAGTTGCCTTTCATGATACATGGAATAGATTCGCTAAGTGGTTAGATCCAGCTGAACTTGACATATTTGAAGATGCCAATGAAGAAATAGAAGAAGAGGTTTCTGAGCCTTTACCAATTGTTCCAAATACAGAAATCCCTGTGGAAGCCGAGGATACTCCTGAAACTGAATCTCGAAGTGAAAACATTGATGTATCTCTTCACGATGTCTATATGAAGCTCTATGATTCAGTCAGAGCGGAAATAGTAAAAGAATCAGGAGAAGTTATTTTCCCAGTAGGATGGTACTCTGTTCTTGATCTTAACGGCGAAGATCATCGTATACTTGTATTTGGCCAGCAAGTAAGTGCGTATAAAGAAATTGCGAAAAATTTGTCTCTGATAATTGCCAACAATATATCTACACAGCAGGTCATTGATATTTATTTTGAAGGTGTATCCTTGAAGCCAGACTTCTATGAAATAAATATGATGGTAGACTACATCAATGAAACTGAAATGATGCCAGAATACTATTCACTGGACGAACGTGATTCATTTGATCCTTCTGTTATTGCTAAACAAATGCTCGAATTTAGCAATAAGAGAGAAGAACAGGAGAAATGGCTTGAGGAACTGTTTAACTCAAAGACCATTTTACAAGATATATACAGATATCTGTTTGCCTTCATGAAAACAGTATTTGATACACTCAAAACTCATAAAGATGCCGAACTTGTTGCAGAGGATGACAGAAAAGAATACAACATCGTTTCTGATTACTATGATCTTAACCAACTGATGGATGAAGTCTTGAAAATGTATCCTAAACTGACGACTACTGGTCTGCTTCGTGTTGCCTGGAGTCATGATATCGTTCGCAAATGGTTTGGCTTGTGTACGCAGTATCTCGATGGTACATACCAGATTCAGATAAACAAGCTCCTTTCTTCACCAGAAATCGATGTAGAAGTAATCAAGTATTTACTGTTCCACGAATTATTGCATCAAAACGGATACTGGAACCATGATGAAGCCTTTCGCCTTAGAGAATGGCAGTATCCTAATTCAGCCGAACTTGATGCAACGCTTGATACTCTGCGATTAAGGTACGATCTCGACGAAGTATTTAAGGATTCTGTTTATGATGAAAAAGCAGAAAAGCCTGAATCGATTCCTATGAAGAACGAAAAGGAGCCTGAATATAATCCTAAGGCAAAAGGTGTTCATGCTGGATTCAAATATTGTCGTAATTGCGGCAACAAGCTTCCTGATACCGCAAAGTTCTGCGATAAATGCGGTGAAAAAATGGATTATTAAGGAGGAAATAGCTTTGGAGGAAATAAACGAAGTAAAGAAATATAAGCTTATGGGACCAGATGGCAATGAGTACCTCTCAGAAGAGAAAGGCACATTAGGAGGTCATAGAAAACTAAAAATATACGGAAGGCTTGATTGCCCTTCTGCCTTAAGACACATCGATAAAGGGCATTATGTTCAGCACAGAGTGTTCTTTAAAGACGAAGAAACAGCAATAGCTGCCGGTTATCGTCCATGTGGTATATGTATGAAGCAAGCATATAAGAAATGGAAATCTGAAAAGGAAGGTAAGAGTAATGATTGAGAATGTTCAGATTATAGGAGAAGGCGACGTTATTATCGAAGCCGAGATTGACGGAGTTGCTTCGGAAATAAAGTTTTCAGATATAGCTCCGTTTTGGGAATATGCAAATGAAGAAGATTTTGAAAGTGGTCGAGCTTATGTATATGAAGATTATATCGCCTTTACTATGCTAACACATAGTGGACAAGGTGGAATCATTGTTGTTTGGGACACTAATGATGAATCTGTTGTTCATATTTCAGAAGCAGCTTATTGTCAGGCACTTTCTATCTTTGAAGATAAAATATATTATTTGTGTGATGTAAGTAATTTTGTAACTCCATCGCATATTCAATTATATTCAGTTCCTTTGTTTACAATGGATGCTTCCGAAAGTGGAGAAAGAATTTATTGTGAGGAACCATCTCAGTTTTACAATCAGGAAAATCCGCCGCAGTTTTTTGAAATTGATGCATCAGACAGCGGAATAATCGTAATGATTGATGAAGAAGAAGTCTTATACTCCTCCTCTTTAGATGAGGAGTATTTAACCAGTTACAATGATGAGTATTCGTGGTTATATGATCATTCATCTAAACAAAATACTGAAATCTTTGGTTGGTTGACGTGATTTGACATACTATCTGAGTTTTTTGTAAAAGAATATGAGCAGAAACATACTTTTCCTAATAACCTGGGATATCGTGAATGATATTGAATAAGTTATTGATAATTCAACTAACCCTTACTAACCCCTTGCCGCTTTAGCAAGGGTTAGTTTTTGGTGAGCAATAAGTGCATTTATAATCTGTTATAACCAGTAAATTAAGACTATACAAATCGGCTATTTCGGATTAATACTACTGTAAGTATAATAACCTGTGCTGGACGAGTGTTTCATACGCACAATGTGATTTGTATTCTATCGCATTGTGCACTTTTTTTGTACAATACAGCTCCGAAGTCCGCGAAATTGTACTCTGCACGGGTTGACAAAATTCATCTACAGTGATATAATAGAATATGTATAAATACACGACGGAGGTGAGCCTATGGCAGATACGAAAGTGCAGAAAATCAAATTGTTAAAAATTTGGGAAATACTGAACTGGAAGTCGGATGAGCAACACCCGCTCAGTACTCAGGATATCATTATGGAACTGAGCAAGCTTGGCATCAAATGCGATAGACGCACTATTTATGGAGACATAGACGCGATGCAGAGCAATGGCTATTCTATTCTTAATCGCCGTCGTGGGCATGACATGGTTTATTGGGTTCAGAAGAGAAAATTTGATCTACCTGAACTGAAGATCATCATGGATGCTATACAGAATTCAAAGTTCATACCCAAAGATAAAACAGAAGAGCTTCTTAATAAGATTGCCTCACTCGGAGGCAGTGAATCAACACACTTATTGAAGAGAAACGCTGTCAGGTTTAATGTGGTAAAGCATTCAAATGCTGATATCTATTTCATTACGGAATGCCTTGAACGCGCTATTGAAAACGAGCATCTCGTAACATTTCGATATTTTGATTTGAATGCTTCCGGAGAGCGCGTCTTTCGCCACGATAATCGACTTTACAAAGAAGAACCACTCGCTATGATTTGCGATGACGGCAATTATTATCTGATGTGCTATCATCCAGAGCCTGAATACGAAAACAATGTAAAGGTGTTAAGGATTGACCGTATTGCCGATATTTCCGAAACAGATGATGGTATTTCTAAAGAGGCGAAGAAGGCATCAAAAGCTATAGCTAATTATCCCAAACAAGTCTTTAAAATGTACGGTGGTAAGATTCGGAAAGTTCGTCTTTCCTTTGATGAGAGTCTTATTGGTGTAATGTTTAATAAGTTTGGTGAGGAAATAAGCATTAAGAAGTCCGGTTCAAGGTTTACAGCATCTGTGGAAGTACAGCTCAGCCCCACTTTTTGGGGATGGCTTACGCAGTTTCCTAATCAGATGGAGATTGTATCTCCTGTTGATGTAAAGGAAGCTTATACAGCATGGATACGTTCAGCGATTGAAAGTGATGATATGACATGAAGAGGATACCATGGAGCTTGGAAGAAGCGATTATATTACACGATGCATATCTGAGAATAGCAACTAAGCAGACATCAAAAGTGAATGCAATCGCAGAAGTGTCTCAACGGCTCCGTAAAATCGCTGAGAAGTCAGGGATAGACATCGATGAGAAGTTTCGTAATATAAACGGAATAACGATGCAATTGAGCATAATGGAATATGTCATGACTGATGGACAACGCGGCCTCGGTCATCCTCCTAAAGTTTTTAAAGAAGCAGCGGAATTGTACGAGAGTGATTTTCAAAGATATACAGTCATTTTGTTAAGGGGATATAATGTGAATAATGATAATAAAGGCAACGGAAATATTGAGCATCTGATAAAATCCTTTATAGGCTGGATGATTGATAATGGACATGCTGAAGCAACAGTGAGAGGCTACATTTCAGCCATTGTCGGTGCAGAAAGATATGCGTCAGAGCATTCGCTTGAATATGATTGCATTATCACAGATAATTTAAATGTATGCACCTGTTCTGTTGAAGGGCTATTGCACGATTCAGAGTTCATGAAATATAATGATGATCAACATCGTCGTTTCTCAGCTGCTATGAAAAAGTATCTTCTCTTTTTACAACAGACGGAAGGTCACTACGAAACTGAAAATGATCACATTGTTGTTTCAACAGATTCAAAAACATCATCCAGTCGCTCGAAAACTAATCCAGAAGAGGAGCAATTGAGCATTCCAGAAAATGTGAAGGCTAGATATGGGGCAGTGCTTGAAGAATACTTTTCTGACGACGGCTATCAACTAGGCAGAGCAATTGTTAGAGCAAGATTCAAGCGGTATTATTTCGATACCTACGGAGAAAATTTACCAGAGCCTGATGAAATGATCGATAAGATTATTTCTGCAGTTGGTGATGTCCGTGATGGCAGAGCATTTCCAAAACAGAGCGAAGACCAATATGATATTATCAAACAGATCATCTCCGAAATGACAGAACTGTTTAAATCAGGAGTAACCGCCATATACGCGGAAGCAATCTATGATAAATATCGTCAGAAACTTGCAGATGATTTGCATTTATATAATAGCGAGGCCTTAAGTGAACTGCTGCTTAGTAAAACAGTTGGACAGTTTCAGCGCCATCGTAAATCTTACTTTTCTCCAATAGGTGTTGCTGGTGATGCAGAAGCTGATCTGCAGAAAATAGTGAGTGAATTCCATGTACCGACATCTAGAGAAGAGATACATAAGGAAGCTTGGTTCATCCCATATGATAAAATGAAATATATGCTCTCTCTTTATAAGGCATGTATTAACATGAACGAGGGCAGATACTTATATGCGCCAAATTTGCCTATAAGTGCAGACGAACTGAAAGAGCTTATTCAGCTCATTTCAGCGGAACTCGAATACAGAACCTATATAACAGATGTTGAACTTCAAGCATTAATCGAAAAGAATCTCCCGGGCTTTGTCATAAATACTGAAGGGCTATATGAAAAGGGCGTTCGCGATTGCCTTGGTTATCTTTTAAGGGACTATTTTTCATTTAATGGTCCTATCATAACCAAAGCAGGCACCGAGCTGAGAATGGCCGATGTTTTCAAAGAATTCGCCAAATTTCATGAAGAGTTAACTCTATCAGAACTTGAGAGCTTTGCATCAGAAATGAACATCCCAATTTACTGGGATGATGTTCTGAGTGAGATGATCCGAGTTTCAGAAGATAGGATGATCCGGAATGATTTTATCAGCTTCGATGTAGAAGCCATTGATGCTTTGCTTGAAAGCAGGTGTCCGGGAGATTATATTCCGCTTCAGGAGATACAGTTGTTCCTAAGTTTCCCGAACATTGGTTATATGTGGAATTCATATTTGCTTGAGAGCTATCTCTATCAAGTAAGCAAAAAATTCCGCCTGCTCCATGTTTCCTTTAGTAAAAAGGGAGCCTATGGCGCAATGGTTAAAAATACTGCGCCATATCAAGGATACAGAGAACTCGCCATCGAGGTTCTCTCAGAATCAAACGCAGTTAATAGTAAAGAAGCCGCACTGCAGTATCTTGTAAATCATGGTTATCAGGCAAGACGGCGGCTAGATGACATCGATGGAATTCTTAAAGCGGCAAAGCTGCTGAAAGAACAAAAAGAAAAACAATAAGAAATGAGGTCCCCAGATGTACCAATATATATGGGACGAGGAAACCGGCGGTCTTCTGCTGACAACCGAGATCTCCAAGTTCAGCAAAGAGCCCAGACCGGTGTATTATAGAGAACTGGATCTTTTAGGATTCGACCAATATTGGGATTACCCCAAGGATGACAGCGCACCTATCATGTGGGCAGAAGCAAACAATTATATTTATCGTGGACGTAAAATAGCTAGTTTAAAAGGTGGTGCATTACATACTGCACCTGAACTCATTATCTACGAAGAAAATCCAGAACCAAGTGGTGGAATGCTTAGATTTGTAGATATTGAGAAAATGCTTAATAAGAATTCAACCCTCATGGAAACCTTAGTACAGGAGACCATTCAAAAGGTTTATAATACATACAGGAAATATAAAAGTAAGGTCGATTTGTTTTATGTTGCCTTTAGTGGTGGCAAGGACAGTGTCGTAGCTTTGGATATCGTTCAAAAAGCATTACCTCACGATGACTTTATGGTTTTGTTTGGCGATACAAGAATGGAGTTCTCTCACACCTATGATGTGATAAGTAAAGTTGAAAAATGGTGCCGAGATAATGGGATAAGATTTGAAACTGCTCGTTCGCATTTTAGTCCGGATTATACATGGACTACGATTGGTCCCCCAGCGCAAAAAATGCGTTGGTGTTGCAGCGTCCATAAAACCACACCACAAATCCTGCTTTTGAGACAAATCATGAATAATCCACATTTCCGTGGAATGGCTATGATGGGTGTTCGCTCTGATGAAAGTGTAACCAGAAGTCGGTATGAAGAGATCAACTTTGGCACAAAGCATCAGGGACAATACGATTACTACCCGATATTCGAATGGGGCTCTGCCGAGCTATTCATATATATATATCAAGAACATCTCGTTTTAAATGAAACATATAAACTTGGCAATAGTAGAGCGGGTTGCTTGGTATGTCCAATGGAGGCAGTCAAGAATTCATGGTTTAAGAACCAATGTTATGCAGGATCTTGTGATGATTGTCAAACTACTTCTTTCTATCACAATTTGATTATCGATCAAACTTTTGCGAGAGAATTACCTGAAGACAAGTTGAAAGAGTTTATGGAGATTGGCGTCTGGAAATCGAGGCATAATGGGGCGAAATTGGCCTCCCCACGCCACCTTTATCACGAGGAAAAGAAGAAGAACGAGCTGATTATCACAATTGTCAATGATAGTGAAGAGTGGAAGGAATGGTTTAAGACACTAGGGGATATAACTTACCTTCCTAATAATACAATCGAAGTTTTCTGCAATCAGATTCTTTATAGAATTGAGTATACAAAGGATATATCTGGTCAGCATTTTAGAATGACGGATTTAAAAAATACGCAAAAGGAAATCTACTTCATTTCGTGGCTTAAAGTAGTGCTAAGGAAATCAGCATATTGCATTAGATGCCAAATATGTGAAGCCAATTGTCCTCATGGATATATACACATGACAGATGATGCTTTCTTCATCGAGGATAAATGCGTTAAATGCAGAAAATGTTATGAAGTTAACACTGGGTGTGTCGTTGCGGCGTCACACAGAATGCCTAAGGAGGTCAATCAGATGAACGGAAGTATCGATCAGTATAAAAATATGGGTGTACGCTATCAGTGGGTTGTTGATTATTTAGAAAAAAAGAATGATTTCTGGGATAATAATAATCTTGGTAGTATGATGATTACCGCGCTAAAAACTTTTTTACGACATTCGGATATCGCTGATAAGGGTAAGAAGTATTCTATTACCACATTCGGAGAAAAAATTTCCGAGATTGGTGTGGATACCGATATCGCATGGGCATTAATTCTCTGCAATGTCGTATATACAGAGCAGTTCAACTGGTGGGTAATGAACATTGATTTACATAGAACCTATTCTAAGGTTGAATTAACTGAAATGTTAAAAGAGACCGCCCTTACAAGTAATGGAATTAAAAATGTACTGGACGGATTCAAGAATATCTTCTACACGAATGACATTCTTAGTCAACAGATTAAATTTGGTCAAGTGAATGTTGAAGAAAAGGGACGAAACATTTATCTTGTTGATGTTTGCCGTTCTTCATGGGACAAGGCTGATCCTCGTGTTATTCTTTATGCACTTTATAAGTTCGCCGAACACTGCGGTGATTACTATCAGTTCACACTGACCACGCTGATGGATGACAGCATCGAAAGAGATGGCATCAGCCCAACTCGTATTTTTGGCTTGGATCGTGATACAATGGAGCCGATGCTGAACGGCTTGTCTTCAAATTATCCTGATTTTATTTCCGCCAGCTTCTCGCTTGGATTGGATACGATCAATCTACGTGAAGATAAAACATCTCAGGATGTGCTTGCGCTGTTCTAAGACAAGGAGTGACAAACATGGCTAATGATGAAAAACTGTATAGGGATTATTTTAACATTGATCCCAAATACTACGCATCTGTTACAGAAGACCTTATAAAAAAGCGTGCAGTACGCTGGGATGGATTCTATCCCCATGATACATTTGTAAAACTGCTAAAAGCAGTGCATACAATGCTGTCCGGCAAGGACTCCAGATCTCTGTGGATCGAAGGTGCTTATGGTACTGGTAAGTCGCATGCAGCATTGGCAGTAAAGTCCATGCTCGAGGCATCAGATGATGAAGTCAGAAACTACTTCACAGAATTCGGCCTTGCAAATGACCTTTGTGAGCAGATTCTTACTGATAAAAACGCAGGCAAGCTGATCACGGTTCACCGTATCGGCTCTGCCTCGATTCGCTCTGACCAGGATTTAATTCTTGCAATCCAGGACAGCATCACTGAAGCACTCAGAAAACATGACATTGAGAATAAGGGCGAAACCTCTCTGCGTGACGCAGCTCTGCTGTGGCTTGAAAGCAAAGAGGCAAACCGTGAATATTTTGGAAAGCTGATTCAGGAAAGTGAATATGCATTCGATTTTGGCGGTGCGAGTGTTGATTCAGTTATCGATACATTAAAAAATGGTGAACCGCAGGTCATTGCAAAGCTTATGCGAAATATTCTCAAAGTCGCAGAATCAAATGGTATCACTGCACTGCGCCTTGATGTACAGGCTATGTGTAAGTGGATTGAAAGCATTATTAATGAGAACAAGCTCTCAGGTATCCTTTTCGTATGGGACGAATTCACTGAGTATTTCCTCAATAACCCGAACTCTCTTACTGGTTTCCAAACCCTTACGGAGATCAGCCAGTCTACTCCTTTCTATTTCCTGATTGTTACACATGAAAGTGAGGCACTGATACAAGATAAGGATATGCGCCGCAAGATTCTGAACCGTTTTGTCGGAGACAAGGCGCTTCGCATTGAAATGCCCGAAAACATGGCGTTCCGTCTTATGGCACAGGCAATGAAGGAAACTGATGATGCTGTTCTCCGTCCGGAATGGGAAAGCTATAAGGATGATCTTAATACGGAGCTTGCAAATGTGCGTAATATCATAACCACAAGCGCAAAGAAGAATGCAACTATGGGACAGAAGACTGTCATTTCTGATGCAGAGCTTCAAGGCATTGTTCCGATTCATCCGTATGCGGCTCTTTTGCTGAAGCATATGTCCGTGGCATTTAATTCGAATGCCCGTAGTATGTTTGATTTCATTATCAGCAATGACATGACTGAAGCAAAGGGCTTCAAATGGTTCATAAATACATACGGTCCGCTGGACAAGATCAATCTTCTGACCATTGATATGCTTTGGGACTTCTTTGTTGGTAAAGATCAGAATGGCCTTAATGATGATGTGCGTGCTATCCTGGATTCTTATCATCTCTTAAAGCAGGGCAGCCTGAACACAGATCAGGAACGTGTATTCAAAACAATTATTCTCCTTGAGGCTATTTCTCAGAGAGTACATGATGTCGAACTCCTCCGTCCGAATGAGCAGAATATCGATCTCGCATTCAACGGAACTGGGTGGACAAAGGGTAAAGCTAAGAATATCGCTGTAGGCCTGTTCGAGCAGGGGCTCTTGTTTGAAAAGCCTGTTGGCAATGGCATGAAGGAGTATACAGTCGCCAACAGTGGCAGCGACCGGGAGAAGATTGCAAAGCTAAAAACAGATATTCGTGCAAAAACAAGTACTCATGATTTGATTCTTTCCGGCAATCTTGTAGCTGCTGTACAGATTCCCAAGTCAGTACATCAGCGCTATATTACTGAAGGAACAGATCACACTCACTTCACGCAGACTGTCAGCAAAATGAGTAGTCAAACTCGTCCCAACCGCTTTAAGGCGCTGATCGTATTCAGTATGAACGATACAGAAGCAGCAAACAATCGCAGCCAGATTCTCAAGGTGATTACTCAGCCTAGTAACACACTATTCTTTATCGAGTGCCTTACTCCAATGGGTGAAGATCTGCTCACGCAATATGTTGACAATATGGCTCATAGCCAGAGTAATGCACAGAGCAACAAGGGGCAGGCTGCTGGATTTGAGAATGAAGCGAAGAAAGCTCTGCAGAGATGGCAGCAGAATATCATAAGTGGCGCTTTTATGCTCTATACACCAGATAATAAAAGCGGCATTCGATTTGCTAACCTTACAGCACTTCAGGAAGAGCTTATTAGAATCAACCATACTACATATCATTATGGTATTGAACAATTCTCTGTTAATGACACATTATTTGACAAAGGGCCTGTCGGACAGGGTGCAGAATGCGGCATAACCGAAGATTTGAAAGGGCAGTTCAAATCTGCAAATGCGAATACCAGTCTTTCTACCGCCCTGAAAGATGTTTGGAAGATTCCACAGTATTGGGAGGATCCAACTAAAAAGAGCCTTCCGATTGTAAAGATCAAGCAGAAAGTAGAAGAAATCATTTTGGATGGTTTCAATAAACCGGCAGGACGTATCAGTGTTCTTTCAATTTTCGAGGCGCTCGAAGATGCTCCTTTTGGCTTTATGCCTAGCAATTTGTCCGCTTTTATCATGGGGTTTGTTCTTAAGGAGTATGCAAATTCTGACTATTTCTGGAGCAATGGTTCTTCCAGCGAAGCAATGACTCCGATAAGAATGAAAGAAATGATTGCAGGTGCAATCAATCAAAAGTTTAGCCCGAGCCCGAAGTTCCGTGAAGAGTTTATAGTGGCGATGAGTCCGGAACAGCGCAGTTTTTTGAAGTGCACATCTGAGGCATTCCATATTCCGATAACTCAGTGTGGATCAGTAGAAAGCGCACGAGATCAGATCAGAATTAAGATGAAGGGCCTTGTTTTCCCTATTTGGTGCTTGAAGTATATTTTAGGTTCCGAAAATTTAAGCACTTCAAATGATGTGATAATAAGTGTAATAGATGACTATTGTGGTATCGCCAATACAGCTAATAGTACTCAAGGAAGCGAAAGTGACCTTGCAGCGCGTATTGGTAAGGCCGCACTTGAATTCACCACACTCACATCTGATCTATCCATACTTCTTACAAATGATAACTGCCGAAAGGGAATGCTGGCATATATCGATCAGTACCAAGGTGGTAAGCTTAGTCAACTTGCTATACAAATTGGTGATGGTGGTGCATATCTGGATCAAGTGAAACAGAAGTTTAATTCTGATGCCGCCAATTGGGTATGGAGTTCAGCAACTGCCGACGAAAGAATCTCGGATGTTATCCTTGAATATCAGATAATTGTAGAGAGTAATAAGAGTCTTCCAAAATGCACATCTTTGAAGGATGTTGTGGTTGAGTGGAATAAAAAATCCAATAATATTAAAACACCGTTCGACGTGCTGAAAAAGCATGTTGGAGACTTATCGACATTCTTAGAGCAGCTCTATTTTATGAAGCAAAGCGGAGAGATTTCTGAACAAAAGAAGCAGGCGTTCTATAATGCACTGCTAACTCTCAGAGAAGGCTTTGATCGTTTTTATAAAGATCAGTTGCTTTACTTCAAGCAGGCTATGTCGATATTCATTGAAGAACTCGATGATGATGATCTGCCTGATTTCTTTGCATCAATTCCAACCGGTCAGTTTACAAAAGGAGCGCAGGAGTATTATCAAGACATCGAAAACAGAGTCAGCGAATACAATAAGAGTATTCGTAAAACTCAGCTCCGTAATTTGTGGATGGAGAAAACAGGCACGAAAGACCCGGCGGATTGGTCTGCAAGATATGAAACCCCCATTCTTTGCATGTTTGATGATTCTGCTCGTGATGACGCAAGGGAAATGTTCTCTGTGATTCTGTCAAAAAATGCATCCGATTCTGACATTTCAAAGGCAATCTCATATCTCCAGAATGCTGATTTCTTTGACAGATTAAGGGATGCCGCCGAAAGAGACCGTTGTTTTAAAGAAAGAATTATCGCTGAGTATTCTGTCTTGCTGAATGATGTAAATAGTGTTCGGAAGTCCCTGCTTGACACTGTTCCTGTCGAAGTATATAAATGGATGGAAAACATAACAACAATTCGTAATCGTCTGAAAACAATGGCGGATAAGCAATACAAGTTAAATGGATGTGAACGTGCATTAGCAATGATTGAAAAGATGGATACTCCAGACCTTCGCCGTTATTTAAGTGACATGATCACTGATAACCTTGCTTTTGGCATGGAGATTCTCAGGAACGAATAAGGAGGCGCGTTATGCAGTGTACTGATATAAATGACTGCTTGAAGCAAATCCATGACTATTACACAGGTGAGAAAACAGGACACTTCCTTCTTGTGAACACTGAAGACTATGATGTTTACCAGGGAATCCTTCAGCGCCTTCAAACTGATAAACAAAAGCATTGCTTTTTCATATCAGATAATCTATATCCCAATGGATTGCCTAATATAGAACCTATTATCGTACAAGCATCGAATGATGAATGCTCTGTTATTATCGGTTTATCTCCTGCCTATATGATCCAAAGTGAGGAGGCTTTGGATGAAAAACTGGATGAGCTTTTAGGTGCTTCTATTTCAGGGTATGGTGTTATCCTGCTTGACCACTGTGAAAAATACCTACGTAAGTATTTATGGAGAGACAAAAGAATCGAGCGAAGAGTACTTCTAGTTGCAGGTGATGCATCTTCGCTTCCTTCGATTCAACTGTTACCGAATAATCAGAAACCAATAGGAAAAAAGCCTCTTGATGGTATCGGCGGGCTTTTAAGAAAGTTAGAGAGAATAACTAATTCAGATTTACAAAAGGATCCTGTTCTTCTTGTCACTACTACATTTCAGCCTGCGAGTTTCGTAAAAGCAGTTTATTCTGTTTCTGAGGCTGCGAATATCTATGCAATGCTCTGTAAAAAGTATCATGATATATCTAATGCCACTGAAGAAAAGTATGGTACTGATAATGAGTGGGAGTATCTGGCTAGTAAATTAAGTGTACACTCCAGTTTCTCTGAATTAATTTGCGCGGAGTTTGGAGCGATTGCTAATCTTTCTACGCATATAGAAAGCGTGTGGGAAAGTCAGGATACACAAACCCAATGGCTTCTTTGGCTTGCACTGAAGGTATTTGGGGAAAAGAGCAATAGCTATTTGACTTTTCTGCTTAATAAAGATGGTACTGCTGCTTCATTTGTTGAGCAGATCTATCTTTCGTTGGCGGACGTAAAGCATACTCAAAATGATTTCGATAAAATGTATCAGGAACGCAAACGGCTGATAGATAAGATTCCCGAGCAACTGCCGCTCATATCACGGTACTGTGAGCGTATAGGTATCTACCAGAAAGATGCGATATATTACCTTACCGACAGTACCGATATAGAACGCTATGAATTCATGCGACTCCTTAGCGAAAGTGATTTCTCAGAGGAAGAACTTTTGTCTATCGTTTCTAGGTTTTCTGCGGATCTTGCTCTTTATCTGAGACCGTTTGCTTTTGATACGTCAAACACAAAACTTTCAGAAGCGGACAGCGATTTGAGAGCGAAGCTTACAGATTACTTCAAAGAGTACAAGATTCAGAAGCTTACAAACAGAATACATCCTGGTTTCTTGTCTGCTGTTAATACTTATGCCATCAGCCGACCTTATAACAAGCTTCAGCCACGCAGCAGTATTATTTCACATATGAATCGAGAGGGTATGGAGCTGTTCTTCTTTGATGCTCTTGGCGTTGAATATCTGGCGTACATTATTTCAAAATGTGAGATGTATGGAATTATGACAGAATTAGCAATCGGGCATTGTGAGCTTCCTTCTATTACCATTAAAAATAAGGAGTTTGATCAGTTCTTCTCCGATTCGATTTATCATAAAATCGATGAATTGGATGAAATGAAGCATCATAGTCAAGTATTCAATTATGAAAAATGCCCCTACCCTACGCATCTGTTTCAAGAGCTTGAAGTGATCGACTCTGAACTCAGAAGGATTCATTCTTTGCTCATTCAAGGTTCACTGAAAAAAGCCCTTGTAGTCGCTGATCATGGCGCAAGTCGACTAGTGGTATTGTATGGGCATGAGAATGAACCACCTATCCCGTTATCCGAACCAGGGGAACACAGTGGGCGATGCTGTCAAATCGCTGATGACCCGAATCTGGAAAATGCTGCATATGAAGATGGTTTTGCAGTTCTGGCAAACTATGATCGTTTTAAAGGCGGCAGACGCGCCAATGTAGAAGTTCACGGCGGTGCAACTTTGGAAGAAGTATTGGTTCCAGTTATGGTACTATCAAAGAAACCGGATAAAATCAATATCTGCTTTGTTGATTCTGTAATCATACTAATTCCAAGAGAGATTCCAAAGCTCACTATTTATTCAAATATTTCTTTAAGCAATCCGAGATTGCGAGTAAATGGTGAGTTCATAGATGGAACACTTGTCGGCGATAAAAAACATGCTGTATTTGAACTACCTAAAATCAAAAGAAAGGGCGAATATACTGCCGAAGTGTTTGATGGGCAAAAAAATATGGCTGTTACTCTTACATTTTCTGCTCGTAAAAACACGCATGAGAATAATTTGCTGTAAGAAAGGAGAGCCTGCATGAGTGAGGTACAAAGCGAAGAATTCGTAGAGCGACTGAAAGATAGCTTTGATGAAATGGTCGTATATAAGGATCTGAAGAAGAGCAATTTTATTGCAGCATTTAAGTTGCCGTCGTTCATGCGAGACTGGGTTCTTAAGAGATTTCAGGATGATGATGGTGCAATCGATATTGATGGTGCAACAGAATTCATCCGGACTTTTATTCCTAAAAAAGAAGATTGGAAAGCAATCAAAAATAGAGTTGTGAGCTATCAGGAGCAGGTCAAATTCCTTGCTAAAATCTCAATAGATATTGACATTAAGACGCAAGCCCTGACTTTTGCATTACCAGATTTTGGACTAACGTTTCGAGACACAGTTATTCCAAGAGATGTATGGGACAGCTGCAATGCGTCGCTGCTAAAAGCTGAAGAAAACTGGGGCATCGTTGAATTGGGATATCAGTATCCTGAAAACGATAAAATGCCTGGAAAAATCAAGCTGGTAAGCTTTCAAGATTTCTGTCCGTACAGTATTGATCTGGATGATTTCAAGTATGCACGAGAGTCCTTTTCCCTTGATGAATGGATTGATATCATTCTTGGGGCAATTGATTATAATGCAGCCGGATATGAATCAAAAAAGCAGAAGCTCGCTATGATAACAAGACTGCTCCCATTTGTGGAGAAACGTCTCAACATGATTGAATTAGCCCCGAAAGGTACTGGTAAGTCCTACTTGTTTGGTTCAGTCAGTCGTTTTGGATGGCTCTCCTCTGGTGGTACAATGTCAAGAGCAAGGATGTTTTATGATGTAGCCCGCAGGACTGAAGGACTTGTCTTTGGACACGATTATGTTGCACTTGACGAAGTACAAACAATCAATTTTACTGATGTAGACGAAATGAGAGGTGCCTTAAAGGGATACATGGAAAACGGTAAATATACCGTTGGTAACCATGAGGGTGCAGCGGATTCAGGAATTATCCTTCTTGGTAATATTCCCGCCAGCAATATGAATGAGTATATCAACATGTTCAGTGAACTGCCAAAAGTCTTTCATGAAAGCGCTTTGATCGATAGATTTCATGGATTTCTCAAAGGCTGGGATCTTCCTAGAATGAATGACGACCTTAAAATATGCGGATGGGCTTTAAATTCGGAGTATTTTTCTACCATCATGCATGAACTGCGCGATGACCCAACATATAGGGCTATTGTTGATTCGTGGGTCGATGTTCCAGATAAATCAGACACTAGAGATACTGAAGCAATCAAGAGACTTTGTACAGCCTATCTTAAATTGCTATTCCCACAAGTGCAGCGCCCCGGAGATATCCCATCTCGAGATTTCAAAACATATTGCTTGGAGCCTGCTATAGAAATGCGTTCGATTATCAAACTACAACTAGGCATTCTTGATCCGGATGAATTCAGGGGAAAAGATGTGCCCACACTAACAATAAAGGATGTAGAAGAATGAAAACAACACAGTGTGTTTCCTGCTGCAAACAGCCTTTATCAAAGGATGAATATGGGATTTGTATGAAACTCTTAGGCGAGGATACAGAAGCGTTTTATTGCCTCAGCTGTTTAGCAGATTACCTTGACGTAACAGAGCAGGACATATTAGATAAAATTGAAGAATTCAAAGAGGAAGGCTGTAAGCTATTTTCGTAGGAGATAGTGATGAAACAATACATATATGCAGATAATGCAGCAACCACACAGTTAGACCCAAAAGCATTTGAAGCAATGATTCCGTGGCTGAGAGATGAGTATGGCAATGCCTCTCAGCCATATTCTTTTTCAAGAAAGCCGAAAAAGGCAATCGCTGAAGCAAGAGCTGTCATTGCAGAATGCATCAATGCAGACCCCGAGGAGATCTATTTTACTTCAGGAGGTACTGAAAGCGACAACTGGGCTATCAAAGGCTCTGCGTTTTCAGATTCCGGTCATCATGCGACAATCACCTCTCAAATCGAACACCATGCCGTGTTGCATTCATGTGAAGCAACTGAACGCATCGGCTATCCCGTTGCATATTTGCCGGCAGACGAAGAAGGACGGATTCTTCCAGAAACACTCGACAGATACATTTCTGATCGGACACGGTTGGTATCCGTGATGACTGCGAATAACGAAATAGGGACGATTCAGGATATTGCCGGATTAGCTGATATTGCACATGCACATGGAGCGATGTTCCATACCGATGCAGTACAAGCCGTAGGTCATATACCGATAGATGTGAAAGCATTGGATGTTGATATGCTTTCGGCTTCAGCGCACAAATTTAATGGTCCCAGGGGAATCGGTTTTCTGTATATCAGAAAAGGTATAAAAGTCTGCCCGTTCATGGACGGTGGTGGACAGGAAAACAAGAACCGAGCAGGTACAGAAAATACTGCCGCTATCGTCGGGATGTCTATTGCGTTGATGAATAACACCCAAAACATGAGGAACACTTCTGACAGCATTCGATCATTAGAGAATCTATTGATCACAAAGCTTATTGAAGAGGGACTAGTTTTCAGGCGAAATGGAGCGAACACGCTTCCAGGTTTGATCAGCCTTTCTTTTCAAAACAGCAATGGTGAGATGCTGTTGCATCGAATGGATCTGAAAGGCATATGTGTTTCAACAGGTTCAGCCTGCAATGGAAGCAGCGATGAAATATCTCATGTCCTTCAAGCAATTCATCTTCCTGATGAGTATGCCAAAGGTACAATACGCATCTCTTTAGGAAAACACAATACTGAAAGTGAAATCTTCAAAATTACTGAATCCCTGAAACAAATACTAATGCCAAAATAAGGAGGCGGAAAATGATCACCATTAAGCAGATCAGTATTACAGATTTATCTACTGATGCCATTGTTAATGCCGCAAATGAGCACCTTCAAGCTGGCGGAGGCGTGTGCGGTGCAATCTTCAGTGCGGCTGGCTATGATAAACTTCAAGCAGCTTGTGATGTATTCAAGCACTGCGATACAGGTTCCGCTGTCATTACTAGCGGCTTTGACCTAAAGGCAAAATATGTCATCCACGCTGTCGGTCCGATCTGGCGAGGTGGTCAGAACGGAGAGCCACAAGCACTGTACAATGCCTATAAACGTTCTCTGGAGCTTGCTGCTGAGAATGGGTGCCGTTCTATCGGATTTCCATTAATCTCTGCCGGTATCTACGGCTATCCGCTTGAGGACGCGTGGAGACAGGCGATTCAGGCTTGTCAGGATTATGAAAATAACGCTGAACACAGCATAGAAATCGTTTTTGCAGTTTTAGATAAACGAATCGTTGACACAGGTCTTGAGATTTTGAACGAAAAGGGGACTGCAACTCGCAACTCTTCATTCGATCATCTTCTTTTATCCGGTCAACAGGTTGATGCAGTTTTTTTCCATCTGCCAGAGGAGCCTTACGGCTTTCTGAGCAATTGGTATCTGTCGCCGTTTGATCTTGACGGTGTCCATTATTCCTCGATGGAGCAGTATATCATGTATCAGAAGTGCGTCCTCTTTGGCGACCAAACCACAGCAAGGAAGGTGCTATTGACAGATGATCCTTCTGAACAACAAAAGCTCGGCAAGCTCTGCACTGGTTATATCAACGGTATCTGGGCGGGTGCAAGGCAGGCAATTGCGATGCGCGGTCTGCTTGCAAAATTCAGCCAGAACGCTGATTTGAAGGAGCAACTTCTCAATACAAAGGATGCATACCTTGTGGAATGCGCCCATAGTGATAAGATCTGGGCTTGCGGTATCAGGTTAAACGAATCAGAACGCTTTGACACATCTAAATGGGTAGGTCAAAACATTCTCGGCTTTGCGCTGATGGAAGTACGAAGAATGCTCCAAAATTCATAAAGCGCATCTGAAAATTTGAGAAGTCGGACGGGGTGTGATATGCATTTACTATTCTTATGCAGCCAGAACAAAAGGCGCTCTTTGACCGCTGAAAAGCTGTTCGACGGTTACGAAGGGCATCTAGCGCGTTCTGCAGGAACAGAAAACAATGCAAGAGTAAAGGTAACACCCGGACTGCTCGGATGGGCGGATATGATCTTCTGCATGGAGAAGAAACACGTCAGAAGGATTAGGGAGAAGTATTCCGACATTATAACTGACAAGACTGTTGTCTGCCTGAATATCCATGATGACTATAACTACATGGACGATGACTTGTGTGAATTATTAAACGCAATCGTGCCAGAACATCTATAATAAAGGAGATGCTGTAAATGTCTGAAGAAATCAAACATGGTTTTATACCAGTCAAAGAAATATTCACAAATAAATGGTATAAGATACCAGAATATCAGCGACCGTATGTCTGGGGAAAAGAACAGGTATGCGACCTGCTTGCTGATATTATGAATGAAGCTGAAAAAAATAAGGAACTCAAAAAAGGCAATCCTTCTGCAAACAGAGAGTATTTTCTCGGCTCTTTAGTATGGAAAACGACTGTCCGTAATGACGGTGTCTCGAACTATGAGGAATTTGAAGTGCTGGACGGACAGCAGCGTCTTACCACAATGCTACTAATTCATGCGGTAATTCGAGATCTTACCAACAATGACAAGCGTAAAAAGAACTGCGAAGAAGCCATTTTTCAGGAAGCAGACCCCGATGATGGCATCCCGGAAAGACTGCGTTTAATCTTTGGAATTCGTGGCGATGTTCAGAATTTCATAGACACTTATGTAAAAGCTGATGGCGGAACATTACAGTTTGAGCAGCTTGCAAAAGAACAAAAAGCAGATTCAGATGTGAACTGTGTACACATGGCAGAAGTAATCCTTGCAATCCATGAGTATTTCGCTGAAAACACACAAGAAAAGATCGAAATGTTCTTCGGATTCTTCCGTACCAATACAAAAATCATATATATTTCTTCAACTGAGCTTGAAGATGCATTTCATCTGTTTAATGTCATGAATAACAGAGGAATCAAACTGCGGAACAGTGATATTCTTAAAGCAAAGAACCTTGCACAAGTAACAGATGAAAAGAAGCGGTTGAAGTATGCTGAACAGTGGGAGCAGATAGAAAACTATTTTGGAGAAGACTTCGACCAATTCCTTGAGTTTATCCGTTTATGTGTAGTAAAGCGTAAAGCTGCTGTTTCCTTACTAAAGGAATTTGAAGATAACATATATCATCCAACAGAGTACGACAGAAACACAAAGGAAACAAAGCACCTGCCACCGCTTCTGACAGAAGGCACATCTACACTCGATTGTATTATTCGCTATTTTGAAGCATATCAGGCTGTTTTTGATAATAAGACCTACTCTGTTGCTATGTCGAATCTTGTAAAGGCAATGGATTACGGCATCGAGGCAAACTTTTGGAAAGCGCCTGTTTTGCATTACTATATTAAATTTGGTGATGATCATTTCGAGGAATTCCTATCAGCATTAAACAGAAAGTTCACTGCTGATTGGGTTGATGAGCTATACTTCACCAAGCGAATTGATAACACCTGCAAGATTATTGACACTATTGATCATACCGATAAAGCTGAAGATATAATCTGCAATGATGCCTTCGTTTATGATAAAGCACTAACAAAGAAACAACTTGATTCGCCGATTTATGGTAAAAAGTATTGTCGCTATCTGCTTTTATTACTTAGTGTTATTCTAAGCGGAAATGAAACTCCGTTGTCTTTGCCAGATATCGTTTCAATTGAGCATATTCTTCCTCAAACGCCTAGCGCAGATAGTAAATGGGTTGTGGACTTCGATGAAAGTCAGCGTGAAGAGTGTACGAATAAGCTCGGAAACCTTATGCTTATTTCAAGAAGGAAAAACGCTTCACTCAGCAATTACGACTTTTCTGTTAAGAAAGAGCGTTATTTCAAATCAAATGTCGGTAGTTTCGCGTTGTCATTTAAGATTTACGGAACTTATCAAACATGGACATATGCAGAATTCACCAGTAATCACAATGATATTCTTGATATGCTCATAGACTATTTTAAACTATAAGTCAGAACGGAGGCCACTACTATGCCAAAGCAAGGAGTAAAAACATGAGAACGATAAGAGTAACCGGTAAAGGTCAGATCAAGGTCAAGCCTGATATGACAAGAATCACTATCACCCTTGAGGGAATGTACCCGGATTACGCTGAAACACTCAAGCACT
>CAMKMD010000057.1 GCA_946413815.1 uncultured Ruminococcus sp.
GCTTATTCACGCTCATACCCTGAGACTCCGCATAAGCCTTGATCTTCTCACGCTCACCCTTTGGCACGTTCACACGGATATAATCGTAATGCCCCTTGAGGTATTCAGTGTTCGGAGCTGATTTCTTACGTTTCTTATTGACAGTACACTCCTTGCAATACTTCTGCGAACCGGAGGTCACGATGTAGGTCTTACCGCAGATCGGACAAACCTGTTCGCTGCCGATCTTCACGGCATTGCCGGACTTCTTCTTCTCAGCGTATGCACGGTTACGGGCAGCCTGAGCCTTGTCACGGCAATAGATACAGTATTTTGCACGGGTGTTGTTCGTCTCAAACTCCAAACCGCACATCTCACATTTATGCTTAAACAAGAGTATTCCCCCCTTAATTTCGGTCTTTCCTCTATTCTATCAAAAGTTGGGTGCAAAGTCAAGTATAATCCGAAATTTATACAAATCACACTGGGGAAAATCAATAATAGGGGTGCTGATTGCTGCGCTCCTACAAAGATTCAATAATACTGAAAATTATACTTGACATTAGGTGTAAAGTCAGGTATAATAAAAGCACAACAGAAACACAGAAACCCGAAACCACGAAAGGAAGGTAAATCCTATGTTAAACAAGTTCATGGTAGCCGGCAGACTGACTGCCGATCCCGAAATTCAGACCAAAGGCGAGAGCCGTCTTTGCAAGTTCACCATTGCCTGCGACCGCCCGAAGCGTAAGGGCGAGGAGAATCCCGAAACCGACTTCTTTACCTGCACCGCCTGGAACCGCAACGCAGATGTGATCGTCGATTGGTTCGGCAAGGGCGATATGGTCACACTTGTCGGAGCAGTCCACATCAACCGCTATGAAAAGGACGGTCAGAAGCGTTCTTCCACCGAGGTCAAAGTCGAGGAAATCCACTTCAACGGCGGTAAGAAGCGTGAGAACACCGCACCGACCGCCAACAGCTACGATAACCCCTACGCAAGAACAGAGGAAGAACCGCTGTTCTGAGCCATAATCACAAGGAGGATACGAAAATGGAAACCACTATCATTGCAATCAGCAATCAGAAAGGCGGTGTCGGCAAGTCCACCACCGCATACAACCTCGGAGCTTGCCTTGCTCTGAACCACGGAAAGAAGGTTCTGCTTGTGGACTTTGATCCGCAGGCAAACCTCTCCGAGTACCTGAAATACGAGCCGAATGGAAATCCGACCATGACACAGCTTATCATGTCATTCTACGCAGGAACGCCCTTGACAGCGGAAACAGCTCAGAAAACGATCCGCCACAGCGATACCGCAGGAGTGGACTACATTCCCTCCGACATCAACCTTGCAAATGCGGAAACGCTCATGGTCACGATGATCTCAAAGGAACATATTCTCCGCAGGATACTCACGGAAGACCTGATCGGAGGTTATGACTTCGTGTTGATCGACTGCCTGCCGTCCCTGGGTACGCTCCTTATCAATGCTCTCACCGTTGCGGACAGAGTGCTGATACCCGTACAGACACAGAAGTTCAGTATGGACGGCTTGCAGTCCCTTGAAGCTCTCACTCAGCTCGTCAAGGCAAACACCAACCCGAAGCTGAATCTCATCGGTGTACTTCCGACAATGGTTGACCGCACAAAGGTCAGCAGGACGGCGATTGATACCCTCAACGAAAAGTACGGCGAAATGCTGTTCAGGACAAGCATCAGCAAGTCTATCGAAGCTGCCAAAAGCTCCGAAAACGGCACACCGCTTTGTCTCACAGGTCACAAGTTAGGTCAGGAATATGATGAATTGGCTCAGGAGGTGCTTTCAAGATGTTAAGTATGTCAGAACTCGCAATGAACCCCGAACGCAAGGTCACTACCGTCTGCTACGGCAAGAAGCAGGAGTGGGACGACCGTGAAGAAGCATCAGCTTACTTCCTTGAAGCGATGATGAACAGCGACGGTGCAGAGCATGACCGCTACTCCGGCATCTACATTCAGCTTCAGAACGGACTGAGCTACTGCACCGATGAAGATGATGAGGAGGACGAGTGATGAAACCCTTTGATACCGACAAGATACCGTGGCTTTTCACTCCCCACGATGACGGCGAGCTTGACGAGTATTTCAGCTCAGACCACAGCAAAATCATAGCAGAGACTTCACGGGAAGTGATTGCCAGTCTTTCCGAGAGCCGTGACAGGCTCTCAGGAAAGCTCTGCTACACCTTCAATTACAATCAGCGCAGATACAGAAACACGCTCCTGAGATTTGCGGATATGATCGTCCGTGCCGATGTTACAGCGAAAAAGATGAAAAGCCGTATCATGGAGCTTAATATTGAGAACCGTGAGCTTCGCAAACAGCTTGCGGATATGGAAAGGAAGATGAAACGATGAATACACCGCAGTTTGACCTGAGTGCTATGCTCTCCACACCACAGCAGACCGCTGTTCAGCAGATACCGTGCGATCAACTCAAACCGTACCACAACCACAAGTTCGAGCTGTACTCCGGCGAGAGACTTGAAGATATGGTAGCCAGCATCAAGGAAAATGGTGTGCTGTCACCGATCATCGTTCAGCCGGACGGCGACGGATACGAAATCCTCATCGGTCACAACCGCTGGAATGCTTCTAAACTTGCAGGACTTCCGACTGTTCCGGCGATCATCAAGGCAGGACTCACCGAGGACGAAGCCGAAATGTACGTCATTGAGTCGAATGTTATGCAGAGAGGCTTTGAAAACCTCAGAATTTCAGAACAGGCTGCCGCTGTTGCACTCAGACACAGCGAAATGTTTTCTCAGGGCAAGCGAAATGACATTCTCAGGGAGCTTGCACACCTTGAAAAACCGTCAGCCGAACCCGACAGCTCAACTTTGAACCCAGTGGGGTCAAAGTTAGACACGAGCGAGAGCGTCGGCAAGGAGTATGGTGTCAGCAAAGGTTCAGTAGTAAGGCTTATTCGTATCAATAAGCTCATTGACGAGCTGAAAGCACTTGTGGACAGCGGAGAGCTTTCTATCCGTGCAGGCGTAGAGCTTTCTTTCCTGTCCGAAGATACGCAGGCTATTGTGGCTGAATGTACTGAGGACTGCAAGATAGACATGAAAACAGCCAAAATGCTCCGTGCTTCTGCCGATAGTGAGGGCAACATCGACCGTGATACCGTTCACAGCATCGTTTACCACGAAGATACCGAAGTGAAGTCTAAGCCCAAGAGCGTGAAGATCAGCAACGAAACCTACACCAAGTATTTCAGAAACGGCGAAAAACCCAAAGAGATCACAGAGACTATCGAAAAGGCACTTGCTTACTATTTTGCGAATATGGAGGAGAATTGATATGAAGATTATTATAACAGCGGTATTCTGCACCGCACTTGCACTCAGCACAGGGATTACAGCCTACGCTGCCGAAGCACTTGACCGTGACACCGTTGAGACAGCCATTTGGGAAGATCTCTGGAACGGCAAGGGCGATAACGGTCTTGACTATCCCGAAGCATCGTACAAGCACCACTTACTCGACAAGTGGCTTGACGAGAACTACGGCACAGGCGGTCTTGACTGGTCCGACACAGGCGAGATCAAGCACGAATACCGCCGTTATTACCGTGGTCTGATCGACGGCTGGGACTTTGAGGACGATAACAACGGCGGTTGGACAATCGACACCGAGGATAACCATTACAGCTTCACGCTCCTGAATGGTAACTGGCAGATGATCGACAAAAACGGCAATAACGTTGACAGCTTTCCGCCTTTCAGTACGCTGAAAGATACCGAACCCGAAGCAACAGGCGGATATGAGATACACGATGACGGCGAGGATTCACCGAGAGTGATCGGAGAGGTCACAGCACGAACGGAAACGGCTTCTGAGGGCAGTTCTGCCGCAGAGGGTAATGATACCACTGTTAGTCCATCAGGCGGTTCTGAGGGCAATTCTGAGGGTTCTGGCGTTAATTCTCTTGCGATCATTGCAGGAGTGGCAGCTCTCGCAGGAGTCGGCGGTGCAGGATACTACATCATGAAAAAGAGAAAGTGATTATTATGATTTTTCATAGCAAACAAAAGGTAAACGGCGCACCTGCGTGGGAAGTCGATACCGATACGCAGACGGTACGCCACCGCAACTCCAAGACGGGCGAAACGGAGCGTTATGTGTTTCACACCGACCAGATCAGGTATTATCTGCATCACATTGAGGATAAGCGGCCCGATCTCTTGCAGGAGATCGTGAACAAGGGGGAGATTTATAAGCACCTGGACGAGCTTGATACTAAGGTCACGGACGCAGTAAACCGTCAGACTGACTTGCTTATGCAGTCGAGCCGTGACTATCAGGTTGCCGTTGAATCCGGTGAACTCAACGCTGTTGGCTCCATCGGAAATCTGCTCCGTATGCAGGCACAGCGAGCCGTTTATGATACCATGATCTATCTTTGGAGGGACGAATAATGTTTTGTGCGAACTGTTACAAGGAAATACCCGCAGGCAAAAGCTATTACAAGCATCAGGACACCAATCAGAGCTATTGCTCCCTGGACTGCCTGAATGACCACATGATCTATACTCACACGATCACCCTTGAAACGAGCGAGGGTGAAGAAAGCACCGAGGAACAGGACAATGACGAGTGAGGACTTCATCGAGGACTTGCGGAAAAACGGCGTAAAGCTCATAAAAAACGACGGCTCTCTTACCGAGATACCGCCGGACTTCCTGAAACGGGCTACCGAGCTTTGCAACGAACTCCGGTGCAGCTCGATCACCTATGATATTGTTGATCCGCAGGACGGAGAACATACAAAGCTGAGAGTGCTTGATTGTGGATATGCGGAATAATAAGAAACGGATAGCCGTCTGATGAGGACGGTCTATCCGTGTTTGAGTGTATTCAGTTGCTGCGCTAAACCAAGAATTTGTTTCCTTGCTGCTGCAAGGGGGTTAATGCGCACCGGTCATCCAAGCCTGATATGCTTCCATTTCGATTTGTTCCTGCGTTAAATTTTTATATTCCTCAAGGGAGTTACAAAGTATTCTGTCATATCCATAAGAGCAGCATATCATGCCATTTCCGACTGATTCAAAATCAGAACATACCATTACACGCTGACCTTCACAGTAAACAATATATGAGATCGGGTGTGTGCTATGTTTGCTTGAAACACCACGAGTAATTATGCCAGATTGATGGATAAGGTTACCGGAAGGTGCTTTACTCGAATTGTTAGCGGAAATTGCATTTGCTTTTTTCTGCTTCTTGTGAGCTTGCTTCTTATGCGACATTGTTTTACCTCCAAATACCGATTTAAGCGAGGAAGCTGTATTGCTCGCTCACTTGAACTTATTATACCAAACCGCTCCGAAAAAGTCAATCTCTGCACACTTTTTCACGCCCTTTTCATTGCATTATACCGCCATTTGTGCTATAATTAGGTTATAGAGCAGATCGGAGGTGAACTGCAATGGATAACGAAAACGAAGAATTAGTAAACCGATCATTATACAAGCGAATCAAGTCAATGAACCGTGCCGAAATGGAGAATTTCGTGAGAAATGTCTTTAATCAAGGCTATGAGAGAGCCGAGGAAGAAACGCACTGCATTGATTATGATAGCCTGAGAGCCGACCTGAGCAAGATCAAGGGCATCGGAGAGAGCCGGCTCAACGAGATAATGACGGTCATCGACAAACATATCGGAAATATAGACGATAAAGGAGGATAAGCCTTGACCGTTGATACAAAAGAAGTAGTTACCACGATCTCTTATCTGATAGGTGTCCGCAAGGACATTTTAGAGCTGAACTTTGCCGAGTGCAAAGACACCCTCGACAAGCTCTATGCAGACCGTGAAGCTACCGTGATACGATATTTGTGCAAGCTCCGTACCGCACTCTTGCAGCACTTCAAGAAAACGGACAACGCTATGCACTATGAACTGAAAAACCTCACTTCACTTGAATGGTACGATAAGGACAACATCAAGCAGCTTGAAAAGTGGGGCTTTCCGATTATTCAGGCAAATTACCGAGCCGAGAAGTATATGTATGACTTCACCAAGCTCATAAACGAAAACATTGACAACTGCTCCCGTCTTTTCTATGACTGGATCGTATGGGAGTACATACGGGATTTGTTCTTTATCCCGAAATATCAGAAATCCGGAGTGCTGAAAGACGAGTTTAACAAGTACATGGGCAATATTCAGCACTATCCGTTTCAGATGTTTATTCATTGGCAGCCTGCCGACAGGGGCAACATTATCTACACCGACAGGAAGTTTCTGAAAGTGATCTATGAAATGCACGGCGATACTTTCACGGACTTCACGAAATATCGGGACGCAGACGATGAAACCCGAAATAATATTTATGAATTTATCGACAGCTCTGAAAAAACAGCCATTGCCGTCGATTGTGAGAACAGCAACCCCTTCAAGCTGTATAGTGTTCTGAAAGGCTTAAATCAAGATGAACTTGCCAAGATCGAGAAAATCACGCTCTATGACGATCCGAACACTACCGCTGGCTGGGACTGGCTCTCCAAATTCACGCAGATACCCGTTGAACATATTGAGATTGACCGTGTTACCGACAGAAAGTCCCTGGTCGATGTAAGAATGACAGCGAGTGTTGTCACGGACTTCTATCGTGACGGCATTACATCTTTTATCATTGTGTCGAGTGATTCCGACTTTTGGGGACTCATCGAGAGCCTGCCGAAAGCTCATTTTCTCGTCATGTACGAATACGAGAAGTGCGGAACGGCGATCAAATCCGCCCTCACACAACACGGCATCTATTATTGTGCCATTGACGATTTCTGCTCCGCTGCCACCGAGGACATGAAGCGAGCTGTCCTCTTTGCGGAGCTTGAAAAGCATCTCCCCACCCTCTATGGGGAAAGCCCTTTGGAACTCACGCAGAAGATTTATGAAGCCACAAGAGTCACCGCTACCAAGAAGGAAATGGAGAACTTCTGTAATCGGTACGTCAAGACCTTGCGGCTCAAGCTGAACTCCGAGGGAAAGTTTGTGATCGAGATACAGAAATGACAGAAGCGGTCAGCCTTATGTGAGGTTGACCGCTATTATTTTTTACATCAAGAATCTCATTCCCAAAACTATCAATTTCTTTGGCTTTTATATTGGATACTTCTGTTAGCACGGTAACAACACCTTTACCGTTAAGGTTACGTAATCCACAAAAAGCCTTATGTTTTGAATACATATCTGCATTTATTTCATTTCGACTGTCTGAAATAGCTGCCATCTTTTCAATATATGGTTCGGTGATCATTTTTATTCACCTTTCTTTCAAGTCTAATTAAATCTCTATACTTTCTATTACTGCCTTTAACGCATTAGAGGACTTCACTAAAGCAGCCTGCTCAGTCTCATTTAGGCGTATTGGAACTTCTGCTTCAATACCATCTTTTCCGATGATGGCGGGCATACTTATAGCAACATCATCTATGCCAAAAGCTCCGTGCTGCATATGAGATACAGGCAGGATAGATTTTTGATTAAGTATAATTGCTTCACATATTCTTCTGACGGACATGGCTATACCATAATAGGTAGCTTTTTTCTTCTTGATGATCTCATATGCACTGTTTTTAACGCCTTCAGCTATACCCTTTGCGATCAGCTTTGCACGAATATCGTCGGAAACACATTCTAATGGATACAGGCAGGATCAAACAGCTATATTCGATTTATAGGCATATACGCACTTTGAATTTTATGCAATATGAAATAAATTCCAAGTTCAAAATAATAAAAGGAAAATGTTCTGAACTTCACATAATAGGAGGACAGAACATTTTTAACGAAACGTATGATAAAAAACAGGCTATTACACAAAGGTAATAGCCTGTTTTTCATAGTGTATTGAGTTTTTACCTCTGGATTTTCTTAGGTTCTTTAGGCTGGTAAGCTCCCCAACCTGAAGCAGTTCCGTAAGAAATCTTAGCCATCTTATCAGCAATATTTTTGATAGTCTTTGCTATAATTGGCGCATTTTTTCTTTCTCTCATATTCTCACCCCTTTTCAACTTGAGATACTATTACTAATATATTTATTATAATAATAGTCATTATGATACAAATTCCATATTCAGAATAATTTGTGCTGTTCATAATAATAATTCCAATAGAAGAAATAAAACAAGATATTATTATAGAAGCAATTTTAAATTTAGGTATACATTTGGGTTCTATAGGCTTATTTACATTTTCAACAGGGCAAAATTTATATTCTATAAATATAGAAAGCAGAATATGTATTATAAACACGAATAATGGTAGTGATTGAAGTATAGTCGTTCCTAATACAACTATTGCAAATGAACAACACATAGTTATATTACAACGGAAATATGTTTTAGCGTGAAATCCTCCAGTTAATTGCCTTAAACTTATAAAAATAATAAGGAAAATTAATGAGCACAGGATTTTATTTATCAATATTCCTATAGAAAAAACAAGTAACAAATTTATTAGCGATGATATAGTGATTTCAATTCCATATTTGTAATGCTCATACTCATCCTCAGATCGCCCAATTAGATTATATTTATTAAGATAGTTCATGGCTAATCTACTTAAAAAATCTATCATTTTTATCATCTCTTGAATCAAAGATTAAATTTACAACGCCATAATACCAAACATACGGCTTAAAGTCAAGTATATTGGCATAAGGTGGATAAAAATGGCATAAAAAGAAGGGCATTTTAATCAATGCCCTTTTTAAGTATAACTCTACAACAGAATTCATCAGATTCCTCATAGAAATCAACTTTGCCTTCGTATTTCTCAGAAATACTTTTTATTATTTTCACACCGAGTCCATGTTCTTTTTTATTACGCTTATCAGTAAGTAGCTTAGGATTGTTTTTTAATACTGAGGTTGATATAGTATTCTTAACACAAAAATCATATTTGTACTCATCAGCAGATATATTCATATATATTCTTTTACTTTCGGATAAACAGGATTTACAAGCTGATACAGCATTATCAAGAATATTCGATAACAAGCTACACAGATCAAGATCCGTTATCCCCGAAAAATCAGAAATACATATGCAAACTATGTTTATTCCATATGATTTGGCAGCGGATAGTTTAGAATTAATTACTGCATTTACAACAGGATTATTAGTCTTTATGAACACCTCTTTTTCAGCAAGTTCAGCTAAATATCCCTTCATATATTTAAGAGCTTCCTGTTTGCGATCTTCCTCTACAAGTCTGTATACAGCCGAAATATTATCTTTGAAATCATGTCTGATTCGTCGTATGACTTCATATTCAGCATTTGCACTTGATATATATTGCTGATTGTATTCTTCTCTGAGCTTTAATAGTTGATTTTCGTGTCTAACATTATTTGCTCGACTTAAATTTGAAACAATGTAGAGTATCATAATATTTACAAGTAGCACTCCAAAAAATATAAGGACTACAAAATAATGACCTCTTTTAGAAACACCTTCAAGTGAAATAAAATTTAATACTGCTGAAATAAATATGCTTATTCCAAGAAGTGAGAGGATAATTATCCATTCTTGAACATTTAGCGAGCTGTTATTCTCACCTTTATTCAATATTTTTAATGATACCATTTGAAGATAAACTATTATTAATTGTGCTGATACAAGGGTTAGCGTTCGTGGAAGACTTTCGCCTGACAGAATAGTTTCAAATGGAATTCCAAACAGAACAGAGATGAAATTAGTAATGAACGCCGAAGAAATAATCATTATAAATATTGGAATAATCGCTGAAAACGCTTTGTTTATTATCGTACCATTTAGTTTAATTATAGCGTAGATGAAAATTATTACCGAATACAATAAAGCCCAAAAGTGTTCAAATATCGTAATGTAATTGAAAAACGTTATTACCGCTGCAAGAATTAAACTGAATACCGTTCCTGAGCTGAAAATAAAATTCTTGAATTTGCCTTTGTTAAGATATTTATAAGAATAAAAGCAGAATGCAAATCCTTGAAATATATTTATAGCTATTTCAAAGATAGACCAAATTACGCTCCTCATATCATTGACCTCAAAAATAGAGTATATTTTTCATCTGCTTCTTTTTTATAATTTTTACTCATCGGCAGCCGAATGTTAAACTGCCCCAAAGTAACTTCGTTTCTTTTTCCGTCAATATTGGATAGGAATCTGAAATTTATCAAGTACCGCTTATGAATTCTGACAAAATCATACTGTTCATATTTAACCTCTAAATTGCTAATATTATCCCTCATTTTTATTGGTAATTCTTTGTTTACTATATGATATTTTACATAGTGCCTATCACTTTCAATAAATACAATGTCCCTTATATACACTGCATTTCTGCCGGATATATCATCTTCAAGTACCACTTTTTCGTTTTGCTTCATATGTCGTATAAGCTTGGATATTATTTTGTCAACACTTTCCTCGACTGGTATTCCACAATTCTTCCTTATAAAGTTAAACGGTTGAAAGTTCATACTCTCATATACAAGCTCAGAATGATTAGTAATAAAGATTAAAAAGCATCTTGAATTATTATCTCTTAGGACTTTTGCAACATCAAATCCTGTAATATCAGGCATATCTATATCAAGGAAAATAATATCAAATTCATTTTCCATATGCTTTGCTAAAAGAAGATTTCCGTTTGAAACTGTTGAAATATGAAAATCATCGGTATATTCTGATAAACATGATTCAACAATATCTTTAAAGTGATTCATAAAAACAATATTATCATCACATATTATAACTCTTATCATAATTATTCTCCTCCAATAAAATTTATACAGTTGTCTGTATGCTCTTGTATAGTTATCCCTTGTAAAACCAGACAACTATCAGAAACAATAACAAAACGCTGCCGTATTCTGTAGTATTTCGTATAATTAAGTAAAAATAGAATGAGGACGTGTGGTTTATGAAGAAAGATAATATATCAAACATTACAGGATGTATTCTCTCAGATCTAAGAAAAGGGGCTGGACTCACACAAAAGGAATTTGCTAAAACATTCAATGTAAGTGAAGGAACAGTTGCTCACTATGAACAAGGCATTACGATTCCCAATACAGAAATGCTTGAAAAGTTCGCCGACTTCTTTCATGTAAATGTTGATTATCTTCTTGGTAGATGCATGTTAGAAATTGAATACAACAAGTTAAATGAAGCGTTATATGGAAATATGACGATAGCAGATATGGTAAATATTGTATCGTCTTTGTCAAAAGACAAAAAACATTATTTATTCCAAACGCTTTCATTACTCGGAGATAAGAATAGTAAACTAAAATAACATAATCATTATATCACTATAAATAGTAAAAGTCAACCATACTCTTAAATCCGATATTCAAAAAACGGCTATCACATTATGTAATAGCCGTTTATCAATTTACTGATACTGTTCACTTAAATAAAGACCAATACGATTTTGAATTATATCTATGGCTTCCTCAGCAGAACATTCATCATTAAAATATGAATCTAGTTCATCACGAATTACTTCTTCTACGTTTCCGTCTCGTTTTACAACGTTGCCTGCATTTTCTCTTACCCATGAAGCATATTCAGCCATTTGCTTATCGGTCATCGGCTCGCATTTTTCTCCCTCACTCTTCCATTTGGCAAGATTAGCGTTGAGGGTACTCAATTGTTCATCTAAATATTTATCTATCGCAGGAAAAATATAACTTCCTTCAGTTCCTTTATAATAATTATTGCTCAGAAACTCGGTTTTAATAAAATCCCATGCACCTTCTTTAACATCTGAATTTGCTAAGACAGCAAAACCATTTTCTATTTCAACGTATGATGTGCTTCCTTTAGATGTTGGATATCCTATTACTGTAGCTGGCTCAGTAAAACGTTCTCTAACCATATTATAAAGACTCAGAAAGTTTTGTTCTTGTGTAGTATTCAGCATTATTTCATCATTATTAAAGCTTTCTGTCACCATACTGCTATCCCAACCAACTGGATTTTTTGATCCAATCTTATTATCTTTAAAGTATTTCATAAGCTTGATAAACTCGCCATCATTAAAACTGCAGCTTGCCTGTCTATAATTTACATATGGGTAGTATTTTATTATATCAAGAAATGCATCGGTATATGATTCATATTTTGCTTTCACTGAAATTGAAAGATTAGTTTTATTTTCATCATAGATATCCATCATCTGATCATAATTCCAGTTGCTTATACCGTTTAAGTATTTATCTTTGCATTCAATCGTACTAATTGAAAAACTAGGTGTAATCATACGCAGCTTTCCATTTGTTTCAAGTCCCTCAAGAAATCCATCAACAAAATCATCTCTGCTCAAGTCAGAATCATTATCTATTACTGAATACAGATCAAGAAAAACACCAGAATCTGCTCCAAAGGTGTCAATTGGCAATCTCGCATCAAACGGCATTATATCCGGACCATTTCCAGATATAATATCCATTTTCAAATCTCGTATACAATCCTCTATATTCTCACCATTATAATAGCTAAACTCTACTTTATATTTCCTTTGCAAAGAGTTGTATTCTTTTAGATAATAGTCAGATACAAGTCCACCTTGAAGTGCTGCTATTTTTATTGTTTTTTGTTCAGAAATTTCTGAAGGATCTCGTTGTGTTAATTTCTTCAAGTATGCTTTCTCATCATTTTTCACGCTTACAATAAAACTATCATCGGATGTCATTATCATGTTTGTAATATTATATGATGAGAACGTATTATCCATGAAGTCACTGAGTTTTATCCAATCAGTTCCCTTAAGTCCATACATACCATCATTAAATACTGCTGCTATTTCATAATCTCCATATCCGCTACAAGCGGTTAAGAATGCAGAAGACTTGTCACCACAAGTTCTTTCATTATTAATATTATCTTCGGTTAAATCGGCAATCGTAGTTTTACCGTCAAAACCTGACAGCAGTATGACAGCTTTGTTATCCTTGTTTTTTGTTATACCGAGTATATTTTTATCTCCAAGCTGTTTGACAGGACTTACGTTCCCTGAATAGTCAGCATAAGAGACAGTTTCATTATTAACATTTATGTAGTATCCGTTTTGACTTGAAAGTAATTTTATATAATTGTCTTCAGTATCAATTAGGTTGTTATACTCATTTACAGCTTTTTCTTTGCCGTTATCATCAAAAATGTGTATTAGCGTTTTCTCATCTTTGTATGTCATGATTGCTTTATCTGTATCATTAAGCATTGTGGAAGTTATAACTGCTTCATTATCTGAGGGCATAAAGGAAAAGCCTTCAAAACTTGTAAGTTTATCATTAGAAGTATATCCACCATAGCCGCCATCGGCTAACAAACCAAAAACAAATATATTATTGCTATAGCTATCCAAACAAAGAATGTCAGAAAAGTCATTTTCAAATGAAATGTCGGCAGCATTAAGTGAATATACAGCCTGTGGTTCAGCATTCGTAATTTTACTTTCGTTGTTTTTTTGACCACATGAAGGAAGTGTGATTAAAGTTGTCATAGCCATTATCAACGAAGTAAATGTTCCTGCCTTTTTCATTTCTATTACCTCTTTTCTTAGCGGATAAGTATTTTATATAAGAAGTATACACGATAGTTCTATATTAATCAAGCGATTTGGCACAACAGGACTAAAAAAGGCACGAAAATTCTAATTTGTAATTATTATCACTAAACCAGCTAATTTTTATTGCATTATATGCCAGATATTTCCACAATATGCCAAAACACTTGATATTTCAAATAATTCGGCTTATAATGTCGTCAGTAACGGAAATCGTTATCAAAACATCAGATAAAAGGTTCAACCGTGGTCAGTTTTATTTGATGTACATAAGTATCCACCAAGTCACATTTCAAACGGAGGTAATATTTATGAAACACAAGGTTAATAGATTTATTGCTACTTTAGCAGCAATGACAGCACTCACAACAAGTATGGTTGGTTTCAGTGCAAATGCAGCCGAAGTTAATACACCCGAGAAAGAGATCATCATTGATAGATATGTACAGTATCAGACATACAATTTTGATCTCGACAAGACAAACTATGATACATCTGATGACTGCTTAACGATTACCAAAACAACGAATGAAGGAGATTTTAAAATCTCATATGGTCACTGTAATTTAGGTCAGGCAATAGTTCAGGTATGGATAAATGGGGTTCATCAGACACCTAACTATATAATACCTTCATATTCTGGAGTAAGCATTAGTCATACATATTATTGCGATCCAGGTTCTACCATTACTATTAAGATTTGCCCCGATAGCGCAAATGGTTACTTAAAAGCTAACGGTGCAATTACTGTTTATTGGTGATATTACTCTTTCATCAATAAATTGATGTAGATTTAGCACCATTCAAACACTGTACAGCAAGCTCTCTAAGCGATTTAGAGGGCTTGCTTTTTTGCAGCATCCTTTTCAGCTCCGCAGGCTCGGACGGCTGTGAGGGGCATTTCCGTTCGCCGTAGGGCATAGCAAAAGGCTCTGCATTTCTGCAAAGCCTTTACGCTGATTATTCATCTTCGTCCGAACACTCGTCAAGTCCGTGAAGTAGCTGAATGTATACGCACTCTGCTCGTTCACGCTCCTCGCCTTCGGTGGACATCATCATTTCAAGGAAATATGCCTTTGCCTGTTCGTAGTTCGTCCAGGCCTCACGCTTGCCGTTGCAGACGGTAGTGACCTGACGGCTTCGGGGCATTGCTAATTCGGGTATGCAGATACTCACTGAAGCAGATATTGACCGCTCTCTCAGCACCGACGGGGCGATAGGTTATGTTGCTGTACTCGATGATGATATTGTTGGTGGAGCTATTGTCGTAATAGATGAGCAGACTCAGCGTAATCATCTTGATTTTCTTTTTGTAAAAGTCGGCATACAAAGCAAGGGGATAGGTCAGGCGATATGGTCTGAGATAGAACGTCTGCACCCTGACACAAAAGTATGGGAAACCTGCACACCTTATTTTGAGAAACGCAATATCCATTTTTATATTAATCGCTGCGGTTTTCACGCCGTTGAGTTCTTCAACTCCAAGCACCCTGATCCCCATGAATGCGGAAAGCCTGATATGGGTAGCGATGACGATGGCTGTATGTTCAGATTTGAAAAGGTTATGAAGCCATGATCTATACATACAGATATGCTTCTCCGCTCGGTAGAATTACTCTTGCTAGCGACAGCGAAGCACTAACCGGCTTATGGTTCGACAAACAGAAACACTTTCCCCATAACCTCATATCTGAAAGCACCGAAGCAGAGCTGTCGATATTCACTCAGACTATCAAATGGCTGGATATTTATTTCAGCGGCGAAGTTCCTGGCTTCACTCTGCCTATAAGTCTGAATGCAACCACGTTCCGCAAGGCTGTCTATGAGGTACTGCTCACGATACCATACGGGCAGACCATGACCTACGGCGAGATCGCAAATATCATCGCAGAGCAGAAAGGTATCGAGCGTATGTCAGCTCAGGCTGTTAGCAGTGCTGTCGGGCATAATCCCATCTCGATCATTGTCCCGTGTCACAGAGTAGTAGGAGCAGACGGCAGACTGACAGGATACGCAGGAGTTCTGGATAGAAAGATCAAGTTGCTGACACTGCTGTAACACCTATTGTAGCAGTATCCGCTTGGGGATATATGTTCATTAAAGACGGCAAGGATATTGCACCTTATCTCCCTATCAAAGAATCACTTATTTCATTACATGTATTTATGATGATAGATATCATAACGGTGATTCTGTCGATACACCTTCTTGAAAAAGATAAAATAGTAGGCTATCTAAAAGAAAAGAATCTATAATATGTGTACAATACCCTCACTTTTGAGGACATTGTTATATAAAAACATATTGAATATAGTGGGATATAGTTGGTGAACTCAACAACACGGCTCGGAGAATACTCTCTGAGCCGGCTTTCTTTTTTGATGGATAGTTTCTACATAATCATTATTGACGGTTCTGTATAAATGTGATATAATCAGATTGAATTATACAGCATATTGCACAAACTTTATTTCTTTTCAAAAAAAGCGCGTAGTTTTCTCTATTTTGTTGTTTAATAAGTGAAGGCACATGAAAGAGCTTTCAGAAAGGAGTTTGTCGATGGATAACGGTGCAAGTAGCTACCGCCGTTTCCGTGACAATGGTGACATATCCGGCTTCGATGAGATTGTTATGAATTACAGCGACGGTCTGATGCTGTACCTGACAAGTATTGTCGGAAACATCTGGACAGCGGAGGAGCTTACTGAGGAAACTTTCTTTTTACTCGGCACAAAGAAGCCGAAATACGTTGAAAAGAGTTCCTTTAAGACATGGCTTTACACGATTGGCAGAAATATTGCACTCAATTACCTGAAAAAGAAAGCAAAACAGCCTACTGTTCCGATTGAGAATACACCTGAGCTTATCAGTGATGAAGCAGCCGTTGAGGATGCGTATATCAAAAAGGAACAGCAAATTGCGGTTCACAGAGCTATGCGAAAGCTGAAACCTGAATATCAGCAGGTTTTATGGCTGATATACTTTGAGGGATTGAGCAATAAAGAAGCTGCAATGGTCATGAGAAAAAGCGTCCGCAGTACGGAATCCATTTTATATCGAGCGAAGAAGTCACTAAAATCACAACTTGAAATGGAGGGTATCAATTATGAGAGATCGTGAAGAAATGCTCAAGGATTTACATCGTCGGATGGATGAGTACGAATCCGATAGAAGAATGAAACGTGCAAAGATGACGAAGGTCGCTGCATCGGTTACACCTGTATGTGCGGCGGCGGTAGTCGGTGTTGGATTGTGGAAAGGTGGAGCATTGACTCCTCACAACGATCAGCTTATCGCCAGCACTGTAGAATCAACGGCTTCTGATGTGATCCTGTCTGCGGACAACGATACATCGGCTGACAAGCATTCTGCAAACAACAATAATGCCGATAGAAACGGTGAACCCACAACATCGGAATCAACAACAGATCGCCAGGTTGCAACCTCAGACGCTACTATTCCTCGTACTACTGAGAACGGAGAAAATGTGATCGAGGACAGCGGTGCAGATAATGCTTCTGTTGAAGAAAATACTCCTGTGGCTGATGATAGAGTTGCGCCTGTCTCAGATAACTCCACAATCACTAATACTGAGCCACAGAGAGCAGCAGAAGCTCCTGTGGTGCAGACCGAAGCTCCTGTTCAGCAGACTACTCCGCCTGTTCAGCAAACAGAACCTGCGTCACAGAGCGTTCCTGATAATTCTGGAAATCCTTCAAATGGTGGCAGCAATATGTGGTGCCTGTTTCGTTGCACTATTGAATGGAATGGTGTAACATTTAATGATAATACCGAGATTGACGC
The DNA here is from genome assembly GCA_946413815.1 of uncultured Ruminococcus sp. GTDB lineage: Bacteria > Bacillota > Clostridia > Oscillospirales > Ruminococcaceae > Ruminococcus. Next base: position 17,398 of record CAMKMD010000057.1, read on the forward strand.
ATCCGCATACACGCAGGATAAGTATATCGGTAAGGTCAGTGATTTTAAGGGAGAATACAAGGATTCAATCAATTACCTTATCCATCCCGACGACAGCGTTTATACATCAAAGGAAAATCCTTATGTTTTACTTATTGTGAAGACTGAGCCATTCCCGCTCTATGGTTCAGTAATAGCAATGACAAATCCAGCTTTCTTAGATGGCGTTGTATACAGACCGCATACCGAAGATGTACCTTATAAAGACATTCAGGTATGGAATTAAGTTTTACTAAAATTGTAGTTCTTATTCATTGATAGAGCTAAATTCATTAAAGGAGGGTCAGACCAATGCCGTAGTTAGCTATGTTCCGTAGGTTATCTGAATGTAAGCATACTGCCAAGGAGGTTTATGATGAAAGGATTTTCAAAGTTTGCAAGTAAGATTACTGCCCTGATTTCCTCGCTCGTACTCACTTGTACGATTACTATGACAACTGTTGCGGACGCAGCAGACACCACTGAGACTTCACGCCTTTTGCAGTGCGATCATATCGTAGAACTCAGTGATGGCGGAAAAATATATGTCTACTACATTGACGGCGTTGAGAATGATTTCCCCGTTCCTCCGGCTGGCTTCAAGCCGATTGATGCATCTGATGAAGAATTGGCAACCTATGGTTTCCCGCCAAGACCTGATAATGAAGCTGAACTTATGGAGTGGACCGAGCATATGTCTGCTTACAAGTATACTCCGATTCCGCAGATTAGTCAGACTGATGTGATTAACGGTGCGTATCATCAGCCCTTGTCAAATGACAGTAACACCACAAGAAGTCTTGATCAAACTTATTATCACCCATTTTGGTCAGGATATGTTGCAAAAGGTAACTTTGCTATGGTACAGGGCGATTTCACTCAGCCGACCATCAATTCTTCTAATCCAGCTTATACCCACGAAAGCACATGGGTCGGCTTGGGCGGATATAATACTGGAAAGCTTGTTCAAACAGGTACAGCGATGACAACATATGGCGGTACCAATCACTACTATGCATGGTATGAGTACTTGAGTCCAGCAAATCCAAATCTTGAAGTCCAGTTTAACAGTATTATTGTAAATGCAGGCGATAAAATCCATACATACTGCTCTTTCCAGCAAGCAAACAACCTTTTTAACGCATATATTGCAAACAACACCAACGGTACAAGTCAATCTGTACTTGTAAATATCTCAGCAAGTGAATATTTTGACAGCAGCACTGCTGAGTTTATCAATGAAAAGCCAAGCTGGGCTGCGACGGATAACGGACTTACAAATTACGGAACAACAAATTGGTGGAACTGCCAGGCATATACTATGAGTTGTGTATGGCAGAGTCTTGGCTCTACCACCTACGACAAGATTATCATGTATAATCCTGATAACAGCAATATTAGAGCTGTTCCAAATGGATTAAGCGGACAGAGCTTTATAAGCACATGGTATAACTACTGATTTTCCATACTATAGGTAACTGACATATAATCATGCGATAAGGCGCAGGGACAATGTTCTCTGCGCCTTAAATTCTGCTTTTGTGTTATATGATTTTTGTAAAACCAAAGATGAAAGCAGTTTCAAACGTGTCATAATGCACAATATTCTGATTCGATTGACGAAAAGATTGGACGAAGGACTTGACAATAGTCAAACGTTATGTTATAATAACCGCAATTAGAAGTGTAGGTATTGGCTTTGACGACTTAATTGATCTGTTTTAGTTCTTTACCTACCTTTTAGTTTTATCACCCAATTATAATAGTATGTGAAAGGAGCTAAACTCGGTATGAAAATTTCAAAACTTTTAAGCGTAATTCTTGGGTTCACTGTTATTTCAGCTTCAACACCATACAGTACAGCCATCGCTGTTACTTCAAATGGTAGCGGGCTAAACGTATCCATGAACAACACATCAATTGATTGTTTGCCTAATTACATTAGTCAAGCGTATGACATGACTAACGTTGTTGAAGTCTCGGATTTGGATGCAACGGATGAATACTCTATCACTTTTCTTAATAACGATGGTACATATTCTCTGTTGCAATTCATGACACCAATCAAATATTATGATTCAAATAGCAACTCTTATCGCTTTATTGATAATGAAATCGTAACTTCAAAGGAAACGGGATACGAGTTTGAAAACAAAGCTAATTCTTTTTCAAGTATGTTTCCATGCTCCTCCTCAGATGGTGTAGTATTTAAAGACAGCGATTATTCAGTTAAGATGATTCCTGTTTCTGATAACGATAATAGTGCTGACAAGGTAGTTTCCGACTATAATTCTGAATGTGAATATATAAGCTATGGCAATGTATATGGCACAGATACCGATCTCAGGTATTACATTGAGAATAATGGGCTGAAAGAAACGCTTGTATTGAATGATCGCCCAGATTTTTCTACATATTCTTTTGAATTACAGTTAGAAGGTCTTGAAATCAAGGAACATTCTGGTAGCAGCATAATCCTTTATGATATAGAAACTGGAGAAGAAACACTTAAGTTAAATCCCGTTTTTATTCAAGACTCATCTGATTATTTCAATACAACATATAACAATACATATTCTGTCGAGGCGATAGATTATAATGATTACTTGGTCACAGTAAACTTGGATGCGGAGTTTTTGAACTCTGATGAAATTGTATACCCGTGTACTGTTGATCCCACTATCTATTATACAAGAATGGGAACCCTGAGCGGCTCATACGCAACTCAATCTGGAAATACCGTACTCAGCAATTATTATCAGGCAGGATCATTTAACGGTGTAGGTGAATGTATAACCTATATTAAAGTTAACGGATTAGAAAATAAAAAATGGCTTAATCCTAATAATATCTTAGAATGCATCATGACTTTTAAGGATTGTTCTGCAGGATATTATAATTCTGGTACTATCACCTGCTACGATTCAAACAGCATACTTAATGTCAACAATGTGTCTTATTCACAATTGGTATCCGCACTTGGTATGACTATAGATTCTGTAGCAGTCTCAAATGTCGATTGCTATTATGATTTCGACATTACCTATCTTTTGAAAAAGTGGATTTCAAATCAGATTGGTCAAGGCGGTTTCACCTATAATTACGGTTGTATCTTTAGAGGCGACTCCACTCTATTAGGCAGAAGGGCATATAGCGACGGTACGACTTACCACCCGTATATCGAAATAAAATTTACTCGTGATTATACTATAGAAAACGGTATATATAAAATATCTTCAGCATCCAATCAAAAGTACATTCAGAATAACGGACTCTCACAAAATGTTACTGCAACGAGTACAACAATCTCAAATAGTGGAAAGTGGAGAATTACAAATGATGGCGACGGTCTATACACCATTCAGCCTTATGACGATTTAAGTAAATATTTGTATGTAAGTTCAACAAACGCTAATACAAATCTGACAGTTTCATCGTCCGCATTCAAATGGTACATAACTGCAAATAATAATGGAACATTTAGGCTAATGCCGGCAACATCAGCGAGTGTTTCCACAGCAGCTACATATTCATCTGGTAACGTCATATTGTCTGATTACACAAATGCAAATGATAAAAACTGGAATATTAATCTTCTTTATTTCGCAAATGTAGATAATTACTTTGATAACGGATACTCAGTTAGATACGGAGAAACAAATAATGCTTCTCAAGCAATTTTGAACGGTTATATGGAAGCTATTTCTGATAGATACAGAGAATTGCTGGGTCTCGATTTTATATACAGTACTAACTACTACAATTCGGGGGTCGATCAATGTAAAGGAACTGTAACATCTTCAAATATTGATAGTTTATGTGGCCACACATCAAATCACACAGGATATCAAAGCGTCAAATCATCATTTATCAGTGATTCGTCAGCAAGTAATACATTAACGGCTGCTTATTGGACAGGACATAAGATTGATACGACTGGAATGGGTGGAGTATACACTACATCATATAATCGTAGTTTTTCTTCTGGATATAGAATATATATGTTGGAATTATGTAATTCAACAAACCGTGAATATAATTCAAAAAGTGTATTAATGCACGAGTTGAATCATCAATATGGCGCACCTGACCATTATCACGAGATATTAGCTGACGGTACTTGCCGAGGAGGAGCGATTTGTTCTGTATGCGGCTCCAATCCCAGACCATCAACCTGCATTATGTGTCAAGGCCGTATGGATATTACAAGCGATAATGTAATATGTGACGGTTGTAAGGGGCAGATGATCACACATCTTGAAGGTCATCATATTAACTAAAAAGGAGGAGAAATAACGTGAAAAAGTCAATTGTTTTTTCTTTTATCATTGCATCAATGTCTTTACTCATAACAGGCTGTAGTGAAAATAGAACTGCTACTACAACAAATTCAAACAAAGCTCAAATCAATATGGTAGATGGCGTTTACTCAGCGTATTTTGATGATTATAATGACCTTTCACTCAATCTGATAGATAATTTGACGGAAATCAATGAAAACCTAAAGCATACAGAAGAAGAAACCTCTGCATCAATTCTACAATTCATCAATCTCATCGAGGAGTCTGATTTAATTAAAGTACCGCAAATTTCCGGTGAAAATCTTAAGCTTCGTCAGAAAGAAGACTACTACAGCATCTCGGTTGAAACAAAGGATTTCTACAATAGACCGTGGATTTTCTATGGCTTTGATGACGGAGATTCAAATTCTTATGTTAAAATCACAAACATCTCCTCTGAAATAGGGCAACTGGATTCAGATGAGATCTATGAGTTTATGAATGCAATGGATCCTATTCCAGATGATGGCGTATTCTATCCACCCTACACAGAGATGTATGAAGAAACAATTGACATGAATGACAAGTCAATTGATGTCCTTTTCGCCAAAAGAGATAACGATCCAAGAGTGTATGCTAACTTTATATATGATGATTCTATGGTAATTATTTGCTGTTCAGAAGAAAACATAGAATCAGGATTCCTAAATGAATTTGGATTAGGTAATCTCGAATTAAAATAGATAATGCATAAAGCGAGTAATTCTTTGAAATAAATATTCTGATGCGACAAGCGCAATCAAATTTTGAATGTTTTTTCACTTATTAAGCAGAGCGTGCTGTGATCCATAAGCTGCTCTGCTTTTTCTATGGTTACTTCAAACAAATCCGTTGTATAGTTTTTATGCAGTCTGAACAAACTTTATAAATTGGCAACATTTTTTCAAATAATACTTCGATATTCCAATCGAAAATGGTACTAATAAGTAGAGGGGTAAAAAATGCCCCTGAGAGGAGGAACCCCCCACATGGATAACGGTGAAAGTAGCTACCGCCGTTTCCTTGCGGGCGACAGTGAGGGTTTGCATGAGATCATCTGCTCTTATCGGGCTGGACTAATATTGTATTTGAATAGCTTTGTGCAGAATGTTCACACTTCCGAAGAATTAACAGAAGATGTTTTTTTAGAACTGATAATCAAGCGTCCTAAATTCTCAGGGAAATGCTCATTCAAAACATGGCTCTATGCAATCGGGCGCAATTTAACCGCCAAACACCTCCGAAAGAATACAAAGCTCAATGTCGTTCCGCTGGAATCACAGGAATTTCTTGCTGACGAGGAAGCCCTTGAAAGCAATCTCATAAGAAGCGAACAAAAGCGTATGGTACATCAAGCTTTGCATAGATTGAAACTTGAATACAGGCAAGTACTGTATCTCATCTATTTCGAGGAGTTCAGTAACCAAGAAGCCGGCGTAATAATGAAAAAATCTGCCAGACAGATTAGCGATTTGCTGTATCATGCGAAAAAGGCATTAAAATCCGAACTGGAAAGGAGTGGCTTTGACTATGAAGAATGACGATCAGATGTATCAAAGCGTACTTTCCAGATATGCGGAATATAAAGAAGCCAAGAAGAAAAAACGAATTCAAACCATCAGGCGTACAGTTCCCGTATTCGCCTGTTTCTGCTTGACAATTGCATTGGGCGTTGGGTATTGGGATCATTTCAGGAATCTCCCACATATCCCCGTACAGCCAAATATAATTGAAGAACCAACAGTCGAAATACCTGAAACCACTACCACAGCATCAACGGATGCTAATACGACTGTCAGCTCAATGATTCCATCTGAGCCTGCATCTACAACTGCCCCTACTTCAAACTCGGAAACGGTGCGTATGACTACTGCGACAGGCATACAAACGCAATCTGTGACAACAGTTGTTACAAATGCGACTGAAACACCAACAACTGAACAGTTTGTGAAGCAGACGGAAACACAAGCTCCTGCCACTGCTCCGCCAGTTACATATACGCAGCCTATTACTGATCCGCCTGTTATCACAACAGTAGAAACACAGGCTCCAATAGTAACTGAGCCAATTACAACAACTGAGTGGATTCGTCCCATAGCACCACCTGCTCAGCCAATTCAATTTTCAGATATTAGCTCAGCTATAGATGCTATCAACACAAGTGATGTATCTTCCTATTCTGAGCAAGAACAGGAAGTATATCGTAATATGTTTGATAGAATAAAAAGTGATGGTTTTCTTTATCATGTGAATAACACCGATACGGTTTCTTTGATTGAAGATAGAGGAATTACATTACTCCCGTATGCTTCATATGAGGATGTGGGAATTGGATGTTATGTAACATTTAACGAAAAGAACTATCACATTACATTTTACTATGCGGATCGTGATCTAATTGCCCAGACAAACAGTATCGTAGAGTACCTGCAAAATCGTATGGGTCGCAGGAGCGATAAAGAAATCAATGTATCAAATACAAGTGTAAGCCTGTTCTTCGCTGATAATGGGCAGACCTATGCCGGAGCATTCATTGATTCCGATCATTATTTTACAATCAATTCTGTCGTATCCGAGGTGGAGATGATAGAGTTAATAGAAGCGCTTAGTTTTGAAATATTGTCTTTGTCATGAGGAATTCAAATGTGGAACGATGATAATAGTCTGTAATTTGTATCGACCCCCTTCTTGATGCAGATGAAGCCTATTATTCTGAAAGCCAATCACAATTATAAGCATTTACACATTTCTATCAGCAAAAAAGGAGATGATTGCGTTACAAAATGCCAATGGCTACGAAAAGATGCTGTTATCATAGCAAAATGA
>CAMKMD010000058.1 GCA_946413815.1 uncultured Ruminococcus sp.
CTTATTGATGTCTACCTTGGTCTTTGCGTTGATCTCGGTTGTTACTGTGGTTGCTGTTGTGGTTACAGTAGTAGTTACAGTAGTCTCGATGATCGTAGCCTTTGTAGTGGTAGTCGTTGTCTCTGTGGTCGTTGTTGTGGTGGTTGTAGTTGTTGTAACTATCGCCTCGTCAACGAGTGTGAAAAGATGTCCGCTGTAGGTATTGAGACCGTCTGTTCCGCTGGCAACTGTGATCTCGCCGAGAAGCGCCTCGAACACGATGGGAACGGCTGTCTCATAGCCTGAGGGAGGTGTAACCTCGCGGATAGTGTACTTACCATCCGGCATTTTTGAGAAGCTTACGGGTGTTCCGTCAGAAGTCCATGTAGCTGTACTGCCGCTGATATCAACAGCCTTTGAAGCTGACATATCGCTGAGCGAGCCGTTTCCGTCATAGGAGAGCTCCATAACTGCACCGGAAAGTGCGATGCCGTCTTCATCAGTCTTTTGTATATCGAACTTGTTCTCTGTGATGTTGTATGGATAGAAATGCTGCTCGCTGTCTGCGTAGATGCGGGCGCCTATTACATTGCCCTCGAAGTTGCTCCTGCCGAGATTCTGTACATAAGCCCTGGGAGCTATAAGGTGACCGGACTGTGCGATGGAGTAGACATTGCCTGTAGCATCGGGGAAGTTATATGCAAGGTTCATTCCGCCAAGATATATCTCGCCGTTATGCTCCGTACCGGGTATCTCCTTGAGGAGCTGATTGAACTCCTTGCCGTTCACGCTCAGAGGGATAAAGAGCTGATTGCCGTCCCAGCGCTCCCACGCTTCGGGAAGGAAGGAGTTGGTTACAAGTATTACATCCTTGTCTCCTACTCCTGTAAACGAGAGCGTGATGCCGCTCTTTGCCAGCTTTTCAAGACTGAGCTTTCCGTCAGAAGCAGAGCTGTCGATAAGGTTGATACTGGGCACCGTCCATGTAGCCTCAGCGTTGAGCCTTTCAACGACACTTCTCGGTATCGCGATCTTTCCGTCGGGATACTTGGAAATGTCGATATCAAGGGATAGAAGCCTCTGGCCGTCCCATGTAGGCTCGTAAGAAAAGTTCTCCTCAGCAGGGACAGCAGACTGATCTGCCCATCTCTGTGACTGAGCGCTTATTTCTGCCATAGCTGCATTCCAGTCGATATAGTCGGGATTCAGGATCCAGTTGCCCTCCTGTCCGTCGATAGCAGATGTTCTCTCGCCGTAGTAATTGGTCATATTGGCAAGGAGCTCCTTGCCCGGGATATCCATCTGCATTATGTAGCTGTGGGTGTGGAAAGTACCTCCGCCGCCCTGGAAGCTCTGGATAAAGTTCGGAGTAATGGAGCCGTCACCCCATCCGTCCTTGGATGTGAACTGTCCTCCTACAGCGATCGCGCCGACGATATGGTTATCGCTGGTAAGGTCGCCGGGGGTGAAGTAACCGAAGCTGCTCAGGATATGCTCTATACTGTAATCGGTATAGCGCTCCTTGCCCTCGGTGTCTGCGGCAAGCGCCGGTGAAGCGCATGCCACCAACGCAAGCACAAATGAGGTGATGATCCCCGTAATGCGCTTGAAAAGGTTCTTCTTCATTCTGCATCAATCCTTTCATTATTAAAGATTGCGACCTGACGTTTTCCGGAAATCTCACTTGCGGTGTGAAAAGACAATTCGGAAGATGTACGTACAAGTCATTATTTGTCGATCATATACTCTATTAACATTATATCACGTTTTTATTAAATATGCAAGATATTTTTTTAAATATAACGTATTTGATACTTACAAAAAACAAAATGATTATCATGCTGTTTTTAGCACAATAATATAACCGTATATAGGTAAATACGGGTTCCGGACATGATAAGAGATATATTTTTTTATTTTAACTTGTCCGTTTCCGGAAACCTGCTGCGAATGTTATTTATGAAACGGTCAAACCGTTCTAAATCTTATAATTCTACAGGAGTGATCAATCATGGCAAAGATCTATTCAGGTATTGCTGCAGCTGCTCTCTCAACAGCTCTCGTTTTCGGAAGCGTATATGCTCCCGGCAATTATATCGCTAACGCAGCTGAGGAAGCTGCTACAACTACAGCAACCGAGACAACCACAACTACAGAGGCTGCAACCACTGAGACAACAGCAGTTGCTACAGAGGCTGCTACCGCTGTTGCAGAGGCTCCCACAGCCGCTGCAACCGAGGCTGCTTCAGAAGCCGCTACAGAGGCCGCTACTCAGGCTTCCACAGCTGCTGCAACTCAGGCTGCTTCCACACAGTCAGCAACAAATGCTTCAACTACAGCTAAGGCTACAACAACTGCTGCCGCTACAACAACAGCAGGCGCAAAGACAAACTCACCCAAGACAGGTGACGCTTTCCCGGCTATGGCTGTAACAGCAGGCATCCTCGCAGCAGGTTCTGCGCTTATCATCAGCAAGAAGCGCTCTAAGTAAGGTTCATCAGACTGTATAAAGCAAAGAATAACGGCAGTCCTTCACGGGCTGCCGTTATTCTTATTGTCGTTGTAATCATAGAAGAGCCTGTCGAAAAGGCTGTCCAGTTCCTCTGTCCTGCCGGATGCCGCTTTCAGCATAGCTCCGGCATTTGTAAACATCAACCGGAAATACAGCCAATCCCCAAGGTCATCGTATTTCCTTGTAGAGTTGATGAGAACATTCCTTCTCAGGCAGCCGTACTTCTTACCTTGCTGCCTGCCGTAACTCTTCAGCTTTTTCGCAAGCATGACATCCTCCATGGCACGCTTGTCAGGGAAGCCGCCGACTGCTTCCAGAGTTTTCTTCTCCGCCCAGAATATACCGCTGTAAAGTCCTGTAATGCGGAATCCTATGCGGCAGATAAGATCATTGAGCCTCAGCGGAAGAGAATATCGCTCAAATCTTATTGGTGCACCTCCGCCTATATACCTGCCGCTTCTGAGCATACCGCATACCTCACGGATGGTACCGGAGGTCATACGGTTATCACAGTCGATGGTCATGATATACTTTCCGCGGGCGGCGGCTATGCCTGCATTCCTCACTTTTGCAATACATCTGTCCCCGTTGTACACCACACGGGCGCCGTTCGCCTCTGCAAGCTCAGCTGTACGGTCGGTGCACCGGTTGCAGACCACTATTATCTCAACTCCGCCGCCGAAAGCATCCGCTGCCCTCTTTATGGAGCGGATACAGCGCTCTACGTACTTCTCTTCATTGTGTGCCGGTACTATCACTGATACTATGACATTCTGCTTCATAGTCCTGTCCTCCTCTTCCGTGAAATCCTTCATCTTATTATAAATAGCATATCATAGTAAAAAATCAGGTTCAACAGGATTTTGTGAACAATATTGACAGATACGTATTAATGGTATATAATTCAATTATACAATGCTATAAAAAAGGAGTAAATGATATGGGTACTATTTGCGGAGCAGACTGCGGAAAATGCACATTCAGAGATGAGTGCCGCGGATGTGAGGCAACCTGCGGAAAGCCTTTCGGAGGATGCTGTGTTGCGGCTGAGTATATCAGAGTCGGCGGAAGAGAGAAATACGATGAATTCAAGGACATACTGCTCGGGGAGATAAACGCCCTGCTTGAAGCAAACGGCATACCTAAAGCAGAGAAGCTCTATGAACTCCCGGGTTCCTTTGTGAACCTCGCTTATCCCCTTCCGTGCGGACAGGCAGTCAGATTTCTTGATGATAAAAAGGTATACCTGGGCACGCAGATATCTTTTGCCGATATGGGCGTATGCTACGGTGTTGTGGCTGATACCACCTTCATACTCGTTTGCAGCTACAGCGTGGACGGCTCGGAGCCTGAGCTTATTGCTTACAAAAAGAGGTAAGACACCATGGTCGGCATGATAGTTATAACAATAGTCAACGTAATCGCTTCCCTCTCTTTTCTGCTCGGCGGTCAGTGCATGAAGGATGCAGGTGACTCTCCCGGTGACCATTCCATCGGTTACAGATCAAAAAGATCCTGTTCAAGTGATGAGGCCTGGAAGTTTGCCAACAGCAAATGCGGCGAGCACTGGATACGCATCGGAGCTGCCGCTCTGATACTTTCCATCTCGGGAATAGCAGTCTGTCTGATTAACAGCAGCGCTGCCGGTTATGTACAGTGGGCTGTTATGATAGGTCTTACAGCAGCCATTATCGCATCAGCCGTCATCATCGAGAAACAGCTGAAAGAAAGATTCAGCGACAGTAAATAAAAAAGCGATCCCGTAAGCAGGTGGCGGACTGCTTACGGGATCTTATTATATGTGGAGATGATTCATTTCTGTTTTATGCAGGCATTCATGTTATCAATAGCCGAGCTTGCCGTGGATATACTCGTTTCTCTTGATCATGAAGTCAACTATAGATACCTGGTCGCCGCCGTAGGAGAAGAGGCCGCCGCCCATGCCGGGGAACATCATGCCGCCGCCGAAGCCGCCGCCTCCCCACATTCCGCCGCCTCCCCACATTCCGCCGCCGCCGGGGAACATTCCGCCGCCGCCGCCGCTGGACTGGAGGCCGTTAGCGCTCTTGGCGATGTTGCTCTCGAACTGATCGGCGGTGAAGAAGAATCTCGGGTCAGCCTTTACGTGGTCGCGGATAACAGAAGCGAGACCGTTGACTGTAGTAACAGGGTCACTGTAGAGACGTACTATCTGCTTTACATAGTCATAGTACTTCTCTCTGTACTCGGGAACCTGGAGGAGATTTGTGAGCATCGGGCGCTGACTTGCGTCTGCCTGATAGAGTCCTGTTGTGATATCAGACTCAGCTGCTGCACCGTAATCCATGAAGTTACCGATGGAGAGGTTGTAGTCCCAGCCTACATAGTACATCTTGCCGTTGTTGTACTCAACATAGTAGTTATGAGCCATCTGTCCGTTGTAGCTGTCATAGTTGGCCATAACTGCATTTACTGCAAAGCCCTTCAGCCAGCTGTCAACGTCAATGATATCCTCGATGAACTTGTAGTTGGAGGAAGTTACCTTGTTGATAGCATCCTTGAGCTCCTGGATATGTGTGAGCTGCTCATCCTCGCCCCACTTTACCTCGAAGTTGTTGAGGTTCATCTGAGGTCTGAATGTACAGTCATAGGAATTGCCCACATCAGCTGCCTTGTAGAATACAGCATCGTCATTTGTGGCAAGTCTCTCGCCGACTGTAGTACCGGGCTGCTCGCAAAGGAGATAGAAGCTGTAAAGCTGTCCGTTGAGGTACATATCAGTATAGCTTACATTAGGAGCATAGGCATCAAGATCGTACATAGCGTTGTAGCAGAGCACATCACGCATACATGAAGGATCTGAATAGAAGTTGTTTACGCAGATCTCTGTAAGGCCCTTGTAGTTCTGATACTTATCGTACTTATCGAACTTGATGCGGAAGCTGTACTTATCCTTGCCTGCCTGATATACGAACATATTGGAGCTGTGTCCCTTTGTTCTGATACCGACATTGTCGATGCGTACTCCGTCAACGATAACGTTGCAGGGATAGTACTCCTCGTCCTGTGAATGTGCAAGGAAATTGTCCCAGCCGTCCATCTCTACCTCGATCTTGTGGATCTTGCTCTGGTCAAAGAGACTGCCGTAGAGAAGGTCAGCAGAATCAGTATTGTTCACGTTGGTGTAAGCAGCAGGTGTACCTGCCTTGATATCTGTGGAAGTAACTGTCTCAATACCGCCGGCATATACCCTGTAGGATGTGCCGCTGGAAAGTGAAGGTGAGGAAACGACTGCATACCTGTACTTCTTGAGGGTATTCTTATCGAATACAACGCTCTTTCCGGAATCTGTAACAGCTATCGGATTGTTCTTGGACCACTGCTTGGTGAAGTCAAGTAACAGGGCAGCCTGGTCTGTGGATGTCATGTTCTCACACTGGTTCTCGGTAGCGGTTGCAAGCACCTCGCCGCCTGTGATATTTACTGTGCCATCCTCGCTGCGGAGTCCCTTGTCGCCGCAGGCCTGGATATCGCCGCCTGAAATAAGCAGGTCAGTACATGACTGGATAGCATCGCTGCCGGCCTTGATATTGATAACACCGTCGGATATCTCAACATTGCCCTTTGAGGACTTGATGCCGTCGCCCTCGGAATCGATGGTGAGCTTTCCGCCCTTGACTGTAACGGAGGTCTTGCCCTTGATAGCGTCTGTCTTATCGTTTGCATTGAGTGTGGTGATATTGATGTTGCCGCCTGTGATCTTGACATCATTGTTGCAGATGATAGCGTTCTGGGTATTTGCTGTAATGTTGAGTACACCTGTGTCGAGGTCGCCGCCCTTGATGGTGAGGTCGTCCTTGGCCTCGATGAGAGCTGTATCGAGATAATCTCCGGAATATGCAGTCTCTCCGTCAGTGATGGAATTCTCGGTGCCGTCTGCAACCGTGATAGATGTCTTGTCTGCATTCTTTACAAAGACAGCCGGAGCGCTTCTTCCTGTGATATCAACGCCGTTGAATATGAGCTTTACTGTACCGGGGTCTGCATTCTCATCCGGAACCTCAACCCAGATCTGGCCGTCATTGAGTTTGCCTTCGATGTAGTAGCTTCCGGAGTGGCTGATAGTGAGCTTTGAGCCCTGTGCCTCCGCATACTTGCCGTCTACTGTTATGCTTGAACCGTTGAGCCTGATATTGGTCTCAACGTCCTCCACTTCAACCGGAGGCTGAGTAGGCTCAGGTTCAGTGGGCTGAGGTTCTGTAGGTGCCTCGTAGCCCTCCATCCATGACTCAGGAAGGGTCCTCAGAACTCCTGCATCATACTTCTGAAGTGTAACAGCATCCATACCGGTAATACTGTCTCCGCGGTTATAGACGTCCGCTCTGTCACACTGATCCTCGTTCAGAGGATATTTTACTGCATTTGCGATGTACTGGAGGATACTTACTGCGTCCGCTACGTTGATCCTTCCGTCATCATTTACATCGCCGATGTTTGCCGGTACTGCCGGTGCTGCTGATGTAGCAATAGGTGTCGCTGAAACAATCAGACAAGCAGACAACAAACCGGCGCAGAGATGAGATCTTCTGATTTTCATAAAAATCATTCTCCTTTTCCGTGATCGATCACTGTCATTTAATGTGATATTTTCAGAAACCCTTTTTCCCGTTCAATTTGTTGCTGAAATTAACAATAGTAACTGCGAAATCAGCAACATTTATATATATCTTTACAATACAAATATACACTATTATTCAACATTTGTAAAGGTTTATTCTATTAATCCGCAATAATTGGTCAGTTGTGAGCAATTAACGATCAGTTAAGTATCACTATTTTGTATACGATTCAATTAATAATTTGCCGTTATAATGCCGTTTCAACAGTGATACTATTCTATATTTATGTCACAGATAGCAAATTGTTGACAATTTGTATTCTCGCATCAGCTTAAATTTTAATCTTGTGAAATTAATATCATTCAATTGTTGACAGGCTCATCTGTCTTGTGTTATAATAAAATAGTATAAGTACAATAATAGTTATAATGCGTAATTATGATAAGGAGTGACAAGTTTCAAATGCTCGAACTGAAAAATATTTGCTTCGAGGTGGATGATGACCTTGGTCATGTGGCTATCCTGCATGATGTTAACTTCACTGTAAGCAAGGACAAATTCGCCGTTATCACCGGCCCCAACGGCGGCGGCAAGTCCACTATCGCAAAGCTCATTGCCGGCGTTATTAAGCCCACATCCGGTCAGATACTCTTCAACGGCACAGATATCACCAACGCCGATATTACAGAGCGCGCCCGTATGGGTATCAGCTATGCCCTCCAGCAGCCTGTACGCTTCAAGGGCATACAGGTCATCGACCTTCTGCGTATCGCTGCCGGCAGAGAGCTTTCAGTCGCCGAATCCTGTGAGTATCTTTCAAAAGTGGGTATGTGTGCAAGGGACTATATCTACCGCGAGGTGAACGCAAGCCTCTCCGGAGGAGAACTGAAGCGTATCGAGATAGCTACCATTCTCGCAAGAGGTACACAGCTTTCCGTATTCGATGAGCCCGAAGCAGGTATTGATCTCTGGAGCTTCCAGAGCCTCATCCATGTATTCCAGTCCATGAGAAAGTCCATATCCGACAGCTCCATACTTGTGATCTCCCATCAGGAGAGAATACTCGAGATAGCTGACGAGATAATCGTAGTATCCGACGGTACGATCAGCAAGCACGGCCCCGGCAGCGAAGTGCTCCCCGAGCTTATCGGTACTTCCTCAGCCGTGAACAGCTGTGAGAAGCTGACAGAAAGGAGCTGAGATCATGGACAGCATACAGAAGAAGATACTGCAGGAGGTCGCAGACCTTCACAAGGTGCCTGAGGGCGCATACAACATACGTGCCAACGGCGAGAGCGCCGGAAGAAGGAGCACGGAGAACATCGAGATAACCTCCAAGACTGAATGCAGCGGTATTGATATACGTATCAAGGACGGCACAAAGAACGAGAGCGTTCATATCCCTGTCGTGCTCAGCGAGAGCGGCCTGAAGGAGACTGTATACAACGATTTCTATGTTGGCGAGGACTGCGATGTTCTCATCGTTGCTGGCTGCGGCATACACAACTGCGGAGTTCAGGACTCCGAGCACGACGGAATCCACCGCTTCTTCATCGGTAAGAACTCCCGTGTACGTTACGTGGAAAAGCACTACGGCGAGGGTGACGGCAAAGGGAAGCGCATCCTAAATCCCGGAACTGAGGTACACATGGAGGAAGGAAGCTCCATGGAGATGGAGATGGTGCAGATAAAGGGCGTTGACTCCACAGAACGTGTCACCACGGCTGAACTGGCCGAGGGTGCAAAGCTGCTGGTCAAGGAGAGACTAATGACTCACGGCGAACAGTCAGCTGTCAGCGTATACAAGGTGCTCCTCAACGGCAAGGACTCCAGCGCAGACATCGTTTCCCGTTCCGTTGCAAGAGACAGCTCCTACCAGAAGCTCGATCTCTGCATTACGGGTAATGCCCCCTGCCACGGTCATACCGAGTGCGATTCCATTATCATGGACAAGGGCCATATCCTTGCGGTTCCGCAGCTTGAAGCCAATGATACCAGCTCAGAGCTCATACACGAAGCGGCTATCGGAAAGATCGCCGGAGAGCAGCTCATCAAGCTCATGACTCTTGGCCTCACTGAGGCGGAGGCTGAACAGCAGATAATCAACGGATTCCTGAAATAAGACAAGCCCCCGGTGCAGTTCAGTAAACTGCCCGGGGACTTTTTATCAGCCGTCAACGGCTACATATTCAATATCGCTGAAATCATCGGCACTGTACTCAAAGGTGATGATATGCTCGTTATCGAGTGTATGCTCACAGTAGACCACCTGACCGTTATCGGGATAGATCTGAGGTCTTGCAAGCCCTGCTATCACTTCATCCACATCCGAGGCACCGAAAAACTCTCCGGTCTCGTCATATATCACCTGTGCGATATCCCTGACGTTTTCGTTATATGCCTTTCTGACAGCATCTGCCTGCTTCAGGCAGTCTTCGTCCGGCTCCTCGTCCCAGCATACTATAACATCATCATATTCGATAGTGTAAGCGCCTATCTCTTCATTATATCCGATCATAACTCTGCTCCTTATTAAAAGATAAGCGCCGGAGAATAATCCTCCGGCGCATTTTTACTGTTTATCAGTCCTTTTCAGCAATTCCCTTGAGACCTGCTGCAAGACCTGCAAGGCCCTGTATCTCACTCGGGATGATGATCTTTGTAGCCTTTCCGTCTGCTACCTTAGCAAAGGACTCCAGTGACTTGAGCTGGATAACTCTTTCACTCGGGTTAGCATTGTTGAGCATGATAAGACTATCTGCAAGAGCAGCCTGTACCTTCTCGATAGCCTGAGCCTCACCTTCCGCCTCCAGGATCTTCTGCTCCCTTACGGCGTCTGCGCGGAGGATCATAGCTTGCTTCTCAGCCTCGGCCTCGAGGATCTGAGACTGCTTCTTAGCCTCTGCACGAAGGATCTGTGACTCCTTTTCACCTTCTGCAACGAGTACCTGTGACTTCTTGTCACCCTCTGCCTGAAGGATCTTCTCACGGCGCTCACGCTCAGCCTTCATCTGCTTCTCCATCGCATCCTGGATCTCTCTCGGAGGAAGGATGTTCTTGAGCTCAACACGGTTTACCTTGATACCCCAGCGGTCAGTTGCCTGGTCGAGGATAGAGGTGATCTTGGTGTTGATAACATCACGGGATGTGAGTGTAGCATCGAGCTCCATCTCACCGATGATGTTACGGAGAGTTGTAGCTGAAAGGTTCTCGATAGCTGCGAGCGGACGCTCAACGCCGTAGATGTACTGCTTTGCGTCTGTTACCTGATAGAATACAACTGTATCTATCTGCATGGTAACGTTATCCTTTGTGATAACAGGCTGCGGCTTGAAGTCAACAACCTTTTCCTTGAGTGATACACGGCCTGCGATACGGTCAACGAAGGGGATGAGAACGTGTACGCCTGTCTCCCACTCTGCATTGAACTTACCGAGACGCTCTACTACGAAAACGTGTGCCTGGGGAACGATGCGGAAACTTCTTATTATTACGATAAGAAGAAAGATCGCTACGAGTATGAGTATAACTGCCATTGTGTCCATTGTTGAATACCTCCTGAATTAAATATGATTTTCTCAGACCTGTACCTTGAGCTTGGCGCCCTGTACTTCGACTACTGTAACAACGCTCTCCTTTGGTATCACTGAACCATCGGCGGAAACAGCACTCCAGTCAACCCCATTGAGAGTAACTCTTCCTGTACCGGCGTTCAGATCAATGTTCTCGATGACTACGGCCTTCTTGCCTACATCGAGCTCGGCGTTCGTTGAAACATAGCCCTTCTTCCTTGCCTTCTTCAGCAGCGGCCAGCTTACTGCCAGGAATATTGCCGAAGATATCAGGAATATCAGCAGCTGCTGCACCATCGTCAGGTCAAATACATAAGTACTTATCATCGTGACGAGAGAACCGGCTGCGAGCCAGATCGACACAAGCTGTACAGTCGCTATCTCAACAATAACGAATACCACAACAAGAGCCGCCCAGAACAGAACATCCATACAGATCCCCCTTTCTTATATTATTTGTAATCCCTACATCTGATTACACTATTATTCTATCACATTCCACATAAATTTGCAATAGGTAAGCCAAAAAATTTATAATCCTGTAATATTGATACCTGCATATCGCACAGGTTCTTGTGAACCTTGCATAAATTCTTATGAACTTATAGTGTTGCAATGCGTCCATAACTGTCATTTTTCAGAACTGACTATCTTAAATGTGTACCTGTGATCCTCTCAGCCTCTGTGTATGCCATAAGGAACGGAGCTATACCCTTGGCATCATTTTCCACAACGGGCTCCCTGAGATAGTACCCCGCAGAGCCGTCACGGCTGTTTTCACCTCCGAGTCCTCCCATAAGGCAGATGTTCTCAAGCACAGGGACTTCACCGTCTGTCCTTATATACCTCTCTGCCGTATTGCTGAGGAGTTCAGATCCCAGAGCAACCTTGTCAGCTATACCGAGACGGGAGGCTTTCAGTGCGGCATAGGCAAAAAGCAGAGTGCCGCTGGTTTCGGGATAGTTTCCCTCCAGCTCCGGTCGTACGGGGAGCTGATACAGCATCCCATCCCTGACATACTTTCCGGCAGAATCCAGAAGACCGCACAGCATACTGCGGCATAGCTGACTGTCCGGCAGAAGCTCTGCTGTATCCGCAAGTCCGGCGCAGAGCCAGCCCATGGAGCGGAGCCAGAATTCGGGGGAAAGGCCTGTTGACCTGTCCGCCCATAGTTGAGTGCGGGTCTCGTCATAGCCGTGGCGATAGAGCCCCGTATCCGGATCGCGCATCAGGCGGCGGATATTGTCAAACTGCCGGAGGGCATCATTGATCACAGTGCGGTCGCCTGTGATCAGTCCGTACTCCGCAACAAAGGGCAGAGCCATATAGGCGCCGTCAAGCCATATCTGATGCGGGTAAATAGCCTTATGCCAGAAGCTGCCGCAGGTGAGTCTCGGCTGCCGCAGCACCTGTCCGGTGTAAAGCCGTTCATAGCCAAGCCTGAAGCGCTCATCCCCCGTCATCTTCCAAAGTCTTATAAGATTCCGGCCGCCGCAGAGGTTATCAAGGTTGAAGTCTTCCAGAGACATGGTTGGGATAGTACCGTCCGGCAGCAGATAGGCATCGGTGAAGCGGAGGGCATAGTCAGCAAGCTCCTTGTCCCCCGTCAGGTCGTACAGCTTCAGGACGGCCGATATCATGCAGCTGTCTATATAGTTCCAGCGCGGCGGCTTCCGGAAAAGTACGCTCTCACGGTTCCAGAGCGGTCTCAGGGGGTCGGAGCAGAGTATCAGCTTCTCCGTGTACTGCTCTGCGATTTTACGGCAGACTTCAGTTATGCTGTTACTGTTCATCCTGTGAGCCCTCCTGTTGTTATGCCGCTTACAAATTTCTTCTGTGCTATGGCAAATACTGCGACGGACGGAATAAGTCCGATGACCGACATTGCCAGTATCTTCCGCTGTTCGTAGCCATCGCCGGTGCTGTCGGCCGAAAGGCGCAGTATCAGCGAGAGCGGGTATTTTTCGACTGAGCTTATCATTATCAGCGGCTGCAGGAAGTCGTTCATAGTCCATAGGAAGGTGAACACGCTGACCGATACTATGACCGGTCGTATACAGGGCACAAGGATATGCACAAGTATACCAAGTGTGCTGCAGCCGTCTATCCTTGCCGCCTCGTCAAATTCTTTTGGTACTCCCCTGAGGAACTGAACTATCATGAATACAAATGCGCCCTCACAGGCAAACAGTGACGGAAGAGTCAGGGGTATATAGGTATCAAGCAGCCCGAGCCAGCCCCAGAACATATACACAGGCATCACTGTTACTATCGCCGGCATGAACATCGAGCCCATAAGCAGCGCGAACCAGAATCGCTTCATGGGGAAATCAAAGCGTGCAAAGCCGTATGCCACAAGCACCGACGAAACCACCGCAAACACTGTCTTCGGTATTATAATAAGAAAGGTATTCAGGAAATAGTGCCCCATCGTGTAGGGTGTTACGGTACGCCATGCGTTTCTGTATACGGAAAGGTCAAAACTTTCCGGCATGAACCATGCAGAGGAGTATATCTCCTCATTGCTCTTGAATGATGCTCCGACGAGCCAGAGCAGCGGATATAGCATGACTGCTCCAAGAAGCGTGAGCAGAAGGTATGCAGGTATCTTTCTGAAAGCCTTCATCACATCTCCTCCTTCATTCCGCCGGTCAGCCTGAAGAGGATGATCACAGCCGAAGCGATGAGCATGAATAGTCCCCATGACACGGCATTTGCCATACTGATGTCTCCGAAGCGGAACATCTCGTTATAGATGAGCATCCCCACAGTTTCCGTGCTTTTCATGGGACCTCCGCCGGTTATCATATAAGGAGCGCTGAATTCCTGCATGGCCGCAATGGTCTGGAGTATCAGGTTCAGAAAGATGGCATTCCTGAGCAGCGGCAGAGTTATCGTGAAAAAGGCACGGATACTTCCGCAGCCGTCCACTTTCACGGCTTCGTAATACTCCGCCGGTATATCCCTGAGGGCGTTGAGGAAGAGTATCATTGCGGAGCCGAATTCCCAGAGGCGCAGCAGGATTATCATCCAGAGCGCATATCTTCCGTCTCCGTACCAGCTGATGTGCGGGAGGCCGGCAAGACCGAGCAGCTGGTCGGCAAGTCCGTCCGATGTGAAAAGGTACTGCCACATAATAACAGCCGCAAGGCTGGAACCGAGTATGGAGGGGATATAAAAGACAGTACGGTATACTCCAATCCCTCTTATCCCCATATTCAGCAGCAGCGCTGCAAACAGCGAGACTGCAAGCTTCAGCGGCACAAGGATAAGCGTGTACTTCACAGTAACACCAACAGCCTTTCGGAAGCCGGAATCCCTGAGCATAGTCTTGAAGGTGTCTGTCCCGGCAAAGCGCAGCTCCCCGCCGGCGGTCTCCGTCATGCCAAGTACAAGGGAGGCAAAGAAGGGATATGCCGTGAACAGCAGGAATCCGGCTATGAAGGGAGATATAAGCAGGAGACCGGTATATTTCCCGGTCCCTACAGGGTTATTGCAGGTCTTTGTTTTCATCTGCGTATCTTCTCCAGATATTCTGTGAGTGAGCTGTAAAGCGCTTCGGCTGCGGAGGCAGTATCGGCAGTTCCGTAGGATACAGATTCTATTGCGTCGTTGTAGTACTCCTTCATGCGCGGGAGCTCCATGTATGGACTGATAGTGACAGTATCCACGGAATCAAGCAGCCCGGCGCAGTCATTTGCAAGGCCGTTGAGCCTGCCGGTATTCTCCAGTCTCTCCCTTGCAAAGGAAGAAGAGGGTATGCCCCTTGTTGTTCCAAGCATCTCGGCACAGTCGCCGTTATTGAGCAGAAAATCGATAAAGGCCGCTGCCTCGTCCGGGTACTCTGTACCTGCGGAGACTGCATACATAAGTGAAGGCTTAACCATCCAGCCGCCTGTATGCTCTCCGTCCGTCAGCAGAGGACCGGCTTCGAGAGCCCCATCCGGCAGCACCATCTCGTACTTGCCAACGGAGCTCCCCCATTCGAGCACTCCGGCTACCTTTCCGGAAATGAACTCGGGAGACTGATAGAGCGCCGCACTTCCGTCCTCGTCGGTACGTGTCTGTATAGTCCTGATAACATGGCGTTCTTCGAGCTCTTTATAGAAGTCAAGAACAGCCCTGAGGTCTTCGGTCGTGAATCCGAGATGTCCGTCCATGGTTATGAACTGTCTGCCTGTCTGCTGCTGAACGTACACTACAGCAAGATACCACGCTGTCCCGCCTGACTGTATGTCAAGGTCGAGAGGATAGGCTCCGCTTCCGCTGAAACGGTCTCCGAGCTCAAAAAGCTCCTCCCATGTGGAGGGATAGGAAGCACCAAGCCTGTCATAGACCAGCGAATTGTAGAAGAGCCCCCTGCCGCTTATGGATACGGGAACGGCATTGAGCCTGCCTCCGGCTCTGCCGAAAGAGAGCACCTCGCTGTCAAATCCTGATATATCGGGATATCCGGGGATAGTCTCAAGATCGTAGAACCCTGTACCGTCTGGGGACATGGAGATGAGCCAGTCATAGTTTATCTGCATGACATCGGGAGCTGTGCCGCCCTTCATCTGTGCGGTCACTTTTTCCGTCCAGCCGTCCCAGCCGCCGTATTCCGGTACTATGACTATCTCGGGGTGGAGCGTTTCCCAAAGCTCCAGTGCGTTCAGTGTAGCTTCATGGCGGTCGTCCCCTCCCCACCAGGAAAAACGGAGGGTACAGCCGTCGAGCTTTCCGTCCGGAGGTGTGACGTCCTTTCCGGTACGGCTTCCGCAGGCAGAGAGAGCAGCCGCGCATAAGAGCGCCTGTATTGTTACAGCTTTTCTTTTCATTCTCTCTTACCTCTCGGGAAATGATGATATAATGTAATTATATTATACTATACTTTAAGGAAAAAATCAACAGTTTTCATACAGAATCCTGCCGTATAATACCTCTCAAATATTACCATCTGTTGAATCTCTATATTATCATCTTACAGCTGCACATATATTATTGCAAGGCGTTCACATACCCGTCACAAACGATATGAAAGACTGCCGGATTTTTTATGCAGACTGATGATTTTTTTCCGGCCTATTGTAATGACGGTCAAAAAATGCTATAATTAGACAATGAGTATCTATGACCGCTGCTGCGATGATCCGCTGTTTTGCACACATCACAGGACAGGACTCAGGCAGCGCAATGCCGCTTTATTCCCCCGCTTCGGCGGGGGAATGACACAAGTGAGGCTTTTTTCGTGTGCCTCAGGATGCTCCGCCGCGGTGTAACGCGGAAATGATAACATCACAGGAGTATTGATATGAAAAAATGGAACGTCAGAGTACCTGACAGAAGTACTGTCTCAAAACTGATGCTCGGCTGCGGAGTCACCTCCCTGACTGCCGCTGTTCTCGCCTCAAAGGGTTATTCCTCACCCGATTCCGTTATGGGCTCACTTCAGACAGAAGAACTTTCGGACCCATTTCTTATAAAGGATATGCAGACGGCTGCCGACATCCTCAACGAAGCAGTTGACAGCGGCGAGAAGATATGTGTCTACGGCGATTATGACTGCGACGGCGTTACGGCTGCGGCTATCCTCTATTCCTATCTCTCGGAGATAGGAGGAGACGTCATAAGCTATATCCCCGAACGCGCAGAAGGATACGGTCTCAATAACGGCGCCATCGACAGGATCGCAGATATGGGCGTACAGCTCATCGTGACTGTCGACAACGGCATTACAGCCATAAACGAGGCTGAGCATATCTACGAACGCGGTATGCGTCTTCTTGTAACGGACCACCATCAGCAGGGAGAGTCTCTCCCCCGTGCGGAGGCCATAGTAGACCCCCACAGGCACGATGACTTCTCCCCTTTCAAATACGGCTGCGGGGCACTTATAGCTCTGAAGCTCTGTGCCGCAATGGACGGCGGCGACTACACCATGGCTCTCGAACAGTTCGGAGACCTTGCCGCCATAGCTACGGTCGCCGATATCGTAAGCCTCACCGGAGAGAACAGATTCATCGTATCCTACGGCCTGACTCTCCTTAACAACTCTGACAGACCCGCCATCATGGCATTGAAGGAGGTCTGCGGCATAAACGAAAAGGCACTTACCTCCTTTGATATAGGCTTCGGCATCGGCCCGAGGATAAACGCCTCCGGACGCTTCGGCTCTCCGAAGACTGCCCTCGACCTGCTGCTCTGTGAGGACTATGACGAAGCCCTCGCTCTTGCAAGACAGCTCGAAGAGCTAAACAGTTCCCGCAAATCAGCCGAGAACAAGATCATCAGCGAGATATATTCCATGGCCGACAAGGATCCCTCACTTCTCCGCGGAAGAGTAATATTCATCTGCGGCAAGGGCTGGCATCACGGCGTCATAGGAATCACCGCCTCACGCATAATGGAGCAGTTCGGAAAGCCCTGCTTTATCGCATCGGAGGAAAACGGCGAGATAAGAGGCTCTGCCCGCTCCTTCGGTGATTTCTCGGTCTTTGACGCACTCACTGCCGCTTCCGAGGCTCTTGCCAAGTTCGGCGGACATCCCGGTGCAGGCGGCTTTACAATAAAACCCGGCATGACAGGAATATTCCACAGTCTTCTTGAAGACTACGCTCTCAGGGAGCATAAGACCATGCCTGCGTCGGAGCTTACAGCCGATGCAACAGTTACTGCACCTGAGCTCACGGTTGAAAACATCAGAGGCCTTTCAGTGCTTGAACCCTTCGGTATGGGTAACACCAAGCCTCTGTTCTGCATAGATGATGCTCAGCTTGCAGATGTTATCCCCCTTTCCGGCGGTGCTCACAGCAAGCTCGTCTTCACATTCGGCGGAGCACGCCACGAGGCTCTGTTCTTCCGCAGACCGCCGGCAGAGCTGCCCGTAAAGAAGGGCGACCGCTTCGATATGATAGTCTCCCTGTCTGTGAATGAGTTCCGCGGGAACGAATCCCCCTCTCTCATCATCAGCGATGTAAGGCTTCACGGCTTCGGACAGGAGAAGTATTTTGCTGCCCTTAATTCATTTGAGGCCTTTACAAGAAACGAAAAGCTGCCCGCAAACTACTACGCAGCAATGCTTCCGGAGAGAGATGATGTGGTAAGGCTCTATAAGGCCATCCCCGACGGCGGCATCAATTCGGACGCTCTCTATCTCAGGCTTGCGGACCAGAGGATGAACTACTGCCGCTTCTGCGTCGCCGTTGAAGCGCTCCGCGAGCTCGGTCTCGTAGGGGTGACATCCTCAGACCAGCGTATAGCAAAGCTGCCCGTAACCCGAAAAGCTGACCTTGACAAAGCTCCGGTTCTTGCCCGGCTGAGAGCTGCCAGGGACTGATATACAAGCATTCCCATTGACATGAAGAAGGAGGATCTATATGAAAGACGATATGTCTGTATCGAACATTCACCATGAAGAGCTTCAGGTTCCTATACCCGATACCTCGGCCGACGAGCGTACTGCTGAAGCACTCAAAAGCATACCTGACTTTGACGACAACTTCACTATCCAGATGCTGGTGTCAAAGATCCTCACAGATGACAAGCAGTATGACATGAGCAAGATAATGTCCGCTTATGAGTTTGCCGCAAAAGCTCACGAGGGACAGAAACGCTCCTCCGGTCAGGACTATATCATCCACCCCCTTGCAGTTGCCTATACCCTGCTGGAGCTCGGAATGGATACTGATACCATATGTGCAGCCCTCCTGCATGACGTAGTGGAGGATACCGATGCCACACTCAACGACCTCAAGAAGCGCTTCGGACAGGACGTTGCACTTCTCGTTGACGGTGTTACAAAACTGAGCAAGATACCCACCTACTCCAAGGAGGAGCAGCTTGCGGAGAACGTGAGAAAGATCCTCCTTGCCATGTCTCAGGATATCAGAGTAATGATAATCAAGCTTGCCGACCGTCTGCACAATATGAGGACTCTCAAATACCGTCCGAACGATAAGCAGAGGGCAACTGCCCTTGAGACCATGAATATCTATGCTCCTATTGCCCATCGTCTCGGCATCCGTGCCATCAAGGAGGAGCTTGAAGACCTCTCCTTCCACTACCTCGACCCCTTTGCCTACGCTGAGATCGAAAAGATACTCGAGAGCAAGAAGGAGGAGCGCGAGGAGTTCATTCACGTCATCAAGGAGAGTATTGCAAACCGCATAAACAACGAGATGTTCTCTCAGCCCCCCCACGTTGACGGCAGGGTAAAGAGCGTATACAGCATATACAAGAAGGTCTTCGTGAACCATAAGGACATCGAGGAGGTATACGACAGATACGCTGTCCGCATCATAGTGACCACTATCGGCGAGTGCTACAGCGTCCTCGGTCTTATACATGATATGTTCCGCCCCCTCCCCAACCGTTTCAAGGACTATATCTCCACAGCAAAGGCAAACGGCTACCAGTCCCTGCACACCACGGTTCTCGGCAAGGAGGGGATCCCCTTTGAGGTGCAGATACGTACCTGGGATATGCACCAGAATGCTGAATACGGTATTGCCGCCCACTGGAAGTACAAGGAGGGCATACAGGGCAGAGACCGCATGGAGAACCGTCTCGCATGGATAAGACAGCTCCTTGAAACACAGAAGACCGCCGATGACAAGGAGGAGATCGTCCGTGTCATCAAGACCGATCTCACCCCTGAGGATATAGTAGTTATGACCCCCAAGGGCAAGGCTATCGAGCTGCCCATCAACTCCACCGTACTCGATTTCGCTTACCGTATACATACCGAGATAGGCCACAAGACCACCGGCGCAAAGGTGGACGGCAGGCTCGTCCCCCTCGATTTCAAGCTCCAGACCGGACAGATATGCGAGATACTCACCTCCAAGGACCCAGATAAGGGGCCTAACAGAGGCTGGCTCAACATCGTTACCACCAACGAGGCACGCTCCAAGATACGCTCATGGTTCAAGAAGGAGCGCCGTGAAGAGAATATAGCGGAGGGCAGAAAGGCTCTCGAGGCAGAGTTCAGACACAGCCATATCCACCTCGATCCTTCACAGTATGAGGAATTCCTCAAGGACGATTTCAGCAAGCACAACTGTACCTCTCTCGATGACTTCTTTGCCTCCATCGGCTACGGCGGTGTGCTTCTTTCCAAGATAATGCCCCGTCTCAGAGACAAATATGACAAGGAATACAGTCAGCCTGAGGAGCCAGTATTCCCCACCTCAGTCATCAGCAAGTCCACCGGCAAGAGCTGCATCGTCCTCGATGAGATAACCGACATGAGCATAAAGTTCGCTCAGTGCTGCAGCCCTATCCCCGGAGATGAGATAGTCGGCTTCGTTACAAGAGGCTACGGTCTCTCAGTTCATACCACTTCATGTTCAAACTACCGCTCCGCTCTGAAAAGGAACGACCCTGAGGAGATGGCAAGATGGCTCGATATCGTATGGTCATCCAAGAACGTAACATCCCTCCAGTGTACCTTTGAGGTACTCGCTTCCGACCGTCTCGGCCTGGTATACGAGATAACCAAGACTCTTGCTGACAACCGTATCCCCATGATGCACTCCTCTTCAAGAAGACTGAAGAACGGCAATGCGCTCTTTGAGGGCACTATCGTCATCGGCAGCAAGGAACAGCTGAGCAACCTTTTCGATAAGCTTCGCAACATCTCCGGAGTTATCTCCGTTGACCGTGCCAAGGCATAAAGGAGGATATATGCGTATCCATACACTCAATCTCGGCCCCCTCGGGACAAACTGCTATATAGCAGAGACTGCTCCCGGACGCTGTGTTGCCTTCGATATCGGAGGTGACAGCGGCGTATTCCTCGATTACCTCAGAAAGAACGCTCTCCGTCTCACCAAGATACTTCTCACACACGGCCACTTCGACCATATAGGCGGAGTCGAGGAAGTTAGGCGTGCGACCGGCGCTGAGGTATATATCCACGAATTTGATGCGCCTATGCTTTCAAGCGAGGATGCCTCGCTCCATTCCCGTATGTGCTTCACCCCCTTCGTACCTGTGGAGCTCTATACCGTTGTACGCGGTGACTGCTATATCAACGATGCCGAATGCTCCTTCCGTGTGCTCCATACCCCCGGACATACCAGAGGAGGAGTATGCTATATCTGTGAAGATGTTATCTTCTCCGGCGATACTCTGTTCTGTGAATCCATCGGCAGGACTGACTTCCCCGGCAGCAATCCCTACAGCATGAAGAATTCACTGCTGAAGCTTGCCGAACTGGAGGGAGAATACCGCATCTACCCCGGCCACAACGAGCGCACTACCATGAGCCATGAAAAAAGATATAATCCTTACATCAGGGAGCTTATAATATGAATGATATCAACTCCAAAATGCCGATTCTTCTGATCGGCAATTCTTTTAAGTATGAGGTGGAGGCCACACTCAAGCTCTTCTTCCATACCGCAAGATTCACCTTTGCGGAAGATCCATCCGCAGCTGATACCTCTTCGGGGGACTTTGCTGTCCTTTCCATGAGCGAAGACGGCAGAGAGCTGAGTGCAGAAGTCAGACTCGGTGACAAGTATGACTGCCGCAGCTGCACTCTTCCTGAAGGAGCAGAAAAGAAGATGCAGGAACATGAGCTTTGCAGGCTTCTCTTCCATATCCTCAGTGATATGACCGGAATCCTTCCACCCTGGGGACTTATGACCGGTATAAGACCTGTCAAGAAGGTGGTAGAGCTTATACAGCAGGGCATGAACAAGGAAGACATATATGACCGTCTCTCCGGATACTACGAGCTCTCCCCCGCCAAGCTGGATATAGCATATGCAACAGCGGCAAACCAGCTCCCCATACTTGAAAGGATAGACAGCAGAGCTGTTAGTCTTTATATATCTATCCCCTTCTGCCCAACAAGATGCAGCTACTGCTCCTTTGTATCCCACTCAATGGCTTCTGCAATAAAGCTGATGCCGGAGTACATCGCTGCGCTCTGCCGCGAACTTGAAATAACCGGAGAGCTCGTTAAACGCACCGGCACAAGGATAGATACCATCTATATCGGCGGCGGCACACCCACTTCAATATCTGCCGATGACCTTCGTACTGTTATGGAATGTGTCCAGCGCTCCTTTGACCTTGACAGCATAAGGGAGTACAGCGTAGAGGCCGGAAGACCTGATACCATCACAGAGGAGAAGCTCCGGGTAATAAAGGAATTCGGCGCTCAGAGGATATCCGTTAACCCTCAGACGCTCAATGATGATGTACTTAAAGTCATAGGCAGGAAGCACTCCGGCGAGGACTTCATCCGTGCCTATGAATGTGCGAGACGTATCGGGTTCACCAATATCAACACCGACCTGATAGCAGGCCTGCCTACGGAAAGCTTTGAGAGCTTCAGGCATACACTCGACCGCATCATTGAACTCGACCCGGAGAGCATTACCGTACACACCCTTACCATCAAGCGCTCGGCTGCACTCTTCGCAGACGGCGGAGACTATACCGGCAATCCGGCGGCTGAGATGGTGGACTACAGTATAAATAAGCTAATGGAAAGCGGCTATCTCCCCTACTATATGTACAGGCAGAAGAATACAGTCGATAACCTTGAAAACATCGGCTACGCAAAGCCAGGCTTCGAGAGCTTCTACAATATCTTCATCATGGACGAGACACAGACCATACTCGGTGCCGGCTGCGCAGCATCTACCAAACTCGTATACCCCGACGGCAGGCTCAGCCGTATCCACAACTACAAGTACCCCTATGAGTACATCAGCCGTTTTAACCAGCTCATGGAGAAGAAGGAGGAGGCAGAGGAATGCTTGAAAAGAATCAGCTCTATACAGCAGAAATAACAGATATAACTTCTGAGGGAAGCGGTGTCTGCCGGATAAATGATATGGCTGTCTTTGTGCCGGAAACAGCTGTCGGAGATGTGGCCGAGATCAGAATAGTCAAGGTACTGAGCCGTTACGCCTATGGTATCGTGAATAAGATCATCTCCCCTTCCCCTGACCGTCAGGAGCGCCCGTGCCCTGCATACAAAAAATGCGGCGGCTGCGTTTTCAGACATATCTCCTATGAAGCGGAATGCAAGGTCAAGGATAATATAGTCAGGGAAGCTTTCAGGAGAATAGGCGGCCTTGATCCTGAATTTGACGATTTCATCTGTGCCGATAATACAGAAAGATACAGGAATAAAGCACAGTATCCCCTTGCCGTTCAGGACGGAAAAGCTGTGTGCGGTTTCTATGCGCCGAGAAGTCACAGAGTTATCCCAATTGAAGACTGCCCTCTCCAGCCAGCGGTATTTGCTGATATCGTTAAATGCTGCCTTGATTATATAAACGAGAAAAAACTGTCAGTATATGATGAAAAGACTCATACAGGCATTATAAGACATATATTCCTGAGAAAAGGCACCTACTCCGACCAGATAATGGTCTGTTTTGTGGTGAGAAAGGATATTTCAAGACAGTTGTCACCTCTTGTATATATTCTTACTCATAAATTCCATGTAGTCGGTATCCATATCAATATAAATCCGGACAGGACAAACATCATTCTCGGTGATAAATGGCACTCACTGTATGGTACTGAGATATCCGATACCATGTGCGGAAATGAAATAATACTTTCTCCTCCGTCATTCTATCAGGTCAATACCGTCCAGGCTGAAAAAATATACGCCAAAGCCCTTGAATATGCAGATCCCGATCCTCTGGACACCATAGCTGATCTGTACTGCGGTGCAGGTACAATAGGTCTTTCAATGGCTGATAAAGTAAAGTCCGTCATCGGCATTGAAATAATCCCGGAAGCCGTTTATGATGCTAAGAGAAATGCCTCAGTAAACAATATATATAATGCCGAATTCCATTGCGGTGACGCCGGGGAGATCTTTGATAGCCTCAGGGAAAATGGCTGTTCTCCTGATATTATCCTTCTTGATCCGCCCCGGAAAGGCTGCTCCGAAGAAGCGCTGGATACCGTGATCTCTGCAGCTCCACGGAAAATAGTTATGATCTCGTGCAATCCGTCTACAGCCGCCCGGGATGCCAGATACCTTTCAGACAACGGCTATGTGCTGAATAAAGTCTGCGGATGTGATTTTTTCCCTGCTACTAGGCACGTTGAGTGCGTAGTATTGATGTCAAGGAAAAAATAAAGAGCATAAGAAAAGTGCCGAAAATTCGGCACTTTTTCTCTTATGTAGAAATGATGGAATTATCGTGGAGTGGATTTTTCCTGTTCTTGGGAATAAGTCCAGTGTCTCCCGGAGATACAGTGCGCTTTGACTTACTAAAAGCACCCGACCTTATGTAGTTGGAGGGAAGAAATCCGTGCGGTATCACTTTAGCTAATCTCCCACACGACGGTCACAGTATCAGCTACTTCAATGT
>CAMKMD010000059.1 GCA_946413815.1 uncultured Ruminococcus sp.
AAGCAAGGAGAATTTGCCTATTTTCCTTGCTTTTTCGCTTGTTTTATGGTATAATATATGTATAGTTTCAGGAACGGAGGAAGCAGTATGTCTGAGCAGAACGCAGTAAAAAATGATCTGACAATGGCACAGGAAAATGCTGCGCTCCGATCAAGAGTTGCCATACTTCTACCTCAGGAGCTGAAAGGAGCTGTTATGTGGAAAATCAGACTCAATAATCTGTTCGGAGGATACGGAGATCATGTCGCTGTACTATCCGTCTTACTCGTAGCGTTTTCAATGCCCATTGCCATGGAATTTGACAGGATACAATATTCCGTCATCGGCATTCTCCTCGGTATCATCATCCCATGCGCCATCACCCTGATCTATCTGTATTTCACGCCTTCTGTAAGGAATAAGGTGCGTTCCGCCGCCGAACCGGAATGGCGGCATCTCAAGCCCTCCGAATACGACGAGGTGCTCCGTCAGAAGGTGAAGAAGAGCCCCGCCATGAAATACCTGCTCTTTGCTCAGATACCCATTATCATCTTAGGGCTGATACTTTCCCGTGACCACGGCCCGGTATCATTTCTGATATTCGAGTCTGTCGCGGTCTCTGTCGCGGGCACTCACTTCATCGTGACAGCACTGTCCGCCGCAAAATGGATAAACCTGGACGGCTCCGCGGAGGTGCTGGAGATAGAGACAGAAGATTCCTATTTTGTGAAGAGCTTCAGCAGAACAGGCTCTAAGGGACAATACTACTTCGTCTTCTATCTTCCGAGCGGAAAATATGTCGTGAGCCAGGATCAGCTCTACTTCGGCACTACCGTCAAGATAGTGCGCTGGGCAGGCACATACATCTTCCTCAGGATATGAAAGGATAAACTATGTGGAAATTCAAGCTGCATTTTCCGTTCGGCGGATATGAGGGTATCGTGCTGCTGTTCGTCTTTATCTCAGGCATCGCTGCTTTTTTATTATCCGGCCTGACCGGCTATCCTTCGCTGATGATAGCCATACCGGCAACAGTCATGCTGCACCGGCAGGAAAAGGACCTTGCCTCAAAGCATATACCTCTGCTGAAAGCTACAATGTCAAACTGGGTAGGAAATGCGGCAGAGAAATGGTGTATGCCGATAGTGGAGGAAATGCACAGGATGCTGCTTGCCGGAGAGGTCATCCACGCAGACGAGACACGCATACAGGTGCTGCATGAGGAAGGCAGGAAAGCGACTGCCGAGTCGAAGATGTGGGTATACTGCAACGGGAAACTGAATGACCACAGCATCGTCATTTTCGACTACAAGCCTACCCGGAAAGGTGAGAATGCACAGGCCTTCCTGAAGGGCTTTGACGGCGAACGGTGCGAAAGCAAGCGCAGCGCTGTATTCAATCGCTGCAACGGCTCAGGCTAACGGGCTGAACACAGAGCAGTATCTGACAGAGCTGTTCTAACAGCCGGCAGGAACAATTCTCCTTCCATTCACTATATGATATTCAGATAGGCTCACCGAGGTGAGCCTGTTTCTTTGATACTATGTGTCAGCGGTTTACGCTTACAAAAAAATCTCCAAAGGACATACAAAAGACACATGAGTGTGTTATGATAGTACTAACAAAAGGACAGGAGGTCTGATCTATGGTATATACACATTCATTACCTTTAGCTATAAGTTATCAATCAGAGACACCTGTTTTTATCTGTGGAGTGCTCTGGTTGATATTGATCATTGCTGCTGTTTTCAAACGGAACGGAAAGATCTTCCTTTTTTCTTTAATCTTTGCAGCAATCTCTATAATCGCAATTGCAGTGTGTGAGGCTAAGTTAAAGGCAGAAAAGGAGAAATTTGACAGCATACCACTTCTGTCGGTCGAAGACAATATAGTCACCATCATGGATTGCGATTATGAAGGATTGAGCTGCAATTCAACATATATAATGGCTGACGGAGATGAAAACGGCGTTCCCATCGCTAAAGATACAGTATCAAGCAGTTCTCAGGAGCCTCGTCAGGGAAATGTATTAAAAGAAACTGATCGTCTGAGATACTCCTGCAGCGGTTTCCTGAAATTCGGCTATTCCTTCCGGGCGATCAACCCTGGAATCGCATATATCTGCATTCTTGAAACAGTGCACTGTGATCCTCACTACCTTGATATATACAGGATAGATGTGAACGGGCAAAGAAGGATACAAGCGGAAAAGATATATCACATAACAGATGACATAGTAAAAAATCTGCCGGAGGGATTTGAATTTGCGGCGGAGTTGATTGAAATGGCACACTAAGGACAGGAGGTCTGATTTATGGTACATACATATTCATTAACTACAGATATATTATATCAATTTACCGAAACTGTTTTTATCTGCGGAGTGATCTGGTTGATATTGATCATTGCTGCTATTTTCAAAAGGAGCGGAAAGATATTCCTTTCTTCTTTTATTCCTGTTGCGGTTGTTATTATTGCTTTTACAGTGTATGAATCTAAGTTAAAAGCAGCGAAGGAGCAATTTGATAGTATCCCCCTTCTGTCGGTCGAAGGAAATATAATCACCATCATGGATTGCGATTACGAAAAAGGCGGTTCAATGTATATAATGGCTGATGCAGACGGAAACGGCGATCCTATCGAAAACAATACAGTATCAAGCTGGTCTCAGTCACCTCGTCATGAAAATGTATTAAAAGAGACTGAGCAGCTACGATATGCCTGCGGTGGTTATGCCAAATTCGGTTACACTTTCCGGGCAGTCAACCCCGGAACTGAATATATCTGCGTACTTGAAACATTTTGCTGCGGTCCGAACTACCTTGATATATACAGGATAGATGTGAACGAGCACAGAAGGATACAGGCGGAAAAGATATATCACATAACAGATGACATAGCAAAAAATCTGCCGGAGGGATTTGAATTTGCGGCGGAACTGATTGAAAAGACACGCTACTGAAGGAGAGAACCATGACCCAAAAACAGATAGTATCTGAAAAGAAAAGCGGAGCTAAACTCAGTGTCCGCATCGTGCTATTGTGCTGCCTTGCACTGTTACTTACTGCCGCTTTCGTCCGCACTCACCCGAGGTGGAAGGCTGCCGAACTGACCATAGAGGCGGCGGGCAGGTTCTTTGAGATAGAGGACCTTGAACCGGATGGCGTAACCCTTGAGACCCGCATCCTCCCGCCGGAGGGATATACCCGCGTTCCGGCAGAGGAGGGCAGCTTTGCGGAATACCTCCGCCAATATCCCCTGATGCCCGATGATACGAAGATACCGGCGTACGATGGCAGCACCATAAACTCCACCGATGTAGCCTGCATTTTCGACATAAGCCTCGGAAACGAGGGATATCAGCAGTGCGCTGACAGTGTGATAAGGCTTTACAGCGATTATTTCTATGAGACAGGGCAGTATGAACGGATAAGTTTTCAGTTCTCTAACGGCGATGAGTGCAGCTACAACAACTGGTGCAAGGGAAAGAGAATGCTCGTTCTCGGCGGGCTTTCCTGTGAGCTTCCCGCAGCACTACCCGGCGACAGCAGGCAGAAGTATATGAACTACCTCAAGGAGGTCATGCGCTATGCCGGCACTATCTCACTTCTGAACGAATCGGAGGTGATACCCGCCGGCGAACTGCGCACCGGCGATATAATCTGCAACGAAGGTCATGTTGTCATGATAGCCGATACAGCAGTTAACGACAGGGGCGAAAAATGCTATCTCATCGGACAGAGCTTCATTCCGGCGGTCTGCTTCCATATCCTCACCCATGCGGAGGGGAAGACAGTTTCACCCTGGTTCACTCAGGAGCAGCTTTCAAAGGAACGTTTCAGTTTGGGCGGATTCAGCTTCAACCAAAACGCCATCCGCCGCTGGAAGGAAGGTTTCTGAGTATCTCCGACGACAGACAGTGGGGGCTCTGCCCCCACACTCCTGCCAAAGAGGCTCCGCCTCTCTGGACTCTCATTTCAAAATGCTCCCTCCCCATTCATGGGGAGGGAGCATTTTGCAGTGGGATTCCTAAGGGACGAGTCCCTTAGGCGGGAGTCTGAGGGCAGAGCCCTCAGCATCCATCCGTCAGAGATACACGATAAGCACTTGACATTTCCATTTGTTCTTTGTTTGTTCTTTATTTCAAAAACGTCTTTTTCCGAGCCGGAGGTCATTTACTGCCGGCTCGATTATGTATTTGAGTTATTTCTTATCCGAACCTTCAAGCAGGCTGTTGAAGTAGTCGTCTATCTTTTTATCGACCTGCTTGCGCTCAGCTGAGAACGTGTGTTGATACACCGACTTCAAGGTGGAGTTTGTAGACCAGCCGCCTCGTTCCATTGCGTATTTGTCCGGAATATTGAGCATAAGCATAACGCTTGCGGACAAATGGCGAAGGTCGTGAAAAGTCATATGATATCCTTTTTCTTCAAGCAGTTTATAGAACTTGCTGCGAAGCGTCTGATACTCCATCTGAACGATAAATTCGTCCTCTTTCTCATGCGGTACAGCCTCTATGAGGTTCTTTATGTAGTCCGGTATTGTAAGCTTTCTTGTAGATTTGTAAGTCTTATTCATATCTCGGACGTTGTTGCTACCGTCAAAGTAGATATTGCTGCGGCAGACAGTAAGCACGTTATCCTTTAGATCTCGGAACTGTAAGCCTCTAACCTCACTCATACGTAGTGACAGCCACATCGCAAGCAAGCACGGAAGCTCGATATCGGTGCCTCGAACCATATTCATTACCTGCTCCGCCGTTGGCAGCTCCTTCAGCTTCGGCTTTCTCGCCGGATATGTAACACTGAGAATAGGTCTTATATCGTAGAGCTTCAGAGCTGCACACACAAGATGAACGCCTTCTTTAATCGTTTTTGCGCCAACCTTTGCAGCGTCCTCGTTGATAGCCCGCTGCACCGTGTAGCTGTTTACTTCGCGTACGTCGAGCAGCATAAGGCTCTGCAAGCGGTTCCTTCTGAGAATACCGTAGCCCCTCAGCGTGGACGGAGCAAGCACGTTTTGCTTGGCGCTGATATATCCGTCAATTGCATCAGCAACTGTAAATCGAGCCTTACGCTTCATACCGTTGACAATGTACTCGGCAGCCATTTTCTCCGCCTCCCACTTCGTAGGTGCTGTAAAGGACTCCCTTATCTTTTTGCCATTTTCATCCAGTCCGACAAATACTTGCGTGTGCCAGTTTCCGGACTTCAACTGATGAGCTTCCGGCATTTTCCTTTTAGGCATTTTGATTCCTCCATATATCAGTAGAGGACGCATCTAAGGCTTAGCCATGTCTGCGCCCTCTATCATCATTTTTGTTTGATCAAGCACTGATGAGTGCCTCGATATCCAGTCCAGAGTGCTCAATGAAGAGCTGAACGCGCTTCAGGGTGAGAGCAGAAGGATCGTGGTCGTAATTGTACAGTGTTCTTGTAGTGAGCTCCATCGTCTTGGCAAGTGCCTCGTCTGAAAGTGAATTCAGTTACTGATAACGGCGGATATTGCTCCAGATCACCATATAGAACGTATAAGGCTTAGTCTTGGCTTTCATAGTGTTCACCTCGCTTTCGTGCTGCTTGACAGCGGATTATTGTTGTAATATAATAAGTATAGATTGGTGCGCCCCACAGGGGCGTCGCCGATACTACCTTATGCTATGCCATACTCCTTCTTGAATTTTTCATAGAGTGAGGTTTTGACAAACTCTACAGTCTTTGCGTGTAGAACCAAATGCTCGTTCACTTCATCAAACTTGTTGTAGCAGTCACTGCTCAGGATTAAATCTCCGATACCCATTGAACCGAAGCCAGCATCAGCTGGACTCTTATATTCCAACTCAGCAGCTATCCTGTCAAGTGATTTTGCAGGCTTAAAGAATATCTTTATACCAGCTTCTTTAACCACGTCGATAGCATGACTGGTTGTTGAGATGTAATGCTGTGTCATTCCAATGAACTTGGTGTTGTATTTTCTGCCTTGAGTGAGTATTGTGTGCAGAGGGCTTCCCTCCGCAAAATTCTGATCTTTGATCTCGTCTATTACTATGCTCAACGGAACGGTATCATGGTCTCGCTGCCACGCGAAAGCCGACGCTATCATTGCATCCAACAAGGGATGAAAGTTATCACCCGACTCGTTTCCGAATGAAAGAACTGGAATTCTCTTGGATTTCTCAAAGAAATTCCCCCAGCTCTGCTCCTCGAAGCCGATAGTGTCAATGTCGTCAAGAACGCTGCTGATGAGACTATACACATGATTACCGACGTTACTGCTACTAATAAGAGTATTGCGGAGCATTTCGGTAGTAACTGCGTCAACTTTCGGGTGTTCCTTCAACATATCCGAAATGATTCCTGTAAGAATCTTTGTTTCCTCATTATCGAGTTTACCTGCGATAGACTTTATAAAGCCTACAATTCGGCGTTTCTTTGCTGGTAGGCCTGAACAGTCTCCAATAAACAACGGGTTTATCGGCAGTTTATTTTTGCCATCAGCTAAATTAATGAACTCAAAGAGTGCATCTACGACCTCTATGGGTAGTGCCATGATAGTTTCGCTACGGGTGAATGAATCACTGACATCGCAGACGAGCATTCTGTTCTCGAGCATTGCTAAAGAGGCAAGCATATTTGTTGCGTAGAATGTCTTTCCCCTTCCGTTCTGACCTGTGGTAATAACCGAATCATTCGACTTGTTTCCAAAAGATATATCTTTACAAATATATCTTCCGTCCGCTGTTATACCCAATGGAAGAAGCTTGTTTCGTTCTAACTCGCTATATTCGAGAAGGAATTTGACCTTATCGGAAAGATCTATCTTTTCCCTATTATTTGTGTTAATCAGCTTTTTAGAAAGGCTGTAAACACTTACATTTTTCATAACGTCTGGTGCTACTTCTACCTCAAGATTTCGCTTGAAGCCATTATTCTTATGAATCATCTTACATATATCAAGGGCACGAAGAGCTTTTAAGCGCTTTTTTGTGGTTTTCATACGGATAAGAAGATGTTTCCATACGCCGTTCTCAAAGATTATGTACTCATCGTCCGCGAATGCCATAATTTTATCTTGGGCATAATACGGCTCACCATGTTGGGAAACAACTTTCACAGTGCTGAACAATACCGAGTTGAGAACATCACGCACATCATCACTAATAGAAGCAGAAAGGTTTCCTTGGTTATTGGAGACAATTCTTCCGGCAGTGACTCTCCATATAAGCCAGGAAATCAATACGAACCCACTGATCCGAGAAGCCCGGAAGCACAGAATTCCCTGCAATACCTTATCTGGGAAGAAAATGACGAGGGCGGAATTACTATCAAGAAATGTGCTGAATCAGCTATAAGAATAACGATTCCAAGAGAAATAAACGGTAAGCCTGTGACGGATATTGGAAATGCTTTTAATTCTTGCTATAAACTAACTTGTATCACAATTCCTGAAAGTGTGACGATTATTAGAGATGGCGCTTTTGTTGGCTGTGAGAACCTTACTGATATCAATATACCAGACAGTGTGACGATGATTGGATACGCTGCTTTCAATAAATGCACCTCCTTAACCAATATCACCATACCGGAAAGTGTGACAAGTATCGGAGAATTTGCCTTCACTGACTGTGGAGCCCCCCATCTATAACCATTCTAAATCCAGATTGCCAGATATATGATTCAAAATATACAATGCCCTCCGGCACGATCTACGGATATGAAAACTCCACCGCACAGGCATACGCTGAAAGGTATGGGTATAACTTCGAACCAATAGGTGAAGCATCAGCGAAAGTACTCGCAGCAACCCATATGCCCCGCATAAAAGCGGATACGCCGAAGGAAGTTGAATGCACCTTTACACAGGAGGTCTCCGAGTCGGATATCTACAATTCTACATTTTTGCTAATGAAAATACAGACGACCTTTTAGCCGATGGCAATCTGCTGTACATAACACAGGTCCAGGTGACACCGGATAATCTTATCGTGGAGATACCGTATATTCTCGGCAGCGACTGCCCCGATAAAGCCGAAAGGTTTGTACGGTTTGAAGCGCCCGAGCCCGATACGACAGGTGAAGAGGAGGACGATCCGGAGGAGACAACTCCCGTCACATCGACCACTGAAAAGCCTGTCACAACTACCACCACGGCAATTGAAACAAAGCCGACAACTACCACAGTAACTACAATCGATACAACAACCGCCAAGGCCGTATCTACCACTGCTGTAACCGCAACAACAGCGTATGAAACGGCGACAGAGACTACGGCCACCACCGGCAGCGGACAGGAGACACAGACAACAGCTATAGGTGACATCAACAGCGACGGTGTAGTAGATTCCTCAGACGCCTCTGAGATACTTATGATCTACGCACAGGTATCCACCGGCGGCGGAGATGTTCCCGAAGAGACCAAGTCTGTAGCCGATATCAACGGCGACGGACTTGTGGATTCAAGTGATGCTTCGCTGATACTGGAATACTATGCTTACGTTTCCACAGTCGGAGGCGACAGTGCGGAGGAGTACTTCGAAAAGTCAGCCTGAACTGAATAATGAAGAAGCCGCTTGTAAATACTACGAGCGGCTTTGTCAGTTTAACTGTAGATAGCAACACAGACAAACAGTGTTCGCCTACCGGATCATGATAATGTCTGTATTTTTAGACAGACCGGGGCGGCAGGCTGAATACAGCCTGCCGCCTTAATGTGGTATTTATCATACGAAACGAAGGGAAGATATACCTGACCGCTGCGTATCCTGTGAAGTGTGATTTAGTGACCGCGGGAGTGGCGGATTATGCTGCATTCTCTGCCATGTACTCCGCCATTGACGGTACTTCACCCGTTGCGGTGGAAGCCATCGCATAGTATGCGAGAATGGAAGAAGCATCAGAGGAATCTATGATGCCGTCGCTGTTTACGTCGGCGGCTGAACGCTGTACATCAGTGAATGAACTGTCTGCACCGGTTGAAAGCAGTGCGTACTCACTGAGTATCAGAGAAGCATCACCGGAATCGACGAAGCCGTCCTCGTTCACGTCACCGAGATTTGCAGCTGATGCAGGCTGCGGGAGTTCACCCTCGGCAAGCTCTCTGAGTGCTGTCATGCCGCTGTCCTTGCAGGCAACTCCTGCATAGCTCTGAGCACCTGTCTTTACGCCTATCTTTGCCCCGTCAAGAGACAGTTCATTCTTCGGTGTAAGGATAAATGTCATTGAAGCCGCGGTATTGTTGCCCTCCTCCTTTACGGGGGCTATATCGAAGTCGACCGCCTTGCCGCTCTTGTCCTGAAGCACGATGCTGTCAGTGGTGAGAGTGCTGTCAAGCATATGCTTTGTGAATTTCACCATCACCTTGCCGCCGCCGAAGCCTGCATCAGCTATCTCAGCGGGCAGCTTGCTTGTAAGGCCAACATTGACCTCGGTCTGCACGGGAAGAACGGGTACCCACTCGGACTGCGCGTCCTCGTAGCCTTCGCCGGAGAGGCGTACCTGCCACATTCCCTCAGGAACATCCCAGGCGAACCAGCCGGCGGAATCGGTTATCTGCGGATTCTCCTGATCGTAGTCCTCCGCATTCCACTTGATGGCATTTCCGTCATCGTCCTGATAGTAGATCTCCGCCGTGACTCCCTTAACCGGATTGCTCAGCAGCCATTCGTAGGCTATGCCGCTCGGATCAAGGCCGACATTCATTTCGCCCTCAGGTGTAGCACCGTCAGTAAGTTCGTCAAGTTCCTTTTCAAGCTTGTTGTAGAGCTGTCCCACAGCCCATACTCCGAAAGTGAGAGCTGCTCCGGCAAGTATACCCGGCCAGAGAGAAAGTCCTGCAACTGCAAGGATCGCAGCACCCTTGACAGCAACTGCTGCTATGGCTGCACGTCCGATAAAGAGAGCCGCTGATGTGACCTTGAGCTCCGTTGCGTACTCCTGTACAAAGGGATCATTGGAATAGTCCACCCTTACGGACCGATAGCTGTGGCTGAAATAATGATCGTAGAGATTTGCAGTTTCCTGAGCTGCGGTGATACCTACACCTAAAACTCCGGCTGCATCCTTGAGTCCCTGACTCAGGACTGCCTTTTCAAGGATATATGAGGTTCCGGCGCCTACGGTGAGATCATTAATAAGGCTATCTGTTTCCTTGTCTCCGGTATAGCTGACTGTTATAAACTCTGCCGTGCCCAGCTTCTTGTTCAAGTCGGTAATGACAATGCCCTCAATTACTCTGGTCAGATCTTTATCAGTCAGGAAGTCATTGACGGTTCTTGTATCGGAGCTGTCAGATGTAAGGGGGATGCTCTTTGTGAAGCTCTGAGCGAAGTCGCTGTCTTCCTTGGTCACTATCCTTACATAGTATTCGTGCTCGTCGCCGTTTTCATCGATAACGGTGGTATTCGATCTCTCAAAGCTGTAGTCTTTGTGGTCTTCAACGATGTCTATGGGCTTTACAGTCTTGCCGCCGATATCGATGGAATCCGCTTTGCCCTCGAATACTCTTATCTCGAAATCCTCCTCATCATCCTCTTCGGGAGGGAGATAAGGAGCGGAACCTGTATCGGTCTTCGGCTTTTTCCGGAAGGTTACCGCCAGATTGCCGTTTCCGGTCTCGACCACCGTCTGTTCTGTTCTCTCAACGAATTTCTCGGCAGGATCTTCAGGTGCGGTTGGATCATCTTTAAGGAGCTCCTTGCCTGCTTTGTTCGTTATTGATTCAATGGCTCCGTCACCGTCCTTTGTGACGGTCAGTTCGTCCTTCTTGTTCTTCGGTACAGTGCGCACAGTTATCTTTCCGGGTACGGGAGTTTCAAAGAAGCCCTCGCCCTTGTAGCGGCCGGTCTCGCTGTCCTTGTCAAGGCCGACATATGATGTCCTGCCGTTTACTTCCGATACTACGAGCACCTTTGCCACGTTGTCAATGTTATCCATCTCAACATCGAATTCAAGGGGATTGCCCGGATTGAGAGGTACGTAGGGAGTGTAGCCCGTGGTGAACATATCTGTCATATCCACTGTCCATCTGTCGTGGGCGTAATGGGATACGTCAAAGTCAACGAGTACCGGCAGGGTATCGTCTATCTCCACCGTCTTTACATCGGACTTCACATCGCCGCATACAGCCTGAACAGTTATCCTGTCCTCAGTGCCTTCATACTCGGCCTGTAAGCTGTACTTGCCGGAATACTTGTTAGCGGTGACCGTTTTGTACTCCTCGCCGTTCAGCAGTATGGTGACATCCTGTCCGTAAGGCGCATAGCCGTAAACGGAGAACTTTGGATTGCCGCCGTTTCTTCCGGCTGTCTCCGGTGTGTTTATGGTCATGCCGCTGTACTTGTCATTCGAGACGATTACGTGTCTGCATTCAAAGCCGGGGAATGAAGTTACAGTTGCCCAGAATTCTACATTTGTCTCCACCTCACTGCCGGCGGGATTGCGGACGCTGAATCTCAGCACGCCGTCAGTCTCTGAGATATCATAGGTGAAGCCGTAGCCGTTGTGAACGGCATCAAGGTCGCCTATGCTCTCACCGACGATGCAGTTCTGTTCGGCAGTCGTAACAACGATGCGTGACTGCTTGAAGCCTGCATGATATATGGGATTAATGGCATAGTAAACAGTATAGTTTGAAAGGCTTCCGCCGCCCTCTGTGGGGATGGTCTTCTTGTTCACGAAAAGCTCTCCGCGCCTGCAGAGGCTGACACGGTCGTCCCACAGTCTGTCACAGTAATTGAAAGAGCAGTAATTGGTCTTTATGCTCTCCTGTGTCATTACTATCTCTTCGAGGTTCTCACAGCCCGAGAATGCGTAATCGCCTATCTCTGTCACGCTTTCGGGGATATGAATCTCCTTCAGGGATTCGCATTCTGTGAACATATTGTTTGGTATCTTCTCCATGCCGTCCTGGAAGTATACTACCTCAAGAGCAGGGGTATGCTGGAACTCCCATCCTCCGTGAGTATCGGTATCCTTTGGGATAACAAGCTGCCTGAGGCTGTTGCAGTTGCGGAAGATACTTCCGCCTGTGAGATCCGTCAGGCCGTCCGGAAGCTTCAGATATTCAAGCTTCTGGTCATTATCGAAGGCCTGATTATAGATAGCCGTAACGGACTCGGGAATAGTGATATCCACAAGGTCCTGCAGGCCGCCTGTCATTGCATTGAGGCGGGTGACTCCGTCGGCAAATACAAGCTTTTCGATGCCGCTTCCATAGAATACCGTTGTGCCGTTGAGATCGGGAGAATTATTGATGTCGTGAGGAACATACAGGTATTTCAGACCTGTAAGCCCGAAGAACGCATTCACCCCTATGGTAGTAAGGGACGAAGGCAGATCGAGATGCTCGATGCCCGAACAGTTCTGAAAAGCAAAGGACTCTATCTCCTCGACAGTGCCGGGCAGCTTCGGGTCTTTGAGAGATGGGCAGTTCTTGAATGCACCGCTTCCGATCTTCGTTACACCCTCGGGATAATTGATGGTCTCAAGCTTCTCACAGCCTGGGAAAATATCCGGAGGGATGGTGGTTCTGCCGTTTTCAAAGGTGACCTCCTTTACACCCGAGAGTGCAAAGAAATCACTTCCGTCCGGCTGGAAGTTCCACGCAGCGGGAATGGTCACGGATTCAAGAGAAGTAGTTTCGGCAAATGCGTAATAACCTATGTAATCAAGACTGTCGGGCAGATCAAGGATCTTCAGAGCTGTACATCCAGTAAATGCGCGTCCGTCGATATACGTGACACTGTCAGGGAGATGCACTTCCTCAAGCTTTGAATTGCCGTCAAATGCCGATCTGTTGATCTTCGTCACGGAATCGGGCACTGACACGGAGGTGAAATCAGTGCACGAGAGAATACTCTCCGGCAGTTCAGTTATGCCGTCCTCAAATACGACCTTCTCAAGACTGTCCGCATAGGTGAAAGGACGTTCAGCCGTTTTCACAGTGGCAGGGATCGTTACCTCTTTAAGGCCGTTGTTTCCGCTGAAAGCCCAATCGCTGATAGTCTCGACCTGTGCAGGCAGATGGATCTCCGTGAATCCGAGATCCCGGAACTGAGTCCCCGAATCGATAGCCGTAACCGTCTTTCCGTCGATGGTATCGGGCAGATTTAGAAACTCTCCGGCGAATCTTCCGTTCTCTTCTTCCGACTTGTAGCCTTTGATTGTGACGGTATCATCATCGTTGACGATATACGTGAAGCCGTCATCTGTGCAGAG
Source organism: uncultured Ruminococcus sp. (assembly GCA_946413815.1). GTDB lineage: Bacteria > Bacillota > Clostridia > Oscillospirales > Ruminococcaceae > Ruminococcus. The sequence goes on from CAMKMD010000059.1 coordinate 13,194, forward strand.
CAGCTTTTCCTCCCCCGCTGCGGCAGCATATGCCGGCAGCACGGTCATCAGCGAGCTTACGACGAAGACTGTGCTCATCAGAGCTGATGCCAGTCGTTTTCCATTGGATCGTTGCATATAAACACCTCTTCCGTTTCAGAAATCAACAGTCAGTACAATAGTGAAGTTCTATTACATTTCACCAAAAATACCAGCTGTTGTTGAGTAAATTATAACATACCAAAAGAGATTTGTCAATATAATTATCAGAATATTCGTACAACAGTTAAACCGCCCCATTACGGGGCGGCCTTCGTATTACTGTTTATCAGCTGAAGCAAGCTTAGCCAGCTCGTCAAGAGTCTTTCCTTCCTTATTCTTCCATCACACCCAGCCGTTAGCACTTTATCCGTTCACAAACTCGGCAGCGCTTCCTTATGCCTGTTTTGTTTTTGCTGCCGTTTTTGTCCGGTTTATCAGCTAATTAACTTAAACAGATAAAAAATGAACGTCAGGATATTATTTTTATCTAAAATAAACAAATGAAATATGAAATAAATTGCCGAAACGCACTGAAAGATAGAAAAGTGTTCACAAGTGACAAAAATTATTTACAAGTTGAGCATAATATGATAATATATAATATATATCAGTGAAGTAGGAGGGTGTTATGGCCGGCAGCTTTCGTTATTTGTCGGCGGAAAGAACGATATTGCCTGAGGCTCCGGTCCTCGGGCGTTATGATGAAAAGGAGGCAGGATATGACGTAGCGCAGAGTACGACGGACGGGATACGGGAATTACCATGAATAACACAGCAAAGGCATTATGAAAAGCAAACATCTCAGCAGATATCATTTCAGCAAAGGCACAATAACAACTATATTATGATTAAGGAGCAATTATTATGTTACTAAAGGATTTCTGGAAATTCAATGACGAAAACAAGCTCAAGGCAACAGACGATGCTAAGGTTGATTTTGAAAACAGAGCAAAATTCACCGAAACATTCTACAAGCAGGTAAATGATGTTATCGGCGGTGATAACCCGAATCAGTTCCTGACTCTGCTTTTCCCCGGAATTGCTCTCTCAAAGACCGATTTTGAGTATGATTACGAAAAGAATGCCGCAAAGGGCCCTGTTGTTGAGGCAAACGAATCACGTCTCGCAAACAAGCTCTATGATCCCTTCCATATCTCCGGCGCTGACAACGGACGTACTCTTCCTTATCAGTACAAATCCGCACTTGACGCTCTCACTCCCATCATAAATCCCAATATCGCAGTGGCAAAGAATCAGCTCCGTGATCTTATCCTCAGCCAGTATCCCTACAAGCTGACCAAGGAGGACGATGATAACGAGATCAACACCTTCCAGGAGGTATTCTTCAGCCTTTATGACGACTATGTAAAGGAAATGGTGGAATGGTCCAAGGAGCAGACCGAACATCAGAACTCGGCCTATGCCGAGGCTGAGGAGGAGTTCAGAAAGAAGGGCCTTATCAAGGACAATATCTACGAAAAGGATGATAAGGGAGAGCCGCTCCACGATGATAAGCTCATAAAGGAGTTCAACAGGACTGTCAATGACAAGTATCTCACATGGTATGAGACCTACGGCATCTCAGCTCTCAATGTTGTAAACCAGAAGATGTCGAAGCTTCTCTCCGTATTCTCTGTAAACGATATGAAGATAATCGAGGGTATCCTTGACAGCGGTGTCGGCGCTGAGCTGCAGGAGGCACGCCAGACACTTACAAATACCCGCAAGCTTACTCCCGATGGCGGCTATGTATACCCTGTAAAGTTCAATCCTACCAACTGGTTCGAGTATCTCGATACCTCCTTCCCCTATACAGATCTTCTTGATTCTCCCTCTATTATTGCAGATGAACTCGGTGCTCTCTACAAAAGAAGAAACCTTCTTTCCCAGAAGATAAAAGCGCTGACAGATGCTCTTCCGAAAGACGGTGAGCTGAGCAAAGCTAAAGAAAAATTAGATGAGGCATATAATACATATCAGACCGCATTTGACGGCCTTGACACAGCGGGAAAGGATGGTCTGAAAAGCTTTACTAACGGCATTCTCGGCCTTGTATGCGGATTATCGTCAACTGCTGACGAAACGGAAAAGGGAAAGAAGGTTGCGGAGCAGTTAGCTGAAGCCAAAACAACGAGCGGAAAAATCCAAGAGATCATCAGCGGATTGTTTACAAGCGGAGCAGCGGTCACAACTGCTGTAAGTGATCTTGAAAGCAAGATTACCGCATATAACACGGCTGTTCAGAACGCAACGGAGCTGAAGAACAAGGCAGCACTTTCAACTTCTCTCCAGATGCTGAACAATGATCTTGCTAACGTCAAGGAAGAGATCCAGACGCTTGAAGGCAAGCTGAAGCTTTCAGCTATGGCCGGCACGGATGCTGACGCTGATCCGACGCCTAACGCTACACCTCCCGGATATTCTTCTTTCTTTATTGAGTATGAGTGCCATTCTGAAGAGCAGCAAACAGAGGAGGAGATATCAACAAGCACAACTACCAAGAGCTCGGGCTGCTGGATATTCAAGACAAAGAAGACGGAGACAGGCATTAAAACCGATTCAGAGAGTTTCTTTTCTTCAAGCGATACTTCGATCAAGATCGGCATGAATATCGCCAAGGTAGGTATAGAGCGCGCGTGGTTCAATCCGGGCGTATTCACCATCTCGGGTGATATGTACCGTCTTTCCAGCGCAAAGGTCTCTCAGACCTACACGGGCGAAGCTAATTACGATCCCAATAACTACATCTTCCCCTGCTTCCCTGTTGCAATGCTTATTGCAAGAGATATTACCGTAAAGCTTTCTACATCTGAGGTAGCCACAGGATTGTCTATACATGATTTTGAAAAGAAGGTCGGCGACTCAAAGGGACTTCTTTTCTTCAACAAGGGCAACGGAAGCGCAACAAGCTCGAAAAAAGACGAGAGCAAAACAACGAGTGATTCCTATGTGGTAACAGTAAGAATACCTACTCCTCAGGTCATCGGCTTCTATCTTGAAAATACTCCTGCTGATAAGAGTACAAAGTATGAAAATAATAAGAATATGTGCTATATCAATGACTTTGTCGCAGAGTATCAGAAGGTCATCAAGGGCAAGGTCGAAGCGCTTAAAAAGATCGACTGATCTGAGAGCAATATGCAGTGCGGGAGGATCTTATCCTCCCTGCTCTGCTGATATCCGATAATCGCAGAAGGAGTTGCAAAAATGGCTGATGATACAGAAAAGCTCTCTGACGATACAACAACCGACGAATCAAAAGAAACAGTCAAACCCTTTAAGAAGCGAAGCACCCGCATAACTGCGGAAGATATGGAGAAACAGCGGACCGCAAAAAAGAGCGTATCCAGAGCGAAGGCAAGAAAAGAGGCCGCCGGAGAAGAAACAGCACCGGAGGAAACATCTCCCGGGAAGATCATTCCGGAGGAGAAGGAGCTGAAAGTGACCGCCGTAAAGCCAGCGGCTGAACCGGAGCCTGCCCCCGCCCCCGAGCTGGAAGCGGCGGTATGGCTGGAGCCGGCAGAGAAACGAAGCCCTGTTATCAGGCTGAGGCCTGTGGAGGGGCTGAGACCTGCCACAGTATCCGGAACGGAGATCACAGTACCGGAGCCCGCTTTTCTGAGTGTTGATGCTTCAAGGGACAGCACTGCAACAAAGGCAATGCTACAATGCCTTGTTTACCTTATCGGAAAGGTGAGAGATCAGAAAATGAAGAATACTGAGGAAAGCAAGCCGGAGGTGACCGGACACGGGAAAACTCCCGAGGAGGAGTCCCAGCGCGCCTTGGCTGACTGTGTATATAACGAGATAAACGCCAAGATAGGCGGAAACAATATCGAGCAGTTCCTCTGTCTGCTCATCCCGGGAATAATCCTCTGCAAAGAGGACTATGAATACAGCGGAATAAAGGGACCTGTGGTGGAGGCGAATGAATCCCGCCTTGCAAACAGGATGTTCGATCCCTGTCAGATGACGAATACGGACAACGGAAGGACACTTCCCTATCAGTACAAAATGGCTCTTGATATGCTTTCGCCCAAACTCAACAGAAAGCTTGCCCTGCAGAAGAACAAGCTGAGAAGGCTACTGATGTCAAAATTCCCCTATGACTTCGGGGAGGGCGAGGAGACGCAGTACAATATGCTGGAGGTATACTCACGGCTCTATGACGAGTACATGGACGAGATATACGAATGGAAGGCGACACTTGCTGATATCAGGGCACAGATCCGGGAGGAGAACCCTGAGGACGAGGATTTTGAGAACGCCTATCTCCAGTGGTATGAGGATAATGCAGGGGACTATCTTGATAAGATAAACGAGAAGAAATCGAAGCTTCTTTCGGTATTCTCCCCGAATGATATGAAGATACTTGAGGGTGTGCTTGACAGCGGATCCGGTGCGGAGCTTCAGGAGGCAAGGCAGAATATCTACAACCTCCGGAAGATAACCCCCAACGGTGGATATGTCTATCCCGTAAGCTTTGAGCCGCCCAACTGGTTTGAGATGATAGGCACCTCCTTCACATCTGCCGAGCTCATGGACAGCCCCGAGAAGATCGCCGCAAAGATACAGCGTCTTTCGCTGAGAAGGGCTGCGCTCTATTCCAGCATCAACGATCTCAGTCCTCTGATAGACGAGTCCTTTAAGGATGCAAGCAATAAGATCAGGAAAAACAAGAAGGATATCACCACACAGCTGGAAAAGCTGCTGAAAGGCGGCGTCAGTGTCAATACAGGTCTGAAAGTCTCTTCTGATTCGATAATGTCCGCTGAGCCCCTTGCGGTCTCAGATGACAGTGTAAAGAAGCTGGCTTCAAAGGTCGCTCTGCCCGCACTTGAAATAAAGAAGAACAGCCGGGTAACGCTTTCTGAAAGGACGATTTCCAGACTCGTTGACGGGGCGTCGCTCAGGGAAAAGGTGGTATTGTCGAAGAATATAGTCGCAAGGCTCAATTCAATGCAGAAGGAAGTAGCGGATAATGCAGAGAAGCAGAAGAAGACGCTTGAACTTTCAAAGAATCTCACAAAAAGCGTTGTTGAGTTCTGCGAGGAAAAGGTCGCCGGTGACAGAAGCATGGCGCGCTATCTTGAGATGCTGAAACCTCTGAAGGAGGAGCTCAGCGCCCTGGATGAGGAGATAGAAGAGCTTAACAGACTGCTCGATATATCGTCCGCAGTCAACGATAATATGTCCGACGATATAGTTTCGAATGATCTTCTTATGCCGCGAGTACCGGGAGGCTTTACAAGGATAGAGTTTGAGGTCGATGCAAGCTCTCTTGACAAGCAGACGGACTATGTCCGCTCTTCTTCCACCGTGACAAACGGACAGAGATTTCTCTTTAACGGTCAGAGAAGCAGTCAGTCCCTGAGTGAAAGCCTTTCATCCATGATCGAGAAATCAAAGTGCAGCAGGATACAGGTCTCGATGAATATAGCAAAGGTGGGCATAGTGCGCGAATGGTTCAATCCGGGAGTATTTTTCCTGACAAGCAATATGTACAGGCTTTGCAGCGAGCAGATAGCTCCCCCGGAGAATGATTCCCCCGACATAAGGGAACGCCTTGAAAAGATGAAGGATACCATCTTCCCCTGCTATCCTGTTTCATTCGTGCTTGCGCGCGATATGCAGATAAGATTCAAATATGATTCGGAAGTTTCCGAGGATACCCGTGAATTATTCGAGAAGCACGCCGATTCAAACGGAGGCTTCCTGTTTTTCAGAGGAAGGGAGGAGTACGGCCATTCTGATATGGCGGGCGTACACACCTATTTCTCGGATCAGACGATCACTCTGAAATTCGATACCACGCAGGTCATAGGATACTATCTGCAGGCTACCGCTGCCGATAAGAGCACCTTTATCGATGCTGCAAGCAGCGATGAAAAGACAAAGAACTATTCCATGGCTGATTTCAGCGAGAACTACCGTCAGATAATAAACGACAGACAGAGCAAGGAATGATATAAAAGCGACCGGAGCATGGCCCGGCCGCTTTTTTCTATCCATCTATCTGCCGTGCAAGGAACTGCGCCGCCGCTGTGATGAGGCTCTTCTGGAGATCCGTTACAGTATTGCCCTTTTCCGAGGCAAGGAAGACCACTGCTCCGGAAACGTCTCCGGCGGTGATTATGGGAACTGCCGCTGTTGCACGGCGGTCAGAGCCGTCTGCGGGCAGGAAGGGATGCTCCTGCCCATGGAGACCTCATTTGACACAGAAAACAATGTGGTGTATACTGATACTACAGAGTCCGGTACATTCTGCCTTGTTGATATGGAATACTGGATGGACAGTCTCGGCATCGAGCCGGCAGGTGCCGGTGAACCTTCCAATGGCTTTATGACGATGCAGGGCGCATCTATCGGCTCAGCTGCTTTTGAAAAATATCGTTATGACGGACGGGATTATGCAGTTTTTGAACCGGGACCGATCTCATGGACAGCCGCAAGACAGGCTTGTTCTGAGATGGGCGGACACCTTGCAACTATCACAAGTCCGGCAGAGCAGGAGTTTATTGCAAGCCTTATAAGTAACGGATCAGCCAATAACTACTGGCTTGGTGCAACAGACCGCGAAAATGAAGTTGAAGGAGCATATGAAACTAACTGGGAATGGATAACAGGCGAGCCCTGGATATATGATCATTGGGGCAAGCTGCAGCCTTCAAACACGACCCGGTACGATAGTCAGGGAGAAGACTATCTTGGAATCGCGCTGACTGCGTATCCTTGGTCTGATACATATTACTGGAATGATTTCAGAGTTTACGATCCTATTGTCAATGGTTATATCTGCGAATGGGAAAACGAGGATATCGAAGGAACAAAATACGAGGCCTTCATCGCTACCCGCTGGAAGACCATCGCCCTTGATACACCGCTTTCGCCTGACAGTGATACTGATACAGACTGGGATGTATTAAACTTTCTTAGTCCATCCGTTGATTTAAGAATTTCAACTATGCATTTCCAAATTATATTTTCAATAATATATCAGATGTAAAGGATGTTATTTATGTATAAAAAAACAATCATACTAATTATAGCTTCATTTATAATGGGTGCGATTATTGGGTCATGTTCAAATCCGCCTTATTCTCAAAGCACATACACGATCAATAATCCAATAGATGGGATATACACTTTGAATTGCAGTGTATATGAAGGGTTTCCGGATGATTCTCTATACATTGATATACTTCATGGAGATGAAAGAATAGCCCAAATAACTAAACAATACAGAGATTATAATTATCCACAAAACATCCTTTTTCTTTTTGAACATGATTCTAATAAATTCTATTATATAGAATTCGAACAAACGGAATATATAATATCAACCCGCAAAAGCAAATATTTCGATTCTAAGCAGACCGACTTCCGCATTGATCCTGATTACTATAACATTAGCAACTATAAGAAGCTCTCAGAATTATTGAATGAAAACACAACTGCTCAGATAATAACAGATAAGTTCTCAAGCTGTAATTGCGATTCAAAAGGCATTTTAGAACTGATGAATTACTATAAAGATTCCAAAGAATCCACAACTTAACACAGATTATAGTTTGGTAATACATAGTATTTGAAATAAAGAACTCTTAGTCAATTATCACATCTGACAAATAACTGAACCAATGACTATGGCGGGACATAATGCCCCGCCATCTTATAACAAAATATCTGCGAGTGGAAAAACGAGGATATCGAAGGAACAAAGTACGAGGCCTTCATCGCTACCCGCTGGAAGACCATTACCCTTGTCAATCGGAAGCAGCCAGAGATGCTTTTACTCAATTTTTAATGAAGGAAATTCAAAATGAATAAAGTAGCAACCAGAATCACAATAGTCTTTCTTCTTATACTTCTTTTTCTGACTGGATCATATACACTTCTTCACTGGAATTCCAATAATTCAACACTCGGGTGGTTTCGTCAGGAATGTAATAAGAATTATATACTGATTGGTGAAGAAGTCGGGGCTCCAGTATTAAATGGCGTTTCAAAGATTCGTATACGACTGTTCGACAATAAAAATCATAGACTTATTTTAATATATGATACCAGTATAGATAATAAAGGAAAGCCGCTAACGGATTCGAATTATAGCATTACAAATACCGAAGAATATATCAAACTAAATCTGTACGAATACGATCATACACCGTGCGGCGTTTACAGGTTCTATTATACTGATTTAAATCCGGATGATACTGAAGAAAAACATGATAAATCAGATCAAAGCAGTACTTCATCCGCACAATAATTTTGAAAGGGGCTTGAAAATGAAAATTAAGCTAATAGTCTTAATGGCAATAGTATTGTATTTTTGTTTTGGAATATTTGTTAGTTATAAGATAGAAAATGATATCGTAGGAAGAACGATAACCACAGCGTATGGTGATGAATTTACAATTATAACTGATCGGCAAAATAAGACACAATTGATCAACACTGAAGGAGATCTATCATGTAGAATTCATTATTATTCAAGCGATGATAGTATCAAAGCATTATACGATTCAAATGAAATCCGTGTATATCAGCTATCCAATGTCATTTTCTGTAAAGTTAAGTCTAAAAATGTGTATATTGTTCCGGATAGGATTGATGAAGATCATTTAGATGTCTACGAATACTTATCGAATGTAATTGAAAATGATTCAAAAGCTAAAAAGTATTTGCAATCTACCATCGACAATTATAACAGGATTAAATCTACAGAAACAGCTGCACATGAATGACTCTCATATCAAAAACAACGAGCGGGGCATTATGCCCTGCCGTCTTATAACAAAACAATCTGAGAATTGGAAAATGAAGATATCGAAGGAACAAAGTACGAGGACTTCATCCGCTACCAGCTGGAAGACCATCATCCTCGATACTCCGCTTTCGCCTGATAATGATACTGATACAGACAGAGACACTCTTACTGACTGGGATGTATTAAACTTTCTTAGGCCATCCGTTGTTTTAAGAATTTCAACTATGCATTTTCAAATTATATTTTCAATAATAAATCAGATGTAAAGGATGTTCAATATGCGTAAAATAAGTTTTAAATATACGGGTATACTCGCTGTTTTCATGAGTATTTTTCTTGTTTCATGTTCAAGAGAACCTATTTTTACTAAAACATATTCAATACAGAATCCGATTGATGGTACATACACTGTCAACTGCACCGCATATGAAAATGTTCCGGATGATACAATGGATGTTGATATAATATATAATGAAGAAAAGATTATAAGTATTTTCACACAATTCAATGTATATAATTATCCGATTGAAATGATCTATCTTTTCGAGTTTGATTCCTGCAAATACTATTATATCGGCTATGTCGACAGAGCGCATATTATGATCACACATGAAAACAATAACAGCGGAATGAAAAACAAAAAAGATGATTTCTATCTCAATTCAAAATACTATAGTTCTTCTCAGGACTATAAAGAGTTGTCCGGAATAATCAATAAAAATGTTACATCAAAAGACATAAAAGAGAAATTTCATCAATGCAATTATAATCCGGAAAAGATAATTGAGCTGATGAGTTTCTATGGAGAAGATAAGGAAAGCACGACTTAAAACTTATCACCGTTCTGAATATTCAAACCAAAGAACATCAAGCATTTCATCCAAAGTGCAATGATCACATCTGACAAATAACTGAACCAATGACTATGGCGGGGCATAATGCCCCGCCATCTCTTTATAATACAGATTCAAAAAGAACCGCCCATGAGTCAATCCCAAATTCTGTGTAAACGCAAAATAGTGCAATAGAAAAGTGTATGATGAGACCGATTGTGAAAGCAGTCGGTCTTATCTGCATATTAGCACATGATCATTCGATTGTCAAGATAAAAGTGTTATTCCGGGATCCTGTCGCCGTAGTAGATCACAAGCTGAGCGTAGATGCTGCTCCAGTCCTGACGGCGACCGGTCCACTTTTTAGTTATGTCCTTCATAGCCAGATACAGCATCTTGAAAAGACTGTCATCTGTCGGAAATA
>CAMKMD010000060.1 GCA_946413815.1 uncultured Ruminococcus sp.
GTGGGGAGATGTCAGCGAAGCTGACAGAGGGGACGGGCCGGTTAGGCTGGGGCAACGCCCCACATATAGCCTTCGGGCGCTCCGCAAGGGGTGAATTCAAAAACAGTCCGGGGGACTGTTTTTGAAGAGGGGACGCCCTGCAAGAGAGGGCGTCCCCTTAATTGATATAGGTTTTTTGAAAGACTGAGCAGCCTGTACAACAGTACAGGCTGCTTTCTCTTTTCATAACTGTTGCTATTGCATTTATTTAAAAAATGTGTTATAATAAAACGCGTGCGGTAACACTCCTTCAGTGGTGTATACCCACAACCTTTAAAATGTCTGTCTCAGTACGGACAGAGAGAAATAATGTTCCCGGCACAGCGTGCTGCGGAATTCCTCCGGGAGACAGACAATTATATTTTTTTCAGGAGGTACGTAATGAAAAACATCTTCAAACGGCTCATTGCCTGTGCCGGCGCCTGCTCCATGATAAGCAGCTCGCTGAGTATGCAGGGTGCTGGCATCCTGCAGGATGCATTCAGCCCGTTGACAACTGCTTTTGCCGCAGGAAATGCTGAGGCATTTCTTGAAAGCAGCACTGACAGCAAGAATATGACTGTCTATGACGGCACAGTATCGACCCACAACTTCAGCATGAACGGCAGGACCTACTATCAGGGTCTCGTTTTCGACAGCAAAAACAAGCAGTCCTATGCGCAGTTCAATGTTGAAAACATCGACACCCTCAGCTTCACCATCGGTCATGTTGATAATACGCCGCTCTACGGCGCAACTCTGACCATCGAGCTTGACGGCAGCGGCAAGGATGAGATAGAGTTATCATCCGTCATGAACACTGAGGATTATACTCTCGATGTCTCCGGCGCTTCCGATGTCCGCTTCTTTTTTGATTTCGGACGCTACGATGATACATCCTATGCTCTTGCTGATTTCTCAGTCGGCAGCTCAGCCCCCGCAAAGACCTGTGACATCCCGTCATTTGATACCCCGGAGATGTTCCTCAAATCGGGATTCAACGAAAACTATGTAACTGCCTATGACGGAGTTGCAAGCAGCCGCTCATTCAACATGAACGGAAGGACATATTCTCAGGGCCTCGTTTTCAACGGAGGAGGCAGGTATTCCTATACACAGTTCAATGTTGAGAATATCGATACACTTGATTTCACTATCGGCCATGTTGACGGAACAGAGCTTTACGGTGCAACGCTGACAATGTATGTTGACGGCAGGAATCAGGAGGAGATAGAGTTATCCTCCATCGCAAATCTTCAGGAATACTCTCTCGATGTTTCCGATGCTTCACTTGTCAGATTCTATATCGATTTCGGCGCATACCGCGATAACTCCTATGCTCTGGCTGATTTCTCATTTGACGGAAAGCCCGTAAAGGAGACCTACACAACACCCGAGTACGAGACCTCGGAGATGTTCCTGAAATCCAGCTTCAATGTCAATCAGGTATATTCGTATGACGGTGTAGCTACAACAAGGTCCTTCAATATGAACGGCAGAACATATTATCAGGGTCTTGTTTTCAAAGGAATCGACCGTTATGCCTACGCCCAGTTCAATGTTGAGAACGTTGATACCCTTGATTTCACTATCGGTCATCTTGACGGAACAGACCTGTACGGCGCAACTTTAACGATCTACCTTGACAACAACGGCGAGGACGAGATAGAGCTTTCCTCTGTCATGAATCTTCAGGAATACTCCCTCGATGTTTCAGATGCTTCTGTTGTCCGTTTCTATATCGATTTCAATTCCTATCGTGAAAACTCCTTCGCTCTGGCAGATTTCTCAGTTGACGGCAAGGAGATAAAGAAGACAAATGAAGTTCCAGAGTATTCAAACTCCGAAAAGTTCATGAAAGCCGGTTTTAATACAAACTGTGTTACTTACTATGACGGTTCATCAAATGCCAAGTCATTCAATATGAACGGCAGAACATACTATCACGGTCTTGTATTTGACGGATCCGGACGTTACGCCTATATCCAGTTCAATGTTGAAAACGTAAACTCCCTCGATTTCACTATCGGACATTTAGACGGAACTTATCTTTACGAAGGTACTCTGACTATCTATCTTGACGGCAAGGGCGAGGACGAGATAAAGCTCTCCTCACTTATGAACCTTCAGGAGTACTCCCTCGATGTATCAGACGCCTCAGTTGTCCGTTTCTACCTTGATTCCAAGGACTACAACAATAATTCCTATGCTCTGGCAGATTTTTCAGTTGACGGAAATCCGATAAAGAAGGAACATCAGGTACCGGAATTCGAAACTCCCGAAAAGTTCCTGAAAGCAGGATTCAATTCAAACAACACTACCACCTATGCAGGAAACTCAAAAACAGATTCTTTCGATATGAACGGAAGGACATACTATCAGGGTGTCGTTTTCAACGGCGGCAACAGATACTCCTATGAGCAGTTCAACGTTGAGAACGTGGATTCCCTTTCCTTCACCGTCGGGCACATCGATAACAGCTACCTTGAAAGCGGAACAATGACCATCTATCTTGACGGCAAGGAGACAGACACTATAGAGCTCACATCCAATATGAACCTGAGAGACTATACTCTCGATGTTTCAGATGCCTCTGTTGTACGCTTCTACGTGGATGCCAAGGACTATAACAATAACGCCTACGCTATCGCCGATATCACAATGAACGGCACAGCTTCTGCAAAGCCCTGCGTTATCCCTGTATACGAAAATGAGTCAGACTGGCTCAATGACAAATTCAATACAGAAAGCATCACAGTATATGACGGCACTGAGAAGACCAAGGCATTTGAGATAGGCGGCGAGAAATACAAGCAGGGCATCGTATTCAGCAATTCCAACAGATACTGCTATGCCAAGTTCAACACCGAGAATCTCGAAAGCCTCTCCTTCAGAATAGGCGCCGAGGGCACAAAGGAATCCGCTGAATGCGTACTCAGCATCGTTGCCGACAACAAGGTCATCGACGAGGTAACACTTCTCAATGACATGGAGCCCCTTGATTACACACTCGATGTCAAGGATACCGATACAGTAAGATTCTTCGTTGAGAGCAAAAGCTACGCCTACAAATCCTATGCACTTTACGATTTCACAGCTGCTTTCAAGGAGGCAGCTCCCGAGCCTGCAGCTACAACAGAGCCCGAAAAGCCTGTTACAACTACAGCAGCAGAGCCTGCAACTACTACAGAAACGACAACCACTCCTAGAGTGGAAGTTCTTATCGCAAATGTCAATACGGCTGGCGAAAAGAATCCCGGTGCGACTATGTCGCTTAAGGGTACTGATCCGAACGGAAATGCTATTAATTTCAGCAGCGGACAGATTCGTGCAGGTGCTGGGGGAAAGGTCATCCAGGATAGTGGTGATGCGCTTGTCTGGATTTCTGGCACATCATCGACGATGTTTAGGGATCTTATTGATGGCGACTATGTAATCTGCGAGGAAGAAGCACCGGACGGCTATAAGATTGCGAACTCCATTGGTTTTAGTGTGCGTAACGGCGTGGCAAGTTCCACTCGTATCTCTATGATCGATGAGCCTGCTGAGACAACTCCTGATATCATGACCACTACCACATCATCACAGCCCACAACTACAACAGCTAAGGCTGTTCCTGCAACTACTGCCAAGGCTGTTCCCACAACTACAGCAAAGCCCGTTCCTGCAACTACTGCCAAGGCTGTTCCCACAACAACAGCAAAGGCCGCTCCCACAACAACAGCAAAGGCCGTTCCTGCAACAACAGCAAAGGCCGTTCCTGCAACAACTGCAAAGGCCGTTCCTGCAACAACTGCAGAGGTTGTTCCTGCAACAACTGCAAAGGCTGTTCCTGCAACAACTGCAGAGGCCGTTCCTGCAACAACCGCAAAGGCTGTTCCTGCAACAACAGCCAAACCCGTTGAGGAAGGAACCACTGTACCGACCACTGCTTCCGGCGAAAGCGGCAGCAGCACAGAGACAACAGCTATCGGCGATATCAATAAGGACGGAGTCGTTGATTCCTCAGATGCCTCCGAGATACTGATGCTCTACGCTCAGGTATCAACAGGCGGAGACGATGTATCAGACGAGACAAAGGCCGTTGCCGATATCAACGATGATGGACTTGTGGATTCAAGCGATGCCTCACTGATACTTGAATACTACGCTTACGTATCTACCGGCGGTACTGATACAGCAGATGTTTACTTTTCAAAACAAGCATAACCCCATAGCATGACCTTTAAGCCGTTCACCCGGATATCCCGGATGGACGGCTTTCTCTGAAATACACCCTATTGTATGCAACAAAATGCAGATGTATTTTTCAATAAAAACACAAAGGACAGATCGCTCCCGGATAAACGATCTGTCCTTTTTCTGTTGTATAAACAGCACCTGATATCAGTTGGAGAAAGTGAAGGCAGAATCTGCGTATACACCGTCAACGCCGTCATGCCAGTAAGCGTTGTTGTCGGAGAATAAGAATTCTACCGTGCCGCTTCCGTTCTCATACTCTGTTATTATACATTTCACATCGCCGTTGTCACTGTATTCAAGGAACTTCTTGGTGCAGTTATCATATGATACAGTGATGCTTTCATCGCCGACCGAAACAGGACCGCTCATGCTCCAGCTGAAGCCGTCTTCTTTGCTGTTTTCCTGTGTAATAGTAATTGAAGCCTCATCTTTTCCGATGCAGGAGACATTCATGGTCGCGCTGCCGTTTACGTAATTGCCGATATAGTTCATCATCGGGTTCTGTCCGGAGTCATCTGCAGTCTCTGAGCTGTCGTCATCTTCATCGGAAGGTGCAGATGTGCTGCTTGTATCGTCAGCGGTTGTCTCCGCGGGAGCGGAAGCATCTGCTGTATCTGCAGCTGTGGTATCTTCTGATGTTTCAGCAGCCTCTGTTGCAACAGCTGATGTCTCCTCCGCTGTCTCAGCCTCTGTTGCAGCGGCTGATGTCTCCTCTGCTGCTGATGCCGCCTCTGTTGCAGCGGTATTGCCGATACCGGAAGATGTTGAAGAGCCCTGGCTGTTGCCGCAGCCTGACAGGATCACCGCTGCGCCTGCGAGAACTGCGATCACGGGGGCGATCTTCATGCTGCTCTTTACATTGTTTTCCTTATTCTTCTCTTTAATACTTTTCATATTTTCCTCCTGGATACTATGTGTTCTTTGGCTTTGTATTTTCCATTAATGTATTATACCACTTTTTTTCGTTTTGTCAAGGAGTAATCTTTATCAAATCAAGGATTCTCTCTGTAAAGCGTATATCCGCATCCCGGATCCGGCAGGTCATGCAAAAAACGAATGCTGCGGCACCCGCTCTTTTCCGCTGTCCGTTTACTTACAGATGCGCAGCTGAAAATGCTCCCTCTTTATTCAGAACGGGCTTGAAATATATGTATAATTATGTTATACTGGAATAGCTGAAGCAGGAAACAGAATGCCGGACAAACAGGTATTAGACGTTCTATGTTTAATCGTTGCTTTACAAAGATCATAGTATTAATAAACTGTTCAGAGGAGAAAGAATATGAAACTGTATATCAAGCAAAAGGTATTCTCATGGGGAGACAAGTTCCGCATCTATGACGAGTATAAAAATGATATGTATTATGTGGAAGGCGAGGTATTTTCCTTCGGGAAAAAGCTCCACCTTTACAACAACTCCGGAGAAGAAGAAGCCTTCATTCATCAGAAGGTGCTGTCATTGCTGCCGAGGTTTTTTATCAGCAGGGACAATGTTGACGTTGCACAGGTAATCAAGAAATTCACTATCCTCCGCCATGAATACATTGTGGAAGGCCTGGGATGGACTGTGACCGGAAACTTTCTGGCGCATGATTATGAGATCAGGTCCGGCGGCCGGACAATCGCATCAGTTTCCAAGCACTGGTTCACATGGGGTGACACCTATGAGATAGATATATCCGACGATGCGGACGAGGTCATGGCTATTTGCGTTGTGCTGATCATTGATGCGGTAATTGCACAAAGTGACAACAACTCTGCCTCATCCTCCAACTGATCGGGAACGGATCGGAAAGGAAGCAAACCGGAACAGAACAGGAAGACGATCATCCTTGCAGCAGCTTGTTCTGTACAGCTTTTCCTTCCTGCAAAAGTTCCTTCGGACATAAAAAAGCCTGAAAGCAGGTATGCTGCTTTCAGGCTTTGGTTTTATCCTCTTGTTTCAGATTCACGTTTATCTTTGTCAATAAGCTGTCTTCCCAGAAGCAGCTGCGTTTTTTTCAGAGAAACAAAGTATGATACCCTTGATTCGGAATTGTCAGATAAGAATACTTCTGAGCCGGCAGAGATCGAACACATCTATCCTGTCATCCCTGCACAGGTCCCCCGCCCTCCAGTCTGTCAGATCGCTGCCGTTTAAAAGGAAGCTCTGCATCATCACCAGGTCTGCAACAGTGACGCTGCCGTCTGCGTTCACATCCCCTTCAACATCCTTTGCCTCTTCAAGGATGAACTGCTGTCCGCTTCCGTTCCAGAACTCCCACTGACAGATGTTCGCGCCGTCATCGGTGCTTATATCATATACGTCAAGGCAGCGCAGACAGTCTGAAGCCAGAGTCAGGAAGGAATATGAGCCGTCCTGGTTGTCCCTGAGGCGGAACTTCTGTGACTTATCCCCCGTGTAATCGGCAAGGAGCACATTTGCACCATCTTCTGCAGAGGCGTTCTCAACACTGAGAGCCCTTCCGTTCTTATCGGTAATGGTGTATTCACCGTTTCCGATGCCTTTGATATTCCACGCCTGCTTTTCAGACTGTACGATGTTGCTGTCCTTATCTGCGATATAGCGTCCGCTGTTGACATTCTTCAGCGTGTATCTGCCATCCGGTATCTCGACTGGCTTCACGATGTCCTCAGCAGCATTATATGCAGAGCGCTTGCTGCCCCATATGCAGGTATTGTTTCCTGTGGCCGTAAAGGTCATACGCCGTGTCTGTGCAGCGGATTCGTCCGCCTGCACAAGAAATGCCCCCTTGTATGTGACTCCGCCGAAGCTGACAGTCATATTCGGTGTGCCGTCCTTCATCAGCCAGGTTCCTGTAACGTGTCCTGTGACAGTGCCGTCAGCATTGAGGGTGATAGTGTGCGGCTTTTCGACATCTGCACTCTTTTCGTTCTCGAATCTCTGGTCGAGGGCGTGGAAGATGAAGTCGTAGTCGCCTGTAACCGCCGCCATCGCGTGTCCGTCCTCCGAGAGGGTCTCGCCGGAGTATTCGTAGGGAGCGGCGGTTATCCAGCCGTCCTCGTTCATTATGAGCTGATGTACCCGGACTTCGTGTGCACCCCAGTTATCGTCAAATTTGGTGTGATATACGACATAGAGTCTGCCGTCAGCGTCCATGAGTGCGGAGTTATGCCCCTGCGCCTTGAAGGGCTTTGGATTGCAGCTCCACTGGTAGTTGCTCATGAGGCGTTCGCCTGTCTTGCCGCGGATATTGTCGCCTCCGGACGGATATACCGCACTGTTGCCGTTCTGGTCAACGAAGGGACCGTCCGGCTTCTCACTGCGGAAAATACGCATATTGTAACCGCCGTTTGAATTGAAGAAGCCATAAGATACAAACAGGTAATAATAGCCCTTGTCGCTGCCCGGAGCCTTCATGTACTCGATGTACGGACCTTCTCCGGAGACATAGTTGCCGCCTGCCGCCTTCCTGCCCATGTATGCATCAGAGACGTTGGGTATCGTTTCATATTTCACGTTATAGTCGCGCAGTCCCGTTTTTTCGTCCAGCTCAAGCATATATATACCGCCGAACCACGAACCGTAAACCATCCTCAGATTGTCTTCCTCGTCGTAGAATACAGCCGGATCAATGGCATTGGTACCATAGGAGGCGTTCCACGAGCCGTTGCTGAGATAGCGGCTTATGTCGGGATTTTTGCCAAGCACCCTGGGAACGTCGGTGTCATTGACATTGTTCACAGCATTATTGGTGAAACCCGAATACACTATCGTCCCCTGATAGGTATAGGGACCCTCGACCTTGTCCGATGTGCAGAGCACGACCGACTAATTCCACACCTGTCCGTTCACGCTGAGGTACATACAGTATTTACCCATGTCCTTATTGTAGATTATGTCAGGAGCCCACATATTTCCCGCAAGATTGTATCCGTTCGTGGTGTTCGACCACTTCTCGGGTATAGCAAGGTCAGCGTAGATGTTTCTGAAAAATATGGTCTGTGTCGAGCCGAGGTGGGAGTTGGCAGCAGACTGCCAGTTCTTCATATCATCCGATCTCGCAGCGCCTAAATGCGAGCCGATAATGAAGTAGCCGCCCTCCTCGAGCTTTACTACTGACGGGTCATGAACGGATACTCTTGAATAGTCAGCGACTGCTTCTGTAAGTGAGTGAGAAAGCAGACTTCCCGCTGCAACAAATGAAGATACGAGCGCTGAAATAAATCTTCTTGCCTTCATTATTATCCCTCCGTACTGTCGGTCTGGCGGTTTGTTATGATCCGGGAAGCTCTGTAGGTATCCCTGCGCCGGCTGATGAATATACCGCCTCCGGACCGTACCGCATATATGCGGCGGATAAACAGATCTTCCTGATAGCCGTATACATTTCCTCTCAGAAAATGTGTTTCCCTATGATTCTATTCTATAACAAACTGCGAACAGACTCAATGACAGAACGCACCTAAAACCATACATTTTGACTCATCAGAATGCGGCATCAAGGAAAGGAGCATAAAGACTTTCAAGGCTTTCACAGCATAAGCATTGCAGAGCTTGACGGCTTGATGCAGTCGGTGTATGATATCTATGATGATCCCATGGAGTATCCCGTCCCAGCCTTTTTCATATCCGGAGACCGTGATTATATCTGCAACTACACACTGGCGGAGAAATACTGCAAGGATATCACCGCGCCCGTCAAGGAGTTTGCAGCAATGCCGGGCTGCGGTCATGTCCCGCAGTTTGCAGAGCCGGAGGTATTTGCTGTGATACTCAGAGGGATGCTGGATAAAGCAGAATAATGGCACTAATAAAAAACGGCGGAGATCCCGCCGTTTTTTTGTAATAATTCAGATCATCTGCATCTTATCTTTCCATACGCTGTCAGTAATTATTCTGTCAGTGAAACGCAGCGAAGTCCATCTGGGATCCCAGCCGTTTGGTTTTAACGATGAAACGACCATTTTTGACAGGCTGACCCGCCTTTCACGGGCGGGTTTCTTTTGAAATGACCTTTTGATACTCTCATCCTGCATATCCTCATGATCTGCACAGCTGTGATATTCAGAACAGATCCAGCATACTGTCGAGATAGATCTCCTCACGCACAGTAAGCCGGTATTCCGGCTTTGTGAGGTAATAGAGCAGAAATTCCAGATTGACAGCACTTCCGAGCCCTCTGCCTTCTATTTTGAAATTAGAAAAGCCGAGGGGCAGATAGGTGCCGATAATGTCATCAATACCGATAAATGCCGGATTTTTCATTGCCCTTGAAAAACGGTATCCGTCCCCTGCATCAGGTGCGGTACAGATATGGTCGGGGCAGTTTTCTCCGAGATTTTTCCGGCTTACATTTTCATAGCACGCTTTTCTGTCTTTACAGTAGAATGAGCAGCATTCATTGCACAGAAATTCGACTTTATCTTTCTGACCCTGCGAGAGGTTATCAAGTTTACCGAACATCTTATTCAGTCTGAAATCAGGAACAACATATTTAAAATCGCCACGTTCCGTTTCCTTTATAAACTCATTGAAATCGGTCTGGACCTTTGTAGTTGAGGAAACGAAATAAAAGCCTGGATAATTATTCTTAATATATTCAAGCAGAAGATCCGAGTGGATTATCACACCGTTCTGTACACCTTTGCTTCCGGCAAAAAGCTCACACAGGGCATTGCATTTCCTGTCGGTGAGATGTTCAGGTTTTAAAAGCGAATTGCTGAAAGTGAGCCTTGAAGAAATACCGTATTCATTCATAAGCGCAAGTACATCTTCAGCTTCACACTCGCCGGATCCGGTACGTCCTCCTCCCCAGATGCAGTCGGCCGGAGCACCATAGACAGATGCTATCTCGCACCAGTCGTAGAAGTATTCCCGATGCTCACGGTACAGCGGCAGAAACACACTGTACAGGTCATAGAACTCAAACAGCCCCGGAAGATGAAAATAAGCTTTATTCTGTGCCGTTTTTCCCATATTTGATCATACCATTTCCTTTAGTTTCAGACCTTTTCCACAATACCAGTCTCTGTTATGTCGAGGAATTGAAGTGTGAACTTACATCTGCTTAATCATTATGCCAGTCCGTGAAGGTCAATTCTTCATCCAGAACTGCATTTGCGCCGCGCAGAATTGCACGATCAAACTTATCCGAGCATTGAAAAGATATCTTTCCGTCACTTAATCCGATATGTTCGGGAACAATATTTTCAATGAAATAATCGAAATCAAACATCGGATAAAATGATCTGAGAACGCTCTCTATATGTCCTTTGGGAATTGTACCGTCATTAGGTGTATCAAGGTACGGGGAAAGAGTGTGCAATCCTGTCCTCACAGGATTGTAGATCTCGGTAATATCCTCCTCATTGCCGTATAAGAGCTTATCCTCATCAAATAATCCGTCTATCGCCATGAAATCCGTTTCATTGTTATCCATATCTGTAAGAACCTGCAGTAAAAACGTGCCGTTTATATTATCAAGATTCTCTTCTGTTTTCCGGATAAAATTATTATAGTAGGTATTCAGGAAATCAATAAGTTCATCTTCCGTGCAGTCCGGATCAAGATTTTCCCCTACTATATCCCATTTCCTTATATCTTCCAAAGAGTCTTCAATTCCGATCTGACCATCCTTAAACAGGCCTATATAGCCAAGATCAATACTTCCCTGTATTTTAATCTGTCCGTCTTCAGGAAAGATCTTCAGGGAATCGTCTTTGGTGCTTTCAGAAAGAGCAGAATCGGGCAGCGGGATAGTTACTCTTGTTTCAAAAGGGACATCACTACCGAATGGCGGACTCCAGAGGATATCTCCGTTGCCCTTCCAATATACTGTCATTTTACCGTCATTGATGCTCTCAATGATTAATTCAGCTTTGTTGAGCTGTTCGAACTCGACCACATATATGACTCCCGCTTCGCCGTACTCATTTTCGAATTCTTCCCAGACCAGCTTTCTGCCCACAAGCTCCTGAAGGCTGTTCACCTTCAGAAACATGCTATTGACCTGCTCTATACCTACACCACGACACTCATAGTCTATTTCTTCATTATTAGTCTCTGCATACACTTCTACAGACAGATAAATGCCATCGTCCTCAGATGTGATCGTGACATAACCACGGGGAGCGTCATAATCATAACCTGCCAGTTTAAAAAAGTCTGCCATTTTATTTCCTCCTTTACTAAACAGCCACGGTAAGCCCTGGCTTCTGCTGCGTCATCATAACAACACAGAAGCTAATTAAATAAGCTCACCGGACCTCAAGACCGGTTAACAGGTTTTTATGATCGCCTTTATAGTTTTTAAACACGAACTTGCCTGCATCCTCCTCATTCATCTTATAAAGCCTTATCTCAGCTGCTTTCAGATAACAGCATTTATCGCTGAGCTTTAAGGCGAATGAAAAATCGCTTTCCTTAGTCCCCACCCGGATAATAAACTCTCCCTGCAAGGATTCATCGTGTATATTAAAAGCCTCAAAGAATATTTCTGCAATCTCCTCTTCGTTAAAGTAAATAAAGGCTGCATATCTGTGCTCTTCACTTTCAAATCTTATGAAAACATCTTTTATCTTCGAAGGTTCCATATCCTCTTTCCACTCGCTGTCAGACAGGATCTTTTCTCCGTTGAAGAAATTGCAGATAGTCTTTGTGATCTTCAGGCTGTCATTTTCAGTGCAGAATACCGGATGATATCTGAAACGTCTAAGATAATCATTGAGCGTATCAGGAGACGGTATTTTCACTGCTCTGTGCTCATTTACATCGATTTTGTATTCTGTAACGAGATCAGCGAATTCCTGCTCGTAGTCCTTTGTCTCTTCCCCCTGTAAAGGATAATCGATCATGATATTATGTATCTGATTATGCATATTGTGAAACATCAGGACCTTTCCTCCCGGCATGATGCGGAATTCAATATCATCAAGCCCGAAACGGTCAGTATCTTCGAAATAGCGGTCAAGCTCCCGGGGCAGCGGAGTATACACCCTGTAAGTCTTTCCTTCAGAAAGATCATGCCAGACCAGTTTCACATATCCGGGCACAAAGAATGAGCTGTCACTTATATCTCCGTCTTCTGTATATCCGAGACAGCCGCACAGAAATCCATACGGATGTATATACGCTGTTCCGTCAGGGAATTCAAAGCGCCCCTCCAGTAATAAACAGTTAAGCTTTTCATGCGTCCTGACATCAATACTCCTGCATCCGCAGACATCCCAGTGCTTTAGTTCTTCCGGGCTTGCATCAAGTTCCTTTGCTTCCCATGAGTCGGTCTTTTCAAGCATACCTGCTCTTGACAGGGATTTTCTGTAATCTTCAATGCTCATTCTGGCCCATCTTGCAGAGTCTTCAAAAGAATCGCCCGACAGAAACGACTTCCTGTTATTAAAAATATTTTTAAGACCGATGCAGGCTGCCACAGACAAAACTATATGCAGACCGGTCTGCCGGCTGTCGTAGGCCAAGAACTTTATAAGTAAATAGGATATCACCCCGAAAATAACAGACGCTGCCGTATTAAAAATACCGTGGAAAGCCCGCGCCATACCGTTCCCGGCAGGGTCACTGTGAGGATAGAATGGTGCAAAACTGAACCAGTAGTAGTCAAAGGCCATTATTTCTATCATAGAGAAAAACGGCGATCTTCCGGCGGTAAAGTATATCGCTGCCAGCTGTGCGGTCAATGTGAGCAGTAAAAAGGCCGTCAAAAGAAGGTCTTCAAGTCTTCTGGCAGGGTTGTACTTTTCCTTTATATTCATACCTGCAAAGCTGAATACGATACAAGCCACCAATAGTAAAATGAACGCGACCATAATTCCCTGCCACCCTCTTCGATCATATATTACAATTATACCAAACCTTAAAAGTGTTTACCATGCTTTCCTTTACCACTTAGTCCTCTTTTACGGTATCTGATTTACTTCTTGCTTGTTCGGCAAGCTGTCTGATCCTTTTGCGTTCTGCCAGCTTATTGATTATCAGAACAGGCGGCAGTATGAAGATAAGAAAGACAAGTACGATAACACCGGCCAGAATAAGAAGACTGCACAAAGGAGACATTCCGAAGCTGATATAGGTCGCAGTGCTGTCATCTGCAATAAAAGAATAGGGGGCGCGGAAGGAATAATCTCTGCCCGCTTTATCAGTCACTTTCAGGACCTCGCCCTTCTCTCCGACATACGCTATCCTGAACTTTTTGTACTTCTGATACAGATCGTCTGCATTACAGTCAAGCATCAGTTCATCATTTGTGTAACCGCAGCTTTTCATTATCATAAGCTCCCTGACTTCCTTTGAGTGTATCGTCAGGGAAACAAATCCGTCCTCGTTGTATTTTGCGATCCCGCTGCTGCTGTCTATATCAAGCGTTTCGTAGACAAACTCCGTGCTTCCGTCAGCTATGGGTTTGTCAGTAAGACGCATGGGTGCAGTATTAAAAACGGTGTATGCTTCGTCCGATTCGCTTATCCTTGCAAGGATATCTATGTATGCAGTCCCTTCCGGTGCGTTCCTGTATTCAAGGCATATCAGCCTCGGGTCATAATCCAGCGCAGAACAGTTCAGAGGAGCGGCGCAGAACAGACAAGCTATCATCAGTGAAAGTATAATGCAAAACCGCTTCATATAATACCCCCCTTACGCTTTTGTGTACCGGTAACCGGAAAGGATGCACTGCGCATCACTGCTCTTTGATGAAATAGGTATCGATAAAGAGATCTACATATGCCTCCGCTGTCTTCAGGATCTCACGCTTTCTCTGCGGTTCACGGTCGTATATCTGGATAAGCTGAGATACAGGTGCAGCATACATAAGAGCAAGGATATGAGGATCACATTTCTTTATTTTTCCCTGTTCCATAAGCCTTGCCATAAGACCTGTAAAAAACTGTATTATGTTTGAATGCTGGTTGGAAGCGACCTTACCGCGGAAATAATCGCTCTTGTACTGTTCCATCGTTGCTATTCTTCTCAGCTTGCGGGTGATTTCGTCGTTCAGAGTATACCTTATGGTCTTCATGCTGAACCGTTTAAGATCTTCAGCATTCTGTATAGGCTCGGCATAGCATTCCTTGAGTTTCATTTTTTCCTTATATGACTCTTTGAATAAAGTGTCGATCGCGTCTACCAGACCCTTCTTTCCTTTGAAATAGTTGTATACATTAGGACCCTTCATACCTACTGAAGCTGCTATTTCTTCAACAGTCGTGGCTTCATATCCCTTTTCAGAGAACAGATCAATCGCCGCAAACAGCAGTTTTTCCCTCGTCGTTTTACCTGCATTATTCATCAGTTTAACCTTTCCGTTTTAATCAATAATCATTATAGCATTGAGCAAAAAATCTGAGAATATTATAACATTTATGGTATTTGATGTCAAGAGAAAAGGGGGATATATGGTTATTTAAAATGGTATTATCAGCAAAAAGGGAGGACCGAAGTCCTCCCGTATTGACCGTTTATATTGTTCAGAATGATACAGTTATTAGTACTGTGTATTCCATCCTTCTCTTATAGCCTGTGCCCGATAGATATCGTAATAGTAACCGAATACATATTGTTCTTTACCCTTGATTTTTGTTTTTGCATTAATATCTACGTGTCCGTTTGATAGTTTATATCCGGAAACGATCATCTGTACAGCAACAAGATCTCCTATATCGAGTGACCCATGTTCATCAGGAGCACCGAAGGTATTGCCGTTCAGTAAATATTTGCCGGCTGTAGGATACTTAACAGGATTCATAAGATACTGCTGTAATACGATAACATCAGTCATATTGACTTTTCCGTCACCGTTTGTGTCTCCCTTCAGTACCTTTTCCGGAAAAATAATTTCTATATCTATATCACCGTTTCTGACGGCATCAAGGAATTTCTGAAGAGTTGTTTTGTCAGCTGCGATCCCCTGCCATACGTTGTTGTTAATGCCCAGAGCTTTGAGCATTGCATGATAATCGTCCCAGTTGAGCTTACAATATCTGTGAAGATACCCTTCCTTATAGTAGTTTGAACGGTCAAAGAGAACAGCAGGTGTATCTTTTACAGGACACATCAGATATTGTCTAAGTGCGATTGCGTCAAAGATATTGAACTTACCGTCGCCGTTGGCATCGCCGCTTACAAATCCGCCGTTTATTCCCTCAACGAAATCATGCTGATTCGGATGAGAGCTGCTTTTGTAGGAAGGATAGTACTTTCCTGCAACAGTAAGCATTCTGGCGTCATATGAATCTACTTTTCCGTCATGGTTTATATCAGCCATACAATAATCAGTACCGTTCTGCAAATAGAACCAGAAAAAGTGATCAATACCGTATTTGTTCCACATATTCTCTACCTGACTTTGATATCCGTATTTCTTTGCAATCAGGTAGCTCTCCATTATAGCAGTGTCTGCCGAATTGATAGTGCCGTCCTCGTTGAAGTCAAAGTAGTCATAATCCTGCGGTACTGCGGCATTGGCACTTATAGTGCTCATCATAGGCACTGCACAAACTGCAGCTGTTGCTATAGCTGCGATAGCTTTTACAAATTTATTCATTTTAAATTAGTCCTTTCAATGTTATTTATTCCCGAGTTCTGCTCCGATAAATACTTCGTCTGATACACCGGTACCTGTGCATCGCATTGTCATATCAGTTTTCCGGATCGCTGATAGCTCCAAAGCTTTTTTCATCTTCTGCATTGCTCTGTATTGTCTCGGGCGTTATGCCCGGATTGACCGCTGCTGTTTTCAGAGTAGTATAATGATACTGTTATCTTACTGTTTCATCAATTGCTTATCCTGCATTCTTCAGTGCTTTTATGCGTTCCTTGCTTGTATAGTATTCTACCGCCGCAATTTTTGCGTGTCAAACAAATTGCCAGCGATGATATATATTTTTAATTTAACTATACTTGCCGACAGCCACCGGCTTTACAAAGCAGCTGTAACCACCGGATATTCGGCAAATCATCCGCTTTATAAGTTCCCGGTCACAGCCTCTCAGGCCTCGTGCCTACTATATGATCTGCGGCAGGTTTTTCGTTATATTTCATAGCATGACAAGAGTTTTAGTTGAACCCGTTCGTTGAATTACTGAATATTCACCGCTGATACGGATACCGTTGGTATATGTATCAACAATAAAAGGAAGGACTGATTATTCAGCCCTTCCATAGTACCGTTCACAGCTGAAAGTTCAACAAACACCATGTTTGAAGGAATCATGCGGTCTAATCAATATCAGCGATATTGCCGGATTTGATGATTAATAACAGGAAGCCCCCTCGTGGGCGTTTATCCTTTCGGTAATGCTCCTTTATCATAGCATATATTCTGACCGCAGTCAGATCATATCACGCATTCAAGACGAGTATATCAGAACCGGCCGCAATGCATAGAGAGCCCGTATGCCCGAGAATACTAAGCACAGCAAGTCACAACGCAGGCAACATTGTACAATAAATCTCCATCATGTACAATCCGCGTATTGCGGTTTTGTTTAAATATACGAATATACTGATTTTTCATCCGAACTCCGCACATGATCAGGTGCCCGATCGTTATAAGGGATGAGAGCAATATTATAACACTCTCAGAAATTAAAATACCATTAAGGAGGTACATTATGAAACACAATCTACGCAGAGCACTCGCAGCAACAGCAGCAACCCTCGCTGTCATCGCACCGTTACCGATGCAGAACATAACATCAGGTATCATTGCACCGATGACAGCATCCGCACTAGTATCAGACAAGATCGAATGGCAGGTAGCCGATGGTATAACACTCTATTTTGAGAGTGACCGCAGCAATTTTTCCTGTACGCTTACCGGAAGTGATATCACCGTTAACAATGCAACCTTTGCGATCCCTGATAATGTATCACAGAACGGAAGAACATTCCGGGTCACTACTATCGGCAGTAACGCATTCCGTGATAAGAAAAATCTCAGAGCAATAACTCAGGATGCGAAGCATATAACAAGCATCGAATCCGGTGCATTCCTGGGCTGTTCCAATCTCTATTCCGTGTCCCTGTTTGACGGCACCGGCACAGACGGCTCCGCAGCAACTGTAAGGTATATAGGCGGCAGTGCATTCAAAGACTGTACATCACTCAAGGATTCAAAATTCATACAGAATGCAGAACACATCGGTTCCTGGGCATTCTGGGGATCAGGCCTGCCTACGGTATACCTTCGTAATGTTCGCAGCATAGGAGAGGCCGCATTCTATAACTGCACAAACGTATCATCCATCAACATTTATGGCAGCAGCCTCAGGAAAATATCCAACTTTGCATTTTATAACTGCAGCAGCGCCGGTTACATCTCATTGCACGACGGCGTAGAATATATAGGTAAATCGGCATTCGCACACTGCAGCAAGATCACAGAGCTCAGCCTTCCCTCTACTGTCAGGACGATCGATACCGGTGCTTTCATGAATTGCAGCAGGCTCAAAAACGTAACAACAGTCCACGTTGATTCCATCATGGATCACGCCTTCTTCAACTGCCCAAACATAACACAGTTCAAGAGCGGCTACAGGAATACTGCCCTCGGCGACTACTCCCTCGGCTTCAGTTATATCAACAAGCTTGAAAAGAATGCTTCTCTCCACATTGAAGCACCTTCCGGCGGAAGTGTCCAGGCTTATGCAACTATAAACGGCTTCTCGTTCAATTTATAATTCAGCACCGGCAGTGATACACGTGTAACTATTACATCACCGAAGCTCTCCGGAACACCTTATGTATTTTCTATACACTTGAAGCGCCCCCTGCGGGCGCTTTTTTATGACTGCCAACTTCAAAGACAAGCATATAGCCACAAAGCACCAGGCAAAGTGTGAATTCAAAAAGGGGACGCCCGGCAATAGATGGCGCCCCCTGAATTGATATAGTTTTTTGACGGTCCGAAAGAAGCAAGGGTTCTTGTCTCCTGCATCTTTTTCTTATACCTACCGACTGGACGAGGTTCGGGCAGCTCTACGGGAATGGAGAGCCGAGCACATTACAGGCAGGAACTTTATGCGGAGAATGGATATGTCGGCAAATACCTTTTACCGCCGTGTGCGTGAGTATGAAATCCGTCACGGTATTGCCGAGCCGACCTCAGCTTGACCGTCAGGCGAACGGAAAAGCCTCACAGCACCGTCCGAACCTGCGGAGCGGAAAACTAACCGCTGAAAAGGAAAAGCCCTCAGAAACGCTTACAGAGCGTTTCCAAGAGCTTGCGGTTATTCAGTTCCAATAGGGTTTGTGCCTGTTTTGGTATGCTCCACAATTCTGATTATGACTTGTGTGGAATGGAAATTGGGTGTGCCAGTAGGCTATGGTTTTGCGGATTACTTACTAAGATAAATTGAAATTTAAGCCCAATCTTCAATTTTTTCATAAAATACAATGTCCATCCGATCATTGATATGCTCGATCTGACCAGTCTGATGATATCCCATTTTCTCATACAAATACAAATTGCCCTTTTCCTGTAAAATGGTTTCCAAACACCAATGATTATTCCCATATATTTTTTCAACTTCTTCTATAGCACGTTGAGCATACCCTTTATTACGATACTCTGGCATGATCCAAATTGGAGAAATGCGTTTTCTGCTGCCATCCTCTTTGTGTACAACTCGAATCACTCCAACCCTTATACCACTTGACACAATAAAATAATAAGATGTCCAAGGCTGCTCAAACCTTGTCAGAATTCCATCTATATTTTCGGCTGCCGGGTTCGTATCATAATCCTGATATTTTTTTAAAAGATCGGAAAATGCATCTACCTGCATCTTCCAGACTGTTTCAATATCTTCTCTTTTTATTGGTTTTAATTCTAAATCCGACCATGATTCTTTCATTGTCACATCATCTCCGGTACGCTGTTATCATAACTCAAATAGTTTTTCATTTGAAAAATGATAGATGTTTTCCTTTTTATAGCCATACTTTGAATTCGGAACACTAATATGAGGCTCAAATGTAAAATAGTCAACCGAGGACAATAATAAATGATTTCCTCTTTCGATATAGACACGTTCGTCTTTATGCTTTACAATAGAATGCCCAAGATTACCCATAAAGTCAAGATTAACAAAGCCTTTATCAATGATAAAATCATTGATATGCAGATAGAGTTCTTCAAATGTGGTTTGAGGAGTCACAAAATCACGCAGTTCTTGATGCAGCCTTTCTTCCATAAGCAGACCATTACGCCATTCATTGTTTTGAATTTTATCTATACTATCAACAACCTCACCATTTTCGACAATAATAGTGCGTGCATAATCACCCCAGATATGATTATTCTGGGGGCTAAGGTCAATCGTGATAATATCATTATATCCAATAAGCCTATCAGATGTAGTGTATTCCCGGCCTGAAACGGATACTGTTGTTTCATCACCTGAAAATACAAATGCACCAACGTCCCAATACCAAAACGAATCCGCACCTAATGATAACATTTTTTTCTCACATAACCGCCTTATATCAAGCAAATTCATATTAGGTTTAATAGCCGTTTTTATATATGAAATTGTTTCTTTTGCTATTCTTTGTATATCTTTATATTCCATACGCTTTAGCTCCCATAAATTGAGGTTTTCACAAGCAAATCGATTGATTACCGTATACATGTATTATACCAACCCCTACCAAAAAAGTCAATCGCCAGAAAAGAAAAAGCCTTATCCCCATTCACAGGGATAAGACCTTTCCTCAATAGTTATATGTGATTACTCCTGAACCTCTCTCATCAAAGCCACACCGTCCTTAAAGCCGACCTTGTAAGCAGCTCTCATCTCAGCGGCGTGAATATCACCCACACGAAGGCTGTTAATCATAACGATCATTGTAAGCACCCTTTCGGTAATAATTTAGCTTGCTGTACCTGTCTTACAATGTTTGCCTGAAAACTTCTTTATGCCTATTATCCTAATGCGCTTCGTTTATTGTGTGAGATGCTTTGATTGCGTTTTCCAGCTTTTCAGGAAGGTCGACTTGTCCCATCTGCGCTTTCATCCACAAAACCATGTCCGAGGCCGTTGTTACAGCAAACCCTTCTCCTTCGATCCCTTTTGCATGAGGATCATTGTAGGCCTTAGGTCTGCCCCAGAAGTAAATATCCCCAGTTCCTGAAGCCGACATCCGGGCCTTTTACTGCCGCAACTGCAAGTCCCGGGGTCTTATCAATACCTATAGAACGTTCAACATAACCGGACCACTCAGGATCATTCAAAACCGAGTCTGCATCCGCAGCATAAGCTGTATATGAAATTACTGTCATTATTGTAAATACTGTCATTATTATCATTGCCAATATTCTTTTCATAGTCCCCACCTTTAATAAATGATATGCATTTATTATACACCATACAAGCTTCAAAATCAAACACAACAGTGTTTTTATGTTGTACCTGTACCGCCTGAGACTGGTTTTCAGCTCTGCTTTTGAAATAACGGAGGAACCCGGCGTTGATCCTATCAAACCCTGTAAGTATTTCAGCAACCGTCAGGTATCATACGCTCCGATCTGAAAAACAGCCCTTGCCGTGACCGACAGTGGCTGCTTCTGTATTATTGACATTTCCGGAGTATTTTGTTATAATATAAAAAAATACAACTTTTGTCTGCGCCATAAAAAAGGAGAAGACTATGAAAAAACCAACGACCTTTGCAGTGTTCATTGCAGCAATGTCAGCCGTTATCGTCGGCAGCTTCGCCTTTGCAGGGATCCGCTATATGACCACGGACAGAGGGATGCTGGGCAAAAAGGCTGATCAGAGCCAGAATGTGAATGTAATGCTCCAGCGTCCGGAAAACTGGCATCAGATCGCCACACAGCAGCTGCTCGTCCACGATGAGTTTGCAGGCATCGACGGTTCCACTGCAACGATCCCCATTACCGCCGAGCTCGCAAGACAGTTCTGCGGCGCAGCGGATGACAGAACCGCCGATTCGGGTAGATCCGTCAGTGCATATCTGAATCACAATACAACAGACGTCGCCTATGACAATCTGATCCTGAAGCGCAATAATCATATTGGCTGGTACGATACGGACTATCAGATGCGTGAAAGTATCGTCAGACTGATCTTTGCAACACCGCCTTCGCAGGACGAGCTTCAGACCGCAAAAGAAAATGATACGGTGCTGGAAGCTGATCCGGTCGCACTGGACGGCTTTGTGTTCATCACCCACAAGGACAATCCGGTGGACAGCCTGACGGTGCAGCAGATCCGCGATATCTACACAGGCAAGATCACAAACTGGAAGGATGTCGGCGGCAAAAACGAGAGGATCCGTGCATTTCAGCGCACGAAGAATTCCGGCAGCCAGACCGCAATGGAAGAGCTCGTCATGAAGGGTGAACCGATGAAGGAGGCGCCCTTTGCACTGGTTGCAGAAGGAATGGGCGAGCTGGTCGAGTTCGTTGCAGAATATGAAAATGAGACCGCTGCCATCGGCTACACCTACTATTACTACATCAACAATCTTTACAGGAACCCGGATATCAAGGTCATCAGAATAGACGGTATCTCGCCGGAGAACGAGAATCTCATCAGCGGAGCCTATCCCTTCACTGCGTCCTATGATGTGGTCATCCGCGGCGATGAACCTGAAGACAGCGTATACCGGGCTCTGCGTGATTATATGCTTTCCGATGAGGGACAGGAGATCATCCGCCTTGCCGGATACTGTCCTGTAAAGGGGTGAACTGTATGACAGACGAAAATAAATATCATGAGGGCGAACGGCTTATTAAGAAAGCCGTTGCAATGCGTTTCATGCTGAATGCAGCCCTGTCATTGCTGATGGCGATCTCCTATTCCGGCACGAGTGCAAATCTGTACCGCATAAACGCCTCGGAGACGCCGCTCCTGCCTATGATCTTTGTGGGCATAGTGCTGGATTCTTTGCTGACACTTATGTGGCTCCGTCATCCGTTTTTTCACACGCTGCATTTTGTGCTGCATTTTCTTGTGCACTGGTATGGCTATCTT
Organism: uncultured Ruminococcus sp.; assembly: GCA_946413815.1. Lineage (GTDB taxonomy): Bacteria > Bacillota > Clostridia > Oscillospirales > Ruminococcaceae > Ruminococcus. Next base: position 22,234 of record CAMKMD010000060.1, read on the forward strand.
ACCGTTGCGGTCGATATCCTGAATATACGCGGCATTGGCGCATTTTTCTTAAGTTTCATGCTTGAATCCGTGATATGGATCATCGGACTTATCACGCTTATCCTTGCCGCCATCGGTCGGAAAAAATGCAGGAAAGCCGCGCTTTAGCAGATACATAAGCTCCGGATGCAGTCAAGTTATAAAGAAATCCCGTGAAAATGATCATGGGATTTCAGTCTGTCAAAAAACCTGTATCTATTAAGGGGACGCCCTCTCTTGCAGGGCGT
>CAMKMD010000061.1 GCA_946413815.1 uncultured Ruminococcus sp.
CTGAGGTCCTGGCAGCCACCGGTCACGATTTCGGGGACTGGAGTGTCACCAGGAAGGCCACCTGCACTGAAACCGGCGCAGCGAAGAGGACCTGCAAGAGAGACGGCTGCGGCAAGACCGAATCAAAGGTCATACCCAAGTCGGACGAGCACCAGTACACGTGGCTGACCACAAAGGAGCCCACCTGTACAGAAAAGGGCTCCTGGAAGTGCATCTGCGTCAATTGCGGCTATGTTGCCAAAACTGAGGTCCTGGCAGCCACCGGTCACGATTTCGGGGACTGGAGTGTCACCAGGAAACCCACCTGCACTGAAAACGGCGTAACGAAGAGGACCTGCAAGAGAGACGGCTGCGGTAAAACCGAGACCAGAACTCTGGATAAGAAGGCTCACCAGTACACCTGGAAAACTACCAGACAGCCCACCTGTACGGCAACAGGATCAGAAGATTTTACCTGCATCAATTGCGGCTATGTCGCCAAAACTCAGGAGATAGCTGCCAACGGCCACGACTGGGACAAATGGACAGTCGTAAAGAAGGAAACCTGCAAAGAAGAAGGCAGGGAAACAAGAGCCTGCAAGAAATACGGCTGCGGCAAGACAGAATCAAGGTCTATCCCCAAGACCGGAAACCACAAGTACACCTGGGAGGTCATCAGGCAGCCCACCTGTACTTCCGGCGGAACAAAAGCAAGCAAGTGCACTGTCTGCGGATATATTCTAAGGACAGTAGACATCCCTGCGCCCGGTCATGACTGGGAGGACTGGAGAATCATAAAACCTGAATCCTGCGCTAAACCCGGTAAGAAGGTAAGGACCTGCAAGCGCTACGGCTGCCATGCTACCGAAGAGATAGAGATAACGATCCCTCATACCAATACCTGGATCACAACGCTCCAGCCCACCTGCACCACCGACGGCAGACAGGTTCAGAAATGCACTGTCTGCGGAACCGTATCGGACAGCAGAAAGATCCCGGCACCAGGTCATGATTTCGATCACTGGAAGATAGTCAAGTCCCCGACCTGTACCGAAGACGGACGCTCGGAGAGAGTGTGCAGACGTTACGGCTGCCATTTTATTGAGTCCCAGACGATCCCTTCTGAGGGGCATAGGTATCAGTACATCATCGTAAACAAGCCCGACGCTTACAACAAGGGACTGGAAGAAGAGACCTGTATCAAGTGCGGTAACAAGACAGGAAAAACGAAAACGATCGACTACGTATATTTTGACACAGATTTCTGTCCTTTATCATTCGGATATGACGGACAGTCTGACGATGAAGAGGCAGAGATCTTCAAAGGCAACAAGGTCGAAACTTTCACGTTCACTTCAAGTTACTCCTGGACAGTTACTGCTCCCGAATACTTCAACATCTATGACAAGGCAACAGGAAAGCCGATAAAGAGCGGCAAAGCCGGAGAACACGAGTTGTATATCTGGATGGATCCGGACAGACGCTTTGATAACTATACCACAATGCCTCTGCTGACATTCAATGTGGGTGATGAGGTGTTATCGTATCCGCTCGAAATATTCAGCGTCTGGACAACAGATCTTATGGGGACGAGCATAGATACCGGAACTGTTCCGATGTACCAGCACCTTATAGATATATCCGGCACATTGAATACTTCAAAAGCGAAGAACAATGATGACACAGACGACATAACTGATTATCTTATCGGTAATAAGACAACAAACGGCAAGATCAAACTGTTCCACCTTGACAATACAACCAATATCGCTATTTCATCTGATTTCGTAGGTGACAATGCAATGAGTATCGACTACATAATATTCAGCCCGCAGATCAACTCCTCTCGTAATGAAGACGGTATCACCGATCAGTGGGAACTGACAGTAAATGTCGGAAATGCCAGTGGTATGAAGATCGTACAGGATGGAGACAATCCAATAGTTGCTCCGATGTGTGATATCGATAAAGATTCAGTTGAAATCAAAAGTCTGGATCGTGAGCACTATGATACAGAAAAGTATTTAAAACACTTAAAAACACTTGGAAGATATGCAGCGGGCTTCCCTGTAGCTAAGAGCCCCGGCACATATACAGTAAAGTTTGTCGAAAACAAAGTGATCGGAGGAGCTATCGACGGCACCGTTGATAAAATCACTGATACTATTGCAGGCCCGGATCTATCTGATACGATGGAGTTTTTCGGAGATGCAGCAGGTCTTTGTCCGGGCTGTGAAATAAACAATGACGAGCATGATATTTACGTAAAGTGTATCGGTGATAAAGCTCCGGTTGACAAACCCTTTCATTTCAACATTGTTGATTCTAACGGAAATGTTTATCAGTTCGGTGACGAAGACGGATTCACATATATCGATCCTAACAAAACCGTAGTTATCAGCAAGGACTTTAACGCGGAACCAACCCTTGACCTTGTTGAAAACGATAAGGCAGCAACCGCTCCCGCTTCAACACCGTCAAGCGCTGATACTGTCACAACATCTGCTCCTGAGGAAAAGTCTGCCGAGACCAAGCCCGCCTCTACTGAGCCGGCAGAAACAAAGCCTGCCGGGACTAAGCCCGCTGCAGCTCTCGGCGATATCAACGGCGACGGAATGATCGATTCCAACGATGCATCCGCTGTTCTTGAGGACTACGCCAGAGCATCCACAGGCGGGGAGTCAGCTCTCGACAAGAAGACTGCCGACATCAACGGCGACGGCATCATCGACTCCAACGATGCTTCTATCATGCTTGCATACTATGCAGCAGTTTCCACCGGCAGGGACATTAAGATCGGGGATTTCATAACTGAATAATCGTCTGATGTCAGATACCACGGCATAACAGAAGGCAGCTCACAACGGGCTGCCTTTCTTTGTGCTTCCATTACTGCCAGCCTGAGCCGGTCGGTATTGCTCCAATACCGTTAAGGACGAGGCTGATGTGCCTGTTTGCAAGATGCAGATCATGGCAACTGACAGGTACAAAGTCAGGGGGCTGTCTGAGGAAATTATACATAGTGCACAAAGCAAGCGTATGATAATCGACATTTCCTACAATGCATGGTATAATTAAAGTGTTAAATGCTTTATGGTATCAATGTTCAGCGCAAATGTTTCTCTCGCTGATTCTATCTCGCTTAAATTTCATCCGACACAGACTTCTCTTGATTCAACAGGCGTTGACAGTGTTACACTGACAGGCCCTAACGGTCAGATCACTTATACAGCACCTTTTGAAAAAGACGATTTCAACGGCAGCTCGGTTGGCTATTCTTTCGCCTATCCGCTCTATGCCACACAGCTTGACGAGGATGTAAAGATCCAGTTCAATAAGGGCGATGAGACAGTTAAGATCAAGGGTGATAATCCTGCTGATATCTACAGCGGAGACGATACTTTTTCCTATAATGTCATCACCTACTGTGATAAGGCGATTGCGTCCACGCTTCATCACAAACAGAAAGGCGCAGTAAGAGCACTGAAGAATCTCGGCATTGCGGCTGATAATTATTTTGAAGGCGCTTCCGGCGAAGTCGCTTTCGTCAACAGCTCGGAATTCGGCATTATTGATACCTTTGCTCCTTCATTTTCCTCAGACGAGGCAAAGCTCTCTCTGGTTCTCGATTCAAAGCTCTCTACAAGACTTTACATCGACGGTCTGACCGCAGGAGATAAGTCGTACGACGGTCAGTATACTGCCATCATGGGAAAAGACGGAAAGGCGTGCTTCGAGATATCACATATCAATCCCGCAAAACTAAGTACAGTATACAGCATAACATACAAGGGCAAAACTTATGATTTCAGCGCTATATCATATTGCAGCCGTGCTGTCAGGAGCACAGATCCTAAGACAGCTGATCTTGCAAAAGCTGCTTTTGAATATTACAAGTATGCGAATATATATACTCAGAAGGCAAAATTTGTTGAAGTAAAGGCAGAATATATCGATTCAAGCACGGGCCAGGTAAAAAATGATCAGCGTGTAGGTTCCTATATGTACACCGACGAGATGACCTGGGCAATGCTTGCTGATTATTATGATAACCTCAAGATCGAAAACGGCCGTGTATGGCTGAAATTCCATGACCACGCATGGGATTACATAGAAGGCGTTTCGCCTGATGACCATATCGAGGCTGGTGTTACTTACTGGCTTGAAAATATCCTGGATTAACGGAGGTGGATCACAATGGAAAAATACATAAGTCCTGAAATGGAGATAATCGGTTTTGAAAGCGAGGACGTTATCACAACAAGCACTCCTCCCGAAACAGATCTCGTATAATAACAGATTTCCCCCGGCACGAACGCCGGGGGATTTATTATACTCTGTATTGTCTGTCGGACTGTCCATGAACGTAAGCACAGGCTGCTCACTCCGCAGCAGGCAAGATGGCTGCCTGAAGGTCTGACTATCGATCTGCCTGAGGCTCTCCGTGAGGGTAGAACAGGCATGTTATACTGAACCGAAAGCAAGGAGGCCCCGCCTGTTTTCCTTGCTTTTTCGCTTGCCTTGTGGTATAATACCTGTATCTGAAGCAGTACATCAGGAAAATGACTGATTCTGGATCAGTTATTGATTCCTATAACAGTGACCCCGTGCGGGATCTGAATGCATAGTATGAATGCGAGACAATGAAAGCAGGTGGATTATGTTTGGTGCGTTTTATGGTGATGTTATCGGCTCGGAATACGAAAACGCCTGCACGAAGGATTATGACTTTCCACTTAAACGCGAAAGCCATTTTACTGACGACAGCGTTATGACAGCAGCCGTGTGCAGGGCTATACTCAATAACGGCGAAAACATCGGCAGGTTCGGGATACGTAAAAGAGCTTTTGAGTATGCGGCTCAGTACAAGCAGTATTATTCCCGTTATCCCCACGCCGGCTACGGGAGTATGTTTTCACGCTGGGCAAAGGAGAAAAGCCTCAGGAGACAGTTCAGCTATGCTAACGGAGGCGCAATGAGAGCGGTTCCCATTGGTTACGCTTATGATGATATAGAACAGGTCATGCTGCAAGCTAAAGCAAGCTGCTACTATACTCACGCTCACCGCGAGGGTATCAGAGGCGCTCAGGCTGTTGCCTGCGCTGTATTTCTTGCCCGTCACGGCGAATCCAAGGAGCATATCAGAAAGTTCATCTCTGAAAAGTTCCGCTACGATCTTGATTATACTGCTGAGCAGATACGTCCGGAGTATAGCTTTGACAGCAGCTGCGAATACTCAGTGCCGCCGTCAATTGTATGTTTTCTCGATTCCGCTGACTACGAAAGCGCCGTGAGAAATGCCGTATCCCTCGGAGGCGACGCTGATACCATGGCTTGTATCGCAGGAGGTATCGCCGAGGCTTACTATAAGAATATCCCCGAAGAAATAAGACGTTTCTGCGACAGCCGTATCGACATCTCTCTCAAGGAAACTGCCCGTGAATTCGATCTCAGATACAATAATACCTGATATGATTTTCAGCTTCTTCGAAAAAAGTGATTTAACGTGTATCCTCTTTTTCACAGACTGCCGGAGCTCAGACCGCTTGAATCCGTGGAGCCTGTCCTGAAATCTGTGTAAACCTCCCGAATACAGTATCAGAGAAACGGGCTTAACGGGGGCCTCTTTTTGTTTTGTGCGGATGCTTTACGCTTACTTTGCAAAGCCATGACAACAATAAACGCCTTGACAATAATACTGCGGTATGATAGAATAATATAAAAATTTGAATTATTTATCTTTGATCAGGCAATTTCCGACAGAAAGCATCTTGAAAAATATTTTCGATAAACAGCGAAAATCATATCAGACCACGGAGTACATTTTTCTTACGGTATCGGAGCAGAAGATCCCTGATAAAACTTTTAAAGGAGAAATTGAAATGAAGCAATTCAAAAAACTATCGGCAGCAGTACTGATGTCCGTCACTGCTGCAGCATCCGGATTATGTTTCAGCACAAATACAGCGACAGCCGCAGGAAAGACATACAAGGTAATGATCATCAATTTTGATCCTACATTCGAGGTCAACGGTAAAACTCTAAAACAGCACGAACTTGCAGGCAGTCAGAACGATACAAAAAACCTGATACCTGATTGGAACGATCCTTACAGGCTTGCAGACGAATTCGCACAGACGATGTCTGAGATAAGCTATGGAAATGTCAATTACGAGATCGCAGAAAAGATCGAGCTGGACGAAATGCCCCGCAGTACAGCCATTAACGGTGCGGCGTACACTAAGGAAGAATACTATGACACACTGATGACTGCTATCGAGAAAAAAGGTTTTTACTACTTTGGTTATGAAGGCTGGAAGAAGCTTGGCTTCACCTTTGATTACGAATACTATCTTGGTGAATATGCCTATGATAAAATAAACAGCGGCGCGATAGATGAAGTATGGTTCTTTGCAGGCCCCTGCCTCGGACTTGAACTTAACGAGACTGCTATGATAGGTAATGACGCTTTCCCGGTCAATAATGTTGCCATACATAAGGACGGGATGAGGAACTTCATTGCATACGGATTCAACTATGAGCGCGGCGTTGCTGAAATGCTTGAGGATGCAGGCCACCGTCAGGAGTGGATAATGAACAAGGTAGTCGGCGGAGCTCCGGACTATACAAAGGACTATTCACAGTACAACGACTGGGAGAAATTCACGGCCTATGACAAGGTTGCACCGGGAAAATCAGGAGTCGGCGATGTTCATCATGCTCCTAACAGCCCCTCGGACTACAAATGGGATATACAGGAGAGCGTTGATTCCTACTGCGATAACTGGTACAATTATCCCGATCTGTCAGGTCCTGCAATAAAGGTGAACTGTGAAGCATGGGGCAAACCATACGCATTGAACCATAAGAAGTGGTGGTTCAGGCATCTGCCTCACGCTCCCAGAAAGAACGCAGAAACAGGACTTTACAACAACTGGTGGACATACTTCACACTCGATTACCTCAATGATCCGCCTGTTGAGAAGTATAGTATCGGTTCGTGCAGCTTCAGCAGCGTTCCGGACGCAGCATACACAGGCAGTGCCATCAAGCCTGCGGTCACTGTAAAGAGCGGCTCCGTAACACTCAGATCCGGCACAGATTACACCGTCGCATACAAAAACAATACAAAGGCCGGCACAGCAACAATTACTGTCACAGGTAAGGGTGAATATACCGGAACGAAGGACATTACCTTCAATATACTGCCCAAGAAGCTGACTGCTCCCACCATAGCTGCCATTCCTGAAAAGACCTATACAGGCAGTGAGATAAAGCCTTCTCTTACGGTAAAGGACGGCGACAGGACGCTTACCTCCAATACCGATTACACACTGGCTTACAAGAACAATACAAACGTGGGTACCGCTACTGTCACAGTGACCTTCAAGGGTAATTACTCCGGCTCACAGAACGTGACATTCAGGATCGTTCCCAGGAAGCTGACCTATCCGTCTATATCGTCTATACCAAATCAGACCTATACAGGCAGTGCAATAAAGCCCACACCCACAGTGAAGGACGGAGGCAAGACGCTCACATCCGGCACCGACTATACAATATCCTATGCAGACAATGTAAACGTTGGAACCGCATCTCTGACTGTAACCTTCAAGGGCAATTATTCAGGCTCAAAGACAGTAAACTTTAAAATAGTTCCCTGTAAGCTGACGGATGCAACTATATCGGCTATAACCGATAAGACCTATACAGGCAACGAGATAAAGCCCACACCCACAGTGAAGGCCGGAAACAGGACGCTCAAGCGGGACACTGACTATACTCTGGCATACAAGAACAACGTAAAAGTGGGTACAGCTATTGTTACAGTGACCGGAAAAGGTAATTACTCCGGCACTAAGAGCGTGACATTCAGGATCGTTCCCAGGAAGCTGACCAATCCCACAATATCTTCTATTTCCGATGTTACCTATACAGGCAATCCATTCAAGCCCACACCTACAGTGAAGGACGGAAGCAAGACGCTCACATCCGGCACCGACTATACTCTGGCATACAAGAACAACACAAACGCAGGCACTGCAATTGTTACAGTGACTTTCAAGGGTAATTACTCCGGCTCAAAGAGCGTGACATTCAAGATACTTCCCAAGAAGATGACTGCTCCTACGGTATTGCCTGTACCGGATCAGACCTATACAGGCAGTGCCATAAAGCCCACACTCACAGTGAAGGACGGAAACAAGACGCTCATACTGGATAAGGACTATACTGTGACATACAGTAAAAATGTATCTGTGGGTACCGTTACTGTTACAATTACCTTTAAGGGTAATTATTCAGGTTCATGGACCGTGAAATTCAAGATCGTTCCCAAGAAGCTGACCAGTCCGACTGTATCGTCTATACCCGATAAGACCTATACAGGCAGTCCGATCTGTCCCACACCTACAGTGAAGGACGGAAACAAGACGCTCACCCGCAATACAGATTATACTCTGACATACAAGAACAACACAAACGCAGGCACTGCTACTGTTACAATTACCTTTAAGGGTAATTATTCAGGCACAAAGAGCGTGACATTCAGGATCCTTCCTAAGAAGCTGACCAGCCCGACTATAGCGTCTATATCCAATCAGACCTATACAGGCAAGGAGATCAAGCCCACACCTACAGTGAAGGACGGTAGCAAGACACTCACCCGCAATACGGACTATACTCTGACATACAAGAACAATGTAAAAGTGGGTACTGCTACTGTTACAGTGACTTTCAAGGGTAATTATTCAGGTTCCAGGGGCGTGACATTCAGGATCGTTTCCAGGTGATCTGAGTTATTCTTCAATACAGCATAATTCAAACAATCATCCTTATCAGTGTTGATTGTTCCGGTACCGGCTCCGCAGCGGTCTGATATAAAACCGTGAAGTTTATCGTTAATAGAAAGCCCTTTCACAGTGCGGAGCCTGCTCTGTACTGTGAAGGGGCTGTTTTTTCTTTGTGAGGCAGATACACAGGCCGCCTGCCTGAGCAACTCCGTTTTAGTCCGGTTCAGTCTGTGGAGTGTTTTGGATCGTCCGGAATGGTTGAAAGGAGTCCTTTGGATAGCATCAGAGAAGCAGGCTCACCGAGTTGAGCCTGCTGTTCTCTTTTTTAGTGACAGTGTGTGATGAACGAGGCGGGGCTTTATGCCCCGCCTCAGTCTGCCAATAAAGCTTGCATTCGCAAATAAGAGGGGCGATGCAGGCATCACATTGCACAATCATAGGATATCTGACTTGTGCAATGCTACAGAATCAGAAATACTATGGCTTCTTGATGTGATCCTATTGAACGATCACTGAAACAATGGTACAATATGTATATGGTCCGGATTAATGTCAAGGAGGAGAAGAGTATGCCAACACCAACGAATTACAGCAGTTTTTTCGGTGCGATACACAAGAAAATATTACAGATCATAAAGAAAGGAGAGTACCGGTGGACTCAGGCGGGTTACATCGAAAACATCTTTTCCTGGCACAGCGAGTTCAGCAATGATCTGAAAAATATAAAGAAAAGCACTTCCTTTGCCGATAAAGCAGAACTCGGCTATATAGGGAAAACATATATCTATACGGTAAAGGAATTTGAGGAGAAACACAACCAGCAGATGGATGTACCTAAAATGCTGTCAGTCTGTCTGAAGGCGTTTTTCAAGGAAAAGGGCCTGAGGAGATTCGACAGCTTCCGGGATTGCTACGTAGTCAGTTTTTCTGATGACAGCCAGAAATACTCCCTTGTCACGAGCGGACATTACCCCGATCCTGATTTCTATGGGACTGCGGAGGAGGTCATCGGAAGACTGAGGGAGATACTGCCTGCAACCGGGTCGTTCGACCTTGAAGAATACAAGGATGACTTGCTTGGATGTCTGCTGATCTCTTACAGATCGAGGGAGATATACAGCGAAGAGAAGCGGATAGAAACAGGTGAGCTCATCTATGAGAGGTATGGCATATACGGCCTTCTCTACCTGGTACTGTTTTATTCGCTGAACGGTGATCTTCCTAATGATATCCCTGTGAACAGACCTGCGAAAGCAGGCGAGCCGAATATCTATATGGCTTCCAAGAGTACTATTGAAAAGTCAGGTAACCGCATCGGGGACAGCATTGGTGCAGAAAAGATAATAATGATCTGTTATGCCGGAACGACCTTCCTTGCAAATGATACGGTAAGCAGTGTTTACAATTATGATCTCTATGAAATATACAGAAAGATGATGGATAATACGGAAATGCACATAGCGCTGGTTGATCCGTTTTCTCCTTTCATCAATGAGATGGTCAGCTACAAGATGAAGCCCCGTACACTTATCAACGGCATTGACATGAAGGATATTATCAAAGAGAATATAAAGTGGCTCCTCAGACTTATGAGAGGCGCACGCCGCTCTAAGGTAAACCTTTATTTCATTGATTTCAGTCTGACAGTGTCATATTTCCAGGCTGTTTTCGGCAAGGAGGAGAGCGGAAAGGACAATATCAAGGTCGATATGTACCTTCCGAACTTTTCGGAGTATGAAACGGACGGAAAGGGAAAACGCTCCATACCGGAAGATCAGCCGGCAGACGCTGAACTGAGGCAGAGCTTCGTCGTGGGCAGGGATTCAGAGCTTTACAGCGTTTTTGACAGGAATATTCAGGATATACTTTCCCACAGCAGAAGGGTGATCATCAACAGCGAGATCACAGATGAATACAGGGAGCTTATGGATGAAATAGAAAAAGGGGAGAACCGGATAAAGGGAATATTCTCATTAAAGGGCGGGCAGATATCAGAAGCTCTGAAAACCGAGATGAGACAGTATCTCTGCGGCGATCTGAAAAAAGCTCAGAAGCTGCCGTTTTTCCGGACGTCTTCGCTTGAGGTAGGTATGACCATGTACGATGAAAAAAGATGCGACGAACCCCATTACCACACCACGACGGAAGATGTGGTATACGTTCTGCGAGGCATTCTGCACGTAATGAATGTCGCAACAGGGGAGTCCGATACTTTTTCAGAAGGCGATATTGTGATCATCCCCGTTATGACGCCCTATATCACCAAGGCAGAAGCCGGAACGATCGTTATTTTTGTGAAGGATCCGGTAGGGAATGACAAGAAGGTGATCGATGTTTCCGACAAACCTGAGATCGCGGAGTGGATGAAAAACTGATCTTCCCCCCTTTTTTCCCCTGTTGTATACCCCGCATTTCCCACTTGATACCTGATGTTTTCCGTTTTGAAAAAACCCCTTGAATGTGTTAAAATCAAATCATAGAAAGGACGAAGGTCCTGAAGAAAACCCAAAACCATCAAGGAGGTTCAATTATGAAAAAGGTAAATTGGAAGAAGAGCGCAGCAACATTAATGTGCATGGTATGTGTACTCCCCTGCTCAGCAGCAAGCGTTAATACTAACGCAGCGATCACGGCCGACGCATTGTCGATAACGGGGGCTCTTGAAGATGCTATGAACACAGCTGTCAGTGTTATTAAGAAGGTCAGCGCTATAGAGACCAACTCTAAGTATAACATGACAAGTACGAGCAGAGCAGTAGATGCTGTACCGCACTACAGGAATGTCGGTGCAAGAAGCGCTCAGAACTACAACAAGATCATCGACCAGTTCAATGTGGCAAAGAATCCGAGGTACAAGATAACAAACGGCAGCACATGGTGCAATATTTTTGCTTGGGATGTTATGAGGGCAATGAATGTTCCCTTCTCTCACTGGGTAGATCAGAAGGGAAATCCGCTCACTTATAGCGTAGCCAGGAAGACTAAGGGTGCATATGAATGCGGCGTAAGAAGACATCTGGAATGGATCAACAAGTACGGTTCGAAGTACGGCTGGCGCAAGGTTTCTGCAAGCGAAGCTCAGAAGAGGGCGAATAAGGGTTATCCTACTCTGGTTATGGGTAGCTCCGGCTCACACATTGCTGTTGTTCGTCCTGAGACATCGAAGTATAAGTATACTACAAACAATCCGGTAATAAGTCAGGCAGGAGCCTATAATGTTAATTACGGCAAGGCCGGTTATTACTTTGGAACAACTAAGAACCTTGTTTACTGGACTCATAACTAAGATAAGAAGGCTCCCCCGGGAGCCTTCCGGCTTGTCAAAAAGTCAGTTATGGCAGAAGTCAAGCGGGCGGATGTGGGCATCCTCCTCTACAAACGTCGGTTCTTCCATGGCAAAATGCAGGGTGCGATGCCTTCATCGCACCGCTTATTTGTGAAAGTATGGTTTATTTACATACTGAGGGCTCTCCGGAAGGGGAGCCCTGTTTCCTTGTATCCCGAACCCCCAGTTTAACTGGGGGTCAGCTTGTCAAAAAAGGTAGTATCACCGGCAAAACCAAACGTTTGGGATTCTAAAGGGGCTTTCGCCCCTTTAGCGGAGTCCAGAGGCAGAGCCTCTGGTGGGGTGACTCCCCACAGTGTGGGGAGATGTCAGCGAAGCTGACAGAGGGGACGGGCCGGTTAGGCTGGGGGCAAAGCCCCGCATATAGCCTTCGGGCGCTCAGCAAGGGGTGAATTCAAAAACAGTCCGGTGGACTGTTTTTGAAGAGGAGACGCCCGGCAAGAGATGGCGTCCCCTGAATAGATACAGACTCCTTTTCGGGCACTGTCATATTGTACAAGGAAGTAAAGCCGTTTTTGTCTATGTATACAAAGTGACAGAAATTAACATATAAGCCGCACATTGTGCGCCGCCCGGTCGTTATACGTTATGAAGGCGGTCAACAGGCCTTCTGTAATACTGAACTACGGTTTTTACAGGGAGGTATCATTTATGAAAAATACAAGGATAATCACCGCAGCAATGGCAGCGGTGCTTGCACTGACACCCGCAGCAGGCTACACGCTCCGCAGCTCAACTGACATACCGGCTGTTGCTGCAGCGGCTGAGACAGGCGCGACAGTCACCTATAAAGGAAGAAGCTATACATACAGTGAGGAAAACGGCATAGAATATGTTATCTGCGACGGTATGTATTTCAGGATGGCCGGAGACAGGGCGGTCATCACAGCTTCGGAGGAAGTATCCGGCGATGTTGTGATCCCTGAGGAGGTGCCGCTTGCATCGGAGCTGAAAAACGCTGCCGGAACAGCGGAATACAGCGGAAAGACTGTAAAGGTCACGGAGATAGGCGAGTGGGCATTTAAATATCAGGAGCAGATTACCTCAGTCACCATTCCGGACAGCATCGGGATAATCAGAGATCAGGCATTTGACAGCTGCAGTTCTCTTTCAAAGATAAATGCTCCCGAAAGGTACATAGCTCTCGGCCGGATGACGTTTTTTGGAACGCCGTGGTATATAGATCAGATAGATTCAGATAAGGAAGTGATATTCTGCGGCAATCTATTGTCAGTACCTGATGTTGAGGAATATACTGTCCCGGAGGGCGTGAAGACTGTATACGATGCCGGAGGGGTAATGAACAATCTGACAAGGCTGACAATTCCCGAGGGCGTTGAGTATATCATCGATTCTTTCGGTTATTGCGAGAAGCTGAGCGAGGTAGTTCTCCCGCTGTCAATAAAGGAGATTGATCGTTCATTTGGAGCATGCCCTTCGCTTGAAGGTATGCACGTTGCTGCAACGGCTGAGGAATGGATGAAGACCGGAAGATATATCGCCAACAATGTATGTATGTTCGATAAGGACGGCCGGATGTTCTTTGTGCCCAAGGAAAAGCCGACAGGTATTTCCGAGCCCTATTCGGAGATACGCGGCGAAGTGAAGACAGAGCTGAAGGTGGGGGAATCGGTGGAGTTTTCCGTATTCGGACGAGGGTTCATGCCGGGGCTGGCTGTCATGCACGAAGACGGGTGGTTCCGGGATGAATATGCAATGAAGCTTGAACTTCTTGGCCGCGAGTGCGATATGGGAGATACCCTGAACATCACAGAAAAGTACAGGCTCACTGCTATAGCGCCGGGTACTTTCAGATTCATGCCTGGTCTGACCAGCCCGTGGGATTCCTTTGCACCCCAGCTTGTATTCAAAGTTGCCGAAGGCGAAGCACCGGCAGCTGTGCTCTCCGAAAAAACCGGAGATGCGAACGAGGACGGCAAGATCAACGTAGCCGATGCAGTGGCTGTCCTCCAGTTCATAGCCAACAAGTCAAAGTATCCGCTTACCGAAACCGGTATCGCCAATGCCGATATCGACGGCACGGAGGGCATCACAGGCGGCGATGCCGCTGCGATCCAGAGGCTTGATGCAGGCCTTCCCCTGACAAAGTAAGGTATGGCAGCTTTAAACATTCTGTTGAGGAAAAGCCTCCCCAGACACCTTACGGACAGCCGTCTGAAGCGGCTGCGGGTCGATATCAGATCCTGCGTAAACGCAGAATAGTACAACAGAAAAGTGTACGATGAGACCGGTTGTGAAAACAGCCGGTCTTTTACTCTGTCTCAGCAGCAGCGTACATTACCGGACTGAAAATCAGTTATCCCTTGTTTCTTTTGTTATACCGGATATGCCTTCATTCAGGCAGAGGCTTTATCAGCGATCATAGCCGCATTTGCCTCGGTGCGTGTTATGTCTGCGCTTATGAATGAATGTCATGTACAGGCAGAAAAATACCTGCTATGATAAAATAGTAATGAAGCATTAATGAACCGGTAATAATTGCAGTGTATAATATCTTATATAAACCCCGCGTTCTGACTATATGTAACTATAGATCTGATGAGCAGATATAAAGTGACAGATAAGCGCCGGATAATCAGATTCAACAATAACAGAGGAAATGTCTTATGAAAAATGTTTTTGAAACACTTCGTCATCTATACGCTACAGTCAATACAGTGCATATCCTATGGTGTGCGGCGGTATTGCTCACTATGCTGATACTTGCTGTACTTCATCACTTATGGAAAGACGACTCAAGGAAGCTGCGCTTATGGCGGCTGCTGTGTCTTGTGCCTGTGCTTATATGCGCGGTTCATGCGGTCATATATGTTGTCGGCGCACCGATAGTATTTCTCGGCGTTTTCTTTGTGATGTATATTATTGCAGTGCTTGCCCTGATACCAATGCTGCTTGCAAAGCGGAAGACAGGCTACCGCATAGCCGCTGTGCTTACCGGGATACTTTCCTGCCTTTGCGGATTGTATTTCAGTGCGGTTTCACCCAATATTTTCAATCATACAAGGGAAAGCTATACCGGGTCTTTTCATTCACTTGTGATGGATATGGACGAACACTATATCCTGAAAGAGTGGAAAGAAGTTGATTTTCCGGCACTTGAAGCAAAGTATATGCCTATGGTCAGGGAAGCGGAGGAAGAACAGGACCGGATGAAATTCTGGAGATCAGTTGAAATGTTCTGCAATGAACTGCATGATGGTCATATCGGATGCGATATCGGGTTTGCATTAAATGAAGAACAGAGAAAATCACTTGTACGGGATTACGGTCTTGCGATGATACGGCTCGACAATGATGATGTCATCGCAGTGTGCACCTCGGCAGAGGCAAACGCTCATGGTATAGAGGACGGTACTGTTATCACAAAATGGAACGGCAAGCCCGTTTTGCAGGCTGCTGCCGAGGACGGTCCCGATAAAGGCTATCCTGTAAAAGCCAATGAAGAACGCCTTGCTGCTTTGTGGCTTTCGTCTGTCGGCGGTGAGACAGCCGAGGTATCATTCGTAGACAAAAACGGCAGTGAACAGACGGTCACTGTGTATGACAAGGGCGGCGTGAAAACAAAGATGGAGGCAACGGCTGCTTTCAGAGGACTTAAGCTTCCGCTCGATTCTGAAAAAATGCTGGAGGAAAATTTCAGCACAAAAATGCTCGATGATAAGTGTGGTTATCTCAAAGTGACAGCGGAAACAATGGGCTCAGCATTTAAGGACTATGCCGGTTATCTGACAGGTGATCAGAAGTATGCAAGAGATATGTTCCGTGAAAAGCTGAACGATCTGAGAGCGCAGGGGATGGAATACCTCGTCATCGACCTGCGTAACAATGATGGCGGCTTCGACGAAATAGGTATAGCGCTGTGCGATCTGCTGACGGACAGGGACTGGTACGGTCAGGGACTTGGCATACGCAGGGACGGAAAGTACACCTGCGTATCCGATCACGGCATACACGGCACAGGCGAATTTGCAGATCTTCAGGTCGCTGCCCTCACCAATTATGACTGTGTCAGCGCAGGTGACGGCTTGTCGCTGTATCTTTCAAAGCTGCCGAATGTAACAGTCGCAGGCATTACCGATCCGTGCGGCTGCAATCAGGAAACGGGAGGTATAAGCATTTTGTCGGGCGGTATCGCGACGGTGTATTTCCCCACAGGTCTGATACTGAACGAAAACGGTGAGCCGAACATCGATACCAGAGCCGACCGTGAAAGCCGCAACCCTGTTGAAGTGCATATCCCTTTCGACTACGACGCAGCGATGAAGATCTTCCGTGACAAGGAGGATTATGAGCTGGATTGGGCTGTGAAGTATCTTGAAGGCATTGCAGAATGAATAACTGTCTGATCTGTGAATGTGCCTTTGGCCTGATGCTTTACTATGGGAGGTGATCTGTCTGCTGCTCACACCGCACCTGCAGGAAGACTATGATCACAGGCATAGTATATACTTCAGATTTAATGCCGGCGAAAATCTGTGAAAACCGCTTGACAATTTTTGTCAATTTGTGCTATAATGTAAATGCCGCAACAATATGTTGGACATATTTTACCAAATTAACGGAGGATTGTATCAAGGAAAAAAGACGGCTCATCAAACGCACACTGGCAGGTGTTTTCGCCTGCGCGCTCCTCGGAACGATAGCACTCCCGACGGCATCACAGACCCCGGCATTCATAGCCCCGATCTCCGCAAGCGCGGCATCCTGCGCCAGCCTGAATACTTCTACCGGTGTGCTGACACTGAGCGGCACTGTCACCAAGAGCGAAGTGCAGAAATACGCAACTGACACAAGAGTAAAGTCTGTTGTCGCCGCATCCGGAACAAAATTCCCGGCGGACTGCTCCGAAATGTTTGAGGGTTTCGACTGCACCACAATGGATCTGTCAAAGGTATCGAATGTCAACAGCATTACCTCGATGAAAGAAATGTTCAAAGACTGCTTCTTTATGACTTCCATTAACCTGAACAACTGGGTGACCAGCAGCTGCAAAACTATGAATGGTATGTTTATGTTTTGCGATAAGCTGACTTCGCTGGATCTTCGATATTTCAACACCGCAAATGTTGAGGATATGTGCTGTATGTTCGCCGCCTGCCATAGTTTGAATGATCTGAATATTACATCATTCAACACGAAGAACTGCAAAAATATGAAGGGAATGTTCTGCGTCTGCAAATCGCTCAAGAGCATCAACTTCAACCCCTCTACTATGAATACCTCGAAGGTGACTGACATGAGCGATATGTTTTCGGAATGTTTTAATCTTGAGTCAGTGAATATCGAAGCGCTCACCAGCACTGCAAATGTGACGACTATGCGGTTAATGTTCTACTGCTGCGGCAAGCTCAAGAATCTGAATCTTTCAAGATTCAATACTGCCAAGGTTACGAATATGTATTGTATGTTCGGAGGATGTAGCTCACTCAAATCTTTGGATGTTTCCAAATTCAATACCGCAAACGTAACCGAAATGCATGGTATGTTCTCGAAATGCAGTCAGCTCACGAAACTGGATCTCAGAAGCTTTAATACAGCGAAAGTTAGGAATATGGAATTTATGTTCAGCAGCTGCAGCTCACTCAAATCTTTGGATGTCACAAAATTCAATACTGCTAATGTCAAGAATATGTGCTATATGTTCAATGAATGCAGCAGTCTCACAGAACTGGATCTCAGGAGTTTTAATACTGCCAATGTCACGGACATGAGTTACATGTTCTATTATTGCAAAAACCTTGAAAAAATCTATACTTCCTCCGGCTTTAAGACCGACAAAGTCACAGTTAGCAATGATATGTTCAGATATTGCTATAATATTGAAGGCTGGCAGGGCACGACGTATGATCCTTCATGGGTGGCCAAAGAATCCGCAAGATGGGACATCCGTCCGAAATACCGCGGATATTTCTCAGCATAACAGCAGTATATCGGAAAGCCCGGCGTCGCCGGGCTTTTTGGGCATTAAGCGTAAATATAGTATCAGAGAAACAGGCTCACCCCGGTGGGCCTCAGACTGTCAATACACCTGACATTCACAAATAAGCGGGGCTATGGCGCTTCTGTTGACAATGCAGCTATGTCATGCTATAATTTATAATATAATGATCAGAATCTATAAAGGAGCTGCTGTATAGATATGAATCCCTTTATCATTGATCTTTGTTATTTGCTTTTTCTTTTGATATTGCTGATGATCGGAATAGTATCGGTAATTCTGATCATCAGGAGAAAACATACGCAGAAAAGCATCAGATCTTCGGTTATTTCCTTAGTTATCAGCAGTCTTCTGCTTCTGGCTCTGGTTATATTCGCTGCTTCACATCCCACATACTACAAATACAATGACTGGTTTATCCTGAACAGCAACATCAGTGCGGTCCAGAGTAAATACGGAAACTTTGATCTCGGCAGTGTTACCGATAAAAAAGCCGGCAAGGCTGCATATTACATCTATACAGACAACGGTCCCGTCATGCCGGATCATCTGAAACACTATTACTATATAGAATATGATGAATGGGGTATGATTAATAAAGTGTATGATGCCTGTCAGCCCGGAGGCTGATCATCTGATCAATCCAACTGAAAAAAGGAGTGAACATTATGCTGTATGATCCTGATAACCCGGAGTACATCTTTAACGAGGAAAAGTACATGGACGTGTCCGGCGTTGTAACGCAGCTCTCAGAAAAAAGGAGGCGGCTGTTAGAAAAGAAGCGCGATGATCCGGATGTCAGAATAACCCCTGTGTGGGTCTCCGTTCTTGTGGTGATCGTTTTCATCGGTCTGATAATCGTGATGGCCACTGCCGTAAATACCGGTCATCCTGCTGTCGCTGCCTGTATTTTCGGCGGTATATTTGTCGTTGGCGGTATAGCTGTAATGCCGAAAACACGTAACGCCCGTGAGCTCTACGGCGTAAAAAGACTGATCAACGGCATTATTATCACACTGATCGGGTTGTCTGTCTGCGTTCCTATGCTGTTAATTAAACACATCGGGAACGACCGTGCATTTCTGATACTCGCTGCAGGTATGTTTGCAAGCTGCGGCCTGCTGTTTTTCATACAGGCTCTGTTTAATATATTCAGCACCAGCAGCAGATACGGTATACCTGTTGAGGCAAGATGCACCGGCTATGCACATATGGTCGTGAACAACCGCGGTTCGCACGTTGAATCAGCAGAGGTGTTTGAATATGACTATGAAGGCGAACGTTACGAGTCTGTCAACGGCGCATTTCGCCATGCGGCGGATGCAGAGATCGGCGAAACCGTCACGATACGTCTCAATCCCCGCGTTCCCTATGATATATTCTATGAAGCACCCCGCAAAGGAAGAAACTCCGACTATATCGTCATGGCTGCCTTTTCATCAATATTTGTTATTGTCGGTATCATCCTCGGCATATTTGCAATAAACGGCGATGTCGAAAATAAGGCTCAGTCAAGGAATGCAAACGGAAAACATATACTTACTGATGCTGCGATCGAGGAGAAGATCGGTGACAGCGAAACGCCCTGGAATATCTCACTGCGCACTGTTGAAGATAAATATGAGGATGACGGTATATATTATGTCCGCTTTTCAGGTGATCTGCTGAACAGTGCTGCAAAGGATCTCTGGGATAAGTTTGAGCTGAATGATTCGTATTATTTTATTCGCAATACAGCCACCGAAGAGCTGATTGCCGTGGTCAATGATAAGGAATGGGATTACCGGGGATCGCATCCGCTTTCGGATCTGCGGGAATGATTTATCCTATAGCAGGCAATAAAACCACGGGATCGTGGTCAGCTGCCGTTTCGCCGAGAATATGCCTAACGTAAAGACGACCACGCCTGACTGTGACCGTTGCATCTTTCACTATGAAGCCGATAAGATAAGGGATGAGAGCGGTTTGTTCCCTGAGGTGCTCTGAATAAGAATACACTCATATTATACATATCATAACGGCAGGGAGGAAACTTTCCCTGCCGTTATTCTTGTTCAAGCTGACCTTTTTTCTGCCGGCAGCCAGTCCGCTTCTTTTTTGTATGCCCATTCCTTTTCAGATCCCTGAAATCTCTCTGCCGTGGTGATGCCTCCTCGGTGAATCCGGAGGGTATATTTCTCAGAAATGGGATTGAATTCTGTGGGACGGTGTGGTATAATTATTAACAAAGATGTATGTATCAATACTCTTCATGAACAGGATAGTGCAAGGTCAATTCAACAAGAAAGAGGTGGCAGCTATATGGCTAAGCTGAAAAAAACATTACCCAAGGAATTTCTCGATCTTTGTTACTGCCATAGCAACAATTGGTCAGCTGAGGATATAGAAAAATGCAAAGAGATGCTGTCGGCTTGTGAGCATGATGCAAGAGAAAGAGGAACGTACAATTATACTGCATTGCATAAATATATCCCGATAGAATTGGTAGAATGGCTTATTGAGCGTGGAGCAGATGTTAATGCTGAACAGGACTATGGAACACCTGTTTTCAAGCACGCAAGAGTCGGGCATTATGATATTTGTGAACTGCTGATAAAACATGGTGCAGATTTAAACGCACTGGATTATATGGAACAAACTCCATTGTTCGCTGCCGCAGACGGTGGTCATGCAGATATTGTGAAAATGTTTCTTGATAATGGTGCAGATCCCGGTCATCATCAAAAGTATTTTGGCAACAATATTGGCCGGACACCGCTGCTTTATATGCTTGAACGTATGCGTCCGGGTGATAGCGGAAAAGCAGCTACAGCCCGGATTCTGATCGAAGCACAAGGCGGTAAGGATAATATCCCTTCGAAAGAATGGGAAATGGCTCAGGGCTTTGTCCTGGCTAAAGGAAAAGACTTTGAATTCAGTAAATCGGGCATGGAAGAAGAATACCGTAAAAATGCAGAATCCGAGCTGCTGGAATTCTATTCTTTATTTGAAGTCGATGCACCTGCACCTGTTGTCAGGCATGATGGTGTTTCAAAGATCGGGATCGACAGCTCTCTTCCGTTTTCAGAGCAGTATAATAAGCTATGGGAATATCTTGTTCCTGCAAGTGGCAGGTGCGATACTGTACAGGGTGAAGTTATCAGGATAACAGGACGTGTTGGTGATGAGGTATATCGCAACGGCGGTGCGAACTGGGATAACGAGTATCGTAAAATGCTCCATGCTTTGCTTGGATATCTGATACAGGGCCAACCGCTATCCGGGACGGATATAAAAAAAGCTGAAAATGCCTGCACCGTTATCAATGACACTAAAGGGTGCGGTGGTGAAAATGAAGTAAAAGTGCTTCAGGAATTGGCTGTAAAATGGGTATCCTTGAACAGCGATCCTGTATCACCGGGAGAAGTGAACTATAAAAGATAAAAACTGAATAATCTCATAAGCTGTGAAGCGCTTCTGCTCCGCAGCTTTTTACTTTCTCCATAACAATTTCACGATAAGAAAGGTTTTATGGCACATGAGGCTTCATGTGTACTGCGAACAGACTTTTGGTATCTGAGTGCGCTGTAATTTTAGTATGGGGCTGAGTGTCAGGCTCCCCGGAAATCAGAACAGGCGATGATGATATGGCTGCGGTATAAGAAACATCCGCAAGACAGTTGAAAAGTGCGGCGGCATGATGAAGATAAGCTGCGCCGGTAAAGTCTGCACTATGGATATCATGCTTATGCAATAAGAATTATAGGGCTCACTCCGGTGAGCCTTTTCTTTATGGCTTTTTTACCGCTTACACCGTATGTATGCCAGATCTGTCAGAGATATGATATACTTTGATCATCAAAGGAGGAGTGCAATAATCCGGGTGCAGCATCATAGTATATCGGATAAGAAATTGATAAGAAATTGATAAGGATATAATAATGAAACGGTAAGGACATTCATTGTGATATCTGATATAATTTGAATCAACGGAACCG
>CAMKMD010000062.1 GCA_946413815.1 uncultured Ruminococcus sp.
CCAAGGCTGAGGAGAAGAAGGACACCAAGGCTCCCGAGGCTCCCAAGGCTGAGGAAAAGAAGGACATAAAGGCTCCCGAGGCTGTTGAGGAGAAGAAGGACACCAAGGCTCCCGAGGCTCCCAAGACTGAGGAGAAGAAGGACGCTCCCGAGGCTCCCAAGGCTGAGGAGAAGAAGGACACCAAGGCTCCCGAAGCTGCTGAGGAAAAGAAGGAAGCTCCCTACTTCCCCATCAAGGAAGATAATGAGCCTGTTGCCAAGCCTGTGGCTCAGCCCGTTATCCCGCCTCCTCCCCCGCCTGTCTCCAAGCCCTTTACGGCAGCAGAGCTTGCGGCCATGCTCAAGAAGGAGAACATCGAGGTCGAGGACAACACCGAACTGGAGATCGATGACGTCAACAACATGGTCATCGACAAGAAGGGTACTCTTATCAAGTACATCGGCACCAACGAGGTCATCAATATCCCGGCCACCATTGTTACCATCGGCAAGTACGCATTCCGCGGCAACACCTCCGCAAAGACCATCATCATGGGCGACGGAGTAAAGTACGTTGATAAATTCGCATTCGCACACTGCTCCGAGCTTCAGGAGATAATCTTCTCCCAGAATCTCGAGACCATCGGTGAGAATGCATTCCTCAAGTGCATACGCCTGAACGAGGTCAACTTCCCGCTCATGCTCAAATCCATAGGCAAAGGCGCATTCGGCAGATGCAGCTCCCTCCGCAAGGTGATATTCCCCGGCAAGATGAAGAAGATAAGCGATCTTTGCTTCTTCTCCTGCCGCAACCTGAACAAGGTCATCATCAATGCTCCTATCGAGAGCATCGGCAGCTCTGCATTCTCTGAGTGCTACGGCCTCAAGGATGTTACGATAGCTGATAGTGTTACATACATCGGTGAGAGCGCATTCTCCTGGTGTCATTCACTGACGGATATCGTTATCCCCTCTTCAGTGAAGACCATAGCCAACTGGGCATTCTACGGCTGCAACAACCTGAGTGATATTCAGCTCAGCCTCAATACCAAGGATATCAGGGACGACGCATTCTGCGGATGTGAGAATGTATTCAACGTCAAGATCGCAGAGTTCGACAAGCCCGATGTTTCAGCTGACGAGATACGCAAGGGACACAGACTTACCATCAAGGTGCTCAAGCAGATCAACCGCAAGAAGGCTGAACGCTACGCACGCGAGCATGGTATAAGCACTTTCTTCCTTTAATAGAAACACAGCGGGCTCTCCGGATTCAGAGGGCCCGCCTTTTTATTGCGTATCGGTCAGCAAACGCTCCATAAACCAAAAAGGCCGCGGCCCGTGGATAACGGGTCATGGCCTTTTTCCTTATGTATCGTTCCGTCCGCAGGATCAGAGCATTGTGGCTCTGAGCTCCTCGCCGGAGAGAGGTGAAAGGTATGCGGGTGCGATATCGAATGCTGTCTTGCAGCCTGTTGCGCCCTCCGCCTTCAGTCTTGCCAGTGCTCTTGCGTAGCAGATGAGCACGCTTGCTGTAAACTCAGGGTTGGACTCGAGCTTGAGTGAATACTCTATCATCTGGTGAGTCTTCTCACCGTCGCCTGTGAGACCGCTTCTCATTACGAAGCCGCCGTGAGGCATCTTGTTGTGAACAGCGTCGAACTCCTCTTCAGTGATGAAGTTTACTGTTGTATCGTACTGATCGAAGTAGTTCTTCATTGTCTTGATTGACTCCTCGATCTTAGCGAGATCTGCGCCCTCCTCGGGAACTACCCAGCACTCTCTTGTGTGCTTCTGGCGTGTTGTAAGCTCGGGCTGGCTGCCGGAGCGTACCTCTTCCATAGCTGCCTCAACAGGGATGGTGTACTGGATGCCTCTCTTTACGCCCTCAACGCGGCGGATAGCATCGGAGTGGCCCTGGCTTACGCCCTTGCCCCAGAAGGTATAGCTCTTGCCGTTGGGAAGGATGGACTCAGCATAGAGTCTGTTCAGTGAGAACAGGCCGGGATCCCAGCCCAGTGAGATGAACGCAAGGTGACCTGACTCCTTTGCAGCCTTGTCAACGTTTGCAAAATGCTCGGGGATGCGTGCGTGTGTATCGAAGCTGTCGATAACATTGAAGTACTTTGCCAGCTCGGGGGTCTGCTTCGGGAGGTCTGTAGCACTGCCTCCGCAGATTATCATAACATCGATATCATCCTTCTTTGACTGGATGTCATTGATGCTGTACACAGGAGCACCTGCTGTGAGGGGCTTCAGTGTGGAAGGATCACGGCGGGTAAAGATACCTGCCAGCTCCATATCGTCGTTCTGTCTGATAGCAAGCTCTACGCCCTTGCCAAGGTTACCGTAGCCTGCGATTCCGATTCTGATCTTGCTCATTGTTAAGATCTCCTTTATGAAATATATTTACTTCACTGTCGCCATTGACAGGGAAGCATTGAACGATTGTACTGCTGCTTACTCTCCGACAAGCATCTGCATATCGTAGAGGCCAGGCCCTCTGTCCTTGAGGTAGACAGCCGCATTAACGGCGCCCTCTGCAAATACCATCTTGGAGGCTGCGCTGTGGGAGAGAGTTATTACCTCGTCCTGTCCGGCAAAGATAACGTCGTGCTCGCCAACTATCGTGCCTCCGCGGATAGCGTGCATGCCTATCTCGGACTTCTCGCGCTTCTGACGGCGTGAATGGCGGTCATAGACATAGTGCTTTGAGTTATCGAGTGTCTCGTTTATGGCATTGGCCAGCATTATGGCTGTGCCGCTGGGTGCGTCTATCTTCTGGTTGTGGTGCTTCTCCACTATCTCGATATCGAACTGGTCGCCGAGGACTGCTGCTGCCTTCTTTGCCAGATTAACCAGCAGATTGATGCCTAAGGACATATTGAAGGTGAAGAACACGGGTATCTGTCCGGCAGCCTTCTTAATCTGTGCTATCTGCTCATCGGAATAGCCTGTAGAGCCTATGACCAGCGGAGTGCCGGTGGAAAGGCAGTAATCGAGCAGGCCGTCGAGCAGTGCGGGATTAGAGAAGTCTATTATGACATCGGGCTTCACAGGAAGCTCTGCGGGAGTCTTTACTATGGGGAAATCTGCATACTGCTCTGTGAAGATATCAACACCGGCTACGGTATTGCAGTCCTCACGCTCCTTTATGCAGTTGTAGATGTTCTTTCCCATCTTGCCGTTGGCGCCGCATATAGCTATATTGGTCATGGATTCCACTTCCTTTATGTATCTTTATCCCCCGCCCTCCTTAAAAAAGGACGGGGCTTCTTATTACTTGATAAGGCCGTGCTTTACAAGAGCTGCACGGAGAACAGCCTTATGCTCATCTGACATCTCGCAGAGAGGCATACGGCAGGGGCCTGCATTCCAGCCGAGCATATTCATAGCTTCCTTTGCAGGTATCGGGTTCACCTCAATGAAGAGGTCATTGATGAGGTCAAGGTAGTTTATCTGGAGCTTTGTAGCCTCAGCATAGTTGTTATCAAGGCAGTACTGCACCATATCATGTGTCTGCTTCGGGATAACGTGTGAGAGGACGGAGATAACGCCCTTTCCGCCGAGAGACATGATAGGAACGATCATATCATCGTTTCCGCTGTATACATCGATCATATCGCCGCACTCAGCGATGAGCTTTGCGGTATAGCTGATATTGCCGCTTGCCTCCTTGATGGCAACGATGTTCCTGTGCTCAGCGAGCTTCTTTACTGTGCCCACCTCTATGGACATACCTGTACGTCCGGGGATGTTGTAGAGAATGATCGGGATATTGACAGCGTCTGCAACAGCAGTGAAGTGGCCGATAAGTCCCTTCTGTGTGGTCTTGTTGTAGTAAGGAGTAACGAGCAGAAGTCCGTCTGCACCTACAGCCTCAGCCTCCTTTGAGAGCTTTACGGCGTAGGCAGTATCGTTGCTGCCTGTACCTGCGATAACGGGCACTCTGCCGGCTGCGCGCTCAACAGTGAACCTGATGCACTCGATATGCTCCTCGTCTGTCATGGTGGAAGCCTCGCCGGTGGTACCGCAGATAACGATAGCATCGGTGGAGTTGTCTATCTGGAAATCAATGAGCTTTCCGAGCTCATCGTAATTTATAGAGCCGTCTGCGTTCATTGGAGTGATGATAGCGATAGCAGCCCCCGTAAATATTGTATTCTTCATAAATGTAACCTCCCGGTACAAGTCTTATAATGCAGAATTAAGAAACGTCTGCAACCAATACTGGTGTTGTGCGGACGGCCAATGTCCGTCGCTACTTTTTGTAGGGACCGCCTCCGGCGGTCCGCATATTATTCGTTACCTTGCGGGCTGCCACAGGCAGCCCCTACAAGGAGCGTTTCCGCATACATAATTCTGAATTAGTCAAAGTATCCCTTTGCTGCAAGGAGTTCAGCCAGGAGTACTCCGCCGCCGGCTGCTCCTCTGAGTGTGTTATGTGAGAGGCATACGAACTTGTAGTCGTACTGTGTATCCTCACGGAGACGGCCTGTTGATACTGCCATACCGCCTTCGATGTTCCTGTCGAGCTTGGCCTGGGGACGGTCGTTCTCCTCAAAGTAGTGGATGAACTGCTTCGGTGCGCTGGGAAGCTCGAGCTCCTGGGGTACGCCGCTGAAGTCCTTCCACAGCTGGAGGATCTCCTCCCTGGAGGGCTTGTTCTCGAAGGATACGAATACAGCTGCTGTATGTCCGTCGGATACGGGCACTCTCAGGCACTGTGTCGTGATAAGGGGAGTCTCTGCCTTCACGATCTCGTTGCCCCTGATCTCGCCCCATACCTTCAGGGGCTCCTGCTCGGATTTCTCCTCCTCGCCGCCGATGTAGGGGATGAGGTTGTCGAGCATCTCGGGCCATGTCTCAAAGTTCTTGCCTGCACCGGAGATAGCCTGGTATGTGCAGGCGAGCACCTTTGTGATGCCGAACTTTCTCAGGGGGTGGAGTGCGGGAACGTAGCTCTGGATGGAGCAGTTGGACTTGACTGCGATGAAGCCTCTCTTTGTGCCGAGACGCTCTCTCTGAGCCTTGATGATCTCGATATGCTCAGGGTTGATCTCCGGTACTACCATAGGTACATCGGGTGTGAAGCGGTGTGCGGAGTTGTTTGATACTATCGGACACTCAGCCTTTGCGTACTTCTCCTCAAGCTCCTTGATCTCGTCCTTCTTCATATCTACTGCACAGAAGCAGAAGTCAACCTGCTCTGCGATCTTCTCTATATCACTTGTTGCATCGAGAAGCACCATATTCTTCATGGACTCAGGCATGGGAGTTGTCATCTTCCATCTGCTGCCTGCTGCCTCCTCGTATGTCTGACCTGCTGATCTGGGTGATGCTGCGAGCACCTTTACGTTGAACCACGGGTGGTTCTCAAGAAGTGTAGCAAATCTCTGTCCTACCATTCCCGTAGCGCCGATGATACCAACATTGAACTGTTTTTTCATACTTTTCTCTCCTTTTTATTATTAAATTACTGAAATATAAAGAAAACCGGTTGCAAACCGGTCCATCATGAGTTATAATAGAAATACATGGCATAAACTTTAATTATGCGATAGCTCTCCATCATAACAATGATGACAGCCGGAGACCTCTTAAGTCCCGAGCCGGAGCTGAATTTACCGGAAACAGCCCCTCGGCGGCATCACCTTTCACTGTGCTTCACCGGACAGGTGGTCCTCTGCACAGGTACTATTCTCAGCCGCACCTCTACCTTAGTAATTATAATATCACTTTAATCGGACGTTGTCAACTGTTTTTCGGAAGTTTTACGAAAAGAAATCGGAAAGGACCTTTGCCATGAGTATTTCCAGTGATATCATATCAGAGCTTTTCAGGCTCAGGGATGAGAAATATGCCGATTTCCAGAGGAAGCTCACTCCGACTCATGAGGGAGAGCATTTCATAGGTGTGCGTACTCCCGAACTGAAACGGTTAGCCAAAGAACTGCGGAAGCGCAGTGATACAGATGAATTTCTCAGCACACTGCCACACAGGTACTTTGAGGAGGATCAGCTCCATTCCTTCATCATATCAGAGGAGAAGGACTTCGGGAGATGTATCGCTCTTACAGAGGCTTTCCTGCCGTATATCGACAACTGGGCGACCTGCGACCAGCTTTCGCCGAAGGTATTCGCAAAGCACAGGGATGAGATGGAGACGTATGCCGGCAGATGGATATCCTCCGGACATACCTATACCGTCAGATTCGGCATTGCTGTTCTGATGAGGTATTTCCTAGGCGAATATTTCCGGACAGAGTATGCCGACAGGGTGGCAGATATAGCCTCGGAGGAATACTACATAAATATGATGCGTGCATGGTACTTCGCAACAGCTCTTGCAAAGAACTATGAAGAAGTGTTGCCGTACATCGAACAGAAACGTCTTGACAGGTGGACACACAACAAGACGATACAGAAGGCCGCAGAGAGTTTCCGCATTACGGATGAGCAGAAGCAGTATCTCCGCAGTCTCAGGGTATAAGGAGCATATATAACTTGGAATTATTAAAGTCTGATTTCTATTATGATCTTCCGGAGGAGCTTATTGCCCAGACTCCCATCGAACCGCGCAACGCCTCACGGATGATGTGCGTTGACAGGAGTTCCGGTGAGATCACACATGATCATTTCTATAATCTATGCAGATACCTGAAAAAAGGTGATCTGCTCGTCATGAATGATTCGCGTGTCATTCCCGCCCGCCTATACGGCGAAAAGGAAGGCACAGGTTCCTTCATAGAGTTCCTTCTGCTGGAGCAGAAGGGAGACAAGCTCTGGGAGATAATCTGCCGTCCCGGCAAGAAGGCAAAGACCGGCACAAGGTTCTCCTTCGGCGGAGGCAGGCTCAGAGCAGAGGTCGTTGAGGTAAAGGACGACGGAAACCGCATCGTACAGTTTGAGTGCGAGGGTAACTTCTATACAGCACTGGAGGATGTGGGACAGATGCCCCTCCCTCCTTACATAACCAAAAAGCTTGAAGACAGGGAGCGGTATCAGACGGTATACTCCCACGAACTTGGCTCGGCCGCGGCCCCTACAGCCGGCCTCCACTTCACTGAGAAGATGCTCGATGAGCTGAGAGCGCAGGGCATTAAGACCGCCTTTGTGACACTCCATGTAGGTCTCGGCACCTTCCGCCCGGTAAAGGAGGAGAACGTGCTCGACCACAAGATGCACAGTGAGCATTATTTCCTGCCCGAGGAGACAGCACGTCTCATCAACGAGACAAAGGCTGCCGGAGGGCGCGTTATCGCAGTCGGCACCACCACCTGCCGCACGCTTGAGAGCGTGGCATCCTTCTACGGGGATATTTCCGCCCGTGAGGGATACACTGATATATTCATCTACCCCGGCTATGAGTTCAAGTGCATCGATGGGCTCATAACGAATTTCCATCTGCCGGAAAGTACACTTATCATGCTGGTATCAGCCTTCATGGGGTATGACAACACCATGAACGCTTACCATACAGCCGTACAGGAACGCTACCGCTTTTTCAGCTTCGGCGACTGTATGTGCATACTCTGACAGAAGCATATAAAGGATGAAAAGCTCTGCGGAGAAAAAGAACAACAACCCGTACTGACAGCAGGATCATTGACATACATCATCGTATAAGGGAACGGCAGGAGGTACAAAGCCGTTCCGCAGACGAAACACTTTTCACAGCAGAAGAACTGACGGGATCTCTCGTAGGAGAGAAAAAAGAATTCTGAAAAAGGAGTATGTTTAAATGGACGCATCATACTATGTTGAAAGACTTATCGACACAAAGCCCACACCCGTGGTGATCTGCGATCTTGAGTATCGCATAGTATTCATGAACACCTGCGCCAAGAAGCGCTACAAGAAATCACAGGGTGAGGATATCGTCGGCAAGAAGCTCCACGCTTTCGTTGACATTGAAACTCTCTCCAAGATCGATATGGTCGTTGAGTGGTTCAAGGAGAGCAAGGATAACAACAAGGTGTTCAGTCAGCACACCGAATCCAACACTGATGTTTACATCATCGCTATCCGTGACCTTGACGGTGAGCTCATCGGCTTCACTGACATATTCGAGGAAAGAGAACCGGACAGCGGCGAGACCTTCGATCTCGACTGATACCTTTAAGGAGAATCTATGTATACACTCATAAAGACAGAAAAACGTGCAAGGCGCGGACAGGTGGAGACAGTACACGGCACCTTCCAGACGCCCTGCTTCATGAACGTCGGCACCTCCGCAGCCATCAAGGGAGGAATATCCTCCGTTGACCTGAAGGGGCTCAAGACTCAGGTGGAGCTCTGCAATACCTATCATCTTCACCTCCGTCCGGGTGACCGTATCATCAGGGAGATGGGCGGCCTGCATAAGTTCATGAACTGGGACAAGCCGATACTCACAGACTCCGGCGGATTCCAGGTATTCTCCCTGTCACAGCTGCGCAAGATAAAGGAGGAGGGTGTATACTTCGCCTCCCATATCGACGGAAAGCGCATATTCATGGGACCTGAGGAGAGTATGCAGATACAGTCGAACCTGGGCTCGACTATCGCTATGGCCTTCGATGAGTGTATCGAGAACCCCGCACCGAGACGCTATGTGGAGGACTCCATCGAGCGCACCACGCGCTGGCTGATACGCTGCAGGGACGAGATGGCAAGGCTGAACAGCCTTCCGGATACCATAAACCGCCATCAGATGCTCTTCGGCATCAATCAGGGCTCGACCTATGACGACCTGCGCATAAAGCACATGGAGGACATCGCAAAGCTCGACCTTGACGGCTATGCCATCGGCGGACTTGCTGTCGGAGAGGCTACAGCTGAGATGTACCGGGTAATAGACGTGGTTGAACCATATATGCCCGTGAACAAACCGCGCTACCTCATGGGAGTGGGTACCCCCTCCAACATAATCGAGGCAGTGGCAAGGGGCATAGATATGTTCGACTGCGTAATGCCCAGCAGAAACGCACGCCATGCGACAGTATTCACCTGGAGCGGAATCATGCACCTTGCAAACAAGTGCTATGAGACCGACCCGAGGCCGCTGGACGAGGAGTGCGACTGCCCGACCTGCCGCAATTTCTCCCGTGCCTACCTGAGACACCTCTTCAAGGCTCATGAGCAGCTTGCGGGAAGGCTTGCAGTGCAGCACAACCTCTACTTCTACAATACTCTCACGGAGAAGATACGTGAAGCTATTGATGAGGACAGATTCGAGCAGTTCAGAGGAAAGTATTCCCGTCTGCTCGCAACACGCATCTGATACCATTATGACACACCGGGGCGATACCATTATCGCCCCATGACTTTATCCACACAAAGGAGACATTATGACTTTAGCAATATTCGACCTTGACGGAACCCTTGCCGATACCCTTGCCGACCTCTCCGATTCAGTCAACAGCGCGCTGGAGACTCTCGGCTGCCCTAAGCATGACTACCAGTCCTACCGCCGGTTCGTCGGAAACGGCGCACTGAAGCTCTGCGAGAGAGCACTGCCGGAGGACAGGAAGAACGAAGCCGGTACGCTGCTCGGCTTGTTCAAGGACAACTACAACGCTCATCTTCTCGACAAGACCCTTATCTATGACGGCATAAAGGAGACGCTTGACAGGCTTACAGAGAGCGGTGTCGTGATAGCTGTAGCTACAAACAAGCCGCAGGATGCTGCAAGAAAGCTCATATCAGCCCTTCTGCCGGATGCGCCCTTCGTAAAGGTGCTGGGCGGCTGCGATGAACGTCCGAGAAAGCCTGATGCGGCTGTGATACATGAGATAGAGGAGGCTGTCACCGGCTGTGACAGAGTATTCATGATAGGCGACAGCAACGTCGATGTCAGGACGGCAAAGAACGCCGGCATACCCTGCATAGGCTGCGTCTGGGGCTTCCGTGACCGTGAGGAGCTTGAATCGGAAGGTGCTGACTTCATAGCAGAAAAGCCCTCCGACATAGCTGATATCATACTTTCAGAGTGAGACAGTCATGGATAGATCATTCAGACAGAGCCTTCCCGGAGCTTCTGCTTACTATACACCTAAGCACAGGGTATTCCAGAGATACCGTCTTATAATATACATCATACTCTTTGCGGTCGCATTAGCTATCGGTATGTTCATAGATCTGCCCTACCTCTTCGTGGATGCAGTCATAGCCGTAAAGGGTGTCGATCTGTTCATATACCGATTTCTGCGGGGCTGGCACTGGCGCCTGACGGACAAATACCTCATCGCGGCGGGACTGGCACAGATGCGCATCGCCTTCCTTGATATACACATAAAAGATCTGGGCTGGATCGACGAGATCACCATTCAGCTTTTCCTCCTCACGCTCGGCATCATCTATCCCCTGCTCACGACTCTTGAGCTCGCCCTGATGAAGCTGCGTCTCGGCAAGGAGAGAGAGGCAGAGGCAGCCGATGTCATACTCTCAGGTGATATCGACAGCTATGGTCCGGCTGGAAACCTGACCTGCCCGGTATTCCTTATACGTGACGATGCAGGCAGAGAGCAGTACGTATGTGATGAGTGGTTCTCCCGGGCGGGATATCTCACCGGCGAGAAAACGGCAATCAGAGTAAGACCTGAGCACAGCACGGAAATATGGGACAGGAAGAGGGTAAGGGACTGTCTTATGAGAAGCTGGAGGTTCTGGCTGATATATGAAGCTGTCATCGCCGCCTTGTTCCTTGCCATGTCCAGAACGTAAAAAGAGCCCGGATGCGTCCTTCAAGGCTGCATCCGGGCTGTTCTTATGCTGTTATATCGCTGAGTATCTGCTCCGGCGTCAGGCGGTTGGCTCTGAGTACGTCCTCAACAGCGTACCTGTCAATGAACTCCTTCTTCAGGCCGTAGTTATACACCTTCATATCGCTGCTGCCGTAGAAGCGGGCTATCTTCTCACCGAAGCCGCCGTCAAGTATGCCGTCCTCAATGGTGACAACTGTGCTGTGCTCCTTTTTCAGCTCCTCAAGGAGGGCTTCGTCGATGCCGGTGATATATCTCGGGTTCACGAGTGTCGGGGCTGTGCCGGTCTTCTCTGTTATGAGAGCAGCAAGAGCCTCGCCGGTCTGGTAGAAATCACCGAGGGCAAGGATGGCTGTTCCGCTTCCCTTCTTTGTGACCTTGTATCTGTTTATATCGCTGTAATCTGTATCAACAGCAGTATCCGTGTGCACTACGCCGTTGCAGGGTATCCTTATGGCTACAGGATATCTGTCCTGCTCTATGCTCCAGTCAAGCATTGCGAAGTACTCCTCGCAGCAGGTCGGGGCAAGGTATACAAGCTCCGGTATATTCGACATCATGGGGATATCAAAGATGCCGAGGTGTGTGATATCGTGCATACCGTATACAGAAGCTGTATTCACAAGGAGAGTTGCAGGGCTGCGGTTGATGCAGAGATCCTGCGATATCTGGTCATAGGTTCTCTGGAAGAAGCTCGAATGAGTTGCAAATACCGGCTTTCCGCCGTTCCTTGCGATGCCCGATACCATTGCTACCGCGTGCTCCTCCGCAATGCCCACATCTATGAACTGTGCTCCGGCTTCCTTCCTCTTTTCCGGTGTGAAGCCGATATTCACGGGAACTGCGGCTGTTATGGTAACTACGCTCTTATCCGCTTTCATCTTATTCATGAGGAAATCACAGGTCAGGCTGCCATAGTCCTCATAATCCCCGGAGGAAGGGCTCTCCCCTGTTGCGGGGTCGAATGGCATATGCCAGTGCCAGTCCTCCTTCTTCGTTTCGGCAGGCACATAACCCTTTCCCTTTACGGTACAGATATGCACTACTGTCGGACGCGGAGTATCCTTCACACTGCGGAAGGCTTCGATAAGCTCTCCGATATCGTTTCCGTCCGGCACATAGATATAATCAAGGCCGAAGGCACGGAAGAGGTTGCAGGCACATTTTCCGCCGGACTCACGGAGCTCTCTGAGATTTTTATACAGTCCGCCGTGATTCTCAGCTATGGACATATCATTGTCGTTGACCACGATGATGAAATTGCTGCCCAGCTCGGAAGCATAGTCGATGCCCTCAAGAGCCTCTCCGCCGCTGAGTGAGCCGTCTCCGATAACGGCTATGACGTTGCCGTCCTCGCCCTTTACGTCCCTTGCCTTGGCAAGACCGCAGGCAAGGCTGACGGAGGTGGAGGTATGACCGACGTTGAAGAAATCGTGCTCGCTCTCCTCGGGGTTGGTATAGCCGGAGACATCACCGAAATGCTCGTCGGAGCAGAATGCCTCCCTGCGGCCGGTGAGTATCTTGTGGGTATAGCACTGATGGGATACATCGAAGACCAGATTGTCCTTCGGGGAATCGAATACATAGTGCAGGGCGATGGTGGCCTCGACGATGCCGAAATTCGGACCGAAATGTCCTCCCCGCTTTGAAAGGCGGTTCATAAGGTCCTCTCTTATCTCTGCGGCAAGGACATTGAGCTGATGGATGCCGAGCTCCTTTATGTCAGCCGGTGAATTGACTTTTTCGATATACATAAAAAACTCCTTATCTGGATGACTATTGCTGTATCTTCCATAATTCCGGCAACAGTCCGCTATACTGCACTGATGCGGAAGGTTCTTGCCGGTTGTACGTTTCTACAGGAGATATGCATAAACTCCCGCTTATACCATTATACACTATAAGGTCAAGGTCAAGTCAATAGGTTTTCGGAAATTTATCGGACTGCACAAATCCTGTACCGCAGTTTTATGCATTTTGACATCGGGTTAATAGTTTTAAATACCGCAATATTAGGCTTGTCTTTTTCTCTTTAATACTGTATAATAGTCAGTGGTACCGGTCCTGTGTTACTTCGCAGAAAGGCCGGAAAGAATAAAAACATGATAAAGGAGTAGTTTATGAGTTTTAAAGTAATGGGCGTTTCAGCCGGAAGAAAAGACAGCAACTGCGATATCCTCCTGAAGGAGGCTCTTCTCAGGTGTCAGGAGCTCGGCGCAGAGGTAAGCATGATCAACCTCCACGACTACGAGCTGCTTGACTGCACAGGCTGCACTTCATGTACAATGGGTATGTCCATGGGCAAGCATACCGGATGTTCACTGGATAAGAAGGACGACAAGAAGAAGATCATGGAGGTCCTCCTCGATCAGGATGCCGTTATCTTTGCAGCTCCCACCTTCGCTCTTATGCCTTCATCTCTCTACCTCAAGTTCATGCACCGCAACCTCGCTTATGAGACTGCTTTCCTCACCAAGATCGGCGCTATCCAGCACCGTGACCGTGTAGGTGCTCTCATCGCTGTAGGCGGTTCATCCCGTTCATGGCAGTCCATGACTCTTGAGTGTATGCAGGCTTCCACCTTCTCAAACAGCTTCCAGATAGTTGATATGTTCACAGCTACCATGGTTCCCGCACCTGCACAGGTACTTCTTCACGATGAGCAGCTTGCCCGTGCAAAGGAGATCGGCGAGAACATAATGAAGTCACTCAACACACCCGTTGAGGAGCGCGGCTGGCTGGGCGAGCCCGATGCAGGCTGGTGCCCGAACTGCCACAGCAACTGCCTCTGTCTCGGTGAGCCTCAGTGGAGAGGTCTCCAGTACCCCATCGAGTGCGCTGTCTGTGGTGCAGGCGGCGACCTGGTGAAGACTGACGACGGCAAGTGGAAGTTCGTTATCGCAGCAAACGGCCTCGAGCGTGACCGTACCTCTGAGGAGGGACGCGGTGTTCACTGCGACGAGATCGCTGATACACAGGGCGGCTTCTTCATGGATCCCGCAAAGCGCGAGACAGTAGCTTCCAAGATCGAGAAGTACAAGAAGATCCAGTTCCCCGGTGTGTAAGCCATGGGAGCATTTGAAGACAAGGCATCAGCCAAGGTAAAGGCTCTGATAGATTTTATTTCCGAAGGCGATTTTGACAGCATTTCCTCAGTGGCGGAGATTGAGGAGTCATGGTGCTCCGAAGATCAGACCCAGCAGGAGGGCATTGCGGATTTCGGAAAGTGGATCACTATGCAGCTTGAAGGCTGGAGTGAGGACTACGGCACGGAATTCGTCGTTGACCCCTTCAATGAGGAATGTCTGAATATTGATCCCTCTGAGGGCGGAACTGTCTTCGGGGAATACAATCCCACAAGCCACGGTGAGCCCCTTGATTTCTGGTTTGAGCTGGAATTTGAGGATAAAGACGGCGAGCCAATGCTGAGGTTCAATGTCAATGTATGACCGGTTCATAATGTAAATCAAGCCCCTTCCGTTTTGGAAGGAGCTCAGCTTGTAAATAAACCCTGATTATGTACCGTAACAGCGGGCGGCGTCCCGCCGCCCCTACATAAGTTAACGGTATATTGGCAAATTGTAGGGGCGCCGTTCCGGCGCCCGCGATAGAACAATATAGATAATGACTTTTTTGACAAACCAAGCCCCTTCCATTCCGGAAGGGGCTTTTCCTGTGCAATATCTGAGATGTCAGTCCGCTCCGCCGCCTCCGCAGCCTGAGCAGCTTGAACAGCTCGAGCAGCTGGAGCAGCTGGAACAGCTGCTTCCGCTTGAACCGGAACTTGAATCGCGGATGTAGGTCCTTTCGTACATTGCCGAAGTGTATATCAGCATTGAAAGGAGAGAGTCATCAACTCCTTCAGTCACAGTATAGCTGCCTGCGGTCCTGCCGGGTGTATAGATAAGGCCGAGGGCAAGCTCGCTGCCGGTATCGCCTGTTTTCTCGGCGACACAGAAGCATTCGTAGGGGTCGATAGTTATCTTGTCATATCTGCCCAGTCTGTGCCACAGACCGAGATCATCAAGCACCTTTGTCAGTTCTCCGGAGGATTCAAGATACTGATAAAGACTGCTGTTCTTCAGCTCCTTTGAGTATTCTTTCAGCAGCCTGGATACAGCTTCATTCAATTTGTAGTATTTTGTCATGGTGCCGAACTTAGTTTTCATAATATCAAAGGAGAACATTTCTCCTCCGTCCGCATCGCTCGTTGTTCCGAAAGTCTCTGTCATAAGATCAAACAGCCTTCTGTCATATCTCTCCTGTACCTCATCGGAAAAGGCATACTTCGGTGAACCTGTGATATGCAGTCCCGTTTTGTCCGTAGTGAAGTAGCCCTTCTTTATCAGGTCAAAGATCCAGACATAAAGCTGGGTATTCCTTCCGTTATAGACGGTATTGAGCTTCGGGAACATGAGATACCATGCGTATGGTATCTCGCTGCTGTCAAGACGCTCTGCGGCATTCTTCAGCAGGAAGGGATCCTTTTTCAGCTTACTTGCACCCGCTGACGAACGAAATATCGGTATAATGACATACACGACAAGCAGGAGCGGCACAATAGCGAACATACCAAGGAAAAGTATTATGGCGATGCCCCCTCCTTCATCATTTCCGGAGGATGAGCCGTGGTCCGCACTGCGTACAGAAGGCTTTTTCACTTCCGGCAGTTTTACATCGATTATCCTTTTCAGTCCGGCGAACGAACCGGCATCCATCTCCATTGACACCTTGTACATACCGTTCACGTTATCGGCTGTGCAGGTCATCACCGTACCGTCATAGTTCTGCTCGCCCTGGGATACTTTCAATGCAGCAATATCATTTTCCCTGATGCTGTATATATTCACTGTTACGTGTCCGACTGTCTTCGGAAAATCCTCTCCGATGAAGCGGTATGCAAACTCTGCAAAATCGTCCTTGTTAAGTTTTGCCGCATTCGGTATCACGTAGCTTATCCTGTACTCGACCGTCTCCCGTTCTGCTGACTGGAACCAGTGTATGGTATATCTGTCAATGTTATCCTCGAAATAGTAATGACCGTCGTTGCGGTCAAGATTGTACTGCCGTACAGCATTTGCTCCGTTTATCTGACA
Organism: uncultured Ruminococcus sp.; assembly: GCA_946413815.1. Taxonomy (GTDB): domain Bacteria; phylum Bacillota; class Clostridia; order Oscillospirales; family Ruminococcaceae; genus Ruminococcus. The sequence continues at coordinate 15,819 of CAMKMD010000062.1, forward strand.
GCCGGTCACATTTATCTCCGGTATGTATTCGAGCTGGTTGTATGGATTGTAGATATCCTTGTAGAAGTGGGTGAATCTGCCCTGTTCAAAGGTGACTTTCCAGGTCTCGCTGATGAGGGCATCGCCGTTCTCCTGGAAATTGAGCGTGAAGTCAGCTGAATCGACGCGGTATTGCTTGTCATCTGCCGACGCTCCCAGCGGCTGTATCAGCAGCAGGAGAAACAGCATGATAAATGCGGCGATCGTTAGTTTTGGTATGGTATTTCTTCGAGTGTACATTCTACACCTCCGTTATTATCTGAGATAGCAGTTTATGTCCTTGATATCATATACGCCCTTCATGGCATAGGAAAGGCATTTTGCGCCTCCCCGACATTTCTCCGCCTTCGGGCATCTGTTGCATTCCTCCGGTATCCTCATCTCCCTGAGCTCCCGTATAAGGGGACTGTTCTCGTAAAGTGAGATCATATCCTCCTCAAGGCAGTTCCCTATCGGTATGGGCAGTCTTCTGCACGGGAGAAGAGTGCCGTCCGCAAGGAGGGTGAGCAGGTTCACGCCGGCTGAGCAGTGATAGTAGCAGTCTCCGCCCTCAAGGAACTGTATGGAGCGGTTGAGATGGACGTCGGTATGGGAAAAGAGAGTCTTACGGAAATGCTCCTTTGTCAGCACTCTGATGACGGAGCGGTATTCCTCTGTGGAGAGTATCTCCTCCTTGCTGCTGCCCATAGGTATGAGCCTGTCCGCCCAGAAGCGGTCGATGCCCTCACGGCGCACTTTCTTTATGACCTGCGCCAGCTCCTTGTAGTTGCCCTTGTGGCAGGTAAAAGCCGCCATCGTCTGTATTCCCTGCTTCCTGAGCAGACGGAGCCCTTCAAAGGCCTTGTCGAAGTTCCCCTTGCCCCGTACACGGTCATGAGTCTCTCTTGTGCCGTCTATGCTGACCTGAACGAAGCTGAGATTCTTCAGCGCCCCGAGCCGCTCTGCAAGTGCTTCATCGATAAGAGTGCCGTTCGTGAGTATGCCGCAGGTGATACCGTTTTCCGCGCAGAGACCGAGCAGCGGGAAAAGCTCCGGCGAGAGGAGGGGTTCTCCCCCTGTGAAGTTGATATGACCTTTATAGCTGTATTTACGGCAGAAATCAAGGTACTGCCGGAATATCCCTTCAAGCTGTTCTCCTGTGAGCTCTGCGGCGTAGTCCTCCTGATAGCAGTGGGTACAGCGCAGATTGCAGCGGTGAAGGATATGCCACTGGAGTACGTGCTTCATCCCTTACGGCAGGAACTTTCCGGATGCGAGATAGAGCCTGTACCATTCCTCACGGGTAAGCTCCACCTTTGAAGCATCGCATACCTCCCTGAGATGGTCGGGATTCATGGTTCCTGCTATGGCCTGCATATGTGCGGGATGACGCAGTATCCACGCTATGGCAACGGCTGTCTTGCTGACGCCGTGGTTCTCAGCCACCTCTGCAAGAGCCTTGTTGAGCTCCGGGAAATCGGGATTGTCAACGAAGGTGCCCTTGAAGAAGCCGAACTGCAAGGGTGACCAAGCCTGTATGGTGATATTGTTGATACGGCAGTAGTCGAGGAGGCTGCCGTCCATGCTGTATGACATATCTGTGGTCTTGTTGTTCATGTAGAGCGCCTGGTCGATGAGCTGCGACTGGTCGAGAGAGAGCTGCACCTGGTCAAAAACAAGGGGCTGCTGGACGTACTTCTTCAGAAGCTCTATCTGCATGGGCATGAGGTTGCTGACGCCGAAGGCTCTGACCTTGCCGCTGAGATAGAGGATATCGAAGGCCTCTGCCACCTCCTCCGGCTCAAAGAGCAGGTCGGGGCGGTGAAGAAGGAGCGCATCGAGGTACTCCATGCCGAGGCGGGAGAGTATACCGTCAACGCTTTCTATGATATGCTCCTTTGACCAGTCAAAGACTCTCCTGTCGGGGCAGATTCCGCATTTTGACTGTATGAAGACATCCTCGCGGCGGATGCCTGTCTTCGGGAAGGCCTTGCCGAATACGGTCTCAGCCTCACCCATACCATAGCAGTCCGCATGGTCGAAGCAGTTCACGCCCAGCTCCCAGGCATTGCGGATGACGGTCTCAGCCTGCTCGGGAGAGAGCTCCGGCATACGCATACAGCCGAGAACTACGGCAGAAAGCTCTGTCGGGATGTTTTTAACTTTAATGTTTTTCATGATAATACCTCCTTTATAATATATATCAGGTAATATAATTATACCATATTTTTTTATATCATGCAATATCAATCCAATAATTATCCTTTATTCCATGATGATATGAAAAGACCCGGAACGTGTCCGGGTCTTTCAGTCTGTCAATAAACCTTACATTCACAAATAAGCGGGGCGATGTAGGCATCGCCCCCTACATTTTGCTATGGAGGAATCGGCGTTTGTAGGGGCGGATGCCCACATCCGCCCGCTTGACTTCTGCCATAACTGACTTTTTTGACAAGCTGAAAGACCCGGAACGTGTCCGGGTCTTTGTAAGTATTCAATTAATAGTTGGAAATCGGATAGCCGGCTCTCTTGCCTGTGATGGAGATACCGTTCGCCTTTCCTTCTCTGAGAACCTGATCAAAGTTCTTGCAGTAAGGATTGTTGTAGTGGTTCTCATCCTCAGCACCGGTCATATTGTCTACGCATACGATCCAGTTCTCAGGTCTGTGTGCTGTCGGGACATTTCCATTTTTGTCCTTCCATGTCTTTAAGAGGTTGTAGTACTGCTGAGCATTCTCACAGTATCTTGACCAGCCGCAGTCTACCTGATACCAGTATCCGCCGTACTTGACATAGTTCCATGCGTGGCAGTGGCTGTCGCCTCCTACGAGTACATCTGTGTTGGGAACGCCGGCTGCGATACAGCAGTTGTAGAATACTCTTGCATATCCGCCGCAGGTACCCTTCTTAACGCTGATAACTGTAGCTGCACAGCCTTCTTCCTTTATGTCTGCTGCCTTGACATATGATCCTACCTTCTTGGCAAGATCTGTAAAGAACTGCTTCTTCTGTGAGTTGGTATATGATGTCTTGTAGGTAAGATTCCATGTCTTGAGGAGTCTCTTGCAGATAGACTGTGTATAGCTTGTTGAACCGTAGCCCTGCATTGAAACATTGTCATTTGTGCCCTCAAAAACATTTGTCTCTGCATCGATGTCTTCTCTGTTGAGGTAAACGTACTGAAGAGCTGTAGTGCCAGCGAAAACGTGCTGACCGAGATAGAGCTGCTTGCTGCCGCCGGCCTCAAAAGTGATCTTCTTCAGCTTATTGCAGTTTCTGAAAGCATCATAGCTGATGTTTTTTACATTGTTAGAGATCTTGATCTCAGTGAGACCGCTTCCCTTGAAGCTCTCAGACCAGATATGAGTTACGCTGTAGGGGATGGAAATGCTTGTCAGCGCTGTATCGCCCATGAACATTCTGTCACCTATTGTTGTGATATTGCTGTTGCCGTTGAAATTGAAGGTCTTAAGAGCTGTACACTCTCTGAATGAATCATTGCTTACGCCCTTGATTGAACTGCTAAGCTTTACAGATGTCAGGCTCTTGCAGCCCCAGAAAGCGCCGTTGTAGATTTGTGTCAGGTTGTATGCAGCAGAGAGATCAACCGTCTTAACAGCAGTGCCCTTGAATGCGTTATTTGTGATTCCTGTTACGTTGTATGTTGTATTTTCCGCACTGATAGTTCCGTAGAGCTTGAGATTATCCTTTACCTTTGTCAACCAGCCATAAAGTAACCCGACTTGTTAATCATCGGACTTACCAGTATAGCCCTTATCAATAAACTTGTAGTAGATGTGAATATCACGCTCCTGCTTGCCCCTCTCGAACTCGTCAACCGTAACGGAGTCGATCAGCTCAAGGCACATCTGCCGAGTGAGATATTCCGCATTTCTGAACTTCTTCAGGCGGGAGATGTATTCGTCAACATCATGTTCGTCCTGCTTCTGCAAGAGCTGTCTTGCTTCGATCTCCTGCACCTCAGCGGAGAGAGCATTCTGCTCCGCTTCATATTTGGTCAGGAGCTTCGCACACATACTCGCAGGAATCTCGCCCGATACCTTATCCTCATACACCGACTGCATCAAGCCGTCAAGCTCTGCAATGCGCTCCTTTGCCTTGCGGAGCTTTTCTTTGTCCGAGGAAATCTGCTGGCTCTCCTGTTTCTGCTTTCTTGCAAGGAACTGTTTTCTCGCCTTTGCTTCATCTTCCTCAACAAGCAGCATCATCGAGCGAATATCATTCAGCACAATCGCTTCTATTGTCTTCTGGCTGATGTAGTGTGTAGGGCAGACTGTCTTGCCGTACAGCGAGTATGTACCGCAGTTGTAAGAACCGACAACGATCTGATGTGGATTGCCTGTTGTAGTACCACGCATTTTCTGATTACGGGAGAACTTCATTCTGAAACCGCAGTCAGCACAGTACATCAATGCACACAGCGGCTTTGTATCGCCAGTCTTTGTGCGTCTGCCGATAGAATGCTCCTCGTCGATCTCACGGCATCTGTCCCATTCTTCTTGCGTGATGATCGCTTCATGTGTGTTCGGAACAACAACCCATTCGGCTTCATCTTTCCTGACCAGCTTGTGATTCTTGTGCGACACAGTTGTTGTTTTGAGCTGAACCAAGTTTCCGAGATACATCGGATTATGCAGGATACGATCAACAACAGGTCTGCTCCACAGTTTGCGACTGTTCACAGGATTGTCTTTTCCCTGTCTTTGATAGTAATATTCGGACGGACAAAGGATTTGCTCCTCGTTGAGCCTGTCAGAGATTTTTCTTTGGCTCAGTCCCTGCAACCGCAGCTCAAAGATGTGCTTCACCACAGGTGCAGTTTCGGGATTGATAACAGGCAGATGATTCGGATCATCACTGCGGTCATATCCGTATGGAACACGACCGCCGAGATATTTGCCTGCCTTTGCACTTGCTTCAAATACCGCCTTGATCTTTTTGCTTGTGGAACTGCTGTGCCATTCATTGAACAGGTTGATGATCGGCATCATGTCAAGCGCCGCACTGCTGCGGTCAGCGGTATCCACATTGTCGTTCAGAGCAATAAAACGGATATTGTTCATCGGAAAAATATAGTCGATGTAGCGGCCCACTTCGATGTAATTTCTGCCGAAGCGGGAGAGGTCTTTTACCACCACAATATTGATCTTTCCGAGCTGAGCATCAGCAAGCAATTTCTGTATGCCCGGTCTGTCAAAATCAGTGCCGCTGTACCCGTCATCCACATACTCAGAAACAAGATTCCAACCCTTGTCATGAACGAATTTTGTCAGGATCATTTTCTGATTTTCAATAGAGAGCGATTCGCCCTCCAACATATCTTCCTTTGAAAGGCGAAGATAAATTCCAACATTGTTTTCGGTCTGCTTTGCCATCAATAAACTCCTTTCCGTGCAAGCAGAACCAAATTCGATATATCTATTATAGCGCGATATACCGAATTTGGCAATACCTTTCCGCACATAATTTTACACGATTGCCGTTTTCTCCAAAGCGGCATCCACGGCGAGTCTATTCATGACTTCATCGAGGTCTTTCTCCCCGACAAAATGACTATGCACAATGTAACGGCAGCCGTCAATGACCTGTACCGTTGTGCGTGTCGGGCAGTCCTGAAACTGCTCCAGTCGCTTGTTCTTGTTGACTGCCTTCTTTTTCTCTGCGGCAGTTGTATTTGTATTCATAGCGAATTTTACTCCTTAGCTTCTCTTTCTCTACGCTTTTAGAGCGGAGGGCATCGCATTCTATCTTTTACCCTCATAACAGCCGTAAGATCGGCTCAGTATTTTGAGCCGACTGAGTATTTTACGGCTGCACTGTTTTGTTCTCCCTCGTTATGGGGAATTGCTTACACCGATGTAAGCAAAATCAATCATCGTCACGGTCAGGATCGTCATAGAACCTGATTTCGTCACCGTCCGTTTTGCTGTCCGTGCTGTCGGAAATTTTCACTCCGCAGAGTTCAAGCAATTCCGCATCGGACATACCGCTTGCCCTCAGTTTCTGTAAAAGCAGATGCTCCGAGCTGATGATCTCATCAAGCTCCCTGGGCTTGCAGTTGTATTCCTC
>CAMKMD010000063.1 GCA_946413815.1 uncultured Ruminococcus sp.
GCAGAGCCTCTGGTGGGGCGTGGGGCAAAGCCCCACATATAGCCGCAAAGCGCCCGGCAAGGGGTGAATTCAAAAACAGTCCGGTGGACTGTTTTTGAAGAGGGGACGCCCTGCAAGAGAGGGCGTCCCCTAAGTAGATATAGGTTTTTTGACAGACTGACAGCACTTCCATTCAGGAAGTGCTGTTCTTATATCCTGTAATATTATACTCAGAATTCCATCTTGGACTCGAGGAAGGAAACAAGCTCATCGAGCGGGATGCGCTCCTGCTCCATTGTGTCACGGTCACGTACTGTAACACAGTTGTCCTTCTCGATGGTATCGAAGTCAACAGTTACGCAGAAGGGAGTACCGATCTCGTCCTGACGGCGGTATCTCTTGCCGATAGTACCTGCCTCGTCGAAGTCAACGCTGAACTTCTTGCAGAGCATATCGTATACTTCCTGAGCCTTGGGAGTGAGCTTCTTCACGAGGGGAAGAACAGCGCACTTGAAGGGAGCGAGGGCGGGATGGAAGTGCATAACTGTGCGGACATCCTTCTTCTCGTTGCCGTCCTTGTCTGTGCTGATGAGCTCCTCCTCATCGTAAGCCTCGGTAACAACGGAGAGGAAGAGTCTCTCAACGCCGAGTGAGGGCTCGATAACGTAGGGGATGTACTTCTCGTTTGTCTCGGGATCGAAGTACTCGAGTGACTTGCCGCTGGTGTTGATGTGCTGTGTGAGGTCGTAGTCTGTTCTGTCAGCAACGCCCCAGAGCTCGCCCCAGCCGAAGGGGAAGAGGTACTCGAAGTCTGTGGTAGCCTTGGAGTAGAAGCAGAGCTCCTCCTGATCGTGGTCACGAAGACGGATGTTCTCCTCCTTGAGACCGATGGAGAGAAGGAAGTTCTTGCAGTAGCTTCTCCAGTAATCGAACCACTCAAGGTCTGTACCGGGCTTGCAGAAGAACTCGAGCTCCATCTGCTCGAACTCACGTACACGGAAGATGAAGTTGCCGGGAGTGATCTCGTTACGGAAGGACTTGCCGACCTGAGCAACACCGAAGGGAACCTTCTTTCTTGTGGTTCTCTGGATGTTTGCGAAGTTTACGAAGATACCCTGTGCAGTCTCCGGACGGAGGTAGAGCTCGCTCTTGGAGTCCTCTGTAACGCCCTGGAAGGTCTTGAACATAAGGTTGAACTGACGGATATCTGTGAAGTTCTGCTTGCCGCAGTTAGGGCAGCAGATGCCTTTTTCCTTGATGTAGGCTGTCATCTGCTCATTGCTCCAGCCGGCTACGTTTGTGCCGTCGAAATCCTCGATGAGGTTGTCAGCACGGTGACGTGTCTTGCACTCCTTGCAGTCCATAAGCGGATCTGAGAAGCCGCCGATATGACCGGATGCCACCCATGTCTGGGGATTCATAAGGATGGCGGAATCAAGGCCAACGTTGTACTTGTTCTCCTGAACGAACTTTCTGAGCCATGCGTTCTTGATGTTGTTCTTGAGGAGTACACCCAGCGGGCCGTAATCCCATGTGTTTGCAAGACCGCCGTAGATCTCGGAACCGGGGTAAACAAAGCCCTTTGATTTGCAGAGATCAACGATCTTGTCCATTACTTTTTCATTATTCTTCAGCATGATAAGCTACCTCGCTTTTTGTTTTAATAGTCACATACTATTTTAACTCATAGTTAAGGAAATGTCAAGTGTTTATCGTGTATCTCTGACGGATGGATAGCAGGGGCGCTGCCCCCCGCACCCCTGCAAAAGAGGCTTCGTCTCTCTGGACTCTCATTTCAAAATGCCCCCTCCCCATGAAATGGGGAGGGGGCATTTTGCAGCGGGATTCCAAAGGGACGTGTCCCTTTGGCGGGAGTTTGAGGGCAGAGCCCTCAATATCGGTCTGTCAGCGGTACCATATCAGAAACCGTCATTCCAGCGGCGCAGGTTGTTTTTATCGAATCTGAATCCGCCGATGACGAAACTGTCCTTTGAAAGCTCCTCCTGTGTGAACCAGGGAGAGACGGTCTTTCCCTCTGTATGGGTGAGGATATGGAAGCAGACGGCTGGAATGAAGCTCTGTCCGATAAGGAAGCATTTTTCTCCCTTGTCATTGACTGCTGTATCGGCTATCATCACGACATGAGCCTCGTTGCAGATGATATCACCGGTGCGCAGTTCGTCAGCGGGTATTATCTCAGACTCATCGATCAGTGAGAGCGTTCCGGCATACCGCATTACCTCCTTGAGGTAGTTCATATACTTCTGCCTGCTGTCTCCGGGGAATGCTGCCGGGATCTCGCAGGAGAGACTTCCGAGAACGAGCATCCTTCTGCCCTTTCGCCAGTTGTTGTAGCTGCACTCATCGCCGTTTGATAAATGGAATGATATCCGGTCATACTGTCCGGTTTCGTAGAAATAATCGCTGTAGAGCCTTATCACGCTGTCAGCGCACTGCTGCCAGCCCTCCCTGCCGAGGCTTATGTCGAATACACAGGCGGCGTCGGTGGAGTTTATCGTACTGCCATCGTACACCGGTATCTTCGTATCATCCGGCAGCAGAGGATAATTATGCAGGTATTCCGTAAAGCTGCCCTCCTCGGCCGGAACACGGGTATATCCCTCCGGCGGGAGTATCCTCGTCTCAAGGGTTGTACCGTCAGGTTCAATACACTCTGTCTCAAAGAACCTTCCGGCCGGTTCGATGGTAAGCTCAGCAGCCTTCCACCTCGGGTGAGTACGCACGTATACAGCGGTCAGCAGGGCTGCAAGACAGACGAATAATAATACCATGCGGCCTGAGAGTTTATGCTCGCTTTTTTCTTCCGGTACAGATAGTCTCCTGTTCATGATGCCTCCTCTGGAATAGTAATAATGCTTTGACCCTAATATTATAGCATACAAGTACAGCGTTTTCAAGTGGGAATTGCTGAGTTATAAGCCATTCGGCGGAGACTGTGACGCAGCTGCTTTGTGAACACAGGCATCGGATTATATTATATTCTTATACCGCCATCGGCACACAGGCAATCGAATTTACGATTCGTTCACAAAATGTACTTGAATAATTATACGCAACACGCTATAATTATAGCATAATCATAGAGAGACTGCGGAACGGCCGCAGCCCGTATGGTTCATGAAAAGGGTAAAATCAGGAGGTAATCGACCATGAAGAAGAGAACATTAAGAGCATCTGCATTCGCACTGGCAATGGCTGTGACAGTATGCGCTGCACCGGCAGACATCATCATCGGAGCAGGCAGCACCGTATGGGCGGCTGAGGAGGCTGAAAAGACTGCCGCCGCAGTAACAGCAGCACCTGAGGAGGTTCCGAACCTGAGGTGTACCGGCGAGGAGCAGGCTCTTGTTAAAGCCGGCACAGCAGAGGGCGGCACCATGAAATACAGGCTCGGCTCTGAGGGCGAGTGGTCTGAGGAGATCCCCACAGGCCTTAACGCCGGCATATATACTGTTGAATTCTTCGCCGAGGGCGACGAGGAGCATTCCGACTCGGCAGTGGAGAACGTCAAGGTGAAGATAGATAAGGGTATCCCGAACCTTACCTTCCTTGAAACCTATTCACGCAAGTATACAGGAGAGCCCATGCCCCTCATCGACGAGATAAAGACCTCCGGCGGCAAGGTGATGTACAGACTCGCCGGTGAAGAAGAATGGAGCGAGAAGGTGCCAGAGGCTGTTGAGGCCGGGGAGTATAAGGTACAGTACAAGGTGGTCGGTGATGATAATTTCTACGGCGACGGAGACGAGGTCGAGGCCTACGGCAAGAAGAACTATGCCTTCCCCTATTGCTACAACTGCCAGAGATCACCTGCCTTCCCCGTAAAGGGCGGCACCTGCAAGGCCTATGGTCTTGATGAACCCATATACACGCTCAATACGCAGGGCGACAGAGTAACCGGCGACTGGACTCTTGAATATGCCGGAGACTACAAGGATATCCAGGAGCCTTCAAACGTACTGACATATATAGTAGAGCAGGCCAGGAAGGGCTACTCACTGGAATCCACAGACGGAGTTGCTGTTTACGAACTGAAGGACGGCGGAAAGCATATCACCTACGGAGTAATCTTTGCTACCTCCGTAATGGACGAGAAGGTATTCTTCATCGGCGATATCTGGACGGCCGGAGGCGCAGGCTATGTTCTCTCCGATCAGACTCTTGACCGCGACCAGCTCTTCAATATCTCCAAGGATGCAAGTGATATAGCAAACGAGATGATAGGTATGACCGGTGAAGTTACCGCAAAGATAAGGAAGACAGTGTACGGCGATACGAACTGCGATGGAAAGGTTACGGTTGCCGATGTTGTGGGCGTTCTCCAGTTTGTTGCAAATCCGGAGAAGTACCCCATCACCGAGGATGGCTTTATCAATGCTGATGTTGACGGCGAGTACGGCGTGACAGGTACGGATGCACAGATCATCCAGAAGGTCGATGCAAGCCTCGTAAAGCAGGAGGAGCTTCCTCTGAAGATATAAAACGCGAGCCATAGCGCATTTCAATGTGCTATGGCTCTTTTGTTATTCTGTATATTTTTTCATTTCCGCTGCAGCGTCCTCTACCCGCTTTTTCAGCTCCGAAGCCGAAATGCGCATAGCGCCGCTGCCGAGTATTATCATCTGCTCAAGCCCGTCGGAGGTGGCAACTCTTACCCTGTGCTTCTTTGAAAGCTCATGGCTGACACGTTCAATGTAGCTGTCGGCGGTCTCCGCCTCACGGGTATAAACGATGCTGATATTGTAGTATTTCTCTATCTCACGGTGTTTTCCCGGCACCTTGTAGGCGTCGAAGACAAGTATGAGCTCGCTGCCGTCATAGCCCTGATAGCTTGCAAGGATGTTTATAAGCTGTGACCGCGCGGCGTCAAGGTTCTCCTGTGCTATCTTGTTGAGCTCGTCCCAGGCGAAGATGATATTGTAGCCGTCAACCAGGAGATAATCCGGTCCCTCGTAATCCGGCAGCTTCACCGGCTTGCTGTAGTCGGCAGGCTCTCTCTCCCTGCGGAAGGCCTTTCTCGGGTCACGGTCTATCTTGCCGTAGGTGCGCTCGAATATCTCCATAAGCTCCTTGTCGGAGGCCTCTGTGATACGTGACCTTTTTACCGGTGCCTGCGGCTCCTCTTCCTCCTCCGGTTCGGGTGCAAGACAGGAGGGCAGGTGCATATACTCCGGCACCTCATCCCACTTCACCACAAATCCCGCGCCATGCGAGCAGAATACCGAATCTGCGCTGTTTTCAACATCGCCGTCACAGTCATAGCCAGCCGCCGCTATGACCTCATCGGCGTTGTGGCATTCACGGTAACCGCCGGAGGTGCATATCAGCTTGCCCTTTCCCCGGGTATATCCGATGACTGCCGCCATATATCCGTTCAGCTCCGAAACCGGCGCGCTTCCCGTTATTACGGCAGTTTCGCCCCTTGTCTCCGGCGCTTCAAACTCTGCTGACATATGCTGCAGGTCGGCGATAGCTCGTCCAACGCACTCCGCCGGAACTTCAAGCTCATAGTCGTAGTAGGGCTCAAGGAGAACGCTTTCTGCCCTCCTCAGTCCCTGACGTATGGCCCTGTAGGTAGCCTGCCGGAAGTCACCGCCCTCGGTGTGCTTCAGATGTGCCTTTCCGGATGCAAGGGTTATCTTTACATCAGTTATGGGGGAGCCCGTGAGTACGCCGATATGCTCCTTCTCACCGATATGAGTGAGTATCAGTCTCTGCCAGTTGCGGTCAAGGTCATCCTCACGGCAGGAGGAGGCGATGGTTATACCGCTGCCCCTCTCTCCGGGTTCGAGCAGGAGATGTACCTCCGCATAGTGTCTGAGGGGTTCGTAGTGGCCTACGCCCTCTGCGACTGTGCGTATGGTCTCCTTGTAGGCGACTGCCCCCTGTCCGAAGGTGACTTCATAGCCGAATCGCTCCTCTATCAGCCGGGTCAGTACTTCAAGCTGCACCTCGCCCATGAGCTGCAGGCTTATCTCCCTGAGCTGCTCGTTCCATACCACATGGAGCTGCGGATCCTCGTCCTCCAGCTGCCGCATATCCTTCAGCGCGGTATAGGGATCCTTCTGCGGCGGTAGCATTACACGGTATGACATGACCGGTTCCAGCATGGCTCTGTCGGAGTTGCGTATATGACCGATGCCCTGTCCGGCGTAGGTATTCTCCGGACCGGTAACTGCGCATACCTGTCCGGCCACTGCATAATCGGCAGTGCGGAACTTCTCGCCGGAATAGAAACGGAGGGAGGTTATGCGGTCGGTGTGCTCTTCGCCGTCCTGACCGGTATAGCTGAGCTCCTGGCGGACGGATAGCTTTCCGCCCATTATCTTGATATGTGTCAGGCGGCTGCCCTTGCTGTCATAGGATATCTTACAGACCTTTGCACCGAAGCCCTCCTGACGGGGCGGTTCGGCGGCATAGCGGTCAATGGCGCTGATAAGAGCTTCAACGCCCTGCATTTTCAGCGCAGAGCCGAAGAAGCAGGGGAATATGCGTCTCTGCATGACAGCGGCTGAGATATCCTCGTCCGTGAGGTCGCCGTCGGAGAAGTATTTCTCCATCAGGTGCTCACAGCAGGCGGCGCAGTTCTCCTTCATCTCTTCTGCGGGGAGGGTGAAGTCAACGAAGCCGCCGGAAAGCTCTCGGTTCAGCTTGCCGAGTATGGAGGAGGGCTCTTCGGTCGTGAGATCCATCTTGTTCACGAATACGAAGACCGGCACCTCATACTTTCTCAGCAGCTTCCACAGGGTGGAGGTGTGGCTCTGTACGCCGTCGGTGGCGCTTATGACGAGTATGGCGAAGTCAAGCACCTGCATGATGCGCTCCGTTTCAGCCGAGAAGTCAACGTGGCCGGGGGTATCGAGGAGGGATATCTCCGCCTCACCGCAGGTTAGCTCTGCCTGATGAGCGAATATGGTGATGCCCCTGTCCTTCTCGATCTGACTGTTGTCAAGGAAAGCGTTGCCGTGATCAACTCTTCCTGCCTTGCGGATACCGCCGGTGAGGAAAAGCAGAGCCTCTGCAAGAGTGGTCTTGCCGGAGTCAACATGAGCGGTGATGCCTGCGGTCAGTCTCTTCATACCGCACCTTCCTTCCTGTTATACTAAATACAGCGGAGAGTGAATGCCCCTCCGCTGCGGGTGATCATATCTTCTTTATCTCTGTTCCCTGACGTGTCTCACGCACCTCATAGCCGAGTGCAGTGATCTTATCGCGTATCTCGTCAGCAAGTGCGAAGTTCTTCTCCTTGCGTGCAGCCTGACGCTGCTCAAGAAGCTCCTGTACCTCTGCGGGGATGTCGTTTCCGGCTTCCTCTGCTTCTTTTGCTGCGGCCTCTGCATTGGCGATGAGATCGAAGCCGAGAACGGTATCGAAGTCAGCGATGAGAGCGAGCTTTGTGGCATTGTCAGTATCAGCCTTCAGCACATCGTAGAGGACAGTTACAGCCTGAGCGGTATTGAGGTCATTTCCGAGAGCCTCAAGGAAGCTCTGTTTCAGCTCGCCGAAGGCCTTCTCATCAACTGCACCGCCCTTGTCACCGAGCATGGGAACGATCTTCTCTATAAGTCTGCTGTATGCAACATCGGCGTTTTTAAGGTTGTCCCAGGAGAATACCAGAGACTTGCGGTAGTGGGACTGGAGGCAGAAGAAGCGGTATACCACCGGCTTGTAGCCCTTCTGCTCAAGGAGGGATACAGTCAGGAACTCTCCCTTGCTCTTTGACATCTTTCCTGTCTCGTCATTGAGGTGATGAACGTGGAACCAGTAGTTGCACCACTTGTGTCCGATATATGCCTCGGACTGAGCTATCTCGTTTGTATGGTGGGGGAAGGCATTGTCGATGCCGCCGCAGTGGATATCAAGGTACTCGCCCAGGTGCTTCATGCTGATGCAGGAGCACTCGATGTGCCAGCCTGGATATCCCACGCCCCAGGGGCTCTCCCATTTGAGCTCCTGATCATCGAACTTGGACTTGGTGAACCAGAGAACGAAATCAGCCTTGTTGCGCTTGTTTCCGTCCTCCTCAACGCCCTCACGGACGCCGACAGCAAGGTCCTCCTCCTTGAAATCGCTGAATACATAGTATTTATCCAGCTTGGAGGTATCGAAGTAGATGTTTCCGCCGGCCTCGTATGCGTAGCCCTTCTCCATGAGTGAGGAGATGACCTTGATGAACTCGTCGATGCAGGAGGTTGCAGGCTCAACGGCATCGGGAGTCTTGATGTTCAGCTTGCGGCAGTCCTCGAAGAAGGCATCGGTATAGAACTTTGCTATCTCCATGACTGTCTTGTGCTCACGCTTTGCACCCTTGAGCATCTTGTCATCGCCGGTATCGCCGTCGCTTGTAAGGTGGCCTACGTCGGTGATGTTCATGACTCTCTTTACGTCATAGCCGCTGTAGCGGAGTGTCTTTTCAAGCACGTCCTCCATGATGTAGGTGCGGAGGTTTCCGATATGTGCGAAGTGGTATACGGTAGGTCCGCAGGTGTACATACCTACCTTGCCTGCGGTGTTGGGTATGAATTCCTCTTTCTTGTGTGTGAGAGAATTATACAGATACATTATGATCTTCCTTTCAGTCTTTAGTTATCAGAAATCCCAGATCTCTCCGGTAAGATTCTTTATCTTTATCTGAGTGAAATAACCCATAAGAGTAAGGAACTCGGGTATAACAGCAAGTCCGTCCCGGTAGAACTCTCCGAGGGCGGTCTGCCTGTCGGGGATATCCTTGTAGTCCTTCGGACAGACAAAGCTCCAGCTTGCGCTCTGTGAATCGAAGAGTATGCGGAAGCAGCGCTCCGTATCCGTGCCGCTGTATCCGGCATTCATCAGGAGTATGCTGTGCTCGCCCGCCTCTTCCATGGGACAGACTACTGCCGCAGAACGGTCTGTGAATATCGCCGCCAGCAGGGGAGTATCGTTCTTTACTGCCTCGTTGACTGCTTCGTCAGAGGGGTATCTGATTATATCCATTTTCATTCCTCCCTTGTAAGGTGTGCCGGAGTAAGAAAAAGCCCCCGGAGAAAAACTCCGGAGGCGCAGTATGCACGGTCCCACTCCGATTTATCACTCTATGTCCGGTAACGGTGACTGACCGCCGGAGAATACTTGCGGATATACCGTTTCCTCCCCGGAGCTGACAGGCGCACTTCACGATCCCTTGCCTGCGGCGTCACACCGAACCGCCGCTCTCTGAAAGACAATGTGGAAAGCTACTCTGCCTGCTGCGCTTTTGAATATAGTACTTATATTATATACCATAAAGGGAGGAGTTGTCAAGATACAGTTTATAAACCCGGCAGCTGCATTTATTCCTGTACGGTGTCTACGACGGACTGATATTGAGGGCGCTGCCCTCAAACTCCCGCCTAAGGGACACAGTCCCTTAGGAATCCCGCTGCAATATCGGCCCTCCCCATGAATGGGGAGGGCCGATATTGAAATGAGAGTCCAGAGAGGCTTTGCCTTTTTGGCAGGGGTGTGGGGGCAGCGCCCCCACTGTCTGCCTGCCGGATATACTATAAAGAAGTAAATGATGCTGTGGTGGTTTATAGAAACCGCAGCACTGTTATCAGCACCACGAAGGGTGCGCCGAGCAGAGCGCTGCCGAAGACATTGAAGGCATTCAGCGGTATCTCTGCCCCTATGTAGCTGCCGAAGAAGTTTACGAGCAGCAGTGCACCCATACCAGTTGCCGCCCCATACAGAGCTGAAAGGAGCCTGCGCTTCCTTCTCCGGTAGAAGAGCAGCATCGCACCTGCGGCAGCGATCCCCGCCAGAAGTGCTATAGCTTCTGAGTCCATCATCCACCTCCGTTCACAGCATGATGTAAGCCAGTGCCATGATAAGCCTTTTGTCGCCGCCCTCCCGCAGCAAGAGGAGGAGCACTGCGGCGATAAGCAGCGTATCCCGGTCAAGCAGCCGACCCGGCAGCATCCCTCTGAGACCGCCGGCAGCTTCCTCCGTCTCCGGTCTCTCCGGCGGAAGGTCGGGCAGGGAGTTCATGGTGAAGTGAGCGCTCCTGAAGGGATCGCCTCTGCTGTATCTGCCTGCCAATCTACCGCCCCCTATAACATATCACTGAGCAGACCGCTCTCCCTTGCCGTATCCCACACCGCCAGAAGTCTCAGGAGCCTGACCGCCTTATCCACCTTCTTCTGCCGCTCCTCGCTGAGATGCGGCTTCAGGGCAAGGAGGAGCTCAGCGCGGCTGTCGGGCTTCACAGCTGAGCCTGCAAGCTCCGCAAGCCGAAGCATATCGCCCATATCCGGTGTTTCCTCCTCGGATGGCGGGGAAGGAGAGCTCCCTCCCTCACCGCTGCCTGACATGAACATCTCTGCGAGCTTTGTCAGCTGTCCGAGGCTCTCCTCGTCGGAGAGCAGCTCGTTTATCTTCTCTGCGATATCATTGCTGCCCTCCATGACACCTGCCTCACTTTCCGGAAAGTTTGTTGTAGAGCGCTTTTGCCTGAGGAGTACTCATCATTTTCTCCACCAGTTTCGGATTATTTACAGCCTCCCTGAACCTTGCAGCTTCCTTATTATCCATAGCGGCGATAGCGCTGTCGAACTTTCCGGCTTCGAGCTCGCTCCGGAGCTGCTCTGCGGGGATTCCTATTTTTCTGCTCACTGCATTCAGCAGCCCTGTAAGCTGCTTCGGGTCGATATTATTAGCCATGATTACCTCCTGTTGAAAATGTGGCAGACCATCTGCCCTGTGAGTTTATCCCGTGAATAATTATATTGCAATCCTGTGAGAATTATGATATAATAAAAAGGATATATAACATGGAGGGGATCGTTATGCGGATAATTGTTGTATCTGATTCACACGGGAACTACAGAGCTCTCGAAACAGTATTCCTGCGGAATGCCGATGCTGAGTGGTTCATACACCTCGGCGACGGCGAGCGCGAGCTCGATAACTTCATCATAAACCACCCGGAGTTTACGAGCAAGGTCATCCATGTTGCAGGCAACTGCGATGTGGGTAGTCTCAGTGAGTCTTTTTTCGTGCTTCCTCTGCCGGAGGGGCATAAGCTCTTTGCAACTCACGGCCACCGCTACGCCGTAAAGAACGACCTTGAGATACTCAGGAAGAATGCGGAGATGCTCGGCTGTGATATAGTCCTCTACGGACATACCCATGTGAGGTATAACAAGCACGAGGACGGGATGTACATACTCAATCCCGGCAGCTGTTCCTCACCGCATGACGGTACAAAGCCTTCCTTCGGTACTATTGACATATCTCCGTCGGGTGTCCTTGTGAATATCGCAGATGTCCGCCCCTCTATCATATGAACTAAACACAGAATACGCTACACCAGGGAGGTCACTATGGAAGATAAGAGAGAGGAATATGCACGTAATCTGATGAAGATGAAGCAGTGCAACAAGATATACAACGGAGGCGCAATAGCCTATATCGGTATTTTCGGCTTTATAATGGCCGAGACATTTGCCGGCTCTGCGTTAGTTTTAGCGGGAGGCGGCCTGTTCTCCGTCAGTCTGGCCTGTGCAGTGGTCATCGTCCTCGGTTTTCTCGGCGCATACAAGAAGAACAATATCTTTGCACTGGCAGCGCCGGCAGTCGTCCTGCTGATGACGATAATAGGGGTATTGTCCCTGCCCCTCTTTCTTGTATCCGCGATAATAGGCGGACTGACAGTAATGGCGAACAAGCAGTACTCCTGGCTTTCTGAGCAGGAGGGCTTCCCGATGTTCAGCTACCATCTCAAAGAATACGATGAGCGCAAGGCGCGCAACGAGATAAAGAGCGAGTATGAAGTTCAGTACGAAAACTACAAGAGCCATAGCAGAGATGATATGGAAGTTCTGCCGGATACCGGTGACGAGGTCATGCA
This sequence comes from uncultured Ruminococcus sp., assembly GCA_946413815.1. Lineage (GTDB taxonomy): Bacteria > Bacillota > Clostridia > Oscillospirales > Ruminococcaceae > Ruminococcus. The sequence continues at coordinate 11,867 of CAMKMD010000063.1, forward strand.
GCAGAAAGAGGAGAACAGGAACAATTATATGGACGAGCTCTGAGCCGTCCTTCTGACATAATATTCCGGAGCAGAGAAGGATACAGGTTTCTGTTCCGGCAGCAAAAGCAACTCGGAAAAGGGGAAAGTGATGGGAAAGTGGAGAAGAGCAGTCAGGGAGATGGAACGGCTGACTGCGGAATACAGCGCAAGGAGAACGCTGCCTCAGAGGGATATACACAAGATGCTGATGCTGAATGGTCTTGTGGCTCTGAAAAAGCAGTATCCGGAGACTGAGGAGTATTATCTGCCCATGGTGAACCAGATGCTCCATACGGTCAAAAAGCCCGATACCAAGGGCGATTATCAGAACGGCCCGGGTATGCACTACTACTGTGCGGTCAAGCGTTCGGGCAAGCCCATGAAGCCTGTCAACAACTGCTTTGCCAACGGCAAGGGCAGGTACCGCAGCGCCAGAACGATGCTCGAAGAGAGCTATACTATGGCGCTTTCGCTCTACTGTGCGGGCTACGAAAAGGAGAGCGCAGGATTTCTCGGAAGAGCGGTGCATATGATATCGGATATATGCTGTCCGCCGCACAGCTCCGGTATGACTTATTTTTCGGCGGGCGGCCGTATACACAAGGCCTACGAACTTCTTGCCGAGGCAGTATATCCGGAATTCATGCCGGAGTACGACGAGAAGGCCGGATTTGCGCTTATGGATATCTTCCACGAACGCTCCTCCTTTGACGAGGCGGTGAATACCATAGCCGGGAGCACGGCAGGGGAGCTTGCAAAGCTCTGTGAAGACCCTTTTGCTGAAGTTACAGGCAGGCTGAGATATACCGAGAATATCATAGCAGCCCTGCTGCTGAGATTCTACAGGGACACTGAGCTTGAACCCTCCGAAGCCCACTATATAGCCGACGGCAGCGAAGTGAGGATACTGCCGGATGCCGCAAAGCTCTCCGTCAGGGTAACTCCGGAGGGAATCAGTTTCCACGGAGTGAATCCCTCAGTAGACTCAGATATCACCGTCACCAAGACGGTATTCTACGCTGCACACCGAAGAGACGGTCTTTTCACCCTTTCTCCGAAAAAGGAACCGGAGGGAAGAGTGCTGGAAGTGTGCAAAAAAATACTGAAACTGAAGCAATATGATCCGATTCACGGGGAACAGCTATTCAGACTATAAGAAAAGACAAAAGCGGACCGCGCACATAATGTGCCTGCGGTCCGCTTTTTTGCGGAAAAAACTGACGCCCTGAGGAACTCAGGGCGCTTTGTTTCGTTCAGTGTACTGCATACAGCTTCTTGAAGTCTGTAGGCGTGCAGTGCTTTATATCCTTGAAAATGCGGTTGAATGTAGTCAGACTCTTGAATCCTGAGCGCATGGCCACCTCAGTGATCGGGATATCCGGATCGAGAAGGAGGTGCTCAGCTGCCTTGGTACGGCGTGCATTGATGTACTGAAGGTAGGACATGGAGTTATACTGTTTGAATATGCGTGAGAAATGGTACTTGCTGTAGCCCGCAACATCTGCGAGCTGGTCGAGAGTTATGTCGTACATATAGTTGTTGTCGATGTATTTGAATACGACGCCGAACTTTTCGCTGTACTCAGTGATAGTGTCGTCATCGCAGTCCATCTCTATCTTGCTCTGCTCAAGCTGCTGCTCCCTGATGGCTGTCAGAAGCTCTACTATGAGGGAGTAGATCCTGACATCCGAAAGCTCGGTATGTGCATTATAGAGCGAGAAGATATCGAGCATGGTCTTCTTCGCAAGCCTGCGGAGATCCCTGTTATACTCGTCAGTAATGAGAATAGGCGAACTGAGCGCACGCATTACAGGCTCCAGTACGGGCAGATCGCCGAGCACAGAGTTATCGCACTGGAAGATAAGACGTCTTCCGGGTATAGCCTCCATGCTGTGAAGATCGCAGGAGGGGATGAAGAGGACTTCATTCTCCTGGATATGGTAATCAACATTGCCTACCGTAACCGTATAAGGATTTTTCAGGGGCATGACCAGCTCAACAGCATTGTGCCAGTGTACAGGATATGCCTCTGTCTGAACGTTGTCATAGAGCATTACGGATCGCTGGCTGTCGTATTCAACAGTCTCGTAATCTCCGGAAAGATGCTTGATCATACTATCCCCCCTTATGTAATGATCGCAGTAAAGTCTCTTTACTAACATCATTATAGTATACTTTTAGGATTTTGTAAAGACTTATAGATAAACTTTGGAGATATTACACAAATCTTTATACCATTTTCTGTACGTTACAATAATAGGGGCGTGGAAAAAGTGTGCTGAATGCGTGCAATAATAGTATAAGTGTACTGAAAGTGTACATAAAGAAAGAAGAGGCCTTGCGGCCTCTTCTTCAGGGAAAAATTTGGGGATAATTAAGAATGTGTGAATGTCTTGATTAATTAGCAACCTGTGTAGATCTGTCCGCCCTGGAGCTGCTTGCCCTTAGCTGCGAACATATCAGAGATGGTTACTACCTGCCAGCCCTGGCTGTGGAGGTAAGGAAGAACCTCTTCCATAGCTGCTGCAGTTGTGTCATATGTCTCGTGGCAAAGAACGATAGCACCGTTGAGGTTGTTGTTCATTGCACCCTTGATTGTGTTAACGATCTGGTCCTTGGAAGCGTTGTTCCAGTCCTGAGTATCGATTCTGCAAGTGATCAGCGGGTAGTTGCTGAGTGCGCTCTGTACACCGCCGTTGGACTCGAGGTAAGGGAGACGGAGGAGGTGTGAAGGCTCTGTTCCGATGATACCCTTGAGCTTGCTGTTGCAAGAATCTGCCTCGCCCTTAGGATCGCCTACCTGTGTAAGGTGGGGATGGCTCTTAGTGTGGTTAGCAATCTCCATGCCCTTGCTGTAAGCGTACTTAACTTCCTCAATACCGCCCTGGCCTGCACGGTCGATCCAGTCACCTACATAGAAGAATGTAGCGCGGAAGCCTTCCTTGTCGAGAGCGTTGATGATACGCATAGAAGAAGCGTTTGCAGAGCTTCCTACTGCACCGTCATCGAAGCTGATAGCAACCATGGGCTTGGAAGGATCTACCTTGTAGCCGGACTGCTGAGGAGCCTGTGTGGGAGCCTGTGTAGGAGCCTGTGTAGGTGCCTGATACTGTGTTGCAGGCTGCTGCTGCTGAGCAGGCTGCTGTGAGGGATCCATACCCTTAGCATAGCTTACAGGAAGCTTTGTAACAACAGAAGCATCAAACATCTGGATTGCCTTAGCGTCATCACCAGTGATTCCGCCGCCTGCCTCAGAAACGTCTGCGTTAAGAGCGCCGACCTCTGTGAGAGCATACTTTGTCTTGTTTGCGATATTCTGGAGGATTGCTACTGCATCGGCAACGTTTACTGCGTTGTCCTCGTTAGCATCGCCCCACTTGGAAACCTTATCGAATGCACCGGAACCTGTCTGACCAGTCTGGCCTGTCTGTCCGGTCTGGCCTGTCTGTCCGGGGCTCTGTGTGCCGGAGCTGCCTGACTTGGGCTTGCCCCACTCAGACTCAGGAACGAGACCTACAATTGCATTGTAAGCTTCCTTAGGCTGGTAGTTAGAGAAGAGCAGAGGATTGTTCTCTCTTCTCCAGCTTACGGAGTCTGTTGTACCCCAGATGGTTACAGCAGGGATAACGTCCTTATTGTCCATAGCGATCTGGAAAACATCCTTATAGAGTTTAGCCTGTGAGCTGAAATTGCTTCCGCAAGTGATATCGAGCTCAGTGATCTGAACAGAAAGACCTGTATCTCTGAAAGCCTTAACAGCTGTCTTGTAAACGCTTGCATCAGGATAGCTGATGTCAAGGTGAGACTGCATACCGATTGAATCGATTGTGCCCTCGTTCTTGAGCTTTGTAGCGAGGTTTACGAGATCCTGTGTCTTAGCAGGGATGTACTCGTTGTAATCGTTAAGTGTGAGGAGACAGCCCTCAGGAGCTGCTGCTCTTGCATACTTGAATGCCTTAACAACGAACTCGTTGTTCTCTTCGCCGTATACTCTTGCCCAGTCGGAGTGACCGCTGTTCTGAGTATCTTCCTTCTTACGCATTCCGCCGCCGTCGTTGAGGAACAGCTCGTTAGCAACGTCGTATGACCAAAGGTCAAGCTTAGGATACTGAGTCTTGATAGCAGCAAATGTCTGATCGATCATAGACTTAAGTCTTGTATCCATCTCGGAAGTTGAAACGTAAGAACCGTTACGGTCAAAGTTCTGTCTGAAGAACCATGTAGGAGTCTGGCTGTACCAAACGAAAGTATGACCTCTCATTCCGATGCCGTTATCCTCACAGAACTTCATGGTAGAAGCAACCTGATTGAGGCTGATCTTTACGCTGCCTGCCTGCTTTGAACCGTTCTCGTCAAGGATTGAATCAGGCTTGAGTGCGTTCTCAGGAGTGATTGAGTTATAGTGCTTCTTAAGGAAGGAGCTTGCTGAACTCAGCTCGTTCGGGCTTACAGAAGTACCGATTCTGAAGTAGCTTGAGAAGATATCCTTCAGACCTGCATCAGCAGTATTGCCGCTGTAGTTGGAAGGAGGTACATTAGTGCCTGTTGAACCTGTCTGGCCTGTCTGTCCGGTCTGACCTGTGCTGCTGCTGCCGGATGTATCACCAACAGTGCCGCCGCCTGTCTTTACAGAAGAAGCTGTGCCCTTTGCAGCACCCATCATCTCGTCGATGTAGAAATCTGTAAGGCTGTCGGGAGCTTCAACATAAAGGATCATGTTTGTAGCGCCTGAGGGGATCTCGAAAGCAGTATTCTCGAGCTTTGTCCACTGACCCTTCTGAGCTGTTGCAGAAGCAACCTCATCGTAGTGATCCTCACCGCCGGAGGTGTACTGGAGAGTCATCTTCATAGTTGTTGAAGACTCGCCGTTCTGGAGAACTGCACCGCTGAAGCTGTATGTAGCTCCGGGAACGAATGTGCTGGAATCGAGATCGATTGCAGCGCCGTGCCAGTTATCGCCTCTGCCAGTTACCTTGAGTGAGCCGGAACCACCGTAGAAGTTCTTGCTGTCGTTGGAAACTGTAGCATCGCCTCTGCCGCCCCAGCCGTCCTTACCGCTGTCGAATGAGCTCTTGAAGTAAGAACCATCGGAGCTTGCCGGAGGTGCTGTAGCAGGCTGTGCGGGTGTCTCGCTTGTTCCGGGGTTGGAACTATCACTGCCGAAACCTGTGCGGAGTGTATTCTTTGTTACCTTAGCGGAACCGGAGCTCTGCCAGCCCTCAACGTTGAGAGCAACTTCGTGCAGACCGCCGAGTGTGATACCGCTCTTTTCCCAAGCAGCGAAGTGCTGAGAAACTGTGATAGTACCCTTTGAACGCTTCTGACCAGCATCAACGATCGACCAGTACTGGTTGAATGTCTCGTTGCTGGAGAAGATTGAAGGACCAGTGTGGCGGCCCTCGTAGATCTCGTAGTCAACACCGTCGATCTTCTGCTTGCCCTTCATGGAGAAACCGTTTCCGGGTGGTCTCCAGGTACCATAGTTGTCGCAGATGTAGTACTCAACTGTAGGCTGAGTCATCCATCCGTAAATACAAAGGTATGAGTTACCGTTAGGTCTGTAATCTGCTTCGTAGTCAACAGCGATACCGTTGAGTGATGTCCACTTGGGGTTGTTGCTCCACTTCTTACCTGAACGGAAAAGAATGTTGTGGATACCGCTCCATGAACACTCGTATGTACCAGCATTGCCAACGCTCATGTTGAACTGACCTGTGCCGTACTCTTCCCACATTTCCCAGTCGTAACCGTCCTTAGTGCCCATCTCCTGATAAGCGCCGGCCTGAGGAAGTGCAGGAACGCTCAGCACTGTCATCACAGAACCAACTGTGCCAGCGGCTAATCTTTTGAATAAGCCTTTTTTCATGTTGATCATTCCTCGCTTTCTGAATTTTTGAGATTATGATTTTGTGTTTTTCCCACCACAGAAGGCAAGCAGCCTTTTGCTGCAAGTCCCTCCCCTCTGTAGCTTCTGTCTATATTTTATTACATTTCTGTGAATATTTCAAGTCAATTTTTGCTAATGAAAGTGAAATATGGTCAAATTTTGCGCTCTTTTGATAGATTCACTATCAGGCTCAGGATCCGCGTATATGCCGTAGGTACGCCATTTTTAGGTACAGACTTTGCTGCTGTAAAGGCACACTTTGGTACGCGGAAGGTAAAAATAGCAACAATTGACATTCGTGCATAATGTCTGCAAAAAATGGTATGTTTTGCAGACGTGTACGTACAACTATGCTTATCGTGTCACGCTGAGTTGTACGATTGTGCTGATCCACAGAAAAAGGCGGAGATGAAAAACTCTCCGCCTCAATGATCATATTCAACAGTACGGCAATACTATAATAGTGCCGCCGGAAATAAGGTGTGATCAGCCCTCTGTAGAGTCAGAACCCTCTGCAATGTCAGCGCCCTCGCTGATAGCGGCAGACTCGCCCTCTGCAGCTGCTTCCTCAACGGGAGCAACAGGGAGCTCTACCTTAGCACCACACTTGTCACAGAACTTAGCGTCCTTGGCAACGGGCTCGCCGCATACTGCGCAGTTGATCTTGTCCTCAAGATTGATGAGCTGAGCCTTGAGTGTCTCGATCTTAGCGAGGTTTTCCTTTATAGCGGTATAGAACTCAGCGTACTCAGCGTTATCAGGGTTGGCCTCTGCAAACTTCTTTCCGATCTGTACATATACATCATTGATGCCGGTCTCGAGCTGTCCGATCTCCTTCTTGAGGTTTGACTTCTCAGCAGCCTTCTTGATGCTCTCCGATCCGGACTTAACGCCCTTCTCGACTGTATCGCCGAGCTTAGCGGCAGAATCCTTTAATTTGTCTAAAAATCCCATAGGTGATGACCTCCTCTATAAATGGTTGCGCGGGCATTTCCCGCTATAATTATTATATCACAAAAGTGACGGGTTGTCAATAATATTTTGTCAAAATTCACGGCGTCCCGTTCAGTAGGTGGCTATGCGGCAGGCTGTATAATTAAGCGCATCCTGAGCCCTGACGGCGGCGTCTGAGAAATCGCTGCAGACGGTCGAATAAAGTCTCATGATAGGCGCGCCTGATGCGATCTTGTCGCCGACCTTGCATTCCATGATGATACCGGCAGTGGGATCGACCTCGTCCTCCTTGGATATCCTTCCGGCACCGAGTATGAGGGAGACCATGCCGAGCTCCTCGCAGTCGATGGAATTGATCCTGATGTCGCTGGATGCTCTTATAGTATAATGTGACTGTGGCTGCGGGAGGAGGGAGGTATCGTCACATACAGCAGGATCTCCGCCCTGAAGCTCGATAGTCCTGCGCAGAACATCAAGAGCCCTTCCTGAGGAGATGGAGTCCCTTGCCATAGCGGTACATTCCTCATCGCTGCCCTTGCCGGCGAGTACAAGGATGTCGGCGGTCAGCCTTATACAGAGTTCGTAGAGATAGCCGTCTGTGATCTTGCCCTGAAGTATCTCGATAGCCTCTTTGACTTCGAGTGCGTTGCCTATAGCCTTGCCGAGAGGCGCATTCATATCACTGATCTCAGCCTTGACCTTCTTGCCGGCAGCGTTTCCGACACGCTCCATAAGATCAGCCAGTTTCTTGGCATCCTCGGAAGTCTTCATGAAGGCACCCGAGCCGTACTTAACATCTAATAAAAGGCAGGCAGCATTCGTGGCGAGCTTTTTACTCATTACGCTTGCACAGATGAGGGGCAGGCTGTCAACGGTGCCTGTGGCGCTGCGGAGAGCGTACATCTTCTTGTCGGCGGGACAGAGATTCCCGCTCTGTGAAATAACAGCGAAGCCGGTCTCGTTGACGATCTCGGCAAAGCGGCTGAAGGGCAGATCAGTGCTGAATCCAGGGATACTTTCCAGCTTATCTATAGTACCGCCTGTGTGACCGAGTCCTCTGCCGGACATCTTCGGCACATGAACTCCGCAGGCAGCGGCGGCGGGACCAATGACCAGTGTTGTCTTGTCGCCGACGCCTCCGGTGCTGTGCTTGTCGGCAGTGATACCATCGATGCAGCTCAGATCGAGTATATCGCCGCTGTCACGCATAGCAAGAGTGAGAGCGACAGTTTCATCGTCTGTCAGCCCGTTGATACGTACGGCCATCAGCCACGAAGACATCTGATAATCGGGTATCTCGCCCTCGGTGTAGCTTTTCACGAGCCATTTGATCTCTTTGGTAGAAAGGGGCTCGGAACGTTTTGTTTTGTTGATGATATCGAGTATGTTCATAGTTCGCCTCCTGGAAAGAATATATATAAGTATATGATAAATATATTCTACCATATTGATAATGAGAATTCAATAGTTTTAGACAAAATTATTATAGAATTTTATGCAAAGAAAGCAATGAGCGGAAAACGAGAAGGCGAAATGCACGGCTGAGAGTGTTGATACAGGGATAATTATGCGCTATATAGGCGATATGCACAATTTAACAAAGGATTCTCATGGATTCTTTTAGTTGACAAAAAACAGGAAGCATGATATAATTATATCACTGTCAAACGCGGACAAGCAATGTTGAAGTTCCGGCTTTGGGAAAAGTATTTTGAGAAATTTCAAAAAAATGCTTGACAAACGCATCTGACAGTGATATAATATTAAAGCTGCCCAATAAAAAGCAGCGCTCACAGCAAAAAGTTTTTTGAAAAAACTTTAGAAAAGGTATTGACAAGAACTTAAAGTTGTGATATAATAAAAAAGCTGTCGCACAAAAAGCGAAAGCGAAAAC
>CAMKMD010000064.1 GCA_946413815.1 uncultured Ruminococcus sp.
GCTGACAGAGGGGACGGGCCGGTTAGGCTGGGGCAAAGCCCCGCATATAGCCTTCAGGCGCTCCGCAAGGGGTGAATTCAAAAACAGTCCGGGGGACTGTTTTTGAAGAGGGGACGCCCTGCAAGAGAGGGCGTCCCCTGAATAGATATAGGTTTTTTGACAGACTGAGGCCGCAGCAAATATGCTGCGGCCTTTATCCTATCATGTTTTCTGTTATGCTGTTCTGTCTCTGAAAAATTTCTCTGCCGTGATATCGCTGCTTGTGGAAGCTGCTGCGTAGAACTCGAGTATCAGCGAAGCGTCTGCCGAATCAAGGAGACCGTCTTTGTTAACGTCGCCGGCAGTCTTTGCCTTGTCGGATACATCGCCGTTTCCGGTGGAAAGCATCGCATAGAGACTGAGTATCTCCGATGCGTCATTCGCATCTGTGATATTGTCGCCGTTGGTATCGCCCACCATACCGGTAAGCCCCGGTATATCAAGGAGCTGAAGCTCAAAGGAGCCGTTCCTGTCTGCATCGGCGGATACGCCTATCTGATCCTCGGTTATCTCATGGATGAGCACGGTGTCATATTCCGTAGAGAACTGACAGCCGGGCTGTGCGTTCGCGCCCTCTGCGGAAACGCTGACGTTTGTGAGGTCATCGCCGATAAGAGCATATCCCTCACCCATCTTTCTGAATTCGACCTGAGCACATTCGCCCGATACCTCCACACTGTTCCAGTCTGTGGGAGAGCATCCGTCGTTGGATATCATATTCACGGTAAATCCGGATCTGTCGCCGGTCGCTCTTACCATGCCGGAGGGATCCACGATGATCTCCTCTGCGCCGTCAAAGCGGAGGCGTATAAGGTCGGTGCCTGTTCTCAGGGTAAGGTCAACATCGTCCTTCTCGCCGAGCCTGATGACATAGGCCTTGTCTGTATCGTCCAGAATGAAGTTGAGATCCTGGGAGTCCTCATCCTCAAATCCGTCCACATCGGCGTAAGCTACGACATCATTCATGCCGTCGCAGATATTGTAGGTGCCGTCATCGTTGAGGATAGCCCTGTCGATGGAGTAGTTGCTGTTGACAGCGAGTATATTTACGAAGGGTGTGAACTGTACCGCATCAAGGCCGCCAGTCTTGTCGAACAGGCTGTGATAGTTGAGGATGCCGATATCCGAGGTGCAGCAGCCGAGCTGTGCATCGAGTTTGGAGTCAGCGCCCTTGTAAAGGTATCTCGGCACGATCCATGAACCGTCCTCCGTATTGATGTACATACAGGCGTCTTCCTTGAAGCCTACGCAGTTCGGGTCGGAGGTGATTATCTTCTTGTTGTACACAGTCCCGTTCTGATTGAAGCTGCCGTCCTCAACGGCATAGCCTACGATAACGTGAGCCGCTCTTTTCAGGTTGCCGTTGGTGCCGGTATAGGTGCAGTGGAAGGGGATAAGAACAGGATGTCCGCTGTTTATCTCGTCGATCACAAACTGGCACTTGACCTGCTCTGGCGTATCATAGATAGCCTTGTTGCGGCAGGCGGATATATAGTCCGTGAGCTGTGCAAGATGATAGTAGTTGATAGCCGATATCACATTTTCCGTCGGCGGTACTGATGCCGTGAAAGGCGAATCAGCCGACGGGTCTACCCATGAGACATCGAATACACCGTAGCAGGCAAGCAGCGAAAGGTCGGCTATACCGTAGCAGGAACCCGTCCACTTGCTGAGACGCTTGGAATCGATACGCTCTATCTCGGAATTGCTGAGACCGGTTATGAGTTTCTCGTAGTCCTTGTCTGTCATAAAGTAATCGGTATTTCCGAAAGACTTGAAGTTTGCCGAAGTGTTGGCAAAGCTCCAGTTATGTACGCCTTCGATGAACTCTGCCACAGGCGTCTCTGTGTAGGCGCCGCTCTCCTCCGGAACTATCGTTACCGGCGTGTACTCTGCCGGAACTGTCTCTATAGGCTTCTGAGCAGGTGCCACGGCCGGAGTTTCTGCGGGAGGCTCTGCGGGAACCTCTGCTGCCGGTTTCTCCTGTACATCCGTCGCTTCCGTACCTGGCTTTTCAAGGCTGAAGCTGACTTCCTGACTGTCATAGGGAACGGAGAACCACTTGCTCTCAGCTGTCTCATAGCCCTCTGCAGTACAGATTATCTTCCATTCGCCCGCCGGGAGATTCCAGAAGTATTCGCCCTTTGCATCAGTATAGATATGCTCCTTCTGTCCGAATTTACTGAGGTCGAAGGAGTACTGTATCCCGTCCTCATCTATTCCGACGAGGGAGAGCTCTGCGCCTGCAATGGGCTTTGAGGTCTCTGCATCACAGACCTTTCCCGAAGGAGCGGAAAGGAATACCACATTTCCGGGAGAAGTAAAGAAGCCCTTTTCGAGGTTGACTCCTGCCCCTGCATCCGTACTGGAAACAACGACGAAGTTGACGTCACGGGGAACGCCTCCGAAATTGCCCGAAGCGATCCACAGACCCTCAGCTGTGTTGTACCTGGCCTTTATGCTCCTGAGTGCGCCGTCTACGTATGCAGTGGCGTATACGCTGTCAACCAGGTTCGTATTCGTGATATCGAGTTTGAATCGCAGTTCAGCGGTCGGAGGTGCATACAGCACCGAGGTCTTGCCCGATGTGAATGCTCCGGTGATATCGGTATCTCCGCTGCCGGTGCTGAACTTTACGCTCTTTATTGCGGGCTGCTTTGTGGAGTATACCATAACGGCATCTTCTGAAACTCCGCCGCTCTCCTTGGCACAGAAGGTGAATTTCGTGCCGTCCGGAGTATTGGCAGGGAGCTTTGCCACAAAGGAGAAAATGCCTGTTTTGACGTCAGCGGCAGCCGTGGCAATGAGTCTGCCGTTCATATATACGTTTATGCTCTTGCCCTCAGGTCCCCTTCCGCTTATCACAGGGCTGAGGGTGCCGGTCGTTCCGGGCACGTTGATGCTGATGTCCGAAACGGAGATGTCCGCCTTGCCGATAGGCTCATCGATCCCGGTCTTTGCGTCCCTCAGGTCTGCGGAGACCGTACAGTCTCCGGCTGCTCCGGCGATGGCCTCAAAGCGTACCGAACCGCTGTCCGTTACGAAGGTCACAAGGTTCTCCTCGCCGAATTCGTACTGATTCAGGGCGGCGCCCGAGAGTATGGTCACGGAATCGGGGTCAACGGTAAAGCCGTCAGGGACATTGAGGGACACCATATGCTCTCCGCTGCTCTTCTTCTCTGCCGCAAAGGATGCAATGAAGGCGACACGGGCGCCCCTTGCTGCCTTTGTCTTGTCGGCTGTGAACTCAGTGCCGGAGAAATCAAGGTGTACAAAGCGGGAGTCCCTCAGGGAGTAGCAGCCGCGGAAGGATGTATTCTCCGCCTTGAAGGAGCCTGCCTTGCCCGGATAGCTGATATCTTCAAGCTCCACGCAGCCGCCGAAGGCATTGAAGGAGAAGCTCTTTACAGCGGCGGGGAGAGTTACGCTCTCAAGGGCTGTATCCTCTGAGAATACGCCGTTCTCGATGGCTGTCACGCCCTTGCCGACCGCCGCGGTCTTCAGCTTTCTGCAGCTTTTGAAGGCAGAAGCTCCGAGCTTTGTTACGCTGTCCGGAATGGTAACATTAATAAGGCCGCTGTTCTCAAAGGCATCTGATTCTATGGTCTCGAGGATATCCGGGAACACGATGCTCCTCAGCGATACAGTGCCGGCAAAGGCGCTGCTTCCGATGGTCCTTACCGAATCGGGGATAACGACTTTTTCAAGGCTCGCCGTGTTTCCGAAGCAGTTATAGGGGATGGAATCGATGCCGTCTGCAAATGCCGCAGTTTTAAGGGAAAAACAGTTCTTGAATGCGGCCTCGCAGATAGTGAGCGTTGACGGAAGGGTGATCTCCGTCAGGCTCGTTCCGCCGAAGGCATTGTTCCTGATTATCTGCAGGCCCTCAGGCAGTGTAACAGACCTGAGACCGGTGCAGTCCTTGAATGCCTCAGCGCTTATGGTAGTCACTGTACCGGGGATGCTCACATCCTTCAGTGCCTTTGCGCCGGACATACATCTGTAGGGGACGGTCTTTGTCCCATTTGCAAAGACGGCCTTTTTCAGCGTCCTGCAATCCGTAAAGCCTCCCTCACATTTTTCGAGCGTGGAGGGGAAGGCTATCTCTGTCAGACCCGAGCCGGAGAAAGCTCCTTTTCCGATGGCAGTGAGCTTCTTCGGCAGGCTTACTCCTTTAAGGTTTTCGCAGTTCTTGAAGGCGTTGCTTCCGATGGACTTCACAGTGTCCGGCATAACGACTTCTACGAGCGCACGGTTGTCCTGCAGGCAGTCATCAGGAACAGCCTTCGTGCTGTTTGCGAAAGTAACCATTTCAAGAGCGCCGCATCCGCTGAATCCTGCTGCACAGGTCTTCAGGGTCGACGGGAGAATGATCTCAGTGATGCCGGTGAGGTAGAACGCATAGTAACCGATAGTTTCCAGGCCCTCACTGAGCTCGGCACTTTCAAGACCGACGCAGCCGCTGAAGGCCTCCTCGCCGATCTCCTTTACTGAACCGGGGATTATCACGGAGGTGAGTTCCGTGTTTGCATAGAACGCTTTCTTGCCGATGGAGGTAACAGGCTTTCCTCCGATAGCGGCAGGGATGGTAAGACGGGTTGCATTACCGGTACAACCGGTTATCGTAATGCCCGTTGCTGTCTCAACATAGGTGAGATTACCAGATACAAGATCGGCAGCGCCTGCTGTGAGTGACGGGGGTCTGAAAACCAGACCGGGCCCGGGTAGCAGTGCGGTACTGCCAGTGCTCATGGACGCTGCCAGAACCGCAGCCATGAGCCTTGAGACCCTTTTCTTCATTTCTTTGTCCTCCGATATATAATTGTACGGCAGAGTTACTGCTAAACACAATTATACATCTTTTTGTCACAATATGGAATAGTATCTGTAAACTTTGTCAATAATTCAAAAAGTATCAGAATCTAACGTATACTACCTGTGAATTTTATACAAATTTGTACAGACAGGTTAATCTTCTTTTTGTTAGCTATGATATTGAATGTTGAAAAATGATATAATATAGTGCAAGAAAATGCCATTTTCGCAGCAATTACGTGTGATCCTGCTATTTGCTACGGCAGGCACTCCCGGCCGGGGCCGTACAGCATCATCAGTTCTGCCGCTCCAGGCCGGGATATGCGCCAAAGCAGACAAAGCCGTGCGCAGTACGGCCGGAGGCTTTGTGCAAAACGCAGATAAACGGCAGACAGGCATAAAAATGATCCCCACAGGCTTGACAAATGCCATTCTTCATGTTATAATGATCAGGCTGTTAAAAACAGCATCGTATTCTAAAGACAGCCGGCATGAGCGCAAGCTCAGTAAGACCTGCCGAGGAATTGCAATTGATATCAAACTATCAGTGTCCTTTCCGTGCTGTCTTGTCAGTATCGGCAAAGGGCTTTTTTGCACCCTGAATACGATAAAAATCATTCGGAGGTGAATACACACTATGCCAAGCAATGCTGTACTTGAAGCTAAGAAGGCTAAGGTCGAGCAGCTCACAGACCTCATCAAGAACTCTGTAGCAGGCGTTCTCGTTGACTACAAGGGTATCACTGTTGAGGAGGATACAAAGCTCAGAAAGGAGCTTCGTGAGGCTGGAGTAAACTACTTCGTTGAGAAGAATACTCTTCTGCTCCGCGCTTTCAAGGAAGCTGGTATCGAGGGCTTTGAAGAGGCTCTCAACGGTACAACAGCTATCGCTCTTTCAAACGACGACCAGACAGCTCCCGCAAGAGTTCTCGGTAAGTTCGCAGAGAAGGCAGGCGATGAGAAGTTCAACCTCAAGGCTGGATACGTAGAGGGAGAGATTTATGATCAGGCTGGAGTTATCGCTCTTTCCAAGATCCCCTCAAAGGATGTCCTCCTTGCACAGCTCGTTGGCTCTCTCCAGGGCCCCCTTCAGAAGCTTGCTGCTACACTTCAGGCTGTTGCAGACAAGAAGGGCGAGGAGGCTGCATAATCGCAGTCACTCAGACACAGCGGCGATATGCCGCAGGAAAGGCTGCATGACAGCCGCATGAATCATGCCGCAAAGGCAAAATATTATAATAAAGGAGATTATTATCATGGCTTCAGAGAAGATCACAAAATTCGTTGAAGATATCAAGACACTGTCTGTTCTTGAGCTTTCAGAGCTCGTAGACGCTATCCAGGAGGAATTCGGTGTAACAGCTGCTATCGCTGCTGCTCCCGCTGCCGGCGGTGCTGCTGGCGGTGCTGCAGAGGCTAAGACAGAGTTCGACGTAATCCTCGCTTCCTTCGGTGACGCTAAGATGGGCGTTATCAAGGCTGTTAAGGACATCCTCGGCCTCGGCCTCAAGGAGGCTAAGGAAGTAGTTGAGGCTGCTCCTAAGGCTCTCAAGGAGGGCGTTTCTGAGGCAGAGGCTAACGAGCTCAAGGAGAAGCTCGAGGCTGCAGGCGCTACAGTAGAGATCAAGTAAGTTTTACTTACGTATATCAGAGAGGACTGCTTACGGGCGGTCCTCTTTTTTTATACCATCTCGATCCTTCACCGAAAAGCGATACTGCCCCATTGTCCAACATCCACATAAATAATGTAATACAGGCATTTTATCTACAGACTATTGACAATCGCTGGAAATTGCTGTATAATAATCTTACGGTATTTCCGTAATGATATAACAGGAGGATCAATGAAAAATGGCAGGACAGGGAATGGGCGAATACTGCGTAGATATCGTTATGTGTATCGATGCTACAGGCAGTATGGCTCCGATAATCGATGAAGTAAAGAAAAACGCAATCTCCTTCTATGAGAAGTTCATAGAGTCCATGGAAGAGAATGATAAGGAAGTTGAGACACTCAGAATAAAGGTCATCGCTTTCAGAGACTATGGCTGCGACAGCGAGCCTATGATAGAGTCTCAGTTCTTCACCCTCCCCGAGGGAAATGACGAGTTCAGAGCATTCGTAAACGGCATTGAGGCAAAGGGCGGCGGAGATACTCCCGAGAACGCTCTTGAGGCTATCGCACTCGCTCTCAAGTCTGACTGGACAACAGGCGGAGCAAAGCGCCGTCACGTTGTGCTCGTATTCTCTGATGCACCGGCACTCCCGCTCGGCGCAAGAGCATCATCTTCTTCCTACCCCTCAGGTATGCCCGCTGATATCGCTCAGCTCGGCGCTTGGTGGGAGGCTACAGACCAGACTCTCGGAAGCAACTATCAGGCAAAGGCTGGACGTCTTGTTGCCTTTGTTCCGAATGCAGAGCCCTGGACTGAGCTTCAGGCATGGAACAGATACTGGCCGGCATTCTCACCGGCAGGCACAGGTCTCCCGGATGTAGATATACAGTCTGCTATCGACCTGGTCGTAGGTTCTTTCTAAGACACTGACATAGACCGGTGCAGATATTCTGTACCGGTCTTTTTCATTAAGGAGCATCGTTATGATAAAGAGACTATTCAGTTCATTCAAAAAACTTGACAAGAAATACAAGGTACTTTTCGTACTTGACATATTATTCAGCATGCTCACACTCATCGGCGCCGGCTATATACTGCTCAGCCACGGCACAAAGAGCCCGGGATACGCCGTTATCCCTATGCTCGCAGCGCTGATATGCAGCTCACAGCTCAATATCCAGCTCGCACTTGACAGGAACAAGGACAACTCCGGCGATGGGGAATAAATCGTTCCGCGTGAAACTATATCAAGGAGAATACTATGGAATTAACTGTATACAGACAGGCCTCTAAGACCCGTCCGGACGGCACCGTCGTCTACAAAGGCGAGGACGCAAGGCCCTATGTCGATGACAGCCTTATCATGGCTGCTGACGGCCTCGGCGGCGCTGCGGCTATCCGTCATACCAAGATAGTCCCTGAGCTTTTCGAGGAGGACAAGGTAGTTGATGCCCTGTTCGGCAGAGTGATGGACGATATCTCGGATGAGGTCTTTCAGAAGTACGTAAAGGATTCCTTTTCTGAGCTCCGCTCAGTCAAGGATATCTATATGGATAACGTCAATAATATCAAAAAGAGCGGCTATTTCGCCTCCCGCATCGTGACCGCAATAGTCCTCCGCGCTGTACGCAGCGAGAGGGACCTGAAGCCGGAAAACCTCTTTGCAGAGCTCGAAAAGCAGGAAAAGGCCGGCAAAAGAGAGGAATTCCTCAAGGGTCTCGGCGAATGGTTCAGGGAGGAGATAAAGAAGAAGCTCTGCAAGGCCGCAGAGAAGGCGAACATCATCTACGAGAGCGCCTATGCCGGACTTGCTCTTCTCGGCACTACCCTTACCGCCGGAATCTACCGTGAGAACAAGGATTCTGTCGATGTCCTCTACGTAACCGCAGGCGACTCCCGCCCCTATATATGGGACAAGGAGGACGGCCTCTGCCAGATAATCGCTGACGAGGAAAGGTCTGACGGCGGAATGACCAACTATATCCGTGCCGACGAGGGCTCGGATTTCACTATAAAATGTACCGCATGGAATTTCAGGAAGCCCTGCGTGCTGTTCAATTCCTCTGACGGCTGCTTCGATTCGGGCTATTTCATCCACCCCATGGCCTTCGAGAAGCTTCTTCTCGAGACTGCCGGTGAATCCAAGGACACTGAAGAGATGGCCGCAAAGCTCACCGAATTCTTCCTTGAATACGGCAGACACGATGACAGCAGCACCATCGCCATGAAGTTCTTCGGCTACAGCGATTTCGCAGACTTCAAGAAGGCTGCCGCTGAGCGCCTTGCATTCATAGAGAAGAACTACCTCTCAGAGCTGGACGGTCTTCTTCAGCACGACTACGGCGCAGAGCTGGAGCAGCTCAACGCCGACAAGGAGAAGCAGCTTGCCGCACTCTGCGGAGAGCTTGCAGAGAACGAGGCCATTGACCGCTTCTGCCGCGAGAGCGTTGATGAATACTCCCACAAGGCAGCAAAGGACAAGTTTGAAGACGCTGCCGCCGAGATACGCGAAAAGGCCGAGAAGGCAAGGAGGAACATCCTCCGCGAGGCTCAGAAGCATATCACAGGCTTCGTCATGGCAGACGAAAAAACCGATGATGACCGCCGCTCGGCTGCCGGAAAGGTGCAGTCCGCCGGAGAGCATTACCGCAGCAGCGCAGACAGCTACTTAAAGCAGCTCCGTCAGCAGTCGGATGCAGTCAGCGAGACAGCAAAGCAGCTCTCGGATATGATAGCAAGAGTCAGCGACGCCGGCATCCCGGAGAGCATGAAGCCCTTCCCGGAGGATGACCTCGCAGAGCTGAAAAGCTGCGAGGCCTCGATAGCAAGCCTCTTCGGCTTCCTCGGAAGTCTCCGCAGCGGCAAGAACCCCACTGTACGCAGCATCGTGCAGAAGCGTACTGAGTACGATTCCGGCAACAAGAAGTATGCAGAGAAGTACCCCGACGATGCGGAGCGCATCGCTGAGGCTCTTATCAGCGGCGATATATCCCTCGACAAGTCCGCAATGGACGAGGAGGAGCGTCAGATACTTGAGACCATGCTCGAGATAGTACGTGCTCAGGAGGAGGAGCTCGGCAGTCTGGAGGAATCCCTCCTCAAGGAGGCTCTGGACAAGTATTCCGCTGAGTTCTGGAAAAACAACTCTCTTGATATAGTAAAGAAGATACTCAATGGAGATACATCCTTCCCGGAGGATGTTACAAAGGCCGTCAGGGAAGCCGCTTCCGCATCCGAGGAGGAGGCAGGAGAGCTTCCTTCAAAGGCAGAGCTCCAGTCACAGCTCTTCGGAGAATATGACGAGACCTATGAGAAATATATGGATCTGTAAAAGGAGGATACCATGTCATTCCACGGCTATGATTTGATAAGTGAATGGAAGAACAGTCAGTGCGGCCAGACAGCACAGGCAGTCAAGGGCGGCAGGAAGTACTTCCTCAAGAAGTACCAGACACCTGTTATGCCCCTCAACAACGGCACCCTTGATGCCAAGACCTTCCAGCATAACAAGGAGCTCTTCACCAACTTCGTAAAGTTAAGGAAGGGCGTAAATACGACCATAAGGACTATCGCAGGCACAGGCGGAAACATCGTCATCCCATGCGATGAGTTCATCGAGGGCAACCAGTACGTCGAGGCCGCTGAATTCGTTGACGGCGCTATCAGCGACGACGAGACGGAGACTGTCCTCTCCACTCTCTCCGTTGACGTAAAGAAGCTCCTTATGCAGACCGCTGCCGGAGCCCTGTTCAGCGTACACAGCAAGGGCATCATCCACAGCGACCTGAAGCTCAAGAACGTCCTCCTTGTGCGCAACAAGACAGGCAACTACGTAGCAAAGCTCATCGACTTCGACAGCAGCTACTTCGTTGACGAAAAGCCCGACGAAATAGTCGGCACTATCGACTACTACTCCCCGGAGCTCGGTGAATACGCTGATTCCGAGGACGAGCGCGAGGAGCTTGCTAAGAAGATAACCGAGAAGACAGATATCTTCTCCCTCGGTCTTATATTCCACTACTACCTCTCCGGAAGCCTTCCGGAGCCCGTTTCCCTGACGCCCAAGCTTGAAAAGCGCAAGGCAAAGGGAAAGGTGATATACTGCTGGGTCGTTCTCAACAGCGGCTGTGAGCTTGCTATAAGCCCCGCGATAACGAGCCCGAAGTACCTCAACCTTATCAGGGATATGCTCAATAAGGACCCGGAAAAGCGTCCTACAGCCTCTGAGGTATTAAAGCGCCTGCGTGAGGCTGAACCCGTTATCGAAGAGCCCTGGCCGGAGCACGGTCTCGTGCTTGACCGCGACAAGCTCTCCGCCGGCGGCATCATGGGTCTCAAGAAGACCAATACCGGCGGTGTGAAGAACTACGAGATAACCTTCAACGACGGAAAGAAGAAAACTGCCTCCCGTGAGGAACTCATCTCGGGAGGATATACACTTGCGGCAATGCCCACAGGCTTCTGCGCACCCTGGCCGGAGCATGATATCACCTTCGACCAGGATAAGCTCCGCAGCAGAGGCTTCGTGGCTGGCGAGCAGAAGGAAATGAGCGGCATCAAGGGATACCAGCTCTATCGTGCAGACTCCAACTCTTCCTTCTTCAAGCCGGAGATGCTCCTTGCGATGAAATATGCGGTAAAGGGTGCATCTCCGGCAGCAGCCGCAGCACCTGCACCCGCAGCTCCTGCTCCTGCTCCTGCACCCGCTGCTGAGCCCGCTCCGGCACCTGCCGCTCCCGCTCCTGCTGCACCTGCACCGGCAGCTCCCGCAGCTGAGCCAGCCCCAGCAACAGAGGCACCGGCAGAAGCGCCCGCAGAGGCTGCTCCCGCACCCGTACCGGAGGCACCTCCGGAGCCCGCAGCTCCCGCAATAGCAGAGCCCTGGGAGGACCACGCTATAACCTTCAGCGAGGATGGTATGACCGCAAAGGGATATGTACGCTGCGAGCGTGCAGAACTGGGCGGCGTAAAGGGATACAACTTCTATACCTCTGACGGCAGCTGCCGCTTCATACGTCCGGAGATGGCCGTGATACAGAAGCTCGCCGTCAAGAACGGAGGCTGATATGAGCTGGGTATGTCCGATGTGTTCCACCTCTAACGAGGACTCATGGGCAAACTGCATGGTATGTGACGCTCCCAAGCCTGACAAGCCTGAGGAGAGCTTCCTCGGGCTTGCATCCGATGAAGAGCTCAGAAGCATGAACGCAAAGCTGCTGTATGAGGCGGCCATGGGCGCATACGAGCGCAATCCCGCCGTTGCAGCTTCCAACCTCAAACGCTCTGCCGAGGACGGCTACGCTCCGGCTCAGAATGAGCTGGGCAGATGCTACTACAGCGGCAAGGGCGTGGAGAAGAACTATCCGGAGGCCTTCAAATGGTTCTCCAAGGCCGCTGCGCAGGGAAATGATGCGGCGGAATACAACCTCGGCTGCTGCTACTACTACGGCAAGGGCGTAAAGCAGGACTACACCATCGCCTACACCTGGCTCCAGAAGGCAGCATGGAAGAGCCACCCCGGCGCCATGCTCGAACTGGGCAACTGCTTCTTCTACGGAAGGGGCGTTCCCAAGAACCAGAGCGAGGCCTTCGACTGGTTCTGCCGCGCCGCAAAGAAGGAGAATGCCGCCGCTGAGTACAACGTGGGATACTGCTACGAGAACGGCACAGGCACATTCCAGGACTACGATTCCGCATTCCTGTACTACCTCCGCTCCGCTGAGAGAGGCTACCGTCCGGCCATAAACGCCCTCGGAAGCTGCTACTACTACGGCCACGGCACCGAGAAGGATATGGCCAAGGCGGCGGACTACTACCGCAAGGCTGCCAACAAGGGCTTCCCATCCGCAATGTACAACCTCGGCTTCTGCTTCGAGAAGGGCATGGGCGTGAGCGAGAGCCGCATGAACGCTCTTGAATGGTACCGCAGGGCTGCCGAGGCAGGAAACGGCAACGCAAAGAAGGCGCTTGCACGCCTTTCCGGCAAGTAATATAAGCTATGGCAAATATACTCGATTATCTTATATGGAGGGGCGATGTCCCCTTCTCCGTCTCGCCCTTCAACGAGGTGGACGGACTTATACTCTCCGAATTCAGCTATCTGCCCATGGAGAAGGTATTCACCGGCGGCTACAGCGAGGAGCTGACCATCCGTGAGATATCAAAGAGGTATGACAGCAATGCTGTTGACGAGAAGGACAGGATACTCAGCTTTGAGTACGACAACCGTCTCCTGATGCTCATGTCCAACTCCGACCGCTTCGGGAATATGCGCGTCACGGGCTATGTGAATATCATCAGCAGACAGGCTGAATTCCAGTTCTCCGCAGTCACCTGCGTGACAGACGACGGAGTGACCTTTGTATCCTTCCGCGGTACAGACGGAACTGTCGTCGGCTGGAAGGAGGATTTCACCTTCAGCTATACCGACCAGACCTCCGGACAGTACTACGCCGTCAGCTACCTCAATACCCGTCTTGCGGGCAGCACCGGACCGGTGAGAGTGGGCGGACACTCCAAGGGCGGCAACTTCGCGGTATACGCTTCCGCCTTCTGCGACCCCATGCTCCGGGAGAGGATAACTGATATCTATTCCTATGACTCACCCGGCTTCAGGAAGGATATAACGGAATCAGCCGACTACAAGAGGATACTTCCGCTGGTGCACAGCTATATACCGGAATCCTCCGTGGTGGGTATGCTCCTTGAGAGCGATTCCGAGCACGTTACGGTAAAGAGCTCCGTCAACGGCATACTCCAGCACCTTGCCTACAACTGGGAGGTCATAGGGCGCATCTTTGCCCGCACTGACAAGCTCTCCCGCTCCGGTGCTATGGTGAACAGGGCTATATCCGGTATGCTCGAGGACCTCTCCGACGAGGACAGGAAGAACTTCACCGAAGCTGTTTTCGGAGTCCTTGAGGCGCCGGACAAGATGACCATGAAGGAGATAGTCAAAGGGAAATTCGCCGCCTATTCCTCCATGTTCCGGGCATTCAGAGACCTTCCGCCGGAGAAGCAGACGGTTCTCAAGGATGCACTGAAGCAGCTTGCAAAAAGCGCTATACGCTCAGATGACAAAAAGGACAGTGCCAGATAATGCGCTGTCCTTGTTTTTATGAGATATACTTGCCGTTTTGTGCGAATTTCACCGTAAATATTGATTTCCGGCCGGAAATATGGTATAATAAATAGTCACATTATCCGATAGGGAGGTACCACCGCTATGGAAAACATCGTAAGCCTGAAAAACATCATTCTGGAGTTCGAAGACTCCGAGCGCATCCTCAAGAATATAAGTCTCGATATCAAGGATAAGGAGTTCGTAACCTTTCTCGGCCCCTCCGGCTGCGGAAAGACCACTACCCTGCGTATCATCGCCGGATTCCTTGAACCGACCAGCGGAGACGTCTTCTTTGACGGCCAGCGCATCAACGGAGTCCCGCCCCACAAGCGCAATGTTAATACTGTCTTCCAGCGCTACGCTCTCTTCCCCCACCTCAATGTATATGAGAATATAGCTTTCGGTCTCCGCGTGAAGAAGGTACCGGAGAAGGAGATAGTCACCAGAGTGGGCGAGATGCTCGAACTCGTCAATCTTATGGGCTACGAGAAGCGTACCGTCAACCGTCTCTCCGGCGGACAGCAGCAGAGAGTTGCCATAGCACGCGCGCTGGTAAACCACCCCAAGGTGCTCCTCCTGGACGAGCCCCTCGGCGCACTCGACCTCAAGCTCCGCAAGGAGATGCAGATAGAGCTCAGGCGCATACAGCAGGAGCTTGAGCTGACCTTCGTATACGTTACCCACGACCAGGAGGAGGCTCTTACCATGAGCGATTCCATAGTCGTCATGAAGGACGGCATCATCCAGCAGATAGGCTCTCCCACGGATATCTACAACGAGCCTGTGAACGCCTTCGTTGCGGACTTCATCGGCGAGAGCAATATCGTCAACGGCTGTATGCCCAGGGACTGCGTGGTAGAGTTCACCGGCCGCCGCTTCGAGTGCGTGGACAGGGGATTCAATCCCAACGAGACCGTTGATGTAGTCATCCGTCCTGAGGACGTAAAGGTGATACCCGCCGACAAGGCACAGCTCACGGGTATAGTCGAGTCCGTTGTATTCAAGGGCGTACACTACGAGATGATAGTTGACGGAGTTGACCACAAATGGGTGATACACTCCACCAAGGCAGAGCCTGTCGGCGCTATGATAGGCATGACCTTCGACCCCTTCGATATACATATCATGAAGAAGACGGAGGAGGCATAAGATGAAGCTCAAGTATTTCTCTGCACCCTACCTTGTATGGATGGTGGTGTTCATACTCGTGCCGCTCCTGATGATAGCCTACTTCGCCCTCACCAACGATAACGGACAGCTTACGATAAAATACCTCGCAGACGTGGGCCAGTATGCAAACATCTTCGTGCGCTCCATATGGCTCGCGCTCATAGCTACGGCCATATGTCTCGTCATTGCCTATCCCGTGGCATTCATACTCTCCCGCATGGACAAGCACCGTCAGGGCACCATGCTGATGATAGTCATGCTCCCCATGTGGATGAACTTCCTCCTGCGCACCTACGCATGGATGACACTTCTCGGCAACAACGGCATCATCAACCATCTCTTCGGGCTTGTGGGTCTCGGCCCCTTCAAGCTGATAAACACATCCGGCGCTGTTGTTCTCGGAATGGTATACAACTACCTCCCCTTCATGATACTGCCCCTCTACTCCGTCATGGAGAAGATAGACAACTCCCTCTTTGAGGCCGCCTCAGACCTGGGATGCAGCTCGAAGCAGACTCTTTTCAGGGTCATAGTCCCCCTCAGCATACCGGGAATAACCTCCGGCGTAACTATGGTATTCGTGCCGGCTATCTCCACCTTCATCATATCGCGTATGCTCGGCGGCGGCTCCAATCTGCTCATCGGCGACCTTATCGAGATGCAGTTCCTCGGCAACGCCTACAACCCCCACCTCGGCGCAGCTATCTCCCTCGTGCTGATGGTGATAATACTCGTTATCATGACCGTCATGAATCAGTTTGATCCTGACGATCAGGTGCTTATGTAAGGAGGCGGCGCTTATGAAAAAACTCGGCAAGATCTATATGGCGCTGGTGCTCCTCTTCCTGTACGTTCCTATATTCGTACTGATAGTATTCTCCTTCAACGAGACCAAGAGCCGCAGCGTATTCAGCGGATTCACCTTCGACTGGTATGTCCGCCTCTTCCACAACCGTATCATCATCACCTCGCTCATCAACACCATCCTTGTAGCTGTTGCAGCGAGCATCATCTCCACCGTCCTCGGCACCTTCGCCGCCATCGGCATAAACAGTATGCGCAAGGTACCAAAGGCAGTGGTAATGAACGTAACGAATATGCCCATCATCAACCCGGAGATCGTTACCGGTGTATCCCTGATGCTTCTGTTCGTATTCTTCGCCGCACGCATGAACTTTGAATTCGGCTTCGGCACGCTCCTTATCGCACACATAACCTTTGATGTGCCCTATGTTATACTCAACGTCATGCCGAAATTCAACCAGATGGATCCGCATATCTACGAAGCCGCACAGGATCTCGGATGCAGCCCCATAAAGGCCTTCCGCAAGGTGGTGCTGCCGGAGATAATGCCCGGCGTTATATCTGGTTTCCTGATGTCATTCACCTACTCCCTTGACGACTTCGTTGTCAGCTACTTCACCACCGGCTCGACCTCACAGACTCTCCCCATAACTATCTACTCCATGACGAGAAGAAAGGTATCGCCGGAGATAAATGCCCTCTCTACGCTCATCTTCATAGCGGTAATAATCGTGCTGCTGGTGAAGAACGCCATAGAGAAGAAGGCCGCAGCCAAGAGCGGCACAGCAAAGGAGGGCTGAGCATGGATATGAAAAAGCTGCTTGCGCTCCTTGCCTCTCCCGTTATGGGACTGAGCCTGCTGACCGGCTGTGCCTCAGAGCCCGCAGAGACAGAGGAGGAGACTGATGAAAGCACCGAAGCGCAGACCCTTACCATAGAGGATCCTGACTACTACACGAAATTCAGGGGAAAGGGGCTCTCCATAAACGTCTACAACTGGGGTGAGTATATCTCCAACGGCGCAGACGAGGGGACTCTCGATGTCAATGCCGAATTCGAGAAGCTCACCGGCATCAAAGTGAACTATACCAACTACGCCACCAACGAGGAGCTCTACGCCAAGCTCAAGGGCGGAGCTGCCTCCTACGATGTCATAATCCCCTCGGACTATATGATCTCCAAGATGATCGGCGAGGGCATGGTGCAGAAGCTCGATATGGACAATATCCCGAACTTCCGCTACATCATGGATGATTTCCGCAACCTTGCCTACGATCCGGAGAATGAGTACTCCATACCCTATACCTGGGGTACTGTGGGTATCATCTACGATACCACCATGATAGACATCCCCGAGGAGGAGATCGACTGGGATATCCTCTGGAACGAGGACTACGCCGATCAGATACTCATGTTCGATAACCCCCGTGATGCCTTTGCCATAGCGGAGATATTGTGCGGCTACTCCCTCAATACCGAGGACAAGAACGAACTCGAGCAGGCCGCATTCAAGCTGAGACAGCAGAAAAGGATACTCCAGGGCTATGTCATGGACGAGGTATTCGACAAGATGGGCGCAGGCGATGCTCTCATCGCACCCTACTACGCCGGCGATGCCCTTACCATACTCGCCGACAACGAGGACCTGGGCTTTGTAGTGCCGAAGAGCGGCACCAACCTCTTCATCGACGCCATGTGCATCCCCACCTGCTCACGCAACAAGGAAGCTGCGGAGATGTACATCAACTTCATGTGCGAGCCGGATATAGCCTTTGCAAATATCGACTATATCTGCTACTCCACACCGCATCAGGCCGCATACGATATGCTTGACGAGGAGACACAGCAGAGCCCTGTATCCTACCCTGATGCAGATTTCATCCGCGACAAGACCACGGTATTCGTCAACCTCTCAAACGAGGCAAACCTCACCATGCAGAACCTCTGGACGGAGATGAAATCCGCCGAGGACGAGAATACCAACAAGTGGTTCGCTCCGGTATTCCTGATATGCAGCATCGCGCTGATGGTGATCGTGCTGGTAAGAAGGCATATCAAGGAGAAGAAAGATATATTCTGATGATACTGTATATGAGGGTGCCATGCACCATCATATCAGTCTGTCAATAAACCATAAATTCACAAATAAGCGGGGCGATGCAGGCATCGCCCCCTGCATTCTGCTAAGGAAGAATCGGCGTTTGTAGGGGCGGATGCCCACATCCGCCCACTTGACTTCTGCCATAACTGACTTTTTTGACAAGCTGATATGAGGGTGCCATGCACCCTCATATTTATATGAAAGGAGAACACATTGTTCCTCGATAATCTACGTTTCAGCCTTAACGCCACGGTCCCGGTATTCCTTATCATGGTGTTCGGCTGGGTCATGTACAAGACGGGTATGCTCGATGAGCACACCACATCGAAGCTGAACCGCTTCACCTTCCGGGCGCTCCTGCCGGCGCTCCTCTTCTGCGACCTTTCCACCGCCGACTTCCGTTCGGTATGGGACGGGCGCTTCGTGCTCTTCTGCGCTGTTGTCACTCTCCTGAGTATAGGCATCGCAGTGCTGTATTCCCTCCTCCATAAGGACAGGAGCGAAAGAGGTGAGATAATACAGGCAGCCTACCGCAGCAGTGCCGCCATACTCGGCATAGCCTTCGTGAAGAACATCTACGGCGAATCCGTAATGGCTGCCCTGATGATAGTGACGACGGTCCCCCTCTATAATATCGCCGCAGTTACCGTGCTCTCCCTGACCTCCCCCGACAGGGATTCCACAGGCAGCCGCAGCGCCGTGATAAAGAAGACGGCAAAGGGCATAGTGACCAACCCCATAATCATCGGCATAATTGTCGGAATCGTGTGGTCACTGCTCAGGATACCGCAGCCGGTGATACTCTCGAAATCCGTCTCCTACCTTGCAAATATGGCAACGCCCCTCTCACTCATCGCCCTCGGTGCATCCTTCCGCACCCGGGAGGCAAAGGGCAGGGTGAAGGTCACGGCAGGCATAGTCTTCATCAAGCTCGTTGTATTCTGCGCTCTCTTCCTGCCGGCAGCGGTATGGTTCGGATTCCGCGGGGAAAAACTCATAGCCATACTGGTCATGCTCGGCAGCGCAACCACCGGAAGCTGCTTCGTCATGGCAAAGAACCTGGGTCACAAGGGCACTATCACCGCCTTTGCGGTCATGCTCGCAACCCTGTGCAGTGCCTTCACCCTGACAGGATGGCTCTTTCTGCTGCGTACCCTCGGTTATATCTGATACGCTGCACGACGGAGAAAAGATATATTCCGGCAATGAGGTCTGCGCAAAAAAGTGCGTGCATTATTGATTTAAACATGGTATAATTGTAATATATAACATAACCGAAAGGAGTGTTCACATCGTGATAAAGGACGAAAAAAAAATAAGACGAGGACTTTGCATATTGCCGGTGGTCAACCTGTTACTGCTGCCTTCGCTGCTTATCAATACACAGCCATGGCTCGTGGACGCAATGAGCATATTCGCTAAAAATACCGAGGCTATCAACTTTCTTTCGATGATAGGGGCAGGTTCCGCAGCAGCTTTTCTTGTACTCTTTCTGACAGGCAGTTTCTTCCTGAAGTGGTTTTTCTGCATCAATCAGACACTGAGACTTATTGCAGGCTGTTTCTTCCTGTACGAACTGATACCTTATGCTTTCCGTGCTCTCGGATTCACCTCCTTCTACACCTGGCTGATTCTGATCGCGGGAATAATGATGATCCTCCCCATGCCTCTGTACATCATACTTATGAACAAGGCAAGGAAGAGGGAACTTCAGCGGTCCATTGAAAGGATACAGGAGGAGAGCGGAAACAGGACAGAGTCAGTTGACCTTGACGATGACTGAACGGCAATATTATCCCTTTTTATTTCCACACGGCTGTCGATAAGTTTTCAACACCGTGTTGAAAAGACTGTTGGAGAAACAGTTCCTTTGTTGAAAACAATGTGGAAAGTGTGGAATACCACTTGTTTTTCCCTTTCTTCCACCATATAGAAGTTGAAAAAATGGTGGATAAGAGGGGGAAAAGAGTAAACAATAGAAAGGTATTGTGGAAAACCTGTCCACAGTATAATTTATGAAGGGATAACATTGTATGAAAAAGATTTTAGCAATAAGCTCTGTTCTTGCGCTTACTGCGGCCGCTCTGACAGGCTGCGGTTCGGGTATGGAACACGAGGGCGAATACAGCACAGACAACGGCCGTGTCGTTGACGACAGCGCCCGCAGCCGTGTGACAGCGATCCCCGGGGACAGTGATCATACCGCCCGCGAGCATATCGACGATGCCGTAGACGGCGCAGAGGATGCGGGCAAGGATATCATAGAAGGTATCGGCGATGCAGCAAGCGAGATCGTTGACGGCCTCGACGGCAGGGCAGAGACAAAGACAACTGCTACGACTGAATAAACAATAACGGCTCCCTTTCCGGGAGCCGTTCAGTCTGTCAAAAAACCTATATCAATTAAGGGGACGCCCTCTCTTGCAGGGC
>CAMKMD010000065.1 GCA_946413815.1 uncultured Ruminococcus sp.
ACATCAGCAAAGAACTATTTTGCATGATAACAGCGCCCCCGGTATCGGGGGCGTTCTGCTGTGAAAATATGCCCGGCTGTGACAACGGTCACTGCGCATACGATAATGATACAAAGAGACCCATGCGGAACAAATCGCATGGGTCTCCGTTTTTATTCAACATTCTTCAGCGCAAGCACCTTGGGTATCCTTCTGATACGTCTGAAATCAAGCAGTGTTATTACTGCATATGCTGCGAATACGAGGAGGAATTCCTTCACGAAGCCTGATACCGGCATCACAAAGGCGAACCATCCGCTCATCTGCTTCATCATCAGCTTCCAGAAAACTGCCATCAGCTTATAGCCGAGGAACATGGCCGCGAACTCGGTCAGGAGCACAACTATTGCTGTCGGGATAAGGTATACAGAAGCTATCTCACCGTTTTCATAGCCGAGTATCTTTGTCATGGAGATGGAGCGCTCGTTCTTCTCGATGATTATCTTTGTCAGGAGGAAGAGGAGTATTGCGGCTATGATGAAGCATATATACTGGAAATACTTCATATAAGCGCCCATTGAATGGTCGAGCTGGTCTGCGACCTTTATCATATCCTGAGAGGTTATCTCCTTGGCGATATACTTGCTGTCGATATCGGTTATCATGTTCGATGACATATATCCGCTGAAGTCTCCCTCGTCCCTGTCAAAGACCTGGTTGAACTTCTCCTCGTTCATGAATACAGAGACGGATGCGCTGTAGTCATAGATATCCGTTACCTTCCAGGTGTAGTCCTTGTGTTCGTATTTCTCCGAGAGAGTGATGCTGTCTCCCGCCTTCACGCCGTACTTGTCTGCGTAGGCCTTTGAGATGTAAATGCCGCCGCTGCCGAGGTTCACATAGCGGCTGTTTTCCTCGATGCCGTATACTGTAATTTCCTCGCTGTATTTATCCGATTTTCTTTCGAGGGAAGTCACCGAGAAACGCTCGGCATTATCGTTTGATGTAGTGATGGTATTGCCGTCCTCGTCCTCGGGGGAAGTGAGTATCAGCTGTTCCTCTGCGAATACCATATCCGGCATGGTGCGCTGATAGTAGCCAAGAGTTTCCGGCAGACCGACAGCCATGGAGGTGAGGAGCATTACGAAGGATACTCCCACAAAGAGCATGATGTAGTTGGGGATATTCTGGAGGAATACTCTTGCCCTGAATCGGGAGAAGAACCTCCATTTCGGCAGCCTTATTGCCTTCTTCCTTCTGTTCTTTTTCAGGTCATGGCGCAGGAATCTCAGAGGTGAAAGTCTGAGAGTCTTACTGATGACAACGAAGTTTATAACGAGCATCATCAGGAAGGGGATAACAGTCGTCCTTATGAATGCCTCGGGAGTCCATACCGGTACATACTTAGGCAGGCTGTAGGTGTTGTAGTACATATCCGCAACGACATTCCTGAAGAAGGTATAGCCGAGCACATTTCCGATGACTGAGGCGATAACGACTATCACCAGAGGTGCGCTCATGTAGTAGCGCAGCATCTCTCCTCTTGAATATCCGGATGCCCTGAGAGTGCCGATGACAGAGGACTCCTTTTCAAGTGTCGTGCTTATAGTGACGGCAAAGATAAAGGCAAGAACTGCGTTGAGGATGTAGAGCAGCACGCTCGCCATAGCCTTGTCGTGTCCGATATCGTTCTCTGCAAAGGTAAGCGCCTGATTTGCGTAGGCGGGGACATAGTCCTCTATCTCGAGGCCTTCCTTGTCCGAGACGGCAGTCTGTGTGATGAGCGCCCTGAGGAACTGCTCTGACATCTCCTTCTCTTCGTACCTGTCGGCGGGGATACTGTTGTAGACAAAGGCGTAGTTTGCACAGATGCCGGCGCTTATGCGTTCAAAGCCCTCCTCAGTAGTCATGCCCACATCGAAGGTAAGAGCATCGAACATGGTATCGGTATTGCTTTCGTAGAGTGCGCTGTAATCCGCAAAGAATGCAAGGCCGACGACTTCGAACTCCGCATTGCCGGCCATGATGGTGTCGCCTGGCTTTATACCGGCGTTGTCGGCGTGCATACGGTCTATTATTATCTCGTTTCCGTTCTCAGGCGCGCGTCCGCTGAGGATGTCGTAAAGGTCTATATCCCGGCGCTCGTTGTATACGCGTATCGTTCCTGTATAGTTGCTGTCCGTGGGGAGTGACTCTGCGGTATCCTTATAGTGATTGGCATAAACGCTCACAGGGACAGGAGAATTCTTCTTATCAAGGCCGTAGTGTTCGGAGAGCTCTGTATACTTCTCATCGATCTCCTTGTCTATCTCCTTCTTCGCCTCGTCCATGGCTTCGCTGAAGGCCTTTTCGTAGTCCTCTGACTTCATGGCCTCATCAAGAGCTTCGGCGACCGCCTTGTCATAATTCTCCTTCATGGCGGCCTCGACTGCGCTGTCTGTCATTTCTGTGCGTTCAGCATCGGAGATCTTTTTTCCTGCTTTTTCGGCCTGCATCAGCTGTTCCCCGACTGCGGCTTCGGTCTGAGCCCTTATAGCCTCTTCGACCTGCGTCCTGACCTTCTCTTCCACAGCCTCGTCAACTGCCCTGCGTACCTCGTCCTCCGCTTCCTTATATGCCCTTTCACGGAGGACCTCCGGCACGTCTGCGAGTGTGCCGGTCTCTATAGCCCTGAGGGTATCTTCATCAGCCTCTTCCGAGAGACGGAAATGGCCGTTCTCACGCCTGAGTGTCCTTACGCCGCTGTCAAGGGAGTGCAGCATACTGTTGTTGGTAACGTACATACCCGAAACGAAGCCGATGGTCACCACCAGCATAAGGCATATCATAAGATAGCGTTTCCAGTCGCGGAGCATATCCTTCCAGACACGCCTGCGCAGGGGGTTACCGGGACGTCTGCCGGATGAGATGCGTTCCTTCTCCATGATGCCGCCCCCTTACCACTCTATCTCGTCGGCAGTAAGCTTTTCGGTATTGATGATATCGTGTCTTATCATGCCGTCGCGGAGCTTTATGATATGGTCGGCCATCTGCCTGATAGCCTCGTTATGTGTAACCATGATTATAGTATTGCCGTACTTCCGGTTAACCTCCTCGATAAGGCGCAGTATCTCCTTGGAGGTCTTGTAGTCGAGTGCGCCCGTAGGTTCATCGCACAGGAGGATATCGGGATTCTTGACGATGGCACGCCCGATGGATACACGCTGCTGCTGTCCGCCGGAAAGCTGATTCGGCAGCTTGTGGCGGTGCTCGTAGAGACCGAGTATCTTCAGCAGTTCATCGATATCGAGGGGAGCATCGGAAAGGTAGGCACCTGTCTCGATATTCTCCTTTACGTTGAGGTTGGGTATCAGGTTGTACATCTGGAAGACATAACCGAGGTGCTTACGCCTGTAGCGTGTAAGGCTCTTCTCGTTCATCTCGGCCAGCTTGTCGCCGCTTATGATTATCTCTCCCTCGTCGGCGCTGTCTATACCGCCGAGTATGTTCAGCAGGGTGGATTTGCCCGAACCGGATGGACCGAGAAGGACACAGAATTCGCCCTTAGCGACAGTGAAATCTAACCCCCTGAGGACCTCCTGTCTGGTGTCACCGCTGCCGAAGCTCTTTTTCAGTCCGTTGACTGTAAGAAATGTTCTCTCTTCATTGCTCATAATAATTACCCCTTTTGTCTGAGTCTTGATGGTCCGCATATCACGGTCATTCAGATGTCATCAGAACACAGTTTGATTCATATGATGATACCACAGGTTCATACGAACATTTGAATGTCTATTCATATGTTATCACACTTCATGAGATTTGTCAAGGGGTATTTATAATATTTGTAAATACTAACGCTATAAGTTGACAAAGCCGGAGCAAATATATGTTAGAATATCCAAACTAAATTTCAGATCATGACCGGCAATGATGAAGAAGGGGAAAGCCTTGTAATAGTACTGCCGGATATGTTATAATAAAATGACAGAAAAAAACAGCCCGCAAGGGGCTGTCATCACAGTGTTCCGTATTTCTCTTTCATCCTCGCACCCGCCTCCGGATCCCTGCGTACGATATACCGGATGATCTCGTCTCTGTCATCGTCAAGATCGCCCCACCAGCAGTATTCTGAGCTGCACATACGCTTCAGCAATGCCGGACTGTATACCTTCTGCATCCTGAGATTCCCGATACGATCTTCCCGTACAAGCTTCTCGATGTGAGACCTGCTGTGTCTCGGCACCCCGATGACACGGAGCATATGGGGCACAACTCCGGAGTGTCCGTAGGTGATACAGACTTTAGCGCCGGGCGGGAAGGCTTTGGTGCCTCGTCTTATCTCATGCTCTTCACCGTATTCGTGCTCCTTCACTATATTTCCTACAAGGCACCATACCCAGCTGTGGCCGTCTTCAAGGAAGTCATCATAGCTCCTGACAACAGACGCCTCATAGGCCTTGTCAAACTCCTCCCCGGAGGGATAATCCTCGGCACGTCTGGAAACTTTCCTGATCTCTATCATCATCTCACCCCTTAACGTTCTTATAGTTCCTTCTCCATCCTGATACAGTCAAATGTATCTCCGTGTATGATGCTGCCGTCAGTTATGGTGTAGCCCAGCTTTTCATAGAAACCGACTGCCACATCGCGGCTTTCCACAACAGCCTTAGTACAGCCGAGCTCACGCAGCCAGCTTTCGGCTTCCGTGACGGCTCTCTGACCGAGCCCTCTGCCGCGGTATTCCGGCAGCACTACAACTCTTCCTATCATGGCTGCTCCGTCTTCAAGAGGATAGAAACGGCAGGTCGCCACCGGGAATTCGTCATCGGTCAGGACTATGTACTTTGTATCCGGAGTATCGTGCTCGTCAAACTCACGGCGGAGAGTTATGCCGTGCTGTCTCGCCATACCCTGTATGCGCACATAGTAAGCGCCGGCCTGCTGCCATGTCTCGGTTGCTCTTATAACTCTGATATCCATAGTCATTCCTCCGTAATGATGCGGCTTTCAGACCGCATACTTTTGCTTTCATTATATCATTTCTCCATTACTGCGTCAAGGGAGGGGCGGCAGCGGTTACTGTTATATGGCATCTCCGTTAGACATTACGCAGAAGCGAATGCTATTGGCATATTGCACTGAAATACTGCATCCGGTTTGTGTGATTTGCGGAAATCTGAGTCCGGTGCAACAATACAGACGATAGATGACACTTTATATACAGATAACTATGGCGTAACTGCCTGACGAAAGGATGATCATTATGAAAAAAACTATGATGATACTTGCGGCTGCCGGGATACTCCTTACTTCCTGCGGCACTTACGTAAGCGATACAGATACGGCAGCGCCTGCTGCTGAGACACAGCCTTCAGCTCAGACACAGACAGAGCCCGCAACAGAATATACCTGCGAAAGACCCCGTGACTTATCCGGCTATGAGCTTTATATAGACATGAGCCGGTACAGCGAGAATGCAAAGCTGCTGACTGCCGGAGACATTTATCTTGATAGTTTCTGCTGTGGTTATTTGTCGGGCGATCACCCCGAACGCCTCATCATCGATTCACAGGAGGAGCTTGATATTGCCCTTGAACGGTACGGGCTTTCACTCCCGCCCGAGGATCTGAACCGGGAACAGCAGTGGTATTACAATACAAGAATCGCTGAGCCCTTCAACAGAATGGCGGAGGAATACCCCATATCCGATTATACCTATGTCATAGAGTATGACGAGGTATGCAGCAGCGGATACGATCTTCATGCCGGTGCGCTGCTTGTTGACGAGAAGGTTCTGTGCTTTGTGAATAACGAGCAGAGCAAATGGCCTGACGAGAACGATGTAGTCTGTGATGTCATGGACGGTTTCTGTTATATGGCAGCCATCCCTAAAGGGACGCTGATGAACGACAGCTATGAAATGTGGGAGCATCCTCATCCGGCAGAAACAGAGGTAAATGAACTGCCCGAAGACGGCAGCGTCATCATTGAGGAAGGCAGCTATGACGGGCAGGCTGAAGGCTGACTTCACACTTTTCAGAGAGGAAAATTGAAAAGATATCCGGGAGCAGGTGTGCGGGAGGATTGCACGCCGGTTCGGGATCGCAGAGAGAATAGGAGGTAAGCAATTCAGGACAGATATGCAGGCGATATCGGTGATTATGGAAAGCTCGGGCTTCTGAAACGATTGTCAGAAGAGTTCAGTATTGGTATAAACTGGTACGATCCGGGTGAGCTTGATTTTGAGCGCGATAAAAACGGTGGATTCAGGCAGGATGACGGAAAGTACCGGGATTTTACCGGCGTAGAAGACTTCGATCCCGATATTGCCAAGGCGCTCAGTGCTTTAAAGGAAAAGCATTCTATTCGGATGCTTGAAGAACTGAAACTCATTAACAATGCGGTTTACTATAATAAGACTGTTCCGCGGGGCAGGGAGGAGCGTGAAAACTGGCACAGAGCTGCGCTGAAAAAGCTGAGGAAGTGTGATATTGTTTTCCTTGATCCTGATAACGGCCTTCTTTGCGATTCAGTAAAACCAGGATCTCCTAAGAGCGTGAAGTATACCTATTACAGCGAGGTCAGGGATTATCTTGAAGAGAATAAAACAGTGATCATTTATAACCATCGCAGCCGCAAAAGGGAAGAGATGTATTTCAATGATATCATAGAAAAGCTTTGCAGCAAAGCCGGAGCACAGCGAGAACTGATACAGGTTGTTACATTCCGCAGGTTTTCAGTCAGAGACTATTTTATCATAAGTAGGGATAAGGTCGTTCACAGTACGATAAAGCGACTTATTGAAAAAGCAGCAAAGAATACCTCAGATGGAAAGAAACAGTTTTGTACTGTTTCCGATATGAACTGATTAAAAGGAGCAGGTGATATGTTCAGAAACAAAGTAGCCGTAGTAACAGGCGGTGCAAACGGTATAGGCAAATGTATAGCCGATGAGTTCCGCAGGAACGGTGCGGCAGTATACGTCATAGACAAGGCGGAGGGAAGTCACTTCGTCGGCGATATTTCCGACAAGGCTGTCCTTGAGGCCTTTGCGGACAAGGTGATAGCAGAGCAGGGGAGTATCGATTTCCTTATCAATAACGCCCTCCCGCTGATGAAGGGGATAGATGAATGCAGCTATGAGGAGTTCCAGTACGCCCTCTCTGTTGGAGTGACTGCTCCCTTCTACCTGTCGAAGCTGTTCGCTCCGCACTTCAATAAGGGCGGCAGCATCATTAATATCTCATCATCCCGCGACCGCATGAGTCAGCCGCAGACGGAGAGCTATACAGCAGCAAAGGGCGGCATAGCTGCACTCACGCACGCGTTGGCAGTAAGCCTTGCAGGGAAGGTGCGAGTGAACTCTGTTTCACCCGGCTGGATAGATACGTCATACAGGGTCTACGAAGGCCCCGATGCATATCAGCAGCCCTGCGGCCGTGTGGGAAACCCGATGGATATCGCAAATATGGTGCTGTTCCTCTGCTCCGACAAGGCAGGCTTCATCACAGGCGAGAATATCTGCATTGACGGCGGTATGACAAGACTTATGATATACCACGGCGATAACGGGTGGGAGCTGGAATAGGGCCCGCTGTACCTCTGCACCGTTTATTGTACCGGCATCTGCAGGAGATGAATACAGGATGATACGTGCAGAAAGCGGAGGAATATCCATGTGATGTTCTCTTTGGTATATTTGCACAGTCAATGGAGGATGTTTTTGTGTTTTTTGTAAATTTTTTTGAATTCTATTGATTTTTATATTTTTTTACGTTATAATGTCTTTGAAAGGGGTGTTTATTTATGATACTTAACAAAGACTGCTACTGGAATATCCTTGACTATACATTCAAGAATCTTCATTTCAAGGAAGGTGACCATATTATACCAAGTGATGTCATTACTATTGAAACTGAAGACGAAACAAAGAATATATGGCTGAAGGACATATTTGAGAAGCTTGAATCCGAAAACTGTCCGAGAGAGGCTATCCTGAGTGCCATACATATCCTTGTGGCAAGGGATATCATCAAGATCCTCTATGTTGCACAGAAGAAGGATTATCGTATCATAGGTCTCACAAGCAAGGGCTATGATGAGTATCTTATGAGATACAATGTTGTCTGACTCCTCTGGAGCAGCGCTTCCTGGGCGGCTACGGCCATCCGGAGCGCTGCTTTTCTTTTTGCTGTGGCATTATCGATACCGCTTTTCCATGACGGCATGAAAAATTCATACCGATGATCTTGTGTCTGCGGGCTTTTCATGGTAGTTTCTGACAAATCAGCACTGCCTGAATTGTGCATTATGATAATTATATTAGAGAATTTGTGAATAATGCCTATATCTCGTTGACTTTGATTGTGTGGTGTGATATGATTTAATCAGCAAGCTATATGCTGCAGCTCCACAACAGCTCGTGGAGTGTATTACAACAGACCGGGAATCATGATGCCGGCGGGCATGACGTGACATGAGTTCGTGGTGGGACAACAATTTACCATGAAAGGGGTAGAAAAACATGAAAATAAGAAAACATCCGTTCAGGCTGCTGTCTGGTATCCTTGCATCAGCCGTACTCGCAGGAGCAGTATGCCCTGCGCTTCCTGTATCATTTGCTGCCGAAGATATCCCCGGGGTATCAGAGGAGGAAAAGGGATACAGCTACAGCGGAAAGCCGCAGTATGAGGTGACACTGCACAACGTCATCTATCAGGGTGTGGATGAATGGCGTGATTACGATTCTTCAGGTCAATGTTATGAGGCTGATGCGGTATATCTAACAAAGCATCTTGATTACTACAGTTACGGACGCCGCAAAAACGGTATCTCCATTATACCGGGCCTTTGCTTTGACGGGCCGGGTGCTCCATACCGTCAGGACGCCTACAATCTCTTCTCCGAATTCCAGGAGAACAACTATGTTGACGTTACCTTTATCACAGACCGTGATTATTCCGGATACAGTGAAGAGGAGTTCCTTGACGAGGTAACCGAGGTTGCAGCCGTAAAGTGCGTAAGGATCCCCGGTACACATATCATCGGAGATGTCAATGATGACAGCGGAATCGATACCTATGATATGATACTTCTCCGTGAAGCCCTCACAAACGGTGTTGACAATACGCTTGATGCAGAGCAGAAGAAGAACTCCGACATTACAGGCGACGGCAAGGTCACAGAAGACGATCTCAGCGAGCTTAGCGCTTATCTTCTCGGAGCAGAGTCAAGCTTCAACTCTCCTTCCGCTATCGGAAGCATCCGTCTTGATAACACAGTAAGTGCCATAAGATCAGACGGCAAGAAGCCCACTGAGGAGTTTGCCGCTTCACAGATCAATCTCGGCATCAGGCTTCTTCAGGATCTTAATCAGAGAGAAGAATCCAAGAAAGATAAGATGCTCATATCTCCTCTCTCCGCAGCAGCAGCTCTTACTATGACTGCCAACGGTGCGGACACAGAGACACTTGAAGAGATGGAGAAGGTGCTGGGCAACGGTCTCTCCCTTGATGATCTCAACGAGTACTTCTCGTGGTTCATGCAGAACCTTCCCAATGAAAATAAGGCTAAGGTGGAGATCGCAAACTCCATCTGGTTCAGAGACTGTGACTGGCTGGAGGTATATGACAGCTTCCTTGAGAAGAACAAGAAATACTTTGAATCCGAGATCTACAAGTCTCCATATAATTCAACTACTGTAAATGATATCAACAGCTGGGTAAACCAGAAGACTGACGGCATGATCCCGAAGCTTCTCGATGAACCTGATATATTTGATAAAGATCCTTACTCCTGCATGACTCTTATCAACACCCTCTTCTTTGAGGCTGACTGGAAGAACCCGTACAGAGATTCAAGTGATACGACCTTCACAAACGCATCCGGCGAGAAGAAGACAGTTAAAGGACTGTGGGCAGGCTCAGACAACTACTACGAGCTTGACAACGCACTTGCATTCAAGAAGCCCTATGTGGGCGGCTATCAGTTCGTAGGCATCCTCCCCGATGAGGGAATGAGCCTTGACGATTACATCGCATCCATCGATCCGGAGAAGCTCGCATCACAGCT
Organism: uncultured Ruminococcus sp.; assembly: GCA_946413815.1. Lineage (GTDB taxonomy): Bacteria > Bacillota > Clostridia > Oscillospirales > Ruminococcaceae > Ruminococcus. The sequence goes on from CAMKMD010000065.1 coordinate 10,033, forward strand.
GAGAACTCCCGGCGATATGGATAATACCATCGTATCTACAATGATACCCAAGTTCAGCTACAAGTACGACTGCTCCATGAATGAGACTCTCAAGGCTCTTGGTATGAAGAGTCAGTGGGACTACAGCACTGCCGATTTCTCCAAGATGGGCAAAGTTAATATAGAGGGCTACAAGCTCTATATCAAGGATGTTATACAGAAGACGAATATCGAGCTTACAGAAAAGGGCACAAAGGCTGCTGCTGCAACAGCTGTAATGATGGCTGCCGCAGGTGCTGCTCCGGATCCCAATCCTCCGAGATACATCGATATCTATCTCAACAGACCCTTCGTATACATGATCGTTGACGAGAACGATATCCCTGCCTTCATCGGCTGCATATCCGACCTCGAAAAGTAAAACCGCATACGAATGACAAAAGCCCGCAGGTAAGATGCCTGCGGGCTTCTCTTTGTTGTATTATGTCACAAATCCGGAGACGGTGTATTGTGCGTTGTGACATTAATTTAAGACGAACTGTGAATTATGCCTGTATTTCGTTGACTTTATTTGCCATACGTGCTATTATTTAAGCAGTACAGCTTCTGAAGTGCATTGCATGAGCAGCGCTGTATATGACATTGATTCGTGGCGAGACTGAATATTACCATGAAAGGGGTAAATGATATGAAACGAAAAAGAAATCCGTTAAGGCTACTGTCAGGGCTGCTTGCATCAGCCGTACTTGCAGGGGCCTTATTCCCTTCGGTACCGCTGTCCTGTGCTGCCGGAGAAACCGGAGAGGTATCAGCAGCAGATGAAATGACAGAGTACAACACCATGCCGCAGTATGAAGTAACGCTCCACGGAGTTCACTACAACGGCATGGATATACTGGAATTTAAAACCGCAGCAGGCGACGATATGACCGAGGCTGATTCGATATATCTGGAATCGCCCATAGGGAGAAGAATTATCTCCGTAGATCCCGGTATGTGCTTTACCGGTGATTTGCTTCAGTACCGACGGGATGCCTATACCATGTTTTCCGAATTCCAGAGGTGGTCGGTCCTCGATGTGACTTTCATCACAAACAGGGATTTCGCTGCAGAGGGTTATACCGACGAGAGCGCGATCCTTGAGAGGCTCTCAAAGGTGGCCGCCGTAAAGTGCGTCAGGGCCGTCGGAACGCATTATATCGGAGATGTCAGCGATGACGGCATTATAGATACCTATGACATGATCCTTCTCCGTGAGGCTCTTGCAGAAGGCGTTGACGAAAAGCTGAATGAAGACCAGAAGGCCAACTCCGATGTTACAGGAGAAGGTGAGGTGACGGAGGATGATCTCATCCAACTGAGTGCATATCTTCTCGGCGCGCAGGACAGATTCAATGCTCCCCCGGCTATCGGAAGCGTCCGCCTTGACGATACAGTAGCTGCGGTAAGATCAGACGGAAAGAAGACGACAGATGACTTTGCCGCATCTCAGATGAACCTTGGTATAAAAATGCTCCAGCAGATAGATACCAGTGCTGATGCCCAGATACTCATTTCTCCGCTCTCTGCTTCGGCAGCTCTCACTATGACGGCCAACGGCGCGGACAGCGAGACCCTTGAAGAGATGGAAAAGCTTCTCGGGAACGGCATATCTCTCGATGATCTCAATGAGTACTTCTCCTGGTTCATGCAGCATCAGCCACATGAGAAAAAGGCGAAGGTTGATATAGCCAATTCCATCTGGTTCCGTGACTGCGACTGGCTGAAGGTGCATGACAGCTTCCTTGAGAAGAACAAGCAGTACTTCGAGTCTGAGATATACAAGGCTGCCTTTGATGAGAGCACGGTAAAGGATATAAACAGCTGGGTGGACGGAAAGACCAACGGCATGATCCCGAAGCTTCTCGATGATCCGAAGATATTTGATGATCCGCAGCTCTGCATGGCTCTTATCAATGCCCTCTACTTTGAAGCCGACTGGAAGGAGCCATACAGTTATCCCGGTGAGAGTGAATTCACGAATGCAAAGGGTGAGAAAAGACATATCGATTCGCTTTGCGAGCATTCCGACAATTACTACGAGCTTGACAATGCACTTGCATTCAAAAAGGATTTTGTCGGCGGATACAAGTTTGTCGGGATCCTCCCGGATGAGGGTATCAGCCTTGAAGACTATATCAGTTCCATCGATCCTGAAAAGCTCGCGGCGCAACTGAAAACTCCCGGCGATATGGAAAACGTCATTGTATCCACAATGATCCCGAAGTTCAGATACGAATACAGCTGCAACCTCAAGGATATCCTTGTATCTCTCGGAATGAACAAGGCGTTTTCTCCTGAGACAGCAGATTTTTCAAAGATGGGTGAGGTAACTCCTCCCCTGAATCTCTATATCAGCAAGGTGCTCCAGAAGACGAACATTGAGCTGACAGAGAAGGGTGTGAAGGCAGCAGCAGCTACTGTTGTAATGATGGGCGGAGGCGGTATGCTTACGCAGAGAATTATCGACATCTATCTCGACAGACCTTTTGTATACATGATAGTTGACGAGAACGATATCCCCGCCTTCATCGGCTGCATATCAGATTTTGAATGATAATATAACAGCTTAAAACACAAAGCCCGCAGGTAAGATGCCTGCGGGCTTATTTCTGCTCCTCCTGTGCGGGGAGCTTTACTGTCATTATGAAATCATCGCCGTCCCTGGAGGCTGACACGCTTCCGCCGAGCATTTCCGTGAACTGCTTGGCTATGGCGAGACCGAGACCGGTATTGCCCTTGGTGCGGGAGATATCGGTGGTGTAGAACTCATCGAAGACGTGAGAGAGATCGGGTGCCGGAGTGCCGATGCCGTTGCGGAAAACAATGCTCACTGTCTCTCCGGGTATGACCTTTAAGGAAAGATCGCCTGTGCCGTGCTTCAGTGCATTGTTGATAAGATTGTCGAAGATCCGCATGAGCAGTCCGCTGTCAGAGCATATTTTCAGACGGTGTACAGGACTGTCGAGCATGACCTGTCTGCCGGCGGCTGTATAGTCGTCGTAGTAATGGACGACGGCTTCCTCCAGCACAGATACAAGGTTCAGCACATCCTTCTTCGGCTTGCTGCCGCCGGATATCATCTTTGAGAGCTCGAAGAAGGAATCCAGGAGCTCTTCAAGGCGGAGCAGCCTCTTCTCGATGATGGCGAGCTCCCTTTCCTTTTCCTCTCCGGATATATCGGAATGCTGTATGATATTGATATAGCCGAGGGCGGAGGTGAGGGGCGTGCGGAGGTCATGAGAGATATTGGTCATCATCTGCTCCAGTGCATGGCTTTTTCTCTCATAGGAGATACGGCTGCTGCGGATCTCCTTCAGCAAGCCGTTTATCTCTGTTATCAGCCTGTCAGCAGTACCTGTGGATGAATGGACAAGGCTGTTGGTGTTCTTTTCCTTCAGCGCCCTGAGTTCAAGGGTGATATTCCTCACCTCAAGATGCTGGAGGATACATACGAGCAGCAATGCAGCCGCCAGTACGGCAAGTATTATAATAGCGGCTGTCATTGGCATTGCTCCTTTCTTTTATGCGATCTCCCTCTTTCTGAAGCTGAGCCAGCCGAGGAAGAATGATAATACGGTTATGGATGCGCATACAGCGTAGCATCTGGTCATGAATTCACTGCTGCAGTCGAGGACTATCTTGCCAAGCATATATCCGAGCTCGTTTTCAAGCAGCTTTTCAGCAAACTTCTGAGTGCTGTTGATAGCAAAGAGGGTGAGTGCGACAGTTATGTAGAATATTGGCCCTCCGATTGCAACTGTGTTGAAGAGAGCTCCCTTGCGGAGATAGAATGCAAGGAAGGAGAAGAGAGAGAGAAAGGCTATCATCAGCGGCAGCTGCTTTGCAACGGCAAGTGCAAAGTCTCCGAAGGCGGAGCTGTACTCAGTGCCGTTGATAAGGCGGTTGGATACATAGAAAAGAAGGTGCATAGCGAGGTAGATGATGATGCCGAATACAACAGTGCCTGTGAACTTTGCTATGAAGTATCCGTTCTTGCCGGTAACGGAGGAGAGCGTATTCTTGACGGTCTTCTCGCTGAACTCAACTGATATGGCTGAGAACACAAGACCGATGAATGCGAAATAGTAGGTGAGGTTGAAGGAGACCTGATTGATATCGAGCTTCACATCTGCTGACTGATCGAAAGCCACCATTGCTCCGAGGGTTATGCCGCCCGGTGTTTTTGCCGCAACAGCAATAACGTAGGTCAGGATCAATAAGAAAAGGCAGACATATAATCCCTTGCTCTTTGAAAGGCGGTAGAGCTCCGCTCTGATAATATTGATCATTCCGATACCTCCCCGATAAGTGTCTTGAAATAGTCCTCCAGTGATACGCCTGATTCAAATATGCCCGATACAGGAACTCCTGCGCTGACGAGCTTCTGATTGATGACATCAGGTGCTGCTTCTGTTGAGTAGATGCGTATCTCGCTGTTGTCGATGACCTTGTAGCTGTTCAGGTTCAGCTCATTTTCAAGGACTGTGACGGCGTGCTTTGTATCAGAGGTCTTTACGACTGTGCAGCGGCTGCATTCAAGGTCGAGCTCCTCCTTGGATATCTCTTTGAGCATTCTGCCGTTGTTGAGGAACATGAATCTGTTGGCTACGGCGTAGAGCTCCGAAAGGATATGGCTGGATATTATGAAGGTTATGCCGTGCTCCTTGTTGAGCCTGAGGAAGGTCTCTCTCAGCTCGCTGATGCCTATGGGATCAAGTCCGTTGATAGGCTCATCGAGGATAACGAGGTCGGGGTTGTCAAGCAGTGCAAAGGCAATGCCGAGACGCTGCTTCATACCGAGTGAGAATTTGCGGAATTTCTTGTTGCGGGCATCTGTGAGGGAAACGAGCTCCAGAGCTTTGTCTATCTGCTTTAAGTCTGTTATGCCCTTCTGATAGCAGTAGTACCTGAGGTTCTGCCAGGCTGTCATATTCCCGAAGAATGCGGGGTTCTCAATAAGGCATCCGATGCGGCGCTTTTCGCCTGCGGTATCAGAGCTCTTCTTTCCGAAGAGTTCATACTCTCCGGAGGTCTGGTCGGTAAGATCGGTTATGATCTTCATGAATGTGGTCTTGCCGGCGCCGTTGCGGCCGATGAGACCGTAGATATCGCCGCTGCAGACTGTCATATCCACACTGTCAAGAGCAGTGAATTTCCTGTAGCGCTTTGTCAGCGCTGTGGTTTTTACAATAGTTTCACGCATTTCTATGCGCCTCCTTGTCTTCCTTTGATGATTCCATTATATCAGACAAGTATGAAAAAACACTTAAACCAATCCTTAAAAAAGTCTGAAATGTTTCTGAGCGCATATTCAGGAATGTTTCTTCAGGCGGTAGCCTATGCCCCATACGGTCTCGATGTACTCCGTATCGGGATCGAGCTCCTTCAGCTTCTTCCTCAGCTTGCTGATATGTACGTTGAGGGTATTGTCATCGGCGGAGTTCTCATAGTCCCACACCGTATCGTATATCATGCTCTTGGTGCAGGTGCGTGAGGGGTTCTCCATGAGCATTTTCAGCAGCAGGAACTCATACCGCGAGAGCTCGGCGCTTTTATCGCCGCAGGAGACAGTGAAGTCTCCGCAGTCAAGGGTGATATTCCCGTAGGACAGCCTTTCGGCGGAAGCGGAGCTGTCCGGTGCGGTGCGCAGTCTTGCGGCTATGCGTGCAAGGAGCTCCTCATTGTGGAAGGGCTTGGTAACGTAGTCGTCAGCGCCCAGTGCGAAGAGATCAACCTTCTTGCTGATATCGTGAATGGCGCTCATGACTATGACGGGGACGCTGTGCTTCTCCCTGAGATCGCGGATGATATCCTCACCGCTCCTGCTGGGGAGCATGAGGTCAAGGAGGATAAGGTCAACGGTATCGGAATGGACAAGGAGACCTTCCGTACCGGAATAGGCGCTTATGGTCTCATAGCCGTTCTGACGGAGGAGTATGCGGAGCATATCGTTTATCTCCTGATCGTCCTCTATGATAAGTATGGTCTTGTTCATATTACCTCCGGGTGTTGTAAAGGGCGCACGTTGGTGCGCCCCCGGGTATGTCAGCCCTGCTGCTGATCGGCGGGGCGACGCAGGCATCGCCCCTACAGATGGCAGGGTTAACCGTGTGCAGGAGCGGATGCCAGCATCCGTCCGCACAGGTTCTGATATTATTTGTTTATGCCAGCTTCTCCATAGCCACGCCGATGCGGCGCATTGTCTCGTCCTTACCGAGGATGGAGCATATCTCAAGAGCTCCTCCGGGAGTTACGCTCTGTCCTGAAACTGCGATACGGAGCGGCCACATCACCTTGCCGAGCACCTTGTTCAGCTTCACGCCCTCTTCCTCTGCTGCCTTTTCAGCATAGGCATAAACGGCATCGTGGATGCTCTCTGCGTTCCAGCCGGAAACGCCCTCAAGGAGCGGCTTCAGGTCTGCGAGTATCTTTGCGGACTGTGCCTCGTCCAGCTTGTTCTTCTTGTTGCAGAATAGCTCAGTGCCGTACTCCGGCAGCTCTGCGAAGAAGCGTATCATATCCGGTATCTCTGTGAGCACGGTAACTCTTGACTGCACCAGTGCGGCGATCTCTGCCACATCTGCGCCCGGGAGGACGCTGTGTACGAAGGGCTCTGCAAGGGCGCAGAACTCCTCAGCGGGGAGAGCCTTCATGTATACGCTGTTGAAGTGGTTGAGCTTCTCGGTATCGAATGCGGAGGGTGACTTGGATATAGCTCCTATATCGAATGCGTCAATGAGGTCCTTTATGGAGAATATCTCCTGCTCGGCGATATCGCCTGTGGGAGACCAGCCGAGAAGTGCAACGTAGTTTACTACTGCGGCGGAGAGATAGCCCTGATTAAGGAGATCCTCATAGGAGGGGTCTCCGCAGCGCTTGGACATCTTTCTTACCTCGCCTGTTGCAGGATCGTTGTACATAACGGGTGCGCAGTGTACGTACTCCGGGATATCCCAGCCGAAGGCCTCATAGAGAAGGTTGTACTTCGGTGAGGAGGAGAGGTACTCGCTGCCTCTTACAACATGGGTGATGCCCATGAGATGATCGTCTATTACGTTTGCAAAGTTGTAGGTGGGGAGACCGTCGGACTTGAGGAGGATCTGATCCTCCAGCTCGGAGTTGTCAACGGTGATCTCACCGTATACCTGATCGCGGAAGGTAGTTGAGCCGTCGGGTATGAGCTGACGGATAACATAGGGCTCGCCTGCATCCAGCTTCTGCTGTATCTCCTCGGGTGAGAGGGAGAGGCAGTGGCGGTCATACTTGGCGTTGGCATCGCTCTCGTGGAGGGAGGCAAGTCTCTCCTCGGAGCAGAAGCAGCGGTAGGCATGGCCTTTCTCGATGAGGAGCTCTGCGTACTTCTTGTAGTAATCCCTGCGCTCTGTCTGTACGTAGGGAGCAACGGGGCCGCCTACATCGGGGCCTTCGTCATAGTCAAGGCCGCAGGAATCCATGGTGCGCTTGATAACGGCGATAGCATCGCTGACAAGGCGCTTCTGGTCGGTATCCTCGATGCGGAGGATGAACTTACCTCCTGCATGGCGTGCGATAAGGTAGGTGTAAAGGGCAGTCCTCAGATTGCCGATGTGCATATATCCTGTAGGTGAGGGAGCGAAACGTGTACGCACCTCATTATGGGGGATGCGTGCCTCCTTCTCCTCAAACCAGTTCTTTTCAAGCTCTGTCATATAAACGTCTCCTTCCGAAGAATTATTCCTGTGCTATAAACACTTATTATGATTATAGCAGAACAGCGGGGGATTGTCAAGGAGTGGGGGCGAAGAAAGACTTTCAGGGAAGTATTTCTATTGCACTCCGGCTCAGGTTGTGGTATAATAGTATATGCAACTGCTGCAAGAGGAAAGATATCATACCGCAGCAGAAAGAAGGAGACAGGACAAATGGAGCAGAAACCATACAAGATAGCTGTCATAGCTGAAACTACATTTATACTCGTGCTGCTGCTGATATGCGGCTGCCTTCTGAAATCCGTGCATGACCTGAAGAAGGAGACCGTACCGGCTTCGGCGGAAATGTACGACGGCGGTGAGGTGAGAGTCCGCCCATACATAGAGAAGGAGGAGACCTTCTATCAGTACGTCGGCAAGAAGATACTCTCCCACGATTCCACCCTCGGTGAGATATTCGTTCCCGTATATGCTGATGTGCCCGTCAGCAGCTTCGACCCCTCCTGCCTTGTCAGCAGGGAAGGCAGGCTCGAATACAAGGAGGGTGACAACCTTACGGCTCTCACGGGAATAGATATTTCCGGACACCAGGGCGATATCGACTGGGTGAAGGTAAAGGAATCCGGCATCAGCTTTGCAATTGTTCGTGCAGGCTTCCGGACATACGGCGGAGGCATACTAACCCTTGATGAGTATTTCCGGGACAACATTATTGCCGCACAGAAAGCCGGACTTGAGACAGGCGCTTACTTCTTCTCACAGGCGACTACGGTGGATGAAGCCATAGAGGAGGCGGATGCTGTCCTCGATTCCGTAGCCGGACTTGATATGACCTATCCCATAGTTTACGACTGGGAGATGATACTCGATGACAACGCCCGCACGGATACTGTCTCCGTTGAGACGCTGGCGGATATGTGCGTTGCCTTCTGCGAGAGGATAAAGGCGGCGGGATATACCCCGATGGTATACCAGAACAAGAGCACAGCCATGAGAAAGCTGGACCTGCCACGCATAGCGCAGTATGATTTCTGGCTTGCGGAGTACGGTGATGAGCCTTCCTACTACTACGATTACGCCATGTGGCAGTATACGAGCGACGGAAATGTTCCGGGCATAGAGGGCAGGGTGGACCTGAACCTCTGCTTCAAGGATTATGCCAACGGCGGAAAGAGACCATCCATTCCCGATACCTATGTACCTCCTACAGAGCCGGAAACTGAGGAGGCAACGGAGGAGAGTACAGAAAGCGGCGGGGAATGATTGATGCGGAAGGACAGGTATCCGCCCGACTTCTGCGATAACTGGATCTACAGGATAAAAAAGGGCTCCCGAAGGAGCCCTTTCAGCTTTTCAAAAAAACTATATCTATTTAGGGGACGCCCTCTCTTGCAGGGCGTCCCCTCTTCAAAAACAGTCCACCGGA
>CAMKMD010000066.1 GCA_946413815.1 uncultured Ruminococcus sp.
ATCTGAATGCGTAATTGCTGATAGTCTTTACAGAATCGGGTATAACTACCTCTTCAAGATTATTTGCGCTTTCAAGACAGCTCTGCGGGATCTCCTCAATGCCGTCTGCGAATGTTACCTTTTTAAGTGTATCGATCCTCAGTCCGCAGTCGCACCATGTAAGGGATTTGGGAAGAGTGACCTCTGTAAGTGCTGTGCCGTCAAAGGCTGAAAAGCAGATAGATTCGAGTCCTTCGGGGAAATTAATGCTTGCAAGAGACTTACAGTACCTGAAAGCATAGGTCTCGACTTTTATTATTGATGACGGAAGAACGACTTTTGTGATGTCTCTTTCAGACTCAAAAGCATTTGAGCCGATAATGGTAACGGGGAGTTTGTCGATCTCAGCCGGTACAGTTACCTCTGTGGCTGTTCCGTTGTACTTAGTGATGGTTACTGCGGTATCGTCAACTATCTGATAGCTGAAATCCCCGTATACCAGCTCATCTGCTGCAGCCGCAGTCAAAGCGGGAAGCTCAGGGATGATACCTGAAGCACAGAGCGGAGATAAGCTGCAAGACCCCATAGCAGCAGCCGCTGTAAGTGACGCGATGATTCTTTTTGCATTCTTCATTGTTTTAAACCTCCAATATCCAAAATGAATTGCGGATTTTTTGACCGCAATATGATTATACAACATATTACAAAAAAATGAAAGAGAATTTACAAACTTTGTAAACGTTTTGAATTCTGTTCATTCATAAACATACGATTTTGTTAAAGTTTCCGACGAATCTACAGATTGTATTTGTATATTTGCGAATATTAGCGTATATTATACATTTCCTTTATCAGCTCTCGCGGCGCTTCAGCCTTAGTGATGACTGATTTGTGACTTTGCTTACAATTGACAAAAAGCAGTATTCATGTTAAAATATATGCACGAATAAACATCCGCAAGGAGGTACTGCTATGAGCAATGATAATGGTTACAGCCTGCTTTTTCTGAGCTCCGACAGGTCAGGATTCAGAAAACTGCCAGATACCGCCTGCCACGACCTTGGCCTCGACACTATCTGTAAGGAACTCTCCGGGGATAAACGGGAACAGGATATGATAGCGGAAGTGCTGACTTACATGACTGCCGACAAGGATACCGCAAGCTACAGGCAGCATATCTTCGCTGACATCATCTCTCTCCCCTCTCTCAGAAAACGTATGACTGAGCTGTTTGAAAAGCTGGAGTTTATCAGGAACTTTTCTACCTCGAACAGGGATACCGACGAGAATATCGGTTTCTGGCACCTTATGCACAGGCTTGATGAACTCAGCGATTACATCTGTTGTGTCGAGGAAATGCGTGACTGCCTGACCGAGGCGGATATAAAATCCGAGGGCCTTATCGGGTTCAGGGATTATATCACCGAGCTTTACAATGAGGCGCTTTTCGCAGAGATGAAGAAAGACATCAGCGAACTGAAAAAGAAAGCTTCTCCTGTACAGAGCGTTACCCTTGGCATTAATGTTAACTCACGGTTTGAAGCAGTGAGCATGGGACTTATATCTGTTAATGACAAGCCATTCAGGAAGTCAGGTATAGTCAGCAATTTCGCCGATGCTATAGCCTCACAGGATCGAATCAGCAGCGGAAATGACTGGGACGGTGATATGCACTATCATCCGGTTGAACGTAAGAAAGGAAACAGCGTCAGCGGATTTGTAGAGAAACTCGTTGGTTTTTCAGTGGTCACGAACACTCCTCTCATCGACGGACGCATCAGGTCAACTGTTGTCAATTCCGTTGAAGGAGATGACACAAATAATGTACCCTTCTACCTTGACAAGGTGCTGAACAAGATGCTGAGCCAGCTTATAAGGAAACTTCGTGACACACTGAATAAATATGCAAACATTGCCATCATAAACATCTCACGCATCATACCTGAATTCATCTATTACATACGTTTTGCAGACTTCATTGAGGGTCAGAAGAAGCGCGGTTTCAACTTCTGTGAGGCAGAAGTACTGGAGAAAAGTGATATTTCTATGAAGGCGGAGAACTTCTATAATCTGAAGCTTGCCGTCAGTCTGACGAATGCAGATGAAGTGGTGTGCAATGATCTTTATTTCGATAAAGAGCACACTGTCTACATTCTTACCGGAGCAAACAGAGGAGGCAAAACTACTCTGACGCAGGGGATCGGCCTGATGTTCGTGCTTGCACAAGGCGGGATCTTTGTTCCGGCTTCATCCTTCAGATACAGTCCGGCCGACTGCGTATACACGCACTTCCCTGCCGACGAGGACAAGACACTTGATCTTGGAAGGCTCGGCGAGGAATGCGTAAGATTCAAAGATATCTATTCCCGGTGTACAAAGGACAGCATCCTTCTTCTTAATGAGACCTTTTCCACCACTTCATTTGAGGAAGGGTTCTATATAGCCTGCGATTCGGTAAAAGCCCTGCTCAGGAAAAATGTAAGAACGATATACAATACCCATATGCATAAGCTTTCGGACGAGCTCGATAAGCTGAACAGCATTTCGGATTCATCAAAAGCCTCCCCGCTGACAATGCTGAGCGAAGGCGGCAAACGTTCTTTCAAAGTCACTTCAGCTCCATCGGCGGGACTTTCCTACGCCCGGGATATAGCCGAAAAATATGGTGTTACTTATGAAATGCTTACGGGAGAATAAAACCCGGATTTACGGTATCAGCCGGTCAGAAAAACCGACCGCAATTTATGAACAGAATATGCCGTTTATGGCGTAATATTGCACAATTATTTACTTGTATCCTGCATTTTTAATATGCTATAATAATAGTAGGCCGTAAGATACGGCAGACAATACTATTCAAAGGCATTTGCCTTAATGACAGGAGGGCTTATTATGAGGAATTTATTCAAGAAAATCGCAGCTGTTTCAGTTACTGTATCGATGCTGATGACCGGAGGGATCATGGCACCGGTCAATGCTGAAGAGTTGAACTCCACCGGTGCAGTTACCGTTGAAGGTTCTGTAAACCAGGTCGGTATGTACAGCCTTTACGACTATCAATACTGGAACGATTCACAGGGATCAATCGAAACAAACTTCAAACTCGGCGGCGCATTCGATTTCACATGGAACGATGTTAATGACGCAATGTGCATGACCGGCGATCTCTTCGTAAGGAAGGCCAAGGATGCTGATCTGAATGACATCGAGATCAGAGATGCAATGTACGGCAAACCTGTTATCGATTACAGGGGAAAGGTAGAGTCTGACGGAAATTACATCCTCGGTGCATACGGATGGTTCGATAAGCAGAGAACAGAATTTATGATCATCGATGACTGGGGCTCTCAGAATCCCGCTGAATTTGCCGGTGAACTTATCGGAAGTATCGAAGTTGACGGCGGTACATATGACATATACAAAAGATACAATGGCAGTTTCGATGATCCTAATCCTATTACTACTATTAGAAGCATCCGCAGGGAAAAAAGATCCACCGAGAACGGTTATGTCGAGGGAACTATATCGGTTTATGAGCATTTCAGAGAGTGGCAGAAAAGCAATATAATCACCGACAGCCCCTACGAGATAATGCTTGCCGCAGAAGGCATAAACTCAAGCGGTACGATCCATATAACAAGAAACTCGGTTTACTATCTCTTTGATGAAGATAATGATAATACCGAAGTTGTCGGCACAGGCCCCGATTTTGACCCCGGTGAGGAATATAAATTCCCGGATACTCTAAACGATACCGTATTCACTGAAATGGCATCTGACGAAAGAGACGGATATTACTTCAATCTTCTTCCCTACCCGACAACTTCTGAAGAAAGCGAATTCAGTCTTGAGCTCGGCGAGGGAGGAAAATTCAAGTGCAGCTGGGACAAAGACGGAATGGCTAATTTCGACAGAGGCCTTCAGTACTACAATTCTGAAAGACTTACCCGCTCTGTTGTAAGAAAATATGACGGCGAGGGCATAACCATAGATTATGCGGCAGATTTCAAGCCTGAGGGCTCCGCAATTATCGGCGGTCACGGATGGCTCAATAATCTCAATGTGGAATACTTCATTGTTGAAGCATGGAAGGACTGGGAAGTGCCTGAGGGTTCAGAGTCTTTAGGTGCTGTCGGTCTGAACGACGGTATCTATGAGCTTTACAAAGCTCCCGATAATTACTTCTACTCGACTATTTACAGCGTGCGCAGAGAGAATAAACTCGGAGAAGATCCGCACATCGAAGGAACAATTAACCTTGCAGACCACTTCTATGCATGGGAGAAATATGGTATTTCACCTGTTGATCCGGATTATGTCGATTTCTCAGTTACAAGCTACAGCGGCAGCGGAAGCGCTGACATAACCAAAAACGTAATCAAGATAGACGGCGTTGATATACAGGAATCCGCTGCAGCCGCTCCAGCACCGACCGGACCCGTTGAGGCAACTCAGGCTCCCGCTGATTTACCCGATACCACAGTACATGGAGTTGCCGGCGGTATTGCGATACCTACATACATTATCGGAGACCTCAACCATGACTTATCAGTTGACGCTTTCGATGTTGTCATCAGCAGACGCGAACTCGTTAAGTCCATAAACGGTGAAGAACCCAGCAAGGAGTCAGATGTTGACAGCTCAGGCGACACAAGAATTAACGATCTTATACTTGTTACAAAGATCGCTATGGGCGCAGATGTAAGGCTCCCGAAGAAAACACAGACTAATGCAAAGTAAGACTATCAGATTTCAACTCCACTCATAAATCAACAGCCCCGGATGCAGTATCATGCTGCATCCGGGGTCGTTTAATATCCAATACAAATAAGGACTGCCGAAGCAGTCCTTTATATATATTCACTATATCATCGTCCTTGGAGTATGTCACTTACATTATGTCGCAACCATTTGTCTGTCGTGATGTCTTAACCTGTTGTCTGACTGAGATGTCTCTGCATGATGTCTGTTCTTGATGTCTGACTCGGATGTCTGTACATGATGTCTCTTCGTGATGTCATTACATGATGTCTGTTCATGATGTCAATACCTGTTGTCTTTTCGTGATGTCAATACCTGATGTCAATAGTATTTCAAGGGATCTGCCATGCGGTGAGCTTCAGCAGCTCTCCCGTTATACTCTTTGCGCCTGTCACAGTCCTCACTGACCACGCTTTCATCGGAAGAATTCTTCTGCCGGTGCTATGACGGACTGTGACTGCGCTTTTTGGATTAGTAAGAACGAAATAATATATCCTGAAAACCTTTTCAAGGTTCCCCTTACTGATTGAGAATACTTTCGATATACTGAACAGCAATATCCATATCATACATCATTCCGCTGCGGCCGTCGAAATTGAAGTCGCAATTAGTGATTATATTACCGAATATTCTGTCTGTGATCCAGTTGTGATCATAGTCGATAGAAAATGCGGTCTTACCTGCATTTGCCATATTTACACTTAGCAGGTGCCCATACATATTCTGCGCAATCTGCAGGTCATTACCGGTGATCTCACCGTCCATATCCAGATCAGGCCTGGACGCTGTTCCTGCTTCTACTGCTGACTTGTAAGCCTCGAGCTCCCTGTACAGCTTCGCATTAATCCTGCAGGTATCGTTCTCAAGATCAATTCCTTCGTACATACCCCAGATATATGCGGAGTCGTTTCGGGAATCAGATTCCAGAGCATTCTTGCAGCTTGTAAGTGCAACCTCGTCTATCTGACCGTTTTCCCTTTTCATGCGGTTTCTTAATGATTCGTAAACAAATTCAGCGATACAATCCTTTGCAAGATTGATGTCATGCTCAGTACCGCATTCTCCGTCAGAATCATAATCAAGATATGTGGCAAAGAATGCGTAGATCTCAGGCGGGAGCGTACTCTCATCCTGCGTTCTCTGGAAGACTCTGTCTCCGTTGAAGATGTCGCAATATCTGAAATCCATTACATCGATATCGTCGTCGCCGTCAACATCGGGATCAGGCAGCGTACCTTCCATAATACGAGCGTAGGTCTGTTCCTTTTCACGCTGAATTATATCCTCTACAAGTGCTATCTGGTCAACGTTGCCTGCTACATATGCCTCAAATGCGTCATTGCTCACCATACCCATGAATCTTTCATAGGAAACGATCTGACTCGCTACATCATAGGGAGCCGCTCCCCTGATCAGTGCGTCATAATAACCGTTGTTGAGCATCTTCGGATTGAGTTCATGACTTTCAAAATAGTACCTGATAACATCCTGAAGTGAGCCGCCCACTGAATACTTAACAGCAGTTCTTCGCTCAGAATAGTCGCCGTTGTTCATCTTATGTACAGCTGCAACACGAGCCTTTACAGTGTCTGAAACATCGACTACGCGGCTCTGATCATAACCCATGATATACTTGCCTGTAACCGGATCCGCATAGAGATGATAGGGTGCAACATCCTCTGTTATCTTGTACCAGACGATGTCCCTGACCGTAAATGAACCGTCTCCGTCGAAATCCAGGTTATATATACCCTTATCGACCTTGTCGGCAAATACATAATAGGTAGCTCCTATCCTCTCGGCAGAATTATAGAGACTGTCAACGTAAAGCTGTTCATACCAGGAAGAGTCTTCATCCAGCAGCTTCTTGTATTCCACTCTGCCTGCTTCCACATAGGAAACAACCTTGTCATAATAGTAAGAGGAATCGAACATTTCTTCTCTCGGTACGTCATAGAGAAGAATGTACTGCATGAAGATATCTGCATCTGAATAATCAGTTATGCCGTTGCCGTCTATATCACCGTATTTCCTTATAGCATCAGAGACATCAGCGGGAAGGATATCAGAACAGCTCATAGCGTACTGATATAGCAGGTATCCGTCCATCTCATCTGTTCTGCCGTCTGAATTGAAATCAGCGTCTATAGTACCCTCTGTAAGAAGAGCTATGGTCTCTGCCGATCTCTCGGAATAACGGTACGCACACTCGATGACTCCTTTGATATATGGATTTGCTTTGATATCAGGTCTGTGTGTGATCTGTGCCAGATCATCCACGCCGTCTGATGCAGCTGTCATAATCGCAGCGAAGAAGGACGTGATCCTCTTCATTGATATTGCTCTGTCAGCTGCCTCACCTGAATCATCAGAGGCGGCGGGGATGTCTGTGGACACAGGTTCTATCAACTGGATGGCAGCAGATGATGTCGTTACCGCAGGAGATGACGGTAGGGAGGCCGTCTTCTTACCTGACGGTTCGGATACCACCGCAGCTGCCACCGTTGAATACGATTGATTATTGCCGGCTGCTGTTGTCCTTGCTGCTCCGGTTATTGCCGGAACGAACGAAGCCGACGTTGTTGATGCCGGCTCTGCTGCCGGCCTTTCTGAAGGCTTATCTGTTTTGTCTTCGGGATATTCTGTCTTATTCTCCTCGTCCTGGGACGCAGTGTCAGTTTCCTTGATGTCGGTAGTTTCTGATCCAATCAGATTATTTCCACTGTACGGGTCAGGCTTGACAGCATCACCGGGCTGTCCGTGTTTCCATACCCCGATACCAAGTGCACAAGCGAAACAGAAGGAAAGCGCCGCTGCGCCGGACTTTACGAGGATGATCCTTCGATGCTTGTCCTTTGCGAGCTGCTCGTCTCTGCGTCTGAGTACTGCTCTTGCAACATCTTCATAGTCCCGCATAAGTGATCCCCTCCTTTTCCAGCTCTTTTTTAAGAGCCTGTTTTGCCTGATACAGAAGGTTGGTCAGCTGTCTGCTGGTCCTCCGCATGATCCTTGCCGCTTCGTTATTTGTGAAATCTTCAAAATAGATCAGACATATCACCTGACGGTAATCCGTCCGGAGATTGTTAACAGCTTTATGTATCGCGAGCTTCTGCTCTTCCTTCAGATAGTTTTCCTCAATGCAGGAATTATCGGCAAGCTCAGTATAATCATCAATAGATGAAGATGGATGCCGTTTCTTCTTTCTCAGATAATCTATTGCAAGATTTCGTCCTATGGTATATAGCCAAGTCTTGAAGCTGCTCTTTGCTGTATATCTTGGTTTTTTATAAGCGAGTTTATAGAACGTATCTTCCATGATCTCTTCGGCGTCATGCATATTATTGGTAAAACTGCAGAGGTAGAGAGT
Organism: uncultured Ruminococcus sp.; assembly: GCA_946413815.1. Classification (GTDB taxonomy): domain Bacteria; phylum Bacillota; class Clostridia; order Oscillospirales; family Ruminococcaceae; genus Ruminococcus. The sequence continues at coordinate 8,108 of CAMKMD010000066.1, forward strand.
CAGCCCATCCTTGTAAAGACGGACCAGTTCCGTAAAAGCGGAATCGTCTCCCTCGAGATAACGGCTGTAGCTACTCGCACCATTATCCATTGATTGATAGGCTCCTTTCCCGAGAATTTTGCCTTTCATAATATTATACGATGCAGAAAGGCAGATGTCTTAGAAAATCTCAAAAAATTTTTTCGGTTCTTTCCGATTCTTCTCTGATATGCCTATTATAGCACATTTTCCGGCGTTTTACAATACTATTTACAGGCCACTAATTGCTGATTTTGTATTTGTTAAAATAGAATTGTTTTTAAAAATGCAAAGAATGATCAGTTTCAATATCTGCCTCCTGCTTTCCCATATTATATTAAAATGTTTGCATGGATCATTATATAAAGATTATTATTCTGCTCGCAAATTCACGATAAATGTTGTAACGACACATTTGTGCTATTTTATTGCGCTTGTAAATTGATTGCATGATATTACGGCTTGTATAGTATTTAGCATGACAGCTGTTTGTAAAGGTGAAGGAAATAGTTGACAACTTTCAAGCTCGCAGTTATGATATTTTGTTCATTCTGACATTTATTAATTTTGTAACGATAATTAATTTGACATTCATATATTGTTTTGCTAAAATAAAAAGGGTGTGCATTTTTTACCGTATTTACTTAAACTATCATTTACGGCGGAATTATAACATCCGGTTATTCCGTACCATAGGTTTATATCGGGTATGCGAGTAATTAAAGTTAGTTATATACTATATGTATTATCAAACGATTGGAGAAGTTAAAAATGAAAATCAACAAACAGCTCCTTTGCTTTACACTTGCTGCTATATATGCAGGTTCAGTCGGCTGTGGCAAGAAAAATGTACGTACACATGAAGAAACAGGTAACGGCTCTGATAACAGCGCTGTTGTATCAGATATCAGCGGTGATACAACCGATGAGTCAGAATCAGACGATATTTGCACTCCTGACGATTCTAAGGCCCCGGACAATAACAAGACAAATAACGACGGGGAGGAAGACTCTGCTGTAAGTGAAACACCTACACAGAAGCCTGAGGTCAGAGCACCTGACGGAGGCGATCCTATCACCGTCAGCATCAATACTCCGGAGGGAGAATATGTAACGGAATACGGAACCCATCAGGAGATCGATCTCAATCGTCCTTCAAACCTGAGCGAAGAGCTTGTATTCACAGGTTGGAAGGAGCAGAAGACTCTGAACAGGATCGAGGGCGGTGAGCCTGCCAGTGGCGATATTCTGATCCTTACCCCTGAAACCGCTGATATCGGAGGCAGGAAGAATGCTATCTACAATAACGCTGTTTACGCTCACACCGGACAGGAATTCACTGTCCCAGTCCGTGTGGGCGGAGATACTGAACTCTGTGTGCTTGACCTGAGCATCAGCTATGATCCCTCAGTTATGGAGTTTGTCAGGTTTGAGAATACCGACGGCGATGCTGCTATAAACTGCAAACAGGAGGAACACAAGATCCTGATATCCTTTGTTACGACAAAGAATATAACTTCTGATACTCTTCTCACTGATATTGTCTTCAGACCTGTAAGCGAAGAGCATATATCCTCACAGCTTACATATACAGTTACTGATATCGCATCATGGAACAGCAGCAAAAAGGAGCTCGCTGACACAGAGTACGGCATTACTGCCGGAGACATCGTTATGTACTGAGCGATACTGACGCTCTTACATATATAAAACAGATCGACCGATCTGTAAATCAATCAAGGAGGTTTTATGATGACAACCAAATTCAGTAAAAGTCTGAAACGTACTGTCGCTTTCACTTCAGCTCTTGCCGTCGTTGCATCCTGTGCTATTGTCAACACAGCAGACGCACGAAGAAGAAAAGCTGTCTATGAAAGCCGGGTTTCAGACTTCACATCGATGATGCCCGGTTTGAGCGGCGCAAAGCTCAAACTCAGGGATCCGAAGTTCTCGTCCAAGGAATGGTATGAGTATATCGATTATGAGTACTATACCCAGGTCGAAGACGAAGACACAATTTTCAAGATCTACAAGCCTGTAAATTACGGAAACGCTTCCGTAATGGCTATCGGAGATCATGAGCCTGACAACACAAGTAATCTTGGCAACAAGCTCACTATGTCCATCCAGGATGATCTCCAGACTATCTTCGATATGGCTGCTCAGGGACAGAATATCTCTGAAGGTTTCGCAAATCTGGAAAGCTTCAACAGCGGCATTTCCAGAAGTATGCACAATATCGGCGATATCATGGACAACAGCAAGTACTATGCAAGTTCCAGCAATCTCGGTATCCCGAATGATGATAAGTATAACGGTGTCAGCAACACCGGCTTCTACACTGCAAGCTCTATCTCAATCGCAATCACTGATACAAACTCCATCAATGCCGGAAAGGTAGTAGCTGTAAACTCAAGCTACGATACATCCAAGAGCACTGTAGTACATAAGGATTATTCCGATTATATCGAGGCAGCAAACGCAACCGGAATGACAAAGGAAAATTCCATTGCAGTGGGTTCCGCAATAACCAATACGGAAGGAATGGAAGTATCAAACACACAGGGATTCGAGAGAACTCTGAGCCAGGAGAGAACTCGTACAGATTCACACTCTCATACTGATTCTTCCGGTTTCACATATACTTATGAAGAGGGCCACGAAGAAGAGTATCACGAGGGATCTGAAAGCCACTGGGAAGGTGAAATATCTGTCGGTGCAGAAGCTGAAGCAAAACTTCCTTTTATAGCAAAAGCAGATGTCAGCGCTGAGGTTGGAGTTAACTTTGGCCATAACTGGTCAGACGGATGGTCTGAAACAGATACTACATCAGAGTCATATGAGTATAATTTTGAGTCATCAGATACTTATGAGCATTCGTTCTCAGTAACTAATGGTGAGTCCATAAGCAACTCACTTGAACAGTCTATCTCAAGTTCTAAGGAGCATTCACTATCAAAGAGTCTCGAATCTTCAGAGAGTGTCGGCTCCAGCTTTGAGAAATCCCTTACTAAGGGCTCAGAGTCCTCCTCCGGAAGAGAGCAGGAGAATGCTGTTGCCGTAGGCATCGGCTACGGTGTTGACTATCAGACTGAAAACAGCTATGAGCACTCTACTGAGGTCACAAGAACCTTTGATGCAAGAGAAGACGACCTCGTAAAAGGTGTAGGCTGGAAGCTTTGCGATTACATCGTAAAGGTTCCCTTCTACGTTGAGGCTATTGACAAGTCTTCTCTCTCTAATACCGATGAGGATCCCGTCGTTCTCTACGGTCAGTATGTTGAGTACAACCTGCTCCAGGGCGTATGCCGTGTATTTGCTAACGGCTATATCGAACACTGGTACACAGGCGAGCTTGTAAACTATGCTGAGTTCTTCGACGGATTCATTACTGCTACCGAGCTTGTAGACAAGGCCAAGCTCCAGCAGACTGAAAAAGTACCGAAAGGAGTGTGATGACAGATGAATACAAAAAAGCTTATATCCCTTATCGGAGGCGCTTCTGTACTCGCTGCGATGAATGCAGTGCCTGTCAGCGCAGCTTCCTCTGTTACTCTCACAGCAACACCTTTTGAGGCCTACGAGGGTGAAAAGTTCAATACTACTATCATTATTCAGGGCAATCAGGAGATCAGCGATCTTCAGACCTCTCTTACATTTGACACAGATGTTCTCGAACTTATTTCCGCCAAGCCTGCAGATGCACTGAAGGATGATCTTCTCATCAACCAGGACAAACTCAAGGACGGAAAGCTCATCTTCTCTGTAAGCTTCCCTAAAAACGCTAAAGACGGCACTGAGCTTGTTCAGCTTTCATTCAAGGTAAAGGACGAGACCGGCAGCGGTGAATACGATTTCCTTTCCGTGGACAAGTCTGCACGCAATGATGCTTCAAAATACAAGGGCTCAGGTACATTCGATAGTGTGCCCGTTGCTTTTGACTTCCCCAAAATGCCTATTTATCAGTACGGCGACGCTAACCTCAGCGGCGATGTAGAAATACGTGATGTTACTTACATCAAGCAGTTCTGTGTAGGTGCTATGAAAGAAGATCCCGGCGAAATGAACCTGAAGCTCGCAAACGCATACCTCGACTTTGTTGATGTTACTGTGGAAGGCACTGATAAAACGGTCAAGAAGCCTAATATCACCGGCCGTGATGCCTTTGAGGTTCTCAAAAAGACTGTTGATATGGATACAGCTCTCGGCGGACGTGCTTATATTACCTTCATAGGATATGACGATGAGCAGACAGCTTCAAGATCAGTTGCATCCGGCTCAGAGCTTTCCGATATCCCGGAAGTTCCCTTTGTTCCCGGTCTTGAAAACGGAACATGGTCTCTTGAACAGGATAAGGTAGTAGCCCCCGATTTCAAGAACATCAAGTATGATACTGAGATCTATGCTGTATATGAAGAGTCTCCCGACTATGAGATCTACAAGGCTATCAAGGAAGAGCTGACTGAAAAGATGGATAACCAGAAGGCTATCCCCTCCGGTTACACTCTCCCCTACATCTCAGGTAAATCAAAAGCATACAACATGACAGGTTACAGCGATGATGATGTATATGTTAGCTGGTCAGCAAGCTCTGATGAGCTTGACACTGAGCTTACCATCTCTCCTGACTACGAAGTCAAGTATGCCGAGCAGCCTGAGTATACTTCTTGGGCAAATCTTACTGCAAACGTAGTTATCAATAATCACAAGCACAACTCCATCACTTTCAAGAAGCCTATCAAGGGTAAGATTGATGTAACATCCGGCAAGGATTTTGAAAAGATCATCGAGCGTATCCCTGAGAAGCTCCCTGAGCATTACCGTCTCCCCGGCTATATCTCCCTCGAGGCATCCAGATCAAAGGATACTGATGTAAAGAAGGTACAGAACGTTGACATCAGATGGAGCATTGTCCGCAACGAAGACGGCAGCATGGGCGATGAAAGAGCTATCGATCCCAACACAAACGAGATCAACTACCTCAAGAAGGAGAACGATGTTACTATCAAGGCTGAGTTCGTCTTCAATGATACAGTAGTATACGAGACTCTTCTGAAGAGAACCATCCCCGCACAGACACTGGAGAAGCAGCTTGAGTACGCCAAGGAGTACATCGGATCCTTCGTTCCTTCTATTATTTCCGGTGAGACTTACCTGCCCAAGACAGTTCCGCTTTACGATTTCAAGATCACATGGGTTCCGGATACTGTCAGCGACAAGATCATTGTCGGCGAACAGGCTAAGAATATCCGCGGTGAAGACTATCAGGTCGTAACTGTCGGCACTGCTGCAAACTATATGGAATGGAGCAAGCTCTATGCAAGGCTCGACAGAGCAGGCGATGATGCTGATTCACTTCCCTCCCTGAAATTCGATGTTCAGCTTGCCGGCAACAGCACAGAGATCACACCTGATATGATCCCTGATACAAAGTTCTACAACATACTGTTAAATGAGTTTGACAAAAACTACGGTAACAATGACAAGATCCTTACCGAAGAGGAACTCTATGACGCAAACACCATGGAGGCTCTCGAATACGGTAAGAAGCTCAGACTCGTAGGCAAAGGCATCAAGAGCATCAAGGGTATCAAGTACCTCAGGTACTATCGTTTCCTTGATCTTTCAAACAACAACCTCTCCGGTGCAGATTCCGGTATCGAGGAGCTCGCTTCACTCAACTATCTTGAGCAGCTCGCTCTTTCCAACTGCAGCCTTACAGATATCCCCAAGTCTGTATTTGCTTCAAAGTTCCTTATTGAGGGTATCGACCTCTCTTATAATAAGCTGAAGAATACTGACTTCCTTGTACTCCGTGACAGCACATCAAACACTGAAAAGCCTTTCACAGAGATGAAGGAGCTCTTCCTGCAGGGCAACTATATCACAAACATCAGCAACTTCTCCTTCAAGGATTCAACAGGAGAAACCGTTTCACGCTTCCCTGAGCTCTTATCCCTCACTCTTTCAAGAGACCTGGGATACTATGAGATCACAGAGGATAAGAAGCTGGCTGACAAGGTTTCCTACAACATCATGGCACGTATGGATATCACTCCTATCGGTCTGATGCCGAAACTCACAACACTCTGGCTCGCCGGAAACGGTATCAACAATATCGAGCCTCTTGCAAACTGCAAGCTTCTCACGACCCTCGATCTGTCTAACAACGATATTACTTCAACCCAGGGCAATGACGGTCTGAAGGCTCTCAGAGAACTTGAATCCCTTGTATGCCTCAGACTCGATTACAACAACATCCAGATTACTGATTCTCTCCGCAATCTCAGCTTCCTCGAGATTCTTACACTCAGCAACAACCGCATCAATGATGCTTCAAACACTCTTGAAAATCTCTCATATCTCACATATCTTGACCTTGACAATAACTGTCTGCCAAGCTATGACATCAATAACCACCCGAACCTTACACACTTCCTTATTGAGAATCAGAAGACCAACAACAGTACTCTGACTTTCATCGGTAATGTAGCTTCAGCTCCTCATCTCGTTGAGCTCAGACTCGGCGGATGCTCTCTTGATAATGCTACAGTAAATGCTATAGGTTCACTTACCGAGCTTAATTACCTCTCACTTTCAGGAACCAAGATCCACGATCTTTCATTCCTCACAAATCTTACAAAGCTCACTCATCTTGAGCTTGCTAACTGTGATATCCCGCAGTATGTTGAGGATGTTTCAGAGGACTTTGTTACTGAAGAAACACAGACTAACCTCACAAACAACCTCCAGTATATAGCTGATCATCCTCAGCTCACTATTCTTGACCTCAGCGGCAATACCGATCTGCATGATATCTCGCTCCTTAATGCGCTGACAAAACTGCGTGCATTCTACATCAACTATGTTGAGATCAAGGATACCTCTGCAATTGAAAAGATGACAAAGCTCAGATACCTTTCAATGCAGGATTCACACGCAAATAACATCAACTTCCTCTACACGCTCGCTGATCTCAGAGATGTAAATCTTGCAGGTTCTGATCCGAGTACCTTCTTCTTCGAAAAGGTAAACAGCAGTAATCTCACTTCACTCTTCCTTGATTCATACAGCGTTACCGAATTACCTTTATTTGAGGAAATTGAAGGTAAGACAATTGGTGTAGGCACAGACTTCAATTCAGGCAACAAGATCAGGTATCTGTCTCTCTCTAATTTCTACGTGATAGATACATCACAGCTCCCGGCTATGCCTAATCTTGAATACCTTTCATTAAGAAACTGCCACAACGATCTGGGTATGATGAGTCTGTATCTCCATGACAATGATCTCCAGATATACTCTAAGCTCAGATACCTTGATCTGTCCGACAATGATGCTGTTTTCGGCAAGGGTAATATGCATGGAATGTATAAGTATGTGAAGTCTCTCAAGACTCCTCTCTCTATCATTCTTTACTCTGACGAAAGAGCTCCCGAGGGATATGTTCCCGGCGTTCTCAACCCTGCAATCGAAGCAAAGTATATGAAGAAATTCCTTGACTTTGGCGCAGGCGATAAGGATATTTTAGAGGCTCTGAAGGCAGGATACACTCTCCAGGATACTTTCGACGGCTACGGATTCAAGATAGACTGGAACGTCGAAGACAATGATTTCTATGAGATCAAGGACGGAAAGCTCTACCTCAAGAATACTGATGAGGCAGATGTATCCGCAAAGATCAAGCTCTCAATGATAATTAATGACATCTATGAAGAAGGCACACAGAATACAGTTGACTTCACAGCATCACTCCAGGCTGAAACCAAGCTGGTTGAATCAGGTGACGAAAAGTTTGTAAGAACAGAAACTGTAACAGAAGAAGAGCCTTATTCAAAGAACAAGATCGCGGAAGAGGGCTGGACACTCATTGCTTCAAATCCTGAGATCGGCTATACCGAGTGGGGCGACTGGACCGAATGGATGACTCAGCCTAAGGATAAGGCAGAGCTTCCTGAGGAAAGTGACACTCTTCAGATCGAAACCCGTGTCGAGGACTTCGGCGGCGAATGGGATGAGTGGAGCGACTGGTCCTATGAGATCATCAAGCCTAATAATGATCTTGACGTAGAGATTGGTCAGGAGGAGCGCGAAGAGGATGATTATGTATATTATCCCAAGTGCTCTGACGAGGACTTCAACTACGGAAGCATTCACGATGCACTGTTCCATGTCGGCGAAAACGGCAAGCTGGAGAGCAGAAAGAGAATTGCTGAAATAAACGGCATCAAGGATTACAAGAGCACTGCAGCTCAGAATACTGAGATGCTCCGCTTACTCCACGATGGCAAGCTCATCAAGGAGATCGGTAAGAAGACCGTTTACGTAGAGAAGTATCGCTCAAGAAAGCGTCTTGCAACTCCTGTTGATCAGTACCGCACAAGAGAAAGAACAATTATCCCTGTTTCATATACATACATCAGAGATGTATATGAGCCTATCATGAAGGAAGTTACAGGTAATATCACTCTCGTTGCTGACTGATAAGGCAATAACACTTTAAGGCATCACTATATATACTATGATGTCACCATTGATGTCCTTCCCTGCGGCATGAAGCCGTCTGCCTTGTGCAGCATCTGCTGCCCGGTATACATTCCGGGCGGCAGATGAGGGCATTTCATCATATCCTACAACCTTATACTTATGTATCCACCAGAAAGGAAGCTATTATGCATAAGAAATTTAACAGTATACTTGCAGGCTCTCTGTCTGCTCTGCTGTTTATTGAGAATGCCTGTGTCGGCTATGCTTATGCAGCTGATGACGTAAGCGTTTTCAAGATCGACTATACCACCTCTGAAGGCGGAGTTGATGCTTCTCTGGAGCTGGGCGGCAACCTTGATATCTGTGGCTTCAGCGCTGAATTATTATATGACAAATCCAAGTATTCGATCAGTGAGGAAAGCCTTGATAATGCTCAGATCGATGATTCAGCTCTTATAAATGACAAGCCTTCAAAGGGTAAGCTCGTTATCGGCTTCACAGGTTCCGCTAATATCACTGCACCTGTTAAGGTTTTTGATCTGCATATCGACTGCAGCGGCACCCCATCAAAAGATGACTTCACTTTAGAAGTTACAGATGCATACGATCAGAACTATACCGATAAGGACTACAAGGTCGTATTCAACTGGAACGGCGAGGCATCAGAGGAAACACCTGTAACAACAGCTGTACCTGTACCTGTTACAACAACACAGCCTGCTCCGGCTACTACAACTCCTGCTCCTGCTACAACTGCTGAGTCAGAGAGCAAGACCACTGCCGAAGCATCGGAACCTAAGGCAACAACAGAGAAGGAAGCTCCTGTTACTACAGACATATCCACACAGCCCGCCGGATCATCCTCAGTATCTGAGAACAATGTCTTCTATGTTATTACTGACAACTCAGATGCGGAATCCACACTTCTTACTTTTGGTGTAAGAGGAAATGTCTGCTTTGCCGGTGTAGACGGAACAGTCTATGTCGGTATCGAGGACGGTTCACTCGTAAGCAAGGTATCAGACGCCGGCGGTATGCTCTCGAATTATGATGCTTCTATGAAGAAGATCAGGTTCACATACAGCAATCCCAAGGCAAAGAATACCGTCAAGCCTTCTGAACTCTTCTCCTATAAGCTCCCTAAGCTTACCGACAAGGAGATCGAGGCAATAAAGCTGGATATCACAGACGCTTATGACGCAGACTCATCAAGCGTTGAGTACAGCATTTCCTACACCTCTGAAGGTGCTGGAGAAGCCGTTACAGTACCTGTGACAACACCTGAGGCCACAACTACTGTACCTGTTACTACAGTGACCGAACCTGCTGAGGAGCCTGCTTCTTCTGCAGTGACCGGCGAATACAAGCCCGGTGATGCGAATCTTGACGGCTTAATCGATATGTCTGATATCGTTCTCGTAAAGCAGGTCATCGCCAATCCCGAGAAGTACCAGCTCTCTGACATAGCGTTCAGAAATGCAGATGTATATCAGGACGGCGTTATAGACGAAAATGACGGTGATACTCTCCAGAAGTTCATTGCAAAGATCATTACTGAGCTTCCCGTTATCCCCGGATCTGCCGAGACTACCACAACTCCCGCAGAGATACCCACGGAGACCGAGCCTGCAGAGTATCTGCCCGGTGACGTAAATCTCAACGGTATTGTGGATATCTCAGACTCTGTAGCTATCAAGATGCATCTTGAAGATCCTGACGAGCATCCTCTCTCAGATGCAGCGAAGAAGAACGCTGATGTATATCAGGACGGCATTTTAGATGACAAGGATGCTGATACTATTCAGAAATACCTTGCCAAGCTCATTAATTCCCTCCCTGTGATCCCGGCTGAAGAGACTGAAACTACTACAGTAACCAAACAGAACACAGAAGAAACAACTACCGAGGCTGCACCTACTGAGCCGAGCACACTCTGCGGTGACGTTAATATGGACGGTAAGGTTGATATCACCGACTCCGTTAAGCTCAAGCTGTACCTTGCAGACGAAACAAAACTCTCCGATCAGGCTCTTTTGAATGCTGATGTATATCAGGATGGCACTGTTGACTCTACAGACAGCGACACTCTAACAAACTACATTGCAAAGCTTATTGACAAGCTCCCTGTTATCCCGGATGAACCTGCTGAGACTACAACTATTGTTACTTCAACTGCTCCTGTTACCACTACAGAGCCTGTAACTACAACTCCCAGCACGATCCCCGGTGATGTAAATATGGACGGCGGCGTTGATATCACAGACGCTGTTGTTGTAGGCCAGTACCTTGCAGGCGCTATGACTCTTTCCGAACAGGCACTGAAGAATGCTGATGTATACAAGGACGGCGATATAGATTCCAATGACGAGGAAACACTCCGGAAGTACATTGCAAAGCTTATCGACAAGCTTCCTGTAATTCCTGAGGA
>CAMKMD010000067.1 GCA_946413815.1 uncultured Ruminococcus sp.
AGGGACTTTCGTGGAAAGCAAAACTGAAATATGCGATAGATCAGGTAGTCAAGGTTAGTGAGGACTTCGATGACTTTCTTGCAAAATGTGCCGAGTATGGAATATTGGTGGACTATAATCCTGAGCATAAAATCGACCTGAAATTCATGCTTGCCGAGCAGAAAGAACATAACCCCCGTGCAAAATTCACGAGGGCAAAAACACTCGGCTGGTATTATGAGACTGAGCAGATAAAAGGACGAATTGCGCAGTACATCGGCGGTATGATGTATGTGCCGAGAACGAAAGTCAGGATCGTCACAAAGAAGTCTGAGAATAAATTTGTTCAGGATGCTATTGACAGGGGCAATATGAAAGTTGCTAGTATTGCGAAGAATATCATTTCCTCATATGGAGTTGAGCCGGATCAGGTGCGTGGAGCTGCGATGGCGGCGTTTGCTGAGAGGACACATCTTGTCGGTGAGCTGAATAACATGAACACGCAGATCGAAGATTTGCAGGAAAAGCTTAAAGTCCTGAAAAAATATCGCAAACTGAAAGTGTACAGCGACGAGCTGAAAACTCTCAAAGGCGGTGCAGCAAAGAAGTATCGCAATATCAACAGTTCCGAGCTTGCAGAATATGGGGAAATCCGCAAACGGGTTTTGGAGCTTTACCCGTCAGGCGTTATTCCGAAAGTTGAAAATCTTGAAAAGCAGATCAAGGCACTTCAAGAAAAGCTGTCGCAGAAAGATTCGGAATACCGTCAGGCAGACAAAAAGTCCCGTGAGCTGTCCGAAGCAACGAGAACGATTGAGGAATACCTCCGTCATGAGCAGAGCCGAGATCAGCAGCAGAAGCGGAAACGGAATGACCTTGAATGATGATAGGCTTTCTGGCGAACGTAAATGCCCATCAAAGTAATTCAAGCTGATTATGGGAAACCTTGATACCATGAAACAGTAAAACGTTCCCAGAGTAGTCATAGAGCGTTTTACGATATACGGCATATTTCACCGAGGATTTTTTGTTATTGCTGCGTCTTGCACAAGAATTATTACAAATCTTCCGATATGCTGGACTCCGAAAATGTAGCGGAGTATATGTTCTATGACAAGTCTCAGGCAGTGTTGCAGAGCGGTACATGATGATTATGGGGACTCAAGTATCATCTGAACAAGAAAAACGGCTCAAAGATTACTCTCTAAGCCGTTTTTGATTATTTATGGTTTTTACGGAGTGATAGATTAGTCGTATCCTTTATCAGTAAGTAAGAAGTCAAACCACTTCAAGTCATATACAGTAATAAAATGTTTAAATGGTATTCTATAGGCATACTCTCCTCTTCTTACTTCATCATATATTTCCCATCTTTGACTATTAAGTGTATAGTACTCTTCATCCTGTTTTTTTGATAATTTACCATAAATTATAAATTCTGTATCATTATTACATATATCATAAGAAAGGATATTTTTAGGATTCTTTCCATTAAAAATAACAGGCATTTCATCTTCCCACATACCTTCATTATTTCCTATAATTATCCATACTCCTGCATCTGTTGTGCCTTCTGATATACAACTTGCTATATAATATTCTTCTTCACTGTTATTATTTGCTTTCTTTGTGAATTTAATTGGAAATACTGTTAAAATGATTGGTATAATAATAACAAGCCAAATTATGCGCTTTCTTTTCTTCTGTTTTTTCATTTCATACCTCACTATACCCAAAAATATGATTATTATTTAGGTGTAAATGTTTTCCATTTTCCCTTTGGGTAATTTTTGCTTCCTGAGGTAGAATATCCATGTATGTATCTCGCTTCTTGTCGTGGTGATCGACCACTATAACCCAAAATCGAGTTAATACTATCTAATCCTGGAATGGGGTTAGGATAGATATGCGTATAATCGGTTCTGTTTGTTGCAGCCTTAACGGTTCCACCAGTTGTATTTGCCCACTCTTGTGCAAATGATACATTGTTAAACTTTTTACCAGTTCTGCAAGAATAAAAAACAGTAGAAGAATTCTTAGCAAAAGACTTGCTGTTAATCTGACTGATCTCAGATGTAAAGATATTAAGAGAGTTATTGTGTTTACCAGATCCTCCATATCCAAGAGCTAAGGCATACTGATTCTTATATCCTGGATTCGAAACGCCAGGTACATCAAACGCCGTACCATGAGAAAAAAATGACATTGCTTCTATTGGATCTTTTTCTCTGTCATCTTTATTAATATAATCAAATAGTTCCTGTTTGTCGCTTATAGTCATAAAATTAATATTACGTTCTCTTGCGGTATTTCTGAATGATCTCAGCTTATGCTCGGGATAATTCCAATCTGCAACAATCCAAGTAATATCATTTTCTGGAATTTGAGGTAATCCGCCCCATTTATTAGGAGTGGCCTTCATAAGTGAATCAAATTGCCAGTCGGACACCTGTTTTAACGCTGTCTCAACAAATTGATACGGAAAGTTTTCCTCGCCATCTATACCACCTGAAACGACAATTCTTTCATGACCATTAGAATCAGCAAAGCCTATTGGATTGTTGTGACAATAAGTATAAAGATTAAGGCTTAATGGTTCACCTATTTTTCCAACATTTGAATCTCTCGAAATAAACCTACCAGTAGTTGGAGCGTAATATCTTGCTCTCAGGTAAATAGTTCCAGTCTCATTATCGAAGTATTCACCACAGTAGCGGAAAGCGTTTACATCTGAGTCATCAATGTTCTTCTCAACGCCGAAAGCGTCATACTTGTATGTTTTAGTGATAGCACCTGTGCTGTCAGCAAGATTTACTACATCGCCGTGAGCGTTCTGGATATAATAGGTATAGTCAGATTTTACAGCATTCAGGTACCTATACTTAGCAGCAAGATTTGTTCCTCTAATGTAGCAGTCAGCCTCATAATAGTCACCATGATAAATATCTGCGATAATCTGCTGTGCTGCATTCCACACATGGTTGATTCTCTGACCGTTTACTGTCTTCTCGTATCTCAGACCGTTGGTATTGTACTTATAATAAGATGTATTATCACCATCAGAATATGCAATCAGCTGATTCAACCCATCATAGGTGTAGCTCTCTGTTTTCTGAGGAGCAGTCTTTCTAATCTGATTACCATTGCCGTCATAAGTATATGTCGTTGTTTCTGTTAATGTAGGATTTAGTAGATCATTAGTATTCTCAGAGGTTTTGACTTCTCTCTGAAGGAGTGCGGTATAATTGCCCTGTGCATCGTTGTAACTGTACTCGGTAACATAATTTTCTGTACCTGTTACTGTCATCTGAGAACGATTATCATAGTCATCGTACTCATAAGAATAGGTATCGGTTGTATTGTTGCCGATTGTTACATTTTCCTCAACAAGTCTCTTTAATGCATCGTACTCGTATGAGGTAGTTTCAACAACACCGTTCTCTGTTCTTGTCTTTGAAGCATCTGAGCCATCAAGATAGTAGGTGTAGTCATATGCAGAAATAAGTGTGTTGTTAGAATAATTCTCAATCCTGCGAATCTTATTAGCATTATTGTAAATATAATTTGAAACAACACCATTTGCAAGAGTTTCACTTGCCTTATTTCCGTTCGCATCATAAGTGTATGAAACAGTCTGGTTACCAGACTCCTTAACATTGGAGAGTCTCATCTCTGCATCATACTCATATGACTTATAAGAGTACATAAGAAGATGATTGATACCCACGATCTCTCTTTCATAATATAGAGATATGCCTATGTAGAAGAAACCTCTGAAAGATGAATAGTTATCACCTATTTCATTTTCAATATACTTTCTTCCAAGTGCATCGTACTGATATGATGTAGTCATTCCGTTGCAGGATGTGATTGTAACACGCCCCATACTATCATAAGTGTTGGATTTCGATACATTCTTGGATGTATCTGTTGCTATTGTATTCTCAGTAAGAAGTCTACCAAGAGCATCATAGGTATTTGTTGTAACGTTTCCATTGGCATCGGTAGAACTTATCACGTTACCATTCAGATCATATGTTGTTGTACCGGAATCATATCCCGTAGAGTCATAGGTGTTTATAGGTCTACCCCATGCATCGTGTGTGTAGTATGTGGTTACAAATTCTGTATCAGATTCAGAGTTTAATCCCGTATACATCATTGTCTGAATACCGGCATTATTGTAAAAATATTTTGTAATATTAATATCACTGTTCGCAGTGCCGTCACTCAAAGTAACCTTAACAAGAAGCCCCTGTGCATTATACTGATTCTTAGTAAGGCTATACTTCGGAACTGAATCATTCTCTTCCTGAACGGTTTGCTTAACCGCAGTTAGGTTTCCGTTCTTATCATAACTGTTTTCTGTGATAGAGTAGTTATCAGAAACATTATTGTTTGTACTGAACGGCACATATGTCCTTTCAAGTTTATTTAACTTGCCATATTCATACTTAGTAATATTGTCAAGTGCATCTGTCTGACGAGCAAGCTGTCCATTGGCATAATATCTGCTTGTACGCTTGGTTTCGCCGTTTGTTTTTTCGTATACGACATTGCCTCTAAAGTCGTTCAGTGTTTCAACCCAAACCTGCTTATCAGCAGTAATATATGTCTTCTTTGTAGACTTCAGACCATTATACCAATAATTCGTATAGCTATTCATAGCATTATAGATCTCATAATTATTGCCGACATACTCATAGAATGTCTCTGTAAGAATCTGTCTTGTGCTACCAGCAGATGCCTGAAAATAAGTTGCCTTCTCACGCTGGAGTCCGTCATACTCTGTAATATTGATCGTTCCGTCAGCATTTGTTTTCTTTGAAGTAAGACCATATGCGTTATAGGTGTATGAAGTGGTGTTTCCTTCTGCATCAGTCTGTGTCTTAACAGAGCCATTCGGATAATAAGTATAAATACTACCATGACTTCTGTCAGTAGAATAATTAGGGGTATATTCTGCTGTTTTTCGACTTAATAAATCGTAATCTGTAATGGTAGTTGCTGAAATATTACCTGTTCCATAGTTTCGCTCTTCAACAATATTATTAAGCTTATCGTAACTATACTCCTTAACGGAATACATATTGTCGGAAAGATCGTAACTTGTTGTCTCCTTAGAAACATGAAGCTGTGCGTTGTACTCATAGTCAACAGTATTGACGATTGTGTTGCCGTCCTTCAGAACCTTACTGCTTACAAGTCCCTTGCCCACACCGTTTGTATAATAATCGTACTCAGTGACATAGCCTTCGGGATCAGTTGTTCTGTGAATCAAACCGATCACACCACTCACATAGCTGTCGGCATAATATTCATGACTGGTAATAGCATAACTACTCTCATTAGCAGCAAGGTAAACAGCAGGATCAAAATTAGCAGCTCTTACAGTATCGATATCTGCTTGTGCAAGCGGATACAGGCTTACGCCCTGCTTAATCAGTCGAGTCCCATTGTCAGCATATGCATAGATCTTAGCATAGCCCATTTGATCCACTTCTGCGATAACGCTATTTTTGTTGTTATAGTTTGCAAATGTGTATGTACCATCCGGATTCTTGGTACTAATTACGTTTCCATTCGTATCATACTGATATTCTGTTACGTTTCCAGCTATATCATAGCTTTTGGAGATCTCATCATACTTGTTTTCGCCGTTATCAAGTCTATACTCAATCCTATCAACGGTGTATGTTGTTCCGTCCGTATCAACAGTGTTTGTCTTTACGGCATACTTTTCATCATAATCATAATGGAAAGTTTTTACAAGAGCATCACCATCATACTCCTCAACACCAGTCTGTTTCTGTGCCGAGTCATATGTATATACCTGTTTCAAACCGTCAGCGTTAACAAGCCAGTTGACAGAGCCATTCTCGTTATATACAATGCGGTCTGTGATATCATCATAGCAGTTAGTAATTTTACAAAGTCTGCCATTTGCATCATATTCGTAGGTCTCTGTACCGCCGGACACACTTGTTGCAGAGATAAGTTTACCATCCGAATAGCTAAAGGATACTGTCCTGTCGGCTGTAATATCCTTGATTTCAGTAATTCTTTTATGTTCGGTATTATCTGTGTATGTGATTGTATACTCTCTACCCGTAGAATCAGTTACGGTTTTCACATTATTAACAATGGAAGAAATAGTGAGAATATTTCCTTCGGCATCCTTTACCCAGTCCAATACGCCAGAGGAGTTAAAATGGTACTGAGACTGAGCTGCATTTGTAATTGTATACTCATCGCCAGACTTGACCATAGTGCTGTGGGCATTCAGGCATTCAAATCCGCCATTTTCAGAATCTTTAAATGTTGTGTTAGAACCATCAGGAAGAACAACCTGATAATATCCAGTTGCGGGAGTTATGATCTTGCTAACATCAATATTGAAGTCCCATCCCACACCGAATGAGCCCTCTTCGTTGTTCATGGAGTTGTAGGTCCTGATAAAATCAGATTGTACTCCGGGAGATTCTACACTCAGATCGGTAAAGGTTTTTGTAAAGTTACCTGTAGCAATGTGGACACCATCGCCTATTTCCCATCCTTTGCGATAAAGAGTGTAGTCAGGCTCAGCAGCTTCTCTGAACCACGGTCGTATCCAATAACGTTCAGGAGAATATCCACCGTCAAAGACCAAACCGAGACAGTTGCCATCTTCATCGACGTAGTCGAAGTTAAATGTTCTGAGTGTATTCGGATTCCCATTCTCGTCATAGATATAGTCAAGAGGATTGTGCCAAAGAACTGTCTGGAGTCCGCCATCGTAGCCAAGGTGAATTACATGAGTACCGGAAGAATAGATTGCCTTTGCTCCAGCGTGTTCGTTCACATTCCAGTTTGCACCTTTAAAGTAAATATCACCAGCAATCCAAAGCCCTTCACAATCAACAAGTGTATTATACATCCAATTATTCTCTATATAGAGCAGATCGTTGGAATTAGTCATTATAATAGCATCATAGCAGTTTGCCTGTCCGAAATTGAAATAGCCGGTATGTATTTTACCGCCGTTCATAAATATCGTTGAGCCTTCGCCTTCATCCCAAAGGTCAGAATTGCTTGTCATGAAGTTGAATGTCTCATTTATATACAAAGAGTATCCGTCAAGATCGAGTATGGTGTTATACATACTCATGGAATCATTATAGCAGTTACCTGTCAGCGTGAGTACAGTTCCGAGATATGTTTCGTAATCTCCGGAGTTCCAACCCATGAATTCATCGATCCAGTCAGCATACCACTCATATTCCGTGGCATCGATTACACCATCGTCATTGAAATCGAGGTAATCGTAGTAATTATCTGACTGGAGGCAGGAGCCGCAATGATTCTGAAGAATATAGTTATAATCATATACGTAAATATGTCCGTCTTGATCGATGTCCAGTTCAGGAAGATAATTATCATCTCCGTCATACGAATCATAATAATTATCATCCAGTATCTGCATATCAGTTCCGTCAATAATACCATCATTATTAAGATCGTAATCAGCAACATAATCGCCAGTCGCACGTCTTGCTCCTACAGCATCATAAGCAAAAGCAAGATCATGTTCATCGATGGTCTCATCACTCCACTCATTGTTGTGGTCAGGATTATATGATGTATCGCCCGGTATCAGAATGTTCTCGCCAAGGTCATAAGAACCATATCCCATATTGCGATAGAATCTCGGAAGGTAGCCGTTGCACTCAATCTTAACATGTGTAGCTGTGGAAGTGAATCCGGTTGCAGTAACCGAGAAGGAGCCGTCAGAATTCACATTTGCAGTGGCTATATCCTGCCAGTCGGCGTTAAAAATGATTACCTTTGCATTTGATACATCACAACCCTCAAGAGATGATACTATACCCGAAACTGTCAAGTTATGAGCGACAGTAGGGAAAGATTCCAGTGGAGAACTGCTTGTTGTTCTTAAAGGCGATGTTGAAGAGAGCGACCTTGTACGCCGTGTAGAGTTTGTGGTGGAACTTGACGAACTATCAAAATAATCAACTTCACCGATACCTTGTATGGCTCGTTCAAATTCCTCTGCCAATTCACGTTCGTTAGCTCTTGTTTTGATTTCCTCAGCAGCATAAGCTATTGTGTCTGGATGAAGAATGCCTTTTGTTGTGCCATCGCCAAAGAATGTGACTTGTCCAACCATAAGTGTGGACAATACGCCGGCGATGATACGATTGTGCGTTTTTACCATTTGCTAAGTCCTTTCATATAGTATTTTGAACCAAAAAGAGCATCCTCTAATCAGCTAATCATTCGCAGATAAAGAACGCTCTTTCCAAATCAATATTTTATCACTTTTAAGTTTGTTTGTCAAGTATCAAACAAATGATTTTCTCATTTTGTATGCTTACCCATTAAAAGTGATGCTATGTTAAAATTCGTCTCGAATATAAGATATTTATCTATATTTTATCATAACACAATGTTAAATTTACCGCAATATCGACTGTTAGTTTCGTTTTTCAAATCATCATTGGAGTGTCACAACCGGCACACCAATATCAAATTCCGTAACAGAGCTTCACACAATGATGCGTTACCTTGAATATGACTTTCTGAAAGACCACGGCTTACAGCATTTCGACAACTGGGTATCAACTTTCGGAGAGCAAAAGACTGATTGGGAGTTAAAGCCTGCGGGCAACGGCTTCAAGGAGCGCACAAGAGTTGCGCAATACACAGGTATGCCTGAACTTATGAGTATGTTCAAACAGGTCGCTGACATCAGGACGGCAGACACGCTGAAACTCGATGTTCCCGACTGCGATTACAAGGTAGTTCAGGTGGAAGCTACTCCTTTTCAGGTAGAGCTTGTGCAGGAACTTTCCGACAGAGCCGATGCTATCAACAGCGGTAATGTCGATCCGTCTATCGACAATATGCTGAAAATAACGAGCGACGGACGCAAACTCGGACTTGATCCTCGTCTTATTGATCCTGCTTTTGAGGATAACCCCGATACAAAGCTGAACAGGTGCGTTGAAAACGTTGCCCGTATCCACGCTGAAACGGCTGAGGACAAACTGACACAGATCATCTTCTGCGACCTGGGTGTACCTCACAAGAGCGCCGATGAAGTGAAATACGATGAGGACGGCGAAGTCATTTTCGATGACAGCAAGTCCGCTGCGGAACGTGAAGCGTTAGAAGAAGAATGTGACTTCTGCGTGTATGACGATATAAAGGCGAAACTTGTCGCTAAGGGTATCCCTGCCGATGAGATAGCCTACATACACGATGCTAAGTCTGAAAAGCAGAAAAGCGAACTGTTTGAAAAAGTACGTTCGGGTGAAGTGAGAATACTCCTCGGAAGCACCGCAAAAATGGGAACAGGCACTAACGTTCAGGACAAGCTGATAGCCGTTCACGATCTGGATATTCCGTGGAGACCGGCTGACCTGGACCAGCGCGCAGGACGTATTATCCGTCAGGGCAATCAGAACAAGAATGTTGAGATATACCGCTATGTGACGAAAGGTACGTTTGACGCTTACAGCTATCAGACACTTGAAAACAAGCAGAAGTTTATCAGCCAGATCATGACTTCAAAGGAGCCGGCAAGAAAGTGCGAGGACGTAGACCAGCAGGCACTCACTTACTCGGAGATCAAGGCACTCTGCACAGGTGATGAGAGAATCAAGGAAAAACTCATGCTCGACAACGAGGTCAAGGAGCTTAAAACGCTCTCCGCTGAGTACGCAAACACGGTTTACGAAATGCAGGACAAAATCAAGGCTTTCCCGATGAAGGAGGAACAGCTCACAACTGCACTCAGCAATTTGCAGGCTGACCGCAAGGCGCTGAAAGCACTTCCGATTGATCCCGAAACGAAACTCCCCGTATTCAAAATGAAGATCGGTGATGTGGAGTACACAGACAAGAAAGAAGCGGCAAAGGCACTTGAAGAAGCGGCTCTCTCGATCAGGATAGCCGATACTCCCGTCAAGGTCGGTGAGTTCCAGGACTTTCCGCTGTCCATTACCGTACACAGTCCTGCAATGGGCGGCGGTATGACTGCAACGATGCAGGGCGAATATCAGCACTCGGCAAAGCTGATAAGCAGTTTTGCTCATAATATGAGCCGTATCGAAGCAGGGCTTTACAACATCGACCGCCGTATAGATCAGGTCAAGACCAATCTCTCAAAGCTGAGGGTGGACTATGATGAAGCGCAGAAGATCGTTTCAGCACCTTTTCCTCAGCAAGCAGAACTTGAAAGCAAGTCGGAAAGGCTTGAAAAACTGACTACGGCGCTTAACTTGGCGGCTATCGAAGCTAAGAAAAATGCTCCCAAACGTGAACAGACTTGCTATTTCCAGAGGGCGCAGTTAAAGCGTGAAGCCGCAAGGATAGCGAAGAAGAAGTCTGCTCCTAAGAAAACAAAGGCTCAGGATAAGAAGAAACCGGGGCTGGAATAATCAACCTTGATCCCAACGGAGTCAAAGTTAAAGGCGGAAACTCATAAAAGGTTTCCGCCTTATTTAATATGTTATTCAAAAAAATAAAAGTCAGTCGTACAGTGCTTTTACAAAAGCCCAACTCTATTTTATTCGGCATCTTCTAATATCAAACACTATATCAGGCTGAAGATTATAATTGTTTACAAACAGCGTGATTAA
This sequence comes from uncultured Ruminococcus sp., assembly GCA_946413815.1. Classification (GTDB taxonomy): domain Bacteria; phylum Bacillota; class Clostridia; order Oscillospirales; family Ruminococcaceae; genus Ruminococcus. The sequence continues at coordinate 10,620 of CAMKMD010000067.1, forward strand.
ACTAACGTGAGGGCGACGCCCTTGGGCTTTCTGATCTTGAATTGTTTCATAACTATTCGCTGGATATTCTCCGAATTGATCTGAATTAATCTGTAAATCGTAGATGTAAAGCAAATCATTTGAAAGATCATATCTAAGAAGAAACAGATCGTCAAATACTGTTTGGGGACCAAATGAGGATAAATCAGAGTCAAAATTTGAAGTGGCCTTAAACTCTATTCGTCTATTTGTCGAAGGATCGAAAGCATCACCAGGTTCGTCTCCTCTGTTCCATAGAAATCCCAAACAATAACAACCCATAGGTTCACTGATGGCATCCGGCATATTTATTCCTCTGCTGCTTGTAGATTTTATATATGTGTTCAGATCTTTCCACTTAAAATACGCATCAATAGTCTCATTGATTCTTGCGTTATCTATTTGAATTTTATCAAACTTCTTATAAAACTCCATAAAGGCACCTCCTGCTATTTAATTCTAAATTGTAACAGATTCCGGTGTGGTAGTAAACAATCTGACAGTTTACATATCAAAAGTATAACATAAACTATCAGATTGCGAATGTAATTTATAAAGAAATATTTGTAACCTGTTAGATTGTTTATTTCTTTCTGAAAAAGATGTATAATAAAAACAGTTCGACAGAATGCTGCAAAAGAGAGGATTTATTACATGGATTTTGTTAAAATAAGCAATGAAGAGAAGTTTAAGCGTTTGGGATTGAATATTGCGTTGTATAGAAAAATGAAAGGCATTACACAAGCTGAGTTAGCTGAAAAAGTAAATATCAGCAGAACACACATGGGAAATATAGAAGCGCCGAACATGGTTAAGCCTATTTCCCTTGAACTTGCCTTTGATATTGCTGATGCATTAGAAATACCTGTTTCCAAGCTGTTTGAAATGTGAAATGGAGGACTATTATGTTTTACAAGCTAAAGCACAATCCTGATGGAAGTTATATGATAAACAATAATCTTGGACGGCTACGTTATAATCGAATCGGATCTTTTTCAAGCGAAGAAGTCAATTCTATTTTTGATTTTGCATATAGAATGACATTTGGCGGAGAGGGTGCGCATAGAGATATGAGGACAGGAGGAACTACTAACAGAACTAATGGGCAGAAGTTTGCCAATACATTTCAAGGAAAACTTGGTGAACTCGCCGTTTATAAAGAGCTTTGCAGATTAGGGCTTAATGCTTCTCAGCCAGATTATACAGTTGGTGGATTAGGCTATTGGGATCACTTCGATATGATTGTTAATGACAGACAAGTATCTATCAAATCAATTAAATTTTTCAGCCAGCTCTTGCTGCTTGAAACAGGGGATTGGGATGATAATGGCTGCTATCTTCACGGAATGGATGCCAGCCGGAATATAATTCCAGTAAGATATGATTTTATTTTTTTGTCTCGTATAAACCCGTCAAGTGAAGACATTTTAAGTCATCATCGTTTATTGTATTCTGAGCGTGTTAATCGAAATGATTTATCAGATATTATACTCTCAAATGAGTGGAGCTATGACATTCCTGGATTCATTACTTGTGATGAACTGATTTATGTAATACAGCACCGTCATATTATTCCTGCACATTCTATGTTTAGCCCTAATGGTCGGCGCTATACTGAAATTGAAGCTGAAAACTATTATGTTAGAGCTGCTGATATGCACAGCCTTAATGAAATAACAGCTTTGCTACCGACTTAATCAGTAATCAGGCAAGTTTTGGTTATATTCTTAGTATCGCTTGACAGAATCACCGATATGATGTATAATAGATAGGTATAGCTTTGTTATAGTATGCTTATCTAATAAAAATTTTAGGAGGAATACTATGTTTTATGATAAGCAGCCACCTGAGAAAAGGAACAGCTACAAAGGAATGCTAAAAATAATTGGCAGTCTTTCAAGAATTTTTTCGGAAAGCGATGTTCCGTATCTCTATTACAGAGCGCATGAGAATATCTTTTCAAAATATTTTGACCTGGTGAACAATTCCAGAAGTGATGACTCGGCTGATGCATACAGCATTGATGAAAAAGTTGGTATTGGCTTAAAAACTTGGGTAGGTCAGGACAATCAGAAAGTTGCCGAGTTCGGCAAGCTCCGTCCGCAGTATAAGGATTTAAAAGGAATTGAACTTATAAATCAAATTGCTGAATATAGAAATGAACGTATCCGAGTAACCAAAAACGCTCATGGTTTAGATACAATGCTGTACCACATTGTCAAAAGGATTCCAAAGGCCATGATAATATATGAAGCTGCTTTTGATCCTATTGATATTCCGAACATCAGACTTGATCTGGAGCGAGGAAATGATAACAGCATATATTTTACTGACGGAAATCATACCTATCATTTCAGTTTATCAAAAAACACACTCTACATGAATTTTGATGATATGGTAGAACTTGACCGTTTTTCAGTTGAAATAATCGCTGATCCTTATGAAGTTCTTTCCTCATTATTGCTGAGAGAAATCCCACAGGGCAATATTCCAAAGTCAAATAAGACCGACAAATCTGCTGAGACTCCTGACATAACTGCTGAAACTGCTAATTTTATTGCGCAGACCGTCAGCGCAAGTGTTCCTAAGAAGAATCAGCTATGTTTAAGACTTTATGCTACTAAGCCAGATGGAACAAAATATGTGCCGGACAAGAGCGGATTAAATCAGTGGAATGCAGGCGGAAGAGCAAGAAATGAAAATGAGCTGTATATTCCGTATCTTGCTGATGATCGAGCAAGAAGTGATGGCTTTTTCCCGCCAAGAGACAAGCCTTTTGATTTAATGCTGCCAAACGGCGAATGGATCAGCGCAAAAGTATGTCAGGGTGCATATCCAAGAATGTCTGATGAAGAATATGCACTTTTAACTAAGGACGAAAAAGCAATAGAAGATAAAAAACGTCAAACTGGAAAGTCAATAATGAGCAATCCTAATCTTAAACTTGGCGAATGGCTTCTCAGAGATGTTTTTGAACTTAAACCTTGGACGCTTGTCACCTATGATATGCTAAAAGTCTTTAATGTTGACAGCGTTATGTTTACAAAGCTCAGTGATAATAAGTTTACAGTTGATTTCTGCGTCTTAGGAACATATGAAAAGACTTATGGTCTTAGTGACATCGATGATGAATATGATGACGATGATGATTTAGAATAATCATTGCGCCCTGTCTGTTTTGGGCAGGGCACAATTTATGTTATGTAGATTTGCGGCGCGCCGCAAATTATTAAATGGAGGTATTTTAAATGGGCAAAAAACTAAGAATGGCGTCTTTCTTTGCTGGAGTCGGAGGTATTGACTTAGGATTTGAACAAACAGGAAAAGTTGAGACAGTTTATGCAAATGAATTTGATGCGTATCCTGTAAAGACTTTTGAACTGAATTTCCCTATCCAAGTTGATTGCAGAGATATTAATGAAGTACAGTCGAATGAAGTGCCTGATGTTGATATTGTTTGCGGCGGTTTCCCCTGTCAAGCCTTTTCAATAGCTGGATACAGAAAAGGATTTGATGATGAAAAAGGGCGCGGTACTTTGTTTTTTGAAATGCTCCGTATAATCAGGGACAAAAAGCCCCGTGTTGTTTTTTTTGAAAATGTAAAAAATCTTGTTGGACACGATAATGGCAATACATTTCGTGTTATTCTCGATGCACTTAAAGAAGAAGGATACACAACCCGTCACATGGTCTTAAATGCGATGGAATATGGCGATACTCCTCAGAATCGTGAACGTATTTATATAGTTGGATTTTTGAACGAATCTGATGTTGCTAAATTCTCCTTCCCTGATCCTATCCCCCTAAGCAAGAAACTTTCGGACATTATAGATTTCAATAATAAAGTAGCAGAAAAATACTATTATACACCTGGAAAATATAAGGGGGATATTTACGAAAAACTTGAAGAAGCTATGGACGATGATAATGCCGTATACCAATGGAGAAGACATTACGTTCGTAAAAATATGTCAGGTGTCGTTCCTACACTTACTGCTAATATGGGAGAAGGTGGACATAACGTTGCTCTTGTCCGAACCAAACACGGAATAAGAAAACTTACGCCGCATGAATGTTTCAATGCACAGGGATTCCCTGCTGACTTCGTTCTTCCTGACAATATGGCTGAGTCAAGGCTATATAAACAGGCAGGCAATTCTGTTTGTGTTGGAGTGATTCATAGGATAGCTGAAAAAATAATGCTTGCAATCCAGTAACGGCTATGGATAATCACAGCAAGGAAACACGAAGCTACAATATGTCAAGGATACGCAGTACAAATACGAAACCTGAAGAAATAGTACGAAAATACCTTTTTTCCAAAGGATTGAGATACAGAAAAAATGATAAAAGGTATGCAGGTAAACCCGATATTGTACTTCCAAAATATAAAACAGTAATATTTGTAAACGGCTGTTTTTGGCATGGACATAATGGTTGTCGGTATTTTGTAATGCCAAAGTCAAATACAGATTACTGGGAAAAAAAGATAAAACGAAATATAGAAAGAGACTGTGATAATGTTTCAATTCTCGAAAGTCAAGGATGGAAAGTTCTTGTAATATGGGAATGCGAATTAAAAAAAGATAAAAGGCAGGCAACTTTAAATGCTTTATTTAATGATATAATAACCGACTGAATTGATTTGATTGGAGGTCAGTATGGCACTAACTGCATACACAAAATTCTCCGATGCTCAGATCGGCAGTACGATAAACCGTCCCGTGCTGGTGTCTGCGATCGCAGAGAATACCGCACGAAACGGCAATACATTCGTGAGAGTATCGCTGAAAGACGGCTTTTCGGAAGTCACGGCTATGATGTTCGATACTTCGGCAGAAAGCCTTGCATCACTCGGTATCAGGCAAAACACGATAGCTGATGCAGAACTGTCCGTTTCTGAGTATCAGGGTTCAAAGAGCTTCAAGATCGTCCAGATCAGACCGACAGCAGACAGCACACTCACGGTCAATGATTTCACGAAGCTCCCACCCGTGGACTTGGATTTGATGTATAATGAGATATGCAGTCTGATCGAAAGCTCTGCAAATGACTATGACGGAAATTATACGCCCTTGTCTGACCTTGCATTGAAGATACTGACAAAGTATAAGGACAGCTACATGACTTCCTCGGCCGCTATCTCGATGCACCACAATCTCAGGGGCGGTCTGCTGTACCACTCTTATCGTATGGTAAAAGCTGCCGATGCTCTCTGCGGAGTATATACGAACCTTGACCGAGAGCTGCTTCTCTGTGGTACAGCTCTGCACGATATAGGCAAGGTATGGGAGTATAAGACTTCTATCAGCGGTGATGCTGAGTTTACGGCAAGCGGAGTGCTGTTCGGTCACTTGTATATGGGAGCTTCGCTTATCAAGGGCTTTACGGCAGACGGCAATTACAACAAGGAGAAAGTCCAGCTCTTGATCCACATGATACTTTCTCACCACGGTACACAGGAATGGGGTGCAGTATCCTGTCCAGCGATTCCCGAAGCCTTTGCTCTGCACTATATTGACAATCTCGATGCGAAGATGTATATGTGTGATGAGCATTATAAGGAGTTAGAGCCAGGAGAGATCACGGAAAAGAAGCCTTTTGGTCTTGATAACCGTATCTACAAGCCGAATTTTAAGGAGAACTGATCATGTCGTATATTAAAGTAACGATTAAGGATATAATTGATGATATTAACTCAAGAAAAATGTACCTTCCAGCAATCCAGCGAAAATATGTGTGGAGTGATCTTCAAATCGTCAGACTTATGGACTCGATTATGAGAGGATACCCTATCGGTACTTTTTTATTGTGGAAGGTCAAGAAAAAAATCGTCAACGAAAAAGAATACTCAATGTATGAGTTTATAAAAGATTACCATGAGCGTGATCTGTTTAACAATCCTCCCGCTCCTCAGCCTTTTACATACAATAGCGATGACGAATATATATGGTCACTTCTTGACGGTCAGCAGAGACTTACTTCGATATATATCAGTTTACAAGGCAGCATACGAAGAAAACTTCCTAACAAACGCTGGAAAAATGATGATGCCTTCCCGCAAAAAGAGTTATATTTCAATCTTCACAGCAATTATACTGAAGATGATGATATAAGTTACGAATTTGATTTTTTAACCGAAGCAGAAGCTGAATCAAACAAAGACGGCAAATTATGGTATCGTGTAAAGGACATTTTAAAGTATAAACAGGAAGAATTGATAACCTCGCTTATACTCCCTAAAGGTTTGGCAACAGATACTTTAGCTACAAGCAATATATCGCTTCTGCATAGAAGATTTGTAACTGAGGAAATAATCAATTATTTTGAAGTTGAAGCTGATTCCATAGACAATGTGCTTGATATTTTTGTTCGTGTTAATTCAGGCGGTACAGTTCTATCTAAAAGTGATCTTTTGTTTTCAACAATTGTCTCCCATTGGGATAAAGCAAGAGATGAGATCGACAAACTGTTATCCGAGATAAACAAGAAAGGCGAGGGTTTTAAGTTCACCAATGATTTTATAATGCGAACCTGTCTGTATTTATTGGATATGTCAGTAACGTTGAAGGTTGAAACATTCAAAAAAGAGAGTGTTATTTTAATAAAAAACAATTGGAATAAGATAAAAACCTCAATAAAAGAAACTGTCGATTTGCTTGTTGATTTTGGTTTCAGTTCAGATAATATTATGTCTTATGTTGCTATTTCGCCAATCGTATATTATCACTATCACGGCGGAAAATTTGATAAAACAAGTAAATCTGAACTGAGAAAATATTATATTACGGCACAGCTTCGCCAGATATTTGGCGCCGCATCAAATTCTGCACTGACACTTATACGGACAGAACTCAAAAAACACACTAACAGCTCGTTCACTCTGAGCGATTTGTATTCGATACGTTTCACTGGTGACAGAACATTAAAATACACAAGTGAAGATATTGATTCTCTGTTCGACACTTATGAAATCGGTGCTTATACGTTTATGATCTTATCACTGCTATATCCCAACTTAAAATTTGGACAGAAAGGTTTTCATCAGGATCATATGCACCCGCATACATCGTTTGAAACTGAGAAGATTTCCAACTTAAATCTTCCTGACGGTACAGTTATATCTTCTGACACTATATCTGAATGGCAAAGAAGAAGAAATACTTTAGCAAATCTTCAACTGCTTGAAGGCCGTGAAAATGAAGAAAAAAATAAGACTCCACTTGAAGAATGGCTTAAAAAGCCTGAAAACAAGGGTGTAAAGTATTTACCAAAAGACATTTCATACTCTCTTTCAAATTTCGAGGAGTTTATGGAGAAAAGACAGGAAATAATGAGCAGTGAGCTTAAAAAGATACTCATTCCTAATGATCAGTAACCTTGCTCCCAATGGATTCAAGGTTAAACAAAAAAGGACTTCCGCCGTGAAGTCCTTTTTTCATATCAATTATTAAGAGCCTTGCCTAACAGCAAGTAAAGCTCGGCCTTGTCCTCTGGCATAGTCCTGAAATTTGCCACAACCTCTTTCTCACGGTCAGTCAGGACAGAAACATCACCATTCTCGTTGAAAAACTCTGCAAGAGTTATCCCCATTGGAGATAACAGCTTATTCAGCGTTTCGATTGTTGGCTGATATTTGCCGTTTTCCAGATCACTTATGTGTCCTTGGGACACTCCCGAATCTTGTGACAGTTTATATATACTGAGCTGTTTGGCTTCCCTCAGCTCGTTTAAGCGCTTTCCATACTCCATTTTGTCCCACTCCCTTTCGGATTCTTTATATTTATTATAATGCTTTTTCAGGGATTTTTTAATCTAAAAGAGCCGAACTATTTACTTATAATTACCGAAGTGCTATAATTATATGTAAGGGAGGGTTGATATTATGAGAAAATCAGCTTGTTTCACAGGACATAGGACGATAAAAACGGATATGAATAGCTTTTCAGCTCTGCTGTTGTCTGTTATAGAGCAAATGATTGCAGACAGGGGTATTACCGACTATTATGCCGGCGGAGCATACGGCTTTGATGCAATGGCATCATTATCCGTCCTTCGGTTAAAGGAGAATTATCCGGAGGTCAGACTTCACCTGATACTGCCTTGTTCCAATGAGGAACAGACGAACGGCTGGAACACTAAGCGTAAAACGGAGTTTGAAAATATCCTCGGTCTTGCTGACAGCGTGGAACAAGTCTCGGAGCGCTATTATAACGGCTGTATGAAAGTAAGAAATGCCCGTCTTGTTGAGCTTGCAACGGATTACTGTATCTGCTACTGGAATCCCAAACACTACCGCAGCGGAACAGGACAGA
>CAMKMD010000068.1 GCA_946413815.1 uncultured Ruminococcus sp.
CCGGGAACACTCCAGTTATGGCAGAATGAATAGTACCATGTGTCGCCGATCTTGATCATGCTGGAGTCCTCGAAGAGGTAAGGTGTGCCGGGATCGATAGGTGTACCTACGATTGAGATCATATCACCGCCAAGCTGAGCGATACGTCCCTGCTTTGTATTAGCAGCCTGTCCTTCGGGAACACCGCCGCCGTATGCGATGATACCTGTGTCTGTATCAGGATCATAGTAAACGCCGGGATCGAAGAGCCATGTTACGTTACTGTTGGGTGTGCTTCTTGAAATGAGCTCGCGTCCGAGAGGATCCTTTACATTCTTGGTGAATGTCGGATCATCTGCTGTGATAACGCCGATACCTGAACCGTTGTTTGCGAAGTAGAGGAAGAACTTATCCTGTCCGTCGATCTTCTTCCATGCAGCATCAGGAGCCCATGCGTTGTTAGCCCACTTTGCAATAGGTGTGCCGTTTACTCTTGTCTTTGCAACAGGGATCTGACCGTGGTCAGTCCAGTTTACAAGGTCTGCTGTTGATAAGCAGTTGATATAACCGGAAGAATAGTCATTCTCGATCATCTGATTATTCTTGTATGCGAATTCATCAGCTGTTGTATAAACGTACAGTCTGCCGTCATATACGAGCCAGCCGGGATCAGCACCGAAACGCTGAGTATAGATCGGGTTGTTCTCGGTCTCCTTCTTGAAGCTCTCTGCGAGTGAAACGCCGCTGAACTTAGCCTCGAGCTGATCGAAGTCAACGGGAGGAGTAACCTTCGGGAATGTGTCGATCTTGCCGAGGAGGAACTCGTTTATGAGTACGAGGTCGTTTACTTCGTACTTGCCGCTCTTGTCAACGTCTGCTGCCTTCTTCATCATATCGTCCTCAAAGTTGCCTGTTACGACATACTTACGTGCCAGAGGCATATCGAATACATCACATACATTGTCGAAGTTGAGGTCGCCGGGTGTTACCTTCTTTACCTTGGGCTGACCTGCGCCTGTATGTGTAGTGCCGGCTACTGAAGCATACATATCATCGATGTAGAAGTCGTTGAGGGATGTCTCAGTCTCTACGTAGATCTGTACATCAGTTGCGCCTGCGGGGATCTTGTAGTTGGGGTTGGAAAGCTGGAGCCACTGTCCTGCAGGAGCATCGCCGCTTGCAACCTCGTCGTACTGAGCCTCGTCATTGAGTGAGTACTGTATCTTCATCATGTAATGTACTGCATCATCGGGTGATGTGTGCATTACGTTTACTGAGAAGCTGTACTCCTCGCCGGGCTTGAAGTATGTGCTGCTGAGAGCGTGCTGTGTGCCGTTCCATGCAGACTCTCTGCCGGATACGTACAGTGACTTGCTGCCCTCGAAGTGCTGGCTGCCGGAGGTCTCTACTGTTGCAGCTCTGCCTGACCAGCCGTCTTCTGAAGACTCGAATGTGCTGTGGAAGTAGTTTCCGTTCTCATCGGGAAGTGTCACAGCAGGAGTTGTGCTGCCGCCCTCGCCGGAATAACTGCTTCCGTCGCCCCAGGGCTGAGGAATGATGCTTGTGATAGCTGAATAAGCAGCCTTGGGCTGATTGTTTCCGTCATAGAGCAGCGGTGCGTTGGATTTTCCGCTCTGCTTGTCGGTGGCTACCCATGAGTTGTTGTCATTGGGGCCCCATACCTGCACGAGAGTTACCTTACCTGCGTATTTGCCGCTTGTATTAGCTTCAACAGCGTGCTGGAAGATAGCCTTGTACTTGGTAGCCTGATCCTGAAGTGAGTACTTGCCGCCCTCTGTGGAGATATCAAGCTCTGTTACCTGAACATCGATTCCGAGGGAGAGGTACTCATCCATTGCAGCGAGGTAGGAGGGAGTTCCGCCCCAGTCATACTGGCCTGCGGAAGCGCTTACGTGAGACTGCATACCCATACCGTCGATAAGTCCCTTTTCCTTGAGAGGCTTGATGATGGTATTGATGATACATTTCTTCTTATCGCCTGCAAATTCGTTATAATCGTTGTAGAACAGCTTGCATCCTGCGGGAGCATACTTTCTTGCATAGGTGAAAGCCTTCTCAACGAAGCTGTTGTTGCCGTAAACTCTTACCCATGCAGATGAACCGCCCTGACCGTTCGTACCGTTTGTAGGTCTGAGGCCGCCCTGATTGGCAGTACCGTCATTGATTACCTCGTTACATACGTCATAGGCGAAAAGGTTCAGTGTAGGATACTGTGTAGCGTAGGCATTGAACATATTCTTTATGTAGCTTTCCATACGCTGATCCATTGTTGATGAATTAACGTAGCTGCCGTCGTTGCTGAAGTTGCTCTTGAAGAACCACTCAGGAGTCTGGCTGTGCCATACAAGAGTATGACCTCTGAAAGCGATGCCGTTCTTCTCGGCAAAGTCACATATAGCAGCACATCTGCTGAGTGATACCTTTACATTGGTATCAGTGGAGCCGTTCTGAACGATAGTAGCATCGGGCTTTGTCTCGTTCTCGCACTCGATGGCATTGTGATCCTTGAGGATGATGCCCTTGATGGCATTGTTGTTAACTGTACCGCCGTTGAGGATATTACCTACACGGAAGTAGTTTGCGAACTCGTCCTTGAGTCCCTGCTCAGCAGCATAAGCGGTGATTCCCTTGCTGCCCTCTACTGTGAAATCATCGAATGCGAAATCATCAGTAGAATCTGTGGTGATGACTACCTCGAACTCTGCTGCATCCTTGGGAGCCTTGTAGGATGCCGAGAGGTCTGTCCACTCGCCGCCCTTTACAGCCTTGTCAACGAGAGTAACGATCTCCTCCTCGCCTGTCTTCATATCGACTGTGCGGAGAGTGATGTGGAATACCTCATCCTTCTCGGAATAGACCTTTACGCTGTACTCGTACTTGATGCCGCCCCAGAGGTATAAGCCCTTGGATGAAGCGATACCCTGATCGGCTGTGCTTCTTCCGGAAACGACCATACCACGTGATCCTCCGAAGCCTGCACCGTCTTCTGCAATGAACTCTACGTCCGTGTCTGTGCCGTGCCAGCCTTCGTAGGTCCGCTCGAAACCGTTATATACGATCTCAGATGCGTTTGCCTGACCGATCGACTGCGGCATAACAGCGAACGTGCTTGTCATGCACGCCGCAGCTGTTATAGCTGCATAGATTCTTTTCTTTGTCATAACAATTTCATCTCCTCATTAAATTTTGTTTATTTTGATTTAATTATTATGCTCTTCTATTCTCATTTGCGATATTACAGCAAAAAATGAATAACACTATCGTGCTCTCCCGCAACTTTTGAATAGACTTCAAAGCGGGTCTGTGATAGAATGTAGTTAACCAGAATTTCAAGAAACGGAGTTGATAATCATGCGAATGGACGATATCGGATTCAATCACAAACACGACAAATCATTCATTGTTGACCGCCCCAGCGGCACTGAAGACTGGCTTATGCTTATCGTAAGAACAAGGGCTGTTTTCCGTGAGGGCTGCAACGATATAAGCTGCTCTCCCGGAGCCTTCATCATCTATACTCCCGGAAGTCCGCAGTACTATCATGCAGACAACACTGAATATGCAGATGACTGGATCCATTTCTGGCCCGATCCTGACGAGGAGGAGCTCCTCAGGGATCTCAACATCCCGCTCAACCGTATCACTCCTATGCCGGACATCTCATCCGTTACCGGTATAGTAAGAGATATGTGTCATGAGCATTATTCTGCCAATCCCTACCGCAGGGAATCCGTTACTCTCTGCTTCCGCCTGCTGCTTTACAAGCTGAGCGAGTGTCTGATGAACCGCAGCACTGTTTCGCCTTCAGAGGTGCTTTACCACGATAAGCTCCAGTGGCTGCGCGACTGTATCTACCGCTGGCCTTCAAGGGACTGGAACGTTGACGATATGGCAGCTGAGATCTCACTGAGCCGTTCAAGGCTCCAGCATCTCTATTCCGCCGCATTCCGTACAAGCATATCACGTGATGTGATAACCAGCCGCATGGATAAGGCTGCTGAGCTTCTGAGGGATCCGGATATGCCTATACATCAGATCGCCTCAACGGTCGGCTGCAGTACTCCTTCATATTTCAATCGACAGTTCCGCGCCGCTTTTGGTAAAACTCCGACTCAGTTCAGGCACGAATATCTGTCCGCCCAGAAGAAATAAGTTGTCAGCCACGATTCGTTATCTTTATTATACATAGTTCATATTTCATTAACAACCCACAAAATAAAGATTTAGTACAAAAAACGAAGAATTACAGTACAAACTGGTAATATCTTTATTGGGCAAAACGCCCGAAGTACCGCAGAATCCGAAAAATTGCACAAAACAGCTTAAATGATCCCTGCCAGAAATGGCAGGGATTTTTGATCAATCGTTGCGGTACATCATGCGAAGACTTACCAAAAATAGCGGACAATCGATAAACAAATTGTCAGGTACAATTTTAAAGTTGTACGCACAGATACCAAAGTTGTACGCCGGCTGTGATGTGAATGGGCCGCAAAGTTGTACTTTTCTTGACAAACAACTCAAAAGATGATAGAATAACCTTGAATGTATCATCGTCCGGAGACGGTATATACTATTATAAAAAGGAGAAACGCTATGAACGATCAGGAAATGTATTCGTCCATATACGACATCGTACAGAAAAACGCAGAGGCCGCGGGCAGCGACCTGGAGACCTCCAAGGATTGTTTTCTGTGTATTACCGCCTCTGAGCCCTCAAGAGTGGATGTGCTGAAGCTGTCCGAGGAGAAGGACAATATGACCTTCCTCAGCAAGGCTTATATCTCCATGCTCAAGCGCATCGTGGATCCCGCAGCCCTTGATTCATGGAAGCTGAGCGCAGACCTTGACCCTGAGGTGTTCCAGCTTCACTGCGTAAACGGCCTGAAGCTCTCCGAGGAATTCTTCCTCACCCATGTCAGACTTGAAAACAACATCTACGCCACCAATAACCCGGTGACAGGCGCACCCGCCGCAACTCCCGGCGCAGGCGTGGCCATACCGGAGAAGCTGCTGAGAATGTACCACAAGATGCCCGATTTCATGAAGAAGGCCGCAAGGCGTGTCATGGGCGTAAGATAAGGAAAGGACTGCACTATGAAGATATATATCGACCTCTCCAACCTTATGCTGGTTGATTTCGTTACGGGCATACAGCGAGTTGTAAGAGAGATAACAGCCCGTATCGTGAGCAGTCCTCAGCACGATTTCGTGCTCATGACCTATTCCTTCCGCAAGAATGCCTTCATGAAGCTCGATACAGATCTCTTCCGCAGGCACTTCACCGGCGAGGACTTCGAGAAGGAGCTCATCTACACCCAGGAGGTAGTGGAGATAGACTCCATACCCTGCGGTGCTGTATTCTTCGATATCGACAGCGTATGGAACTCACGCCTCAACAGAAGCTGGCTCTTCCCGAAGCTGAAGAAGAACGGCGTAAAGATAGTTACGGAGCTCTATGACCTGATACCCATAACTCATCCGCAGTTCTGCCATTCCAACACCACTGCGAACTTCATGGCATACGTGGGTGCGAATCTGAAATACGCTGATCTTATCATAACCAATTCCAATGCCACGGTACAGGCTCTCAACGACCTCACCGACAAGCTGGGCATGGAGCGCAAGAACGCCATAGTCGTACCCCTGAGCAGCGATTTCACCAACAACGGCTCTTCCTCCTCAAAGAACGAGGTTGATCCGGAGGTAAAGGAGATCGCCGATGCCGGAAAATATCTCCTCATGCTCGGCACCATCGAGCCCAGAAAAAACCATAGCCTTGTTATCGATGCCCTTGAATCAGGGCTTGCCGAGGCCGGTATGCGTGCCATATTCGCCGGACGTATCGGCTGGAACGTGGAGGAGCTCGAGGAGAGGATGAAGAACCACGAGCTCTACGGAAAGAGCCTCTTCTTCGTGGAGAAGCCGGATGACTCCACCGTTGACTACCTCTACAAGAACGCCTTCGCCGTTGCCTTCCCCACCTTCAACGAGGGCTTCGGCCTGCCGCTGATAGAGTCCTTCATGCGCGGCACTCCTGTAGTGGCTTCCGATATAACCGTGCTTCACGAGGTGGCCGGAGACTATGCCGATTACTTCGACCCGAATGACAAGGACGATTTCACCCGCTGCGTAAGGGCGCTCATGGATGACCCTGCTCTCTATGAGCAGCGCCGCGAGAGGCTGAAATCATACGTTCCCTACACCTGGGATGAATCCGCAAGGGATATGCTCAAAGCCATCGAGACCATAGATGTGACTGAGAAGAAAGTCCCTGATGATATAAAGATAAAGCAGCTCGTCTGTCTCACTGCGAGAAACGATGATATGCTCGCAACTCTCCCGTATATCGAGGAGTTCATGCCCTTCATCACGGAGGTCGTGCTCATGACTCCCGACAAGAACGTGGGAGAGCTGAAAAGCAGCTATAAGGGCAGGCTGGAGCTGAAATTCCTCACCGACAGCCAGATACTGAACGGACAGAAGCTCCCGGAGGACCACTCCACAAGGAACTTCTTCCTGCGCTGCCTTGCGCTGAAGAACGATATCTTTGATGATGTATTCATCATGACAGATGACGATTACCGCCCCCTGCGCACCATCGGCCAGGACGTGTTCATAAAGGACGGCGCTTACAACGCCTACTACTGCTATGACCTCAGCAGATGGCGCGGCACCTACAGCCGCCCCACCTCCTTCGATGTCTGCCAGCGAAAGACAAGGAAATTCCTTGAAGAGCAGGGATATCCGGCGAAGATGTACGCATCCCACCAGATGCAGGTTATAGACAAGAGGATATTCAACGAGATGACGGAGAAGTATCCCCATATCGTAGACAAGGGACTCTGCGAATGGGGCACCTATTTCAACTACGGCGCCGCAAACTATCCTTCCATGTTCCGCCAGCTGCCCTATGTGGCAATGGGATGGCCGGGAGTAAGAAGCGACTGGTATGTTGATGTGGTGCCGGAGGAATTCATCTTCGAGAACCACTACAGCTTACTCTATACCAAAGGACAGGTATTCGAAGGCCTCAGCGAGGAACTCTGCGGGAATACCCGTGAGGAGAACGTCATCAAGTGCTGCCGCTTTGCAAACGAACTGAGAAAGCAGCGTGAGGCAAGGACGGTATACGATTCCTACAGCCAGGGCTACTGGATGCAGTACCTTGAGATACCCTCCTTCACCCTGATACCCGCAAAGAGCGAAGAGGAGGGCGGAGAGGAAAAGGAAGGCATAGCCATCTGCGCTCCCGCCTACTTCCAGGCCAAGGCAGGCGAATGGTCAAGGATACCCTTCAACGTGGACAAGAGCATCTTCACCCGCCTCGGCACAAAAGATATACTGCTCAGCTACTGGTTCAGCGACGAGGACGGCTTAAAGCTCACAAGCGCCGGAAGGATGAAGATAGACCCCGAGGACCTTTCCTTCCTGCTGCCGGTATTCAGTCCCTCCTGTCCGGAGCGCTGTGTCCTCAACATCAAGGCCATACTCGAGGACAAGGATATAACGACTTCCGTCGCTGTAAGGGCGAATATAATCGAATGATGTGCCCCGGGGCGTCCTGCTTATCCGTGACCGGATACCTAAGACAATACGCCCTGAATGACGTATAATGAGTGAAAGGAAAGAATTTCATAATGCTTGATGCTGTCAGAAATCAGATAACACAGCTCAAAAGACACAAGTTCCTGTTCGAGGAGCTTGTAAAGCGAGATTTCAAGAAAAAATACAAGAGAACTGCCCTGGGTATGATATGGAGCCTTATCTCTCCCCTTATGCAGCTCCTTATAATGAGCATAGTGTTCACCAACTTCTTCGGAAGAGAGAAGCCGCACTACACCATATACCTCTTCGCCGGAAACCTCACCTATTCATTCTTCAAGGATTCCACCTACGGAGGAATGAGCTCGCTGATGGCGAATGCGGGCATAATCACCAAGATAAACCTGCCGAAGTATATGTTCCTGCTCTCGAAGAACGTGGCCTCGCTGATAAACTTCGGACTCACCCTCGTGATATTCTTCATATTCACAGCCGTGGACGGCATAGCCTTCCACCCGAGGTTCCTGATGCTTGTCTACCCGGTGGTGACGCTCATCCTTTTCAATATAGGCTGCGGCTTCATACTCTCGGCGCTGTTCGTCATATTCAAGGACATACAGTACCTCTACGACATCTTCACACTCATGCTGATGTATCTCTCGGCTATATTCTACTATACCGACGACTACTCGGAGACGGTGCAGAAGCTGTTCTATCTCAACCCGCTGTATGTATATATCACATATATACGCAATATCGTTATAGACGGCTACATCCCCGCATGGCCGGCACATCTGCTCTGCCTGGTGTATGCCCTCGGAGCGCTCGGTATAGGTGCGCTCATATATAAAAAGTACAACTATAAATTCCTTTACTATATGTAAGAAGTCAGAAGCCGGATGCAGTTCCGGGAAAAACGGGCGGCACACCCACGCCCGGCACATATGAGCGTATCACAGGCAGATAACATGGGCGCCGGCCCGGCGCCGGTGGTATGCCTGCGTGCTCCCGCTGCTGCGTTCCGGCTTCTGCTTTTGTATAAGGGAATTTAAATCATAGCAATCAACTATCAACATAATGTAGGGAGGACAAAACCATGAAAGCAAAAAGAGTAATCGCTGCTGCGGCAGCACTCTGCCTGACATCCGCATCTTTCATCCCGTCAGCGTACTGCTTCGTACCCGGAGCAGTGCCTGCCATCACAGCATCAGCAGCAGGAACCAATGAGGACGGCAAGGTTGTCTACGAAGGGGATATGACACTCTGGGTCTATGAAGACCATGCCGTGCTCGCAAAGTATTCAAGGCTCGCAGAGGGAGAAGCCGTTATCCCCTCCGAGTACAACGGGGTACCCATTACCGGTATAAACGGCTTCGCATTCGACGAATGCAAGAAGCTCACCTCAGTCACCATCCCCGACAGCGTGAAGAGTATCAGGAACTATGCCTTCATGCGTTCGGGCATGACGGAGATAAACCTGCCGGAGAGCATTGAGGACCTGAGCACCTACACCTTTGAAGGCTCGGCATGGCTTGAGGCAAAGAGAGCTGAAAACCCGCTCGTTATCATGAACCATATCCTCGTTGACGGAAGGGCCTGCAAGGGAGAGGTCGTTATACCCGAGGGCGTAAAGAAGATAGCCTCTTTCTCGTTCGCCGACTGCGATGCCATGACCTCCGTCAGCATCCCTGACAGCGTCAGGGAGATCGGTGAGAGCGCATTCGCCAGCTGCGACAAACTTACAGATCTCACTATTCCCGCCGGCATCACCGCTGTCAGTGACTATTTATTCACCGACTGCAAAGGCCTCACCTCTGTGACCATACCCGAAAACATAACAAGTATCGGTGAGCGGGCATTCGCCGGCTGTGTGAACATCAGGACCGCAGAGCTTCCCGGCAGTCTCACAGAAATAGGCGAGGCGGCATTCCAGCACTGCGACGCTCTCAGGGAGATAACCATACCCGCAAGCGTTGAGAAGATCGGCAACTATGCCTTCGAAAACTGCGGCCTGACATCCTTCACTCTGCCTTCCACAGTCAGGACCATCGGCGACGGAATCTTAAACTACTGCGAGAGCCTTACAGATATCACGCTTCCCGAAAATCTTGAATGTATCCCGAATGATACCTTCAGAGCCTGTACTTCACTCGCTTCAGTCACCATCCCCGAAGGCGTGTCTGTCATCGGAAACGGAGCTTTTGAGGACTGTGATTCCCTGACTGAGATCAGTATACCTCAGAACGTCAAGAAGATAGGCGATTTCGCCTTTGCCTCCGCCGGCTTATCCGGCATCACACTTCCCGACAGCGTAACAGACCTGGGCAAGGGCGCATTCTCCTGTTGTTTCGGACTGGAATCCGCAGCTCTGCCAAAGGGCCTCAGAGTCCTCGAAAAGGAGCTGTTCATGAGCTGCGAAAAGCTTGCCGGGATCACCATACCGGAAAGAGTGGAGTCCATCGGTTCCGAGGCATTCTACTGCTGCACGAGCCTTGTCTCCGTGGAACTGCCGGAGGGACTGAAGACCCTCAGCGACAAAGCATTCTCAGAATGCACCGGACTTAAAGATATCTCCTTCCCCGCAACATTAAAGAACATCGGCGGCGATGTGTTCCTTAACACCGCATGGCTCAGCGCAATGCGGAAGGAGGATCCCTTCGTTATAGTGAACAACATCCTGATAGACGGCGTTAAATGCAGCGGAGATGTTGTCCTGCCCGAAACCGTTGAAACCATCGCATCGACTGCTTTCTATGACTGCGACAATATGACCTCGATCATCATACCTTCTGCAGTAAAGAAGGCTGATGCTACCGTGTTCTATGACTGTGATCAGCTTAAATGGGCATCCCTCCCTGCTGACATATGCGTGATGGATTATCTGTTCAATGACTGCGATGTACTCACTGACATCTACTATGCAGGCACGGAGAAGCAGTGGAATGAGCTCAATGTTGCCGGCATCCTCAACGGTCTGAAGCATCCCCTGCCGGAGATACACTACAGTATGTCAGACCCAGAAACCGTGGTACCCGTTTCAGCTGAAAAAATAAAAGCTGACGGTATGTACTTTGAAAAGTACAGCGATCATGCGGTGCTGAAGGAGACATCACCTGACCTGGAGGGTGAAGTCGAGATACCCGCAGAGGTTGACGGCGTTCCCGTAACTGCCATTTCAGAGTTTGCCTTCCAGGACCGTTACAAGGTCACATCTGTCATCATCCCCGAAGGCATTACAAGCATCGGCGATTATGCCTTCAACATCTGCACTGCTCTTGAGGATATCACTATACCAGAGAGCCTGACTGAATTCGGTATCGGCGTCTTTGACACTACTCCGTGGCTGGATAAGGAAAGAAAGGCCGGTCCCTTCGTTGTCGCAAACAACATCCTTCTTGACGGACAGGCCTGCAAGGACAGCGTGAAGATACCCGACGGCATCGAAATAATAGGCAAGGGCGCATTCCTCAGAAACGAAGATATCAGCTCCGTCACCATCCCTGAAAGCGTAAAAACGATAGATACAAGCGCCTTTGAAGGCTGCTCAAACCTCTCATCCGCTGATCTCGGCAAGGTGGAGACAATAGGAGAATGCGCATTTGAAGACTGTACCGACCTGCTGGAGATCACTATTCCTGAAACCGTTACAGAGCTCGGTTTCCGTTCATTCGGCCACTCAGGTCTTGCCTCTGTTGTAATACCCGCAGGTGTCAGAACCTTCGGCGAAGAGATATTCTCAGAAAGCGGCCGTCTGAAGGAGATAACGCTGCCTGACGGCATCACAGAGGTGCCCGGAATGATATGCAATGGCTGCACGAACCTTGAAACAGTAAATATCCCCGACAGCGTAACAGCCATAGGTTCGGGAGCATTCGGCGGCTGTAAGTATATGTCAGAGATAGTTGTCCCTGCCGGCGTTACAAACATAGGTGCAGGTGCCTTCAACGGCTGTCAGCGCCTGCTGAAGATCACGCTTCCCGGAGGCATTGAAAGCATTGAGCAGTATGCCTTCTCCGGCTGCCGCAGCCTCAGCTCAGTTACCATACCGGATACTGTCGGAAGGATAGAAAAGTATGCCTTTAACTACTGCGATGCCCTCACCGATGTAGTCTATACCGGCAGCCCGCAGCAGTGGGAGAAGCTGAAAAAGAACAGCGATGCAGAGGGAAATGAAGCATTGTTCAATAAGGCAAAGGTAGTCACAAAGACGGAAGCAGATGAAAGCAGGAAGTACGGCGATGCCAACACCGACGGAAAGATAACCGTATCCGATGCAGTCGCAGTACTCCAGTTCATCGCAAACGCAGAGAAATATCCGCTGTCAGAGGAGGCGCAGGAATGCGCGGACTGCGACGGCGAGGCAGGCATCACAGGAAATGACGCAATCATGATACAGAAATATGATGCCGGCATAATAACACGATTCCCCGCAGAGGGAAAATAATCCCGCAGAAGGAGCGGCCATGAAGAAAATTGAACTCAACGACGTCTCGGTATCCTATATCGTCGGAGATTTCTCCAACGTAGGACTGAAGGACGTCATCATCCAGAAGCTTAAAGGCACTTACACCGCAAAGGAATTCACCGCTGTCAAGCACGTCTCGTTCTCCCTTGAGGAGGGCGAGCTGCTGGGCATCGTCGGCTCGAACGGCGCAGGAAAATCGACTCTCCTGAAGGTCATCTCCGGCATCATGCGCCCGACAGAGGGCACTATGGCAGTAAGGGGCAGCATAGCCTCCCTGCTCGAGCTCGGCACGGGCTTTGACGGAGACCTGACCGTCAGGGAGAACACCTTCCTCCGCGGCGCCATGCTGGGTTATACCCGTGAATTCATGAACGATACCTACAGGAGCATAATTGATTTTGCAGAGCTTACGGAATTCGAGGACAGAAAGTTCTCCCATCTCTCCTCCGGTATGAAATCAAGGCTTGCATTCTCCATAGCCTGTCTCGTCAATCCGGAGATACTCATACTCGACGAGGTGCTCTCCGTAGGTGACGGCGCCTTCCGCAAGAAGAGCGAGAAGAAGATGCTTGAGATAATCAAGGGCGGAGCAACTACCCTGCTGGTATCACATTCTCTCGGACAGATACGCCGTCTCGCTACAAAGGTGCTCTGGCTCGACAGAGGTGAGCAGGTGGCATTCGGCGAGCCCAAGGAGATATGCGACAGGTATGAGGCTTTCCTTGCCGGAAAGCAGGCAGAAGCTGCACAGCAGGCGCAGCAGGCACAGGCTCAGCCGGAAGGAACAGGTGAAGACGATGATGACTAAGTATCAGATACTGCTCGCGCTCTATTCCTACCTTGCACAGGAACTGAGCCGTGACGGCGAAAAGAGTGCGGAATACAGAGACTATCTTGCGGGCGCAGAGCCCCTCGGCAAGGACGAGGGCACAGCAGAGCCTGAGATATACGAAGAGTTCATGCGCATAGCCGACGAGGTCATGGAGAGCGATACCTGCACCTTCTCAGAGGGCTGGTATTTCGCAGGCCGCTACCTCTACGAGCTCAGCTGGTCGGGAAAGGATATGGACGAGGTCCTCGCCGTATTCAGCGGATGCAGCGAGGATGAATGGGAGGAGATCGTTCTCGGTCTCAGCGGCAGAAGGACAGGCCTTTTCCGCTGCCCATGCTGCGGCTGCTACACCCTTGAGGAGGGCAGCGGCAAGTACCATATCTGCGAGGTCTGCGGCTGGGAGGACGACCCGAAGCAGCTCCGCGACCCCGACCTTGCCGGCGGCGCAAATGATGTGAGCCTCAGCGAGGCGAGGGAGAATTATCTCCGCATGGGCGCATCCTGCGAGGATGCCCTCGGCACCGTCCGTCCGCCTACGGAGGAGGAGCTGAGCGGGATAATCTCAGAATAATATCCGCAGTTTAAGGACTTTTTAAACTCCGGCGTGTTATACTTGATATAGAAGAACGGACAGGATGAAAACATCCTGCGGTCGAAGGGAGGGAGCGGCACCGTGCCGCCTGCTTATGAAAAGACTCTATATCAAGCTGATTCAGCCCAGAATGCTGAGACGCCCCATGGATACGGGCATCAAACTCCACATGGCTCCGCCTCTCGGTCTGCTGACCATAGTCAATATCGTCAGGGGCGAGCATGATGTAGTACTCGAAAACGAAAACATACAGAAGATAAACTATGACGACAAGCCCGATATAGTCGGCATCTCCGTGACGGTAGACTCTCTCCCGAGAGCCATGCGCATAGCAGAGCGCTTCCGCCGGAAGGGCTGCATAGTAGTTGCCGGCGGCATACATATTACTACCGCTCACGAAACGATACCGGAAAACGCCTTTGACGTCCTCTGCCTCGGCGCTGCGGAAAACACATGGCCGCAGATAATCCGCGATTATCAGGCCGGCTGCCTGAGGCATCTGTACCGCTGTGAAAAGCCGATAACAGGTGCAGAGACCGTCTCTCCCGCCTATGACTTCCTTAAAAAGGGAGAATACCTCTACTGCAACGTAGTCCATACCAGCAGGGGCTGTCCCTTCAGGTGCGATTTCTGCTACAACAGCGCAAAGGAGCATCACTATGTCAGACGTGAGATAAGTGATGTACTGGCGGATATAAAAGCAGTCCGGTCAAGGCATATCATGTTCATCGATGACAACTTTGCCGGCGATCCGCGGTGGACAAAGCAGCTGCTCAGGACGATAATGCCCATGAAGCTGAAATGGAGCGCTGCTGTCTCCATAAATGCCGCCTACGACGAGGAGCTCCTTGACCTTATGAAGCGGTCGGGCTGTCAGAGCCTTTTCATCGGCTTTGAGAGCGTTAATCCCGATTCCGTCAGCGGCGTGCACAAGGTTCAGAACCACACCCATGACTACGAGAGAGCCATAGAAGCCATACACGCAAAGGGCATCATGATAAATGCAAGCTTCGTGTTCGGTCTTGACGGCGACACCCCGGAGACCTTCCGCACTACGCTCGACTGGATAGTCAGGAACCGCATAGAAACTGTGACCTCCCATATCCTCACCCCATACCCCGGAACGGCGCTGTATGACAGGATGAAGGCGGAGGGCAGGATAACAACGGATAACCTTTCGCTGTACAATACAGCCCACGTAGTCTACAAGCCGAAGGGCATGACGAAGAAGGAGCTGTACGAAGGCTATCTGAAGATATACAAGGATATCTACAGTATAAAGAACATAATAAAGCGCTGTCCGGAGTCGAAGGACGTAAGGGCTGCCTACTTCATGTTCAATATCTTCTACCGGAAGTTCGGCAAATTCACAGACGCAGTCTGCCGGATAGTATCCTATGAGCTTATAGGGCTTATAGCCGAAAAGATATCAGGCTGCATATAAGTAAAAGCATCCCCCGCCAACCGGCGGGGGCTTCGCTGATGCCGAATCAATTCATAATTCTTAATTCATAATTAATGGTATCGCCGGAGGCGATGTATTAAAAAAGTTAAAGCGCTCTCCAAGCTGCCCGTGCGATAGCCCGCTTTAGCCTGCTGGTCTCAACAAAGCAAAAACCGGCAAAGGGTAGAAGAGAGGGGGAGAGGGAAAAGAGAGTCCAGAGAGGAAAACCGTAGGGGGTGACTCCCCCCCTCCCAAGTTTTCCCCCTCTGGCAAATAAACGTTATGTAACGAAAGAACGATTGTAGGGACCGCCTTTGGCGGTCCGCAGCCATAAACCAATGTGAACGCAGCAATATGCAGGACAGCTGCTTAACGGCTGAATACGGGCGCCCGGAATGCGTCCCTGAAACCGCAGCAGGACAGATGGGCGGGGCGATGTGGGCATCGCCCCCTACATTCAATTACCGGTAAATTGCAGGAACGGACCGCCAAAGGCGGTCCATACACATAAAAAACGTTTATATCCCTTGTTTTCCGTTGATTCCGCCCTGTACGCTCCATCGCCGAAGGCGATACAACGAATTATTAATTAAGACAATCTTAAGAAATACCTCACAAGAATCATAAGGTTCCGCTGATAGAATGATAATGGAAGGAGTGAGAGAGAATGGACAGGACAGAAAATGCTTCCATCCTCGTAGTGGATGACGACCACGATATAGTCAAAGCTATAGCCATGCTGCTCGAAAAGGAGGGCTATCGCATCTACAAGGCTTACAACGGCCTTGAAGCCCTTGATTCCCTTGCGATGAATGATATCCAGCTCATACTCATAGACGTCATGATGCCTAAGCTGGACGGCCTTTCCGCTGTGATGAAGATACGTGAGAAGAAGAATATCCCCATCATAGTGCTCAGCGCCAAGAGCGAGGACAGCGACAAGATACTCGGCCTTTCAATGGGCGCAGACGACTATATCACAAAGCCCTATAATCCCGCGGAGCTCACCGCAAGAGTCCGCGCAAGCCTAAGGAGATACCTTTCCCTGGGTGCCGCAGACAGTGCAGCCCGCGGCGATACGGTCAAGGTGGGCGGTCTCGTCCTCGACAAGGCGGCTCGTCAGCTCTATGCGGACGGAGAACCTGTACGTCTCACTGCTACTGAATACAAGATAACCGAGCTGCTCATGGAGAATGCCGGAAGAGTGTTCTCGGCAGAGGAGATATACTCCCGTGTATGGAACGAGGACAGCTTCTCCGTTGAGAATACCGTCATGGTACATATCCGCCATATCCGTGAGAAAATAGAGATCAATCCCGGCGATCCCCGCTACCTCAAGGTGGTATGGGGAATAGGATACAAGATCGAAAAGCTCTGATTCTTTCAGGAGGGATCATTATGAGAAGAAAAGGGATACGCATCGCCGCATTCCTTGCCGCCTGCGCACTTGCCGGAGTATGCGGCTACAACGTATGTACGATCTATCTCGATCATCCGGCGGTCTATGACTTCGACAGCAACGAGACCAGCCAGATGCACATGGATATTTCTACCGAGGCCGGCGAGCTTGAAGCAAAGCTCTGGACAGTCGGCACCATGTATCTCCGCAATCTCGACAAGAACGGAAAACTCACCGGCACAAAGGACTTCATAAAGCACACCGAGGAGGAAATGCAGCGCCTCGGCCTTATGGATTCCGGAAAAAACATCACCATAGGCGACTACAAGAACTATGACTACTACGTATCATGGGAAGGCAACGAGATCTCCAGCACAGGGAAGTCCCTTGATGCCATAAGGACAGAATACTCCTTCATCATAGAGAACGGCAGCTATGAATTCAATAACAGGCTGCCTGTCTCCATGTCAGGGATCGAAGTCTATGACACCAACTACGGCGCTCATATATACGTATTCGGGGGAGATATGCCCTGCCGCCGCTCCGTCATCTATGACTTCGATACCACCGGACTCCCCTCATGGTATGTGGATGATGCGAAGTACTACTACAAGACCGACGGCACCACCCTTGTACCTGATGACTACGTAAAGAGGAACGGCAGCGGCGACGATAATTCATGGTACGACAGCGAGGGCAGATATCACTACACCTATATCAAGCAGGACGGCTCGGAACATGAGTTGATGGATACGGGCGAAGGCAGTTTTATCGAGGTACAGAAGGCTACCGATGCCGCAAAGACTTCATCGGAGGTCGATATCTATGACTACGCCTCCGTTAAGGCGAACAACGATAAATTCGTCAAAGTCCCCGTGAACACCGTCCCGATGACTATATGTATCACCCCGAAGGCAGACCTCGTCTCCAGCCTTGAAAGTATACAGGAGAGGCAGAAGGCCGAGGAGGAACAGATAGTCCACCGTCTTATTGGCACCCTGCCCTTTGCCGCAGGCTTCTTCATACTTGCAGTATACCTGCTCTGGGCATCCGGCTATGACAGGAAGAACAAGCGCTATGCCATGAACGGCTGGGACAGGATGTTCGCAGAGCTGCCTGTGATACTTCTCGGCGCAGCACCGGTCTGCATGATAGCCATTATACACCCCGATGTATTCGAGGATATACATGGGTTCTTCCGGAAGTACTACAAGCCGGGATATATCCCGGCAGTATACGCCGCCGCAGAGGCAGTCATGGCAGGTATAGCCCTCCTCAGCATAATGACCCTTGCCACAAGGCTGAAATGCCGCAGCCTGCTGAAGACCACACTGTGCGGCAGGATAGCAGGTGCAATTTGGCGCGGTATAAAGAAGGTCTGCTCAAAGGCAGTAAGCGGTATTGCGCTCAGGGAGCAGTTCAGGGATGACCGTATGTCAAGGCGCTTCATCATCCGCTCGGCAGCAGCAGCCGGTTTCGGACTTCTCTTCTGCGGTATCCTCCTTGCCATGGAATCAATAGGCGGGGCGCTGATACTTGCAGTACTGATAATTGCCGCATACCTTTTCTTTAATCTCCGTGACCTGAATGCCTATACAAAGCTCAGTCAGCATATCACAGCCATGAACGGCGGCGACTACAGCAGGCGCGAGGTGCCTGTTACCTCTCCCGTCTACGGACAGACGGAGAAGCTCAACAACATCTCCGACGGCATACAGACAGCCGTTGACAGACAGCTCAAATCGGAGCGCATGAAGATTGACCTTGTAACCAACGTCTCACACGACCTCAAGACACCCCTCACCTCCATAATCAGCTATATCGACCTGCTCTCACAGGAGGAGCTCCAGCCGGAGGCAAGGGATTTCGTGACCATTATCCAGCAGAAGGCAGAACGTCTCAGGACTATGGTATCCGATGTGTTCGACCTTGCAAAGGCAACGAGCCGCACGGATATGTCTCTCGAGCAGATCGATGCCGTTATACTCACCGGGCAGGTTCTCGGCGACATGGATGACAGGATAAAGCAGTCCGGCAGGGAAGTGCGCTCCTCAATAGAACTTGCAGCCGCACCTGTGAATGCCGACGGAAAGAAGCTCTACCGCGTGCTCCAGAACCTCATCGACAATGCGCTGAAATACTCCCTTGATGGTACGAGGATATGGCTCACTCTGAAGGAAGATAACGGAAATGCTGTTATCACCGTGAAGAATACCGCATCCTACGAGATGGATTTCACGCCTGAGGAAATAACAGAACGCTTCGTAAGAGGCGATGAATCACGTACCTCAGAGGGTAACGGACTCGGTCTCTCCATAGCAAAGAGTTTCACGGAGGCCTGCGGAGGAAGATTCAGAGTGATCATCGACGGAGATATGTTCGGAGCAGAGGTAAGCCTGCCGCTTCTCAGCGAAGGATCAGCCGCAGAGAAGTAATACCGGTGGCGCACAGTGTGCGCCCCTCAGCTTGTCAAAAAAGTGGTTTCACCGACAAAACCAAACGTTTGGGATTCTAAA
>CAMKMD010000069.1 GCA_946413815.1 uncultured Ruminococcus sp.
CCACAGGGACAGCAGCCCTACTACGGCCAGCCTCAGCAGCCGCAGCAGTACGGCGCTCCGCAGGGACAGCAGCCCTACTACGGCCAGCCCCAGCAGCCGCAGCAGTACGGCGCTCCCCAGGGACAGCAGCCCTACTACGGCCAGCCTCAGCAGCCGCAGCAGTACGGTGCTCCTCAGGGACAGCAGCCCTACTACGGCCAGCCTCAGCAGCCGCAGCAGTACGGTGCCCCCCAGGGACAGCAGCCCTACTATGGTCAGCCCCAGCAGCCCCAGTACGGCGCTCCGCAGGGACAGCCCTATTACGGACAGCCACAGCCTCAGCAGCGCAGACCGCAGCAGAGCAGTACTTCCGGCAAGAAGAAAAAGTCTGATAGCAGCCGCCATAAACAGGAACAGCGCAGGCCCGCACCTGCACCTGCCGCAGCAGTCTCTGCACCGAAGAAGCACAGAGGTCTGCCGGTGCCGAGGTTCATAAAGCGGTTTATCACCTCTCTTATAGTACTTGCGCTTCTTCTCTTCGGATGTTATTCATGCACATCGCTTATGATAATCAAGCGCCTTGACCATCAGGAGACAGGCAGCCGTCTTAGGACGAAGGGAGCGCTCAACGCCTCCTACGTCTCGAGCATTCTCCTTATCGGTACGGACGGACGTCTTACCGGTGAGCCAAGCCGCTCTGACACCATGATACTCGCTTCCATAAACAGCAGGACGAAGGAAGTAGTGCTAACGTCATTCATGCGTGACTGCTATGTGAATATCCCCGGCTACGGCTACAACAAGCTCAACTCCGCCTACGTCACCGGAGGAGCGGCTCTCCTTATGGACACCATAGAGAGCAACTTCAACGTGAAGGTGGACGACTATGTATGCGTCAACTTCGTATCCTTCGCCAATATCGTTGATGCAGTCGGAGGTCTTGACCTCTCCGTCAGCGATGCAGAGGCAGGGGAGATAAATACCATACTCCAGGCAGAGGTAAACAAACTCATGGGAGATGATACCAACGACAGCCTTCTCTCAGGCGGAGGAAAGCTCCACCTCAACGGAAAGCAGGTTCTCTCCTATGCGCGTATCCGCTATATCGGAAATGCAGACTTCGAGAGAACGAGCCGTCAGCGTGAGGTGCTCACCCTCATAGCCAAGAAGCTGCGCAGCTTCAGACCCTCGGTTATCACCGGAGTAGTCAAGAACGTTGTACCCAATGTGGGAACAAATATGAGCGATATGGATATGTATTTCATGAGCCTGAAGCTCCCGTTCATACTCAAATACGACTTCCGTCAGTTGCAGATACCTTATGAGGATGCAGACGAGATTACGTACTGGGAGGTATGGGATGACAATGCCGGCTCGGCGCTCGGATTTGATGCTGAAGCCAATCAGAAGGTTATCAAGGAAAACGTCTTTGCAAAGGAAAAGGCGGCACAGACAGAGGAGGCGGTTGAATGAAGAAAAGAATGCTCAGTCTTGCAGCAGCAGCCTGTATGCTGACAGGCTGTTCGGCAGCAGAACAGCTCATCGCAAATACTGATTACGAACCTCCGGAGGAGGTCACACCCTTCAACAAGGTAGAGCTTACGAACTACTTTGAAAGCTCGGAGGACTCCTTATGGTATCAGCAATTACGGGAGAAATTCGTCAATCTTGAACTGAATCCTGTACTCGATGAGAGAGTAGCTTCCTCAGACCTGAAACAGACCTTCGAGGAACTCCACACGGACTGTCCGGAAGTCTTTTGGTATGCCGGATACACCATGCACCCGAAGGCGAATACTACTCTTGTTGAGGTGATGTTAGTTGATGGAGTTGAAGAGGAGAAGCTGCCACAGATGTACGAAGACCTCAAGGAAGCTGCGCAGCATATAATCGACAGTATACCCGCAGGCAGCAGCGACTATGAGAAGGCACTCTTTGTACATGACTATATCGCAGATCACTGTGAGTACGACTTTGACTCTATTCATGAAGACCAGATGGGACTCTGGCATACCTCCTACGGCGCACTTGTTGATCATAAGGCGGTATGCAGCGGATATGCAGCGGGATTCCAGTACATCATGAATCTGCTCGGAATTGAAGGCGGCGTATGCTCCGGTTTTTCATACAAGGGCGGCAGCCATGAATGGAACTACATAACTCTCGACGGCAAGGACTACTGGATAGATGTCACATGGGATGATTTTGACAGCAATGCCACAAGCCATGCCTACTTCCTTTTCAACGATGAGCAGATGCTGCGCACACGCTGGCTCGATGCCGGACAGAACTATGCCCCGGAATGCAGCTCTCTCGATGTGAACTGGTACAAGAAGAACAATGCCTACTTCACGGAGTACAACGAGGACGCCATCTCAGCAATAACCGCTGCAAACGGCGGCAAATGCGAGGTCATGTTCAGCAGCTTCGATGTATATAAGGAAGCGCTCGACTCGCTTATCGGAAAGAGACATATGTTCAAACTCGACGGAGTATCTGGTTCGATCATGTATGACAGAGACGACAGGATGTACGTATTCAGGATCATATAAAAAGCCCGCCGTTCATGGCGGAGGCATAAAACAGTAATGCCCCTGAGCACTTTGCGGTGCTCAGGGGCATTGTACTTATTGTTACTAAGCTAAATCAGAATTTAACAGTATTACTTATGCTGAGTGATATTGTTTTCCAGATACCCATAAAGTAATCCCCACATATCGAAACCTGTATTCAGATATAATCCTTTTTCTAATTCATCAATCTTATCGCAAAATTCTTCGTATACAGTATCAGATTCGTCATCTGTTCTTTCAATTTGTTCTGTATAATATGTGTCAAGACGAAGTGCTTCTGAAAGAATATCAGCATCGTGATGATCACCGATTGCATGAAAAGCCCGGATGATTCTCCCATAGTAATCACTTGTAAAGTAACTATCGTAGGGCGTGGAAAAGCCTTCCATATTGCTCACCGTATCAAAGTCCAAAATAACCAGCGCATTCTGAATGAAGTCCTCGCATTCAAACCACTTTTCTCTGTCACTTGCATACATTTCAAGTGCAAGCTTTTCACACAGTTTTTCTCCTGAAAACTGCTTTAGTTCCAGTTCGCTTCCATCAATCCACTTCATTATGTTCTCTCCTGTAAATTCCGATTTTTGTTAGCAGCAATTATAACACAGTATTGAAGGTCTGTCAATAAAAATGCCATAGTACTTCCGAATGAAAATCAGAAGTACTGTGGCTTAACATTTCTATATCAGCGCCTTGCTTACTGAAGCGGCGGCTTTCTATACTCTTATTCGGCAAGCAGTTTTTCTGCTGTTGCGAGCTTCACGCAGATAGTGAAGAGCTCAACTGCCTTTGCAAGATCCTCCTGAGAGGGGTATGTAGGAGCGATACGTATGTTCCTGTCATCGGGGTCCTTGCCGTAGGGGAAGGTAGCGCCTGCGCCTGTAAGTGTTACGCCTGCCTCTGCACAGAGTGATACGATGCGCTTTGCACAGCCGTTCATGGCGTTGAAGGAGATGAAATAGCCGCCCTTGGGCTCTGTCCACTCGCCGATGCCGAGAGGTCTGAGTTCCTTCTCAAGCTTATCGAGCACTATCCTGAACTTGGGAGCGATGATCTCCATATGCTTCTCCATGTGCTTCTTCATGTTCTCGAAGTTTCCGAAGAACTTCACATGGCGGAGCTGATTCATCTTGTCATAGCTGATGATGCTGATGCCGAGATACTTTTTCAGTTCGTCCACGTTCTCCTTGCTTGCGCCCATTACTGCAACGCCTGCGCCGGGGAAGGTGATCTTTGAGGTGGAACCGAAGATGTATACGATATTCTCGTTGCCTGCCTTCTTTGCCTCATCAAGGATGTTGAGTATGAGCTTCGGCTCCTTTGTGAGGTGGTGTATGCAGTATGCGTTATCCCAGAAGATACGGAAATCCTTTGCGGCGGGCTTCAGGTTTGCGAAGCGGCGTACTGTCTCGTCGCTGTAGCAGATGCCGTCGGGATTGGAGTACTGCGGTACGCACCAGATACCCTTGACTGAGGGATCGTTGTTTACGTATTCCTCAACCATATCCATATCCGGGCCCTCTGAGTTCATGGGGATGTTGATCATCTCGATGCCGAAGAACTCAGTGACCTTGAAGTGTCTGTCATAGCCGGGGACAGGGCAGAGGAACCTGATCTTTCCGCACTGTGACCAGGGCTTCTCGCCGAGGATGCCTTTATTGTAAGCGGTCTGTACTGCCCAGTACATTGCATTGAGGCTGGAGTTGCCGAAGATGATGACCTCATCGGTATTCACGCCGATCATATCGGAGAAGAGCTTCTTTGCCTCCGGTATACCGTCGAGCACACCGTAGTTGCGGACATCTGTGCCGCACTCGCTCATGAAGTCATTGTCGTTGAACACGTCGAGCATGGATACGCTCAGCTCAAGCTGCTCCCTGCAGGGGTTTCCTCTTGCCATATTGAGGGAGAGCGCCTGAGCCTTGAAGCCGTCATACAGCGCCTGAACGCTGTCTCTGAAGCTGACGAGCTCGTCTCTGGACATCTGTGATAAATACATAGCAGTACACACCTTTCAGTTTTCAGTAAAAGTACCGTTCCGGCAGAGTTATCCTGTGCCTCAGGTCATTGACTGTCAAATAAAAGTATACCATACTGTTAAGGTTTTATCAAGAGACAAGATAACAAATAATAAATGGGGATTACGGCTGTTTTTTGGCAGTTTTCGCATATTAAAAAGGGAATATGTCTATATGTGAAGTAAAGCTGTGCGCCGTTGGCGGACAGCTCACCGTCATATTGCATGAAAATAATGGCATAATATTGACAATTATCTTAATATATTGTATAATGAAATCAGATATAGACAAAACTGAAGACCAACGGGATTGGGAAGATACTGAAATAAAGGAGGTTTCTTTATGAAACGATTTCTGCGGTCAGCATTTTCTCTTTTGACGTCAGTTGCTTTCCTCACCGGGGGAAGCGCAGTTTCAGCACAAGCAGCATTACTGCCGGAAGAGGCAGGAGTTATTGAGGATACAGAATTCATAACGATCGGAGAGTACGAAGAGGAGGGCACCTATACCACTGAGCAGTTTATCACGGGACAGGCTGCAAAGGTTATGGCGAATTACAACGAAGGTGCATTCAACCTCGGATACTATCTCGATGCGAACAACTCAGCGGTATACATGGAGTTCATCAAGCTTGTAAACCCGTCCTTCGATATGATCGAGGTCAAGCTGCCGGAGCCTGTGACCTTCACAGCCTCGTCGCGTATGCTGACGAGCGAGGCCGATCAGAAGGCCTTTGAGGACGCTGTATTCAGCGTTTTCCGTCCGGCTATGGACTGTGCCGTATTCGATATACCGGAGCTTTTCTGGATCGATGAATCTCTCGTCGGAGTAAAGGCTCAGGATATCAGATATTCAAGGAGCTTCTTCTCCTCGAAGTATACCTTTACCCTCAACAGCATCGCCTTCCTGCCGGCCTGCTATCCCGGCTTCTCCTCCAATGAGGAGGTATATGAGTACAGGGATAAGCTACTGGAGGCTGCGGACAACTTTGAGGTAAAGGGTGAGACCCGATACGAGCAACTGAAGTACATTCATGACAAGATAGCAAAGTTCACATACTACGACGAGAATGCACGGTTCCCGGGCTCTGCCCTCGGCTCCCTCGTTGAGCCGGGAGTAGTCTGCGAGGGCTATTCAAAGGGATTCAAGATGATATGCGACAGGCTCGATATACCCTGTGTCTGCATATTCGGAAACTACGATGAATCGGATCTCAGCGCACATATGTGGAATTATGTCCTTATGGACGACGGACAGTGGTATGCTGTTGATGTTACCTGGGATGACCTTGACGGTGATCTCGGTATGCAGTACTACTACAAGTACTTCCTGAAGGGCTCGGATAACTTTTTCAAGGACCATACTCCATCGGAGGATTATTCCTATACACACTTCACTTTCCCGGTGATCTCAGAGAAGGATTACGACCCGAACAATGCCGTTCCTGTAACGACCACACAGCCTGTAACCACCACAACAACTACCGTAACAACTACCACCACATCAAAGCCCACCACAACTACTACAGTGACAACTACTGCAAAGCCTACGACCACGACAACGGTCACAACTACGGCTAAGCCCACCACAACAGCAAAGCCTACCACCACGGCAAGGCCCACCACCACGGCAAGGCCCACCACCACGGCAAGGCCCACCACCACGGCAAGGCCTACCACCACGGCAAGGCCTACCACTACGGCAAGGCCTACCACAACGACCAGACCAACTACAACGGCTCAGCCTACCACAGTTCCCACGCCGACCACCACAGTACCTGTTATCGTCAAAGGTGATGTCAACGGCGACGGAAAACTCAATCTGGCTGATATCGTAACTATGGAGAGGTTCCTCCTCGGCGCAGGCGGCATGAATCAGCCGTCAGCCGGAGACTTTGACTCAGACGGAGCCATAACAGCCTTCGACCTTGTATTCATGCGGCGTTTCATGATAAGTCAGGCATAATGTAAAGACATACCCGGAGACAGTCCCAGGGACTGCTTCCGGGTATTTTTATGCCCTGATGACAGAAGTTACAGTATAAAGCATATAAGCCCAGAGCATCCGTCGTTTATGACTCTCTCGAGAGTCTCCTGAAGTTTCATCCTTGCATCCGCCGGCATACGGCAGAGCTTGGTATGGAGCCCCTCGTTCACCAGCTCATGCAGGGATTTCCCGAAGATGTTGCTCTCCCATATCTTCTCCGGGTCATCGTTGAAGCCGTCAAGCAGGTACATCACAAGCTCCTCGGACTGCTTCTCCGTGCCGACAAGAGGGGAGACAGTGGTATTGATATTCGCCTTCATCAGGTGTATCGACGGAGCTGAGGCTTTCAGCTTCACGCCGTACTTTCCGCCCTGCTTTATAATCTTCGGCTCTTCAAGGGAAAGCTCCTCCGGCTCGGGCATTATTATGCCGTATCCTGTAGCTTCCACCTCTGCCAGCGCCGGCGCTATCCTGTCATACTTCTGCTTAATGTCGTTCAGCTCCGTCAGCAGCGGGAGAAGGTCGCTCTCGCCGGAGAGCTCTATACCCGCTGTCTCACCGAGGATTCGGTAGAAGAGACTGCTGTCGAGGTCTGCGGAGATGGTGACAGTGCCGGTGCCGAGGTCTATGGAGGAGACAGCAGCGCTCATGATGTGGGGGCACTCCGCTATTGCCTCAGCAGCAGCGGCAGCCTCCCGGACGAGCCTTACGTCCTTTGCGGCAGAGCGTATGCAGTCAAGGATATCCGTCCGGAGCGGATGTCCCTTCTCGAGAGAGTTTATCCAGCGGGCAGTGCGGATATTTATCTCACGGACGGGGAATGACCAGAGCATCTCCTTCATAAGCTCCCGGATATCCTCTTCTTCAAGAGTGAGGCAGTTGAGGGGGATGACCTTTGCGCTGTATCTGTCAGTAAGCTCTGCGGCAAGTCTCTTTGCCTCCGGTGCGGAGGGATTGACCGTATTGAGGATGACCACGAAGGGCTTTCCGAGCTCGGTGAGCTCTCTGATGACTCTTTCCTCGCATTCCTCGTATTCCTCACGGGGGATATCGGTGACTGTACCGTCAGTCGTTATCACAAGCCCCACGGTGGAATGGTCGGTTATGACCTTCTGTGTGCCTATCTCCGCCGCCATATTGAAGGGTATCTCCTCATCGAACCAGGAGGTCATGACCATACGGGGCTGTTCCTCCTCTATGTAGCCTATGGCGCTGGGTACGATATAGCCCACGCAGTCGATGAGCCTGACGCTGAATACCGCTCCGTCCCCGAGACCTATCTCCACAGCCTCCTCAGGTATGAACTTTGGCTCGGTGGTCATTATGGTCCTTCCGGCAGCGGACTGCGGGAGCTCGTCAAGGGCTCTCTCCTTCATGTATCCGCTGCGGATATTGGGTATGACGAGGGATTCCATAAAGCGCTTGATGAATGTGGATTTGCCTGTCCTCACCGGACCTGTTACGCCGATGTAGATACTGCCGTCCGTTCTTTCGGCGATGCTGGTGTATATGTCCTTAGCCATTCTTTTCTCCTTTCAGTCCTTTATGGGTATCAGCAGCATCTCGCCGCCGGCAAGGCTTTCCGATACAAGCTCGTTCTCCTCCATTATAGCTGCCGGAGGAGTGCTGCACCGCTTGGCGATATCCCATATATCCTCGTTCTCCGAGCCGAACCACAGCTTTACGGCATAGTCGCCGTCACGCTTCTTGCGGGCAGTCTCGTCGGTGAGGATATCGGTCACTGCGCGGAAGGTGCGAGTTCCGGCGGCGGTCAGTCTTGCAGTGAGTTCAGCGGCGGCAGACAGCTCTCCCTCCGGGGATATGCTGTAGGAGACACCGGAAACTGATATCGCCGCACTTACGGAGGCACCCTCCGGCAGTGCCTCATCGGGCTCGAAGCTTTCCTCAAAGGTCTCGTCGTGGTCGGTCATTATCATCATGCCCTCGCTGTCAAGGGCAGCCATGGAGTAGGTCAGCATACCTGATATCACAGCGGAAGAGCCGTCAGGTGAGAGATGTGTGTTGATATTGCGTGGAGTACACCATACAGCATATATCCTCTCCGGCACGGCACTGCCGTCGGCCAGCTTTGCGCTGCTGCGGAAGGATGCGGAGAAGCTCTGGGGGAGGAACTCTGCACGGATGTCAGCAGTTTCAACATCACAGGGATATACAGTTGAAAAAGCATCGGATACGGCCATGACAGAGGCGGGGCGGACTGCCGTAATGGAAAGCCGGAGCTCTATCTCACAGCGGAGAAGACGGTTCTGTCCGTTCCTGTCGGGGGAAGGGGTTATCTCACAGCTTACTGTCTCGGCAGCAGCCGTACATATCCAGCTCTCGTCTGCACCTTCGATGTCCACAACCTGACTGTAGGGGATGGAGAAGGTCATATCCTCAAGTGCGCAGCTGCCCCCGTTTTCGCAGGAGTACAGCACCCGGATGCCCGCTTCGCCTTTTGCGAGGAGCTTGCCGGAGATGAGCCTGAGTTCACAGCTGCCGGGGGTGCAGCTCTGCATTATGACGGAGAGTGCCTCAGGCTGTGCCTCGGAGAGCTCAGCTTCTCCGGAGAGCTGCACCGTGCGCTGCGCATTGATGCGGCCGCCGGCATATTTCAGCGGAGTGCGGCGCAGCTGTATGTCGCTCCTTCCGGCATCGGTGACTATCTCCTGTGAGGAGGGCGCAGAGGCGTTTATCTTTACTGATACGGCCGCCCTTATATCGAGACGTCTCTTGTTGACAGCCCGGTAGTTTATCCTGCCGGCAGAGGCAGATATGGTGACTGTCGTGTCGGGAGCATTGCTGCCGAGTTCAGCTGTGCGGGTGAATTCCTGCTGCTGCACCACGCAGCGGACAGAACTGTCCTCACCGGAGCTGCCGCAGTAGAGCAGGCGTATGATACAGCGCAGTACATAGGTGAGCTTCCCGCCGCTGACTGACCATTCTGTAATGACGGGTTCGGTGTCACAGCGGATGAGGCGGAAGATATCCGGGTAGTAATCGGGGAGTATGTAGTCGAGTTCTATGCCCTGTTCCTGCACTCCGTCAAAGACGGAGACGGAAGCGGGTACAGATTCCTTTGTGAGTTTCAGATCCATGGTTTACCTCCTGACGGTTGATTACAGTAATGATATGCAGACAGGAGATGAAGTATTCATGTAAAAAGAGCCATGGCGTCTTTTAACGCCATGGCTCTTGACATACATCATATATCAGCCCTTCAGCTCCACACGTCTGATCTTTCCGCTGATGGTCTTGGGGAGCTCGTCACGGAACTCAACGATACGCGGGTACTTGTAAGGAGCAGTATGCTTCTTTACGTAGTCCTGTATCTCCTTCTTCAGCTCGTCGGTACCTTCCTTGCCCTTGACAAGCACGATTGAAGCCTTTACCACCTGACCTCTTACCGGGTCGGGGGCAGCACTTACGCCGCATTCGAGAACATAGGGGAGCTCCATGATGACGCTCTCTATCTCGAAGGGTCCTATACGGTAGCCGGAGGACTTGATAACATCGTCAACACGGCCTACGTACCAGAAATAGCCGTCCTCGTCCTTCCATGCGGTATCACCTGTGTGGTAGGTATCATCATACCATACCTCCTGAGTCTTTTCCTTGTCCTTGTAGTAGCCGAGGAATAGTCCGGCAGGCGCACCGTTCTTTGTGCGGATAACGATCTCGCCGGTCTCGCCTGTCTTGCAGGGCTTGCCCTCGGGATCGACTATATCGACATCGTACATAACGCTGGGCTTGCCCATAGAACCGGGACGTGCTGTCATGCCTACGAAGTTTCCGATGGAGAGAGTTGTCTCTGTCTGACCGAAGCCCTCCATGAGCTTTACGCCCGTAGCCTGGAGGAACTGGTTGTATACCTCGGGGTTGAGTGCTTCGCCGGCAACTGTTGCGTACTTTATGCTGCTCAGATCGTACTTTGAGAGATCCTCCTTGATGAAGAACCTGTACATGGTAGGCGGAGCACAGAATGTGGTTATCTGATACTTGGCGAACATGGGAAGTATCTTATGTGCATCGAAGCGGTCGAAGTCGTATACGAATACGCAGGTCTCGCTGAGCCACTGTCCGTAGAGCTTGCCCCAGAGAGCCTTGCCCCAGCCGGTATCGGATATAGTGAAGTGTATTCCGTTCGGATCAACGTTGTGCCAGTACCTTGCGGTTATGAAATGACCGAGAGCGTACTTGTGGCAGTGCATGGCAATCTTGGGATATCCTGTAGTACCGGAGGTGAAGAACATAAGGTTGGGCTCGCTGCCGCAGGAGAGGAGTGCAGGATCGGTTGGACGCTCGAATACATCGCTGCATCCTTCGATCCCCTTGTCGAAGGACTCCCAGCCCTCACGCTCGCCGTGGGCTACCATGCGGAGTATCTTCATGCCGCTTTCCTCGATAGCGAGGTCTACCTGATGAGCAACATCGCCGTCGGCGGTGCAGACGATAGCCTTTACCTCGGCAGCCTTGAAGCGGTATGTGAAGTCATGCTGAACAAGCTGATTCGTTGCGGGGATGACAACTGCGCCTATCTTGTGCAGAGCTACGATAGCGAACCAGAACTGGTAATGTCTCTTGAGTACCAGCATGACCTTGTCGCCTTTCTTTATTCCCTTGGAGAGGAAGTAGTTGGCGGCCATGTTGGAATACCTCTTCATGTCGGCAAAGGAGAAGCGGCGCTCCTCCATCTCGTTGGAGACATAGATCATAGCGGTCTTGTCAGGGCACTTGGCAGCAAGGGCATCCACCACATCAAAGCCGAAGTTGAAGGTCTCCTCGTTCTTGAAGCGTATGCCGGAGAGCGCACCGTCTTCGCCGGTCTCGACCTCAACAAACTTTCCGGCAACAGGATCCCCGATGTTTGCAAGATCGAAGTTGGTGACGCCGGGGAGAGTGACAGGCTCAAGGTGGGTAAGTGCGTGGGCGGGCTGCTGGTTCTGTCCGAATACTACAGCGTAGAAACGGCACTCACTGCCGCCGACTGCCCATTCATCATGGGGCTCGGAGCTGTCGTAGTAGATGGAGTCTCCGGGGCCGAGGATCTCGGTGTTGTCGCCGATCATTATCTTGAGCTGACCGCTGATTATGATATCGAGCTCCTGTCCCTCATGGGTATGCGGGCGGGGAACTCTGTACTTTTCGTCAACGTAGGGGATAGTAACAAGGAAGGGCTCTCCTATCTTGTTGCGGAATTTAGGCGCAAGGCGCATATAGCTGAGGCCCTTGCGGCGTGCGATGGGGAGACCCTCACCGCTCCTTGTGATGTCAAAGCTTCTAATACGGGGGGATTCGCCCTCCATAAGGTCGGTGATCTCGACACCTGTCTCATTTGCGAACTTGTATATAAAGGTGAAGCTGAAATCCTTGGCGCCTCCCTCATAAGCGAGGTACTCGTATGTGGATATGCCGCACTTTTCAGCCATTTCCTCCGGAGACAGGCCTACTGACTCTCGGGTGAGCCTGATTCGCTCAGCGACCTCTCTTATCTTAAACTCGGGGTTGATCAGATTACTCATGGCAAGCCTGTTCCTTTCGTAGAGATTCCGGCAGCTGAAATAACTGGATATTATGCACTTTAAAGCATATTTCTGCCGGTGCTTACACGAATATCATTATAACACCGGAAGGCCGGTTTGTCAAGCATCGGGAAAGTCTTCAGGCATCGTCCATAGCCGCTTGAATTCTTAATTCATTATTAACTGTATCGTCTCCGGCGATAGATTTAAAAATCTCGGCACTCATCAAAGCTGCCCGTGCGATAGACCGCTCTTGCCAATAACCGTTATGTAACGAAAGAACGAATGTAGGGACCGCCTCTGGCGGTCCGCTCCTGTAAATTACCGTTAATTGAAGGCGGGGGACGATGCCCGCATCGCCCCCACCCGTTTCGTTCATCGTCTTTATGATTTTGTGCTGTCTATACTTCTGACAGGCTGCGGACTGCCGGAGGCAGTCCCTGCACATATAATATTCTATCCCTTATTATTTGTTAATTCCAACTTGCACTGTTCCCTCTCAGTGTCCCATGGTCCCCTTCTCAGACGAATATATTAACAAGGGCTTTCCCACAGACCAAAGATACAATTATTTTAAAAATATAGTGACATCGGAGAAAATATGTGTTATAATGTAGGTATAAATCTATGTCAAAGGACGTGAACCTTATGTCTAACAACATAAAGAACTATGATGTCATCATCGCAGGCTGCGGTGCGGCCGGCCTTTACGCAGCGATAAACCTTCCGGAGGAGCTGAGTGTGCTCATTCTCTGCAAGCGTGAGCTCCCGCTCTGCAACTCCATGCTCGCACAGGGCGGTATCGCCGGTGTATATGACTCTCCGAGCGATAATATACAGTACCATCTCAATGATACCATGATCGCAGGCGGCTTCAAGAACAATGCCGATGCCGTACATACCCTTGTCAGCGAGGCTGCACAGGATATCGAGCACATCATCGAGCTCGGCGTCGATTTCGACAGGAACGCCGACGGCAGCTACCACCGCACACTTGAGGGCGGCCACAGCCACCACCGTATCTTCCACCATGCCGATGCTACCGGAAAGGAGATAACGACAACTCTTCTCGAGAACGTAAAGTCTCTCCCGAACGTTACCATCATGGAGAATACCATCATGTGCGAAGTCAAGCAGACCTCCACGGGATATTCAGCCTTCCTGAGACTGCCGGATGAGAGCTATATGACAGCCAACTGCCACTTTATGATACTTGCTACCGGCGGTATCGGAAGAGTATACCAGTTCACGACGAACTCCGCCATCGCTACCGGCGACGGCATAACCTTCGCCTATGAGATGGGCGCAAAGATAAAGAACCTGAGCTATGTGCAGTTCCACCCCACAGCCTTCAACAACCGTGAGACGAGAGAATGCTTCCTTATCTCCGAGGCTGTAAGAGGTGAGGGCGCATACCTTCTTAACTGCAAGAAGGAGCGCTTCATGCACAATTACGACGAGCGCCTTGAGCTTGCTCCGAGAGACGTGGTATCCCATTCCATCATCCTCGAATCCCGCAAGCAGAACTCCACTGACTTCTACCTTGACATAAGCTACAAGGACAGCGAGTTCCTCAAGAAGCGTTTCCCCATGATATACAAGAACCTCCTTGAGCAGGGCTACGACCTCACCAAGGAGCCCGTGCCGATATTCCCCTGTCAGCACTACCTGATGGGCGGAATCGACGTTGACAACAACTCCGAGACCACTCTCCGCAATCTCTTTGCCTGCGGCGAATGCTCTCACACAGGAGTACACGGCAGCAACCGCCTTGCAAGCAACTCACTGCTTGAGGCACTGGTATTCTCACGCCATGCTGCCGGCTGCATAGCCTCACGTATCGCAGATGCTCCGGAGGGCTTCGAGACTGCAGAGTTCGATCCCCATATCGGAGCACCGCATATCCCCAAGGGAGTCCGCACCGAGACCAGAAAGATCCTCCAGACTGCACACTTCGTTATCCCCGACAAGGAGGCAGCTGCAAAGGGATTCAAGCGCGTCAGGGAGATCAGGGATGATCTCATCAGCGGCGGCTACTTCATGGATCCCGACTATGTGCTTGCCAAGTCCATCGTGACAGTGGCATACATTATACTCGGCGAGGTAATGCAGTAAGGAGAGAAAATTCTACTGCAAGAGGTGAATGGAATGTCAGAAGAGATCGTATCACGTATCAAGGATAAACTGACAGAGATAGAAGAAAAGGAAAACGTAAGGATACTTCACTGCGTCGAATCCGGCAGCCGTGCATGGGGCTTCGCCTCACCGGACAGCGACTATGATGTGCGTTTCGTGTACATCCGTCCGAGGGACTGGTATCTGAAGCTGGAAAAGACCCGTGACGTTATCGAATGGCAGCTCGATGACGTGTACGACATAAGCGGCTGGGATATACAGAAAATGCTGCGTCTGCTGTACAAGTCGAACCCTACGGTATTCGAGTGGAAAAAATCCCCCATAGTCTACCGCACAACAGATGACTGGGCAGGAATCAGCGAGGTGACAGACAGCTATTTCAGCAAGACTCACGGCATATATCATTACCTCAGTACAGCACGCCACAACTACAAGGAGTATCTCCGCACCGAAGAGGTCAGGCTCAAGAAGTACTTCTACGTACTGCGC
Organism: uncultured Ruminococcus sp.; assembly: GCA_946413815.1. Classification (GTDB taxonomy): domain Bacteria; phylum Bacillota; class Clostridia; order Oscillospirales; family Ruminococcaceae; genus Ruminococcus. The sequence continues at coordinate 14,704 of CAMKMD010000069.1, forward strand.
CCCCTGCTTGCCTGCAGGTGGATAGCCGATAAGGAGACCCCGCCTCCCATGCTCTTTTCGGAGCTAATGGAGGCAGAGCTGGAGAGCGATATCCGCCCCTATGTGGAGGAGCTCCTTGAGAAGAAGATGAAGACACCGGAGATCGGGACAGGAAAGCGTATCGATGAGCTCAACAAGTGGATAGAGCAGGAGATATGCGTTATGAAGATACTTGCAGAGAAGGCTGACAACAGCCGTGAAAGAAGCTGGGAAAAGCTTGATTCTGTATTCCTTGATCTCCTCGGCAAGGGGGAATGAGACATGAAAAGGATAGCAGCATCTTTAACAGCAGCAGTATTGACAGTAGCAGCAGCTCTGCCCATGATGACCGGCAGTACTCGTATGGAGTACGCCGTGACGGGCAGCACCCTCAATTCTCTCGGCAGCTATCTCCTCGGAGACGGTTCTCTTGAGTACGGAAAGGGCGATATCAACCGCGACGGCAGCATCGACTGCTTCGACCTCGTCCTCGGCCGTAAGTATGTAACGGAATACAGTGATAAGGTGCCGGAGGGTATGTGGGTCGGCACGGGAGATAACGGTGTCCGCCTTTTCTGGTTCAGCGGCGGTGCAGGATACATATTCGGCGCCTCGGCAGCTCAGGTGACAGACTTCACAGCCTCCGTCACGGACAGCCGTTTCACACTGACTACCGGCGGTACCTCAGCTATGGCTGATATCGTATGGAACAGCGCCGACAGCTTCTCCCTCCACTGGGATGACTACGGCCTTGAGGCCTTTTCTCCTGCAGGAGCACAGCTCATGCCTTCCGCAGAACTTACCGGAGAATATATCACCTCCGGCGATACCGGACAGCGCAGCTGGAAATTCAGCGGTTACACCGGAAGCTGTGACGGCCGCGGGTTCTTCTGGCTCCCGGAGGAAGGCGGCATAAAGCTATGCTGGTGCGGAAGTACGGAGTACGGCGATATAGAGCATATCGCCCTCGCACGGACGGACAGGCATCACTTCACCCTCACCTATGAAGACGGCAGGAGAGAGAGCTTCACCCGCCGTGAGATTACTACTGTAGACGGCATAACCTATGTCAACGGCATACTGATAGCCAACAAGACCTACGCCCTGCCTTCCACCTATAATCCCGGCGGACTGACTTCGGAGACCCTTGCCGCATTCAACGAGATGAAGGCGGCGGCCTACGCCGAAAAGGGACTCAGCCTTACGGTATGCTCCGGATTCCGTTCCTACAGCTATCAGGCGACCCTCTACAATAACTACGTTGCCCGTGACGGCAAGGCGAAGGCGGATACCTACTCCGCACGCCCCGGACATTCCGAGCATCAGACCGGCCTTGCAGCAGATATCAACTATGCCGGAGACTGGTTCAACACCACTCCCGAAGCTGCATGGCTCGCAGCGAACTGCTGGAAGTACGGCTTCATCATACGCTACCCCCAGGGCAAGCAGGATATAACCGGCTACAAGTACGAATCATGGCACGTCCGCTACCTCGGCAGGGAGCTGGCAAAGATGGTATACGATTCCGGCCTCACGCTGGAGGAGTATCTGGGAATTGATTCGTCATACAAGTATTAATGAAAGGAAGATAAGCTATGAAGCTCTTACAGTGTTACATAGACAATATAATCACCACCGCCCTCATGGAGGATATCAACTATATAGATGCGGCTGCTGATAACCTCATCCCCGAGGATCACCGCAGCTCTGCCTACTACGTTGCCAAGGACACCGGTGTGGTATGCGGTATAGAGGTCGCCAAGAGGGTATTCGACCTTGCGGGCGGAGATGTTGATTTCCGTATACTCATCAAGGACGGTACGAAGGTGCAGAAGGGCGATATCATTGCCGAGCTCGAGGGCAGCACACTCACTCTCCTCAAGGGCGAGAGAACAGCTCTCAACCTCCTCCAGCATATGTCAGGCATTGCTACCGCAACGAACAGATGCGTGGAGCTGGTAAAGGGCACCAATGCCTCCGTTACCGATACCAGAAAGACACTCCCCGGACTGCGTGCTATCCAGAAGTATGCTGTAACGGTCGGCGGCGGAAAGAATCACCGCTTCAACCTCTCCGACTGCGCTATGCTGAAGGACAACCATATCGATGCTTACGGCGGCATCACTCCGGCAGTCAATGCCCTCCGCGAGAAGCTTGGCCATACCGTCAAGATAGAGGTGGAGACACGTACTCTCGAGGAAGTAGCCGAGGCAAAGGCTATAGGCGCTGATATCATTATGCTCGACAATATGACCTGTGAGACTATGGCGGAGGCAGTAAAGCTGGTAGATGGTGCAGCCCTGCTGGAGGCATCCGGAAACGTGACCGATGCCAATATCCGCCAGATAGCGGAGACAGGCGTTGATATCATCTCTCTCGGCGCTCTGACACATTCCGTAAAGTGCTTTGATATCTCCATGAAGATAAGAAAGTGAGAGAGGATACGGGGACGAAGCGATCTGCGGCTTTTCACTCCGTAACGGGACCGGAAATTATATGATCATCAAGGGCTGCCGGGTGCAGCCCTTTTAAATACATCATTAATCATACGTTAGCTGTCAGCTTCTGATATCGCCTTCCGCACAATGGAGAAAGAATACGCGGCTAAGGGGCAGATCTGCAAGGCCCCCCCGCCTGTACGCACGGAATACGGAAAACCGCATCCCGTGATTTGACAAACGCGTAACGATGTGCTATTATTATAGAATACCGCCAAGAATACTGAAAGGAGGCGAGAGGATGTTACTGTTATGCAGTCTGCTTGCAGCACTCGTAAGTCCCGCTACAGGCGATAACTTCCCGGCAAAGGCACTCATAATCGTAGGCGTCATCGCACTTATCCTTATAGTGCTTTCTGTCATCACCAAGAAGAAAAAGTGATATCCGGTGGCTGATTGTGCATAATTGCAGAAAATACCACGGCACCAACAAGAAAATTCTGCAATAACGCACACCGCCGATATACTTGAAAAATAACCACGGGTATGATATAATATTAAGGCAATTCGCACGCTGATGCTTTGCGGGTCGGTGCATCCAAGGATGTGGCACGCATTACAGGCGCAGCGGAGGATTAAATAACCAATTTTAAGGAGGACTACGCAAAATGGCAGTAGTATCAATGAAGCAGCTTCTTGAAGCAGGCGTTCACTTCGGACACCAGACAAGACGCTGGAACCCCAAAATGGCACCGTACATCTTCACAGAGAGAAACGGTATCTACATCATCGACCTTCAGAAGACAGTAAAGAAGCTCGAGGAGGCTTACAACTTCGTTCGTGAGATCTCCGCACAGGGCGGCGAGGTACTCTTCGTAGGTACAAAGAAGCAGGCTGGCGATTCCGTTAAGGAAGAGGCTACAAGAGCCGGCGCACATTTCGTAAACGCAAGATGGCTGGGCGGTATGCTCACAAACTTCAAGACCATCCAGACACGTATCAAGAGACTTGAGCAGCTCCACACAATGGAAGAGGACGGCACATTTGATCTCCTCCCCAAGAAGGAAGTTGTTAAGCTCAACCTTGAGATCGAGAAGCTCGAGAAGTTCCTCGGCGGTATCAAGACAATGAAGAAGCTCCCTGCAGC
>CAMKMD010000070.1 GCA_946413815.1 uncultured Ruminococcus sp.
GATGCTCCGAGCTGATGATCTCATCAAGCTCCCTGGGCTTGCAGTTGTATTCCTCTGCCATCGCAAGACGGGTAGCGTCTTTCAGCTTCTCCTCCAGCGATTTCTTCTTTGCAATATCACTTGCGATACGCTTTTCCAAAACCTTGACTTTCTCAATGAGCTGATCTCTCTTTTCTGTATATATGCCCATTCAAAAATCACAACCTTTCCTGTATTTGTTCTAAGCAGTTTCTGAAATCCTCACTGCTATGATTTTATTATAGCGCGCAATTCTATGAAAAAACAATCCGCATTGCGCACAATCTTTCGTTCACGGTTTGTTCATAAAAGACCGGGGAATTTTGAATTTTCAAAAATCGGAATCACGCTATTTCGCAGAAAAGTGAATGTAGTCATTTTGACGGACGCTGAAAAATGACTGTCTTGACTATTTTAGATTTTTCCAGTATGATGTTTTCAGGGAGCGGCGGAGAGCCTGTCGAGGAAAAGCGATACAGAGAACTATAGTCGCTGATGCTCCCATTCCCTCACAGGAGTGAGCGAAAATGACCGTGCAGGGATGCACGGAATACGACACGCTCCGCAGGAGCGTTCACAATTCGCAAGCTCGGCAAATCGTGGGCGCACATTCGTGACTCCCACATTCGCACCGCTTGGCAGAGGGCTGCTGCCCCTACGACCCCGCACAGAAAAATAAAAAGAGAGGTTTACACCAAAATGAATGAGAAAGAAAACAAGAATCGTCGTGATCTCTACTTGAAGATCAGGGTGAACCAAGAGGAGCTTGATGCTATCGACCGCAAATTCCGCAACAGCGGGATGAAGTCACGAAGCGAGTTCGTCAGGGCGATGATCTTTGAAGGCTACATCGTCCAGTTTAACGAGGAGAAGTTGAGCGAAATTCTCAGACTTGCAAGGAACATCTCAGGCAATATCAATCAGATCGCTGTCCGTGCAAACAGCGGCGGCAGAGTTTATGAAAACGATATTGCTGAGATCAAGGAAGGAGTGAATAAGCTCTGGCAACCACTAAGATATTTTCAATCTCTGCTGATGACCTTGCAGCACTGAACTACATTGCCAACTCCGAAAAGACCGACAACGGCAGACTTATTATTACCGAAGGTTGCAGCTCTGATCCTTTGCAGGCAAGTCATGATTTTGCTGAGATTCGGAAACATGGTACGGGCAAAAGCTCCGTTCTTGCCCAGCACTTTATTGTCAGTTTCAAGCCCGGTGAGATTACGCCGGAGCGAGCCTTACAGATCGGTCAGGAGATATGTGAGCAGTTCCTTAAAGGCGAGTATCAGTATTTTATGACCTGCCACATCGACAAAGATCATATCCATCTACACACGGTTTTCAATAATACGAATTGCATAGATGGAAGAACTTTTGAAACGCATGAGAACCGCAGGACTACAAAACAGGATCGCTCATTCCAGAAACTCATGAACATCACCGACGAGGTATGCCGTCAGCATCACTTATCCATAATCGAACATCCCGAAATGGGCAAAGGAAAGAACCATTGGGAATGGGATATGTCACGGCAGGGATTATCGTGGAAAGCTAAACTGAAATTCACGATAGATCAGGTAATCAAGGTCAGCGAAAACTTTGAGGACTTCCTTGCAAAATGCGCAGATTTCGGAGTGCTTGTCGAGTATAACCCCGACCACAAGATCGACCTGAAATTTATGCTTGCCGAACAGAAGGAACGCAATCCGAGGGCGAAATTTACAAGAGCGAAAACGCTGGGGTGGTATTATGAAACCGAGCAGATCAAAGGGCGTATCGCACAGTATCAGGGCGGTATGATGTATGTTCCGAGAATCAAAGTCAGACAAATTACTCCGAAGGCAGAGGAGAACAAGTTTGTCCGTGATGCTATCGACCGTGGCAATATGAAGGTGGCAAGCATCGCAAAAAACATCATCACCGCATACGGTGTTGAGCCGGATCAGGTTCGTGGTGCTGCGATGGCGGCATTTATTGAAAGGGCGCATCTTGTCGGTGAGCTGAATGACCTGAACACACAGATCAAAGATTTGCAAGAAAAACTCAAAGTGCTGAAAAAATATCGCAAGGTCAAGCATATCGGAGAGGAACTGAAAGCACTCAGCGGTCGGGAGGAAAAGAAGTACCGCAAGGAACACGGCGGCGATATTGCCGAATATCACGAAACCTGCAAACAGGTTTTGGAGCTTTACCCGTCAGGCAATATTCCGAAAGTCGAAAATCTTGAAAAGCATATCGCATCTTTGCAGAAAAAGCTGTCGAAGAAAAATACGGAATACAATCAGGCGGATAAGAAGTCCCGTGAGCTGTCCGAAGCGACGAGGACGATCGAGGAATATCTGCGACAGGAGCAGAGCCGAGATCAGCAGAAGAAAAGAAAGCGGAATGACCTTGAATGGCGATAGGCTCTCTGGCGAACGGAAAAGCCTCTCAGAGCCGTCTGTGACGGTTAGGGGGAAACTGATACCCCGAAACAGTAAAACGCTCCCTGCGTGTTCAGAGAGCGTTTCAGTATAAAGCGTTGCGTGTCAAGAGCTGCACAGTTCTTTCATCAGGTCAATTTGCCTTGTTCCGATTCCCTGATATTTTGTATCATGTGTCACCATTACAACGGTTTTCCCCATTGCGTTCAGATCGGACAGAATCGTCATGACCTTTGCAGCATTGTCCGCATCAAGCGAGCCTGTCGGCTCATCCGCAAGAACGATACTGCACTTTTTCACCATAAGTCTTGCAAGTGCAATTCGCTGCTGCTCACCGCCGGACAGTGTGCATACCTTTTTGTCAAGATAATCTGTCATACCGACACGGCGCAGGGCATCATCAAGAGACATATCGCTTCGGCTCTTTTTCTGCACAAGCTCCAGATTTTTTCGTACTGTCATATTTTCAATCAGAGCAAAATTCTGAAAGCACATACCGAGCTTTGTCTGGTAATACGCAAGTCGGTTTTTCCGTTTCAGAATATTCACACCGTCCACCAGTACTTCACCGCTGTCGATTGGTTCAATCCCAGCGATGATATCAAGCAGTGTTGTTTTTCCGCATCCGCTTGCACCAATCAGCACCGCAAACTCTCCGTCCGAAATCTTCAGATTCAGATTTTCAAAGAGGACACGCTCCCCAAAGGACTTCCGTACATTTTTCAGTTCAATCATAATGCGCCGCCTTTCAAACTATTCACAATGCTGCTGCGTTCTATTTTGACTGCGTATGCAAATATTGTCACGGTATCGGCAATCAGCATTCCGCCGCAGATCAAAGCAAGCACCGTCGGCTGAATGTGAAGCTGATTCCGCAGCAGAACAACAAGCACGATGCTCACCAGAATCGAAAGCACAGACATCGTGAGGAAGCTGCCGAATTTTTGCAGCATTGTAAACCCAAGCACCGTTTTGATGCAGTATTCTTTCGCTCTCAGCCGATATTCCATACGAATCAAAAAGCCGCTGACGAATACATTCAGTGCAATAAACACGGCACAAATCAAAGCGAGCGCACCACAGATTCTTTTGACTGAATCAAACTCACGCTGTACGGTTTCTCCGATCGGTATGATCTCACAGTGAATATCATCCCGCGCCTGTAAATCACGCAGCATTGCATCGTCTGTGTGGAATGCGATATTTCCCGCCGCCGACGCCTTATCCGTATCCGTCAGCGGCACGCCGATTTCATCGGGTGTCCGCATGACATAAGCGACAATCGGATTCTCCACAAATGTGAGCAGCGAGTCCTCAGCAGAGGAAAGATAAAAGCCTGTTTTCCTGCCGTGATAATGAATGATCTTCACTTCCGGCTCCCAGCTTCTTCCGGCATAATCCGGAATGCCGAGACCTGTTGCATTCTGAATCACCGGATCATCCTCCGGAACACCGTCCGGAATGAAAATGCACACATCTGCGTTTGTCTCATCACGGTATTCGCCGAATAGCCGGTCAATGTAGTCCGCTGCATTGGCATTGCAATAAATAAACCCTTCGCGCTTGCCGCTTGTGAAGCTGTGCAGATTATACGGTGCGATCATCAAAGCATCATTGCTTTCATAATACTGCCGGTAGACTTCCTCAATCCGCAGATTTGTCAGTTCCATGTACCGCACCGCTTCATCCACATCAATGTCACCGAGCAGATCTGCCTGCGTTGTTTCGATTTTGACGATGCTGTAATCCTTGTATTCCTTTGCACATCGGAGAACACGCAGATTCCGAACGAAATCCGCACCGAGCGATGCCGTCAGACTGAACACCGCCATTGTTATACAGAGTAGGATTGTTTTGTAGATATATCCGAAATGAAGCAGCCGTGCGACGGAAAGGCGTTCCTGTGTGATGATCGTATAGCTCAGCCCCATCAGCTTAATATAGGGTAGCATAGAGGCGAGTACCAACAGCACAAGCACCAGCCGGTATTTCCCGATTTGTACGGTCACAAAGCAGCCTGTCACAGCCGTCACAATACTGATGATGCCTGTCACAGCAAGCAATTCCACGCCGATATTGGCAAGCAGAATTTGAAGCGGAGAAGCTCCGTTCATGATGCGGACAAAGCTGGTGCGCCGTTTGGATTCTGCATCGAATGCCGACAGGAAAAATGCAAATGCAATCAGGATTCCCCAAGCGATCCAGATAACCGCAAGCATTGTGGATGCATCCTGCTGATACATAATCCCGCCCTGAATGGTAACCTGTGAAGAAAGTGCTTTTTCAAAATCCTGCCGTTGATTTCCGACAAAAAACAGCTTGACAGGTTTCTCAGGCACTTCATAATCCTCGAATGTGTGAAAGCGTATCTGCACCGATTCTTTATAAAATATGTTGCGGTATATTCCAAATTGGATTTGCAGTTCATCAACCAGCGTGCTTTCATCGGCAGTGGAATAAATGTCAAACGCCTGTGTGGTTGCCATTTTGTTATCCACGATACAAAGCGGAATCCCGTATTGTCCGGACAGTTCCGAGATCACAGGCAAATTCTCCTGCGTGATCTGCACTTCATAATAGGCACGCATCGAGCCGAATGCAAAGTTCACAGTATACAGCAGCCGTGTTGTTTCCGCAAGAATCAACACCGCGCAGAGAAGAATGGAAAGCGTCAGGTATTTGACGATTCTCATAGCCCGAACACATCCTTTGCGCGGGTAAACATCGCATACGCTTCATCATGTGCATCGTCCCAGACCGCCTGCCCGCCGTATGACCATTCCTGTATGATGTTCATATCTGCGTCTACCTCAAAGGTATATATATTGCCGCAATCCAATTCCGCTGTCTTTCCTGCGAGGTAATCCGCATTCGCCGTTTTTTGATCGTAAATCTGAATCTCATAGCGAGGCTCGCCAAACAAGAACGGATGTATGCTGAGCGTAATCCGGTAATCGCACAGATAGATATACTTACCGTCCTGCTCAATGAAGGGCGGGATCGGTTCTTCATATGCCGTATAATTGTGGGAAAATTGCAGATAGTGCGGAAGAAACACACCGTAATGCGCGGTATTACCGTTTTCAAGCGGTACCTCGCTCAGATAGTGGGTATCCATGTCCTGCTGCCTGGTCATGCCTGCATTTTCTGCGACACGGATAAAATAATGCTGCCGGTAATACAACCAAAGCCCGTTCCAGATGCCGAACAATACCAAAAGGACAATCAGAATGCGGATAACAATTTTCCGGACATTCAGCGTTTTTTCTTTCATGTGAACCGCCTCCAAAAAGAAATTCCCGGGTTGCTTTTATTGTAGCACTCCGGGAATTTCTTTTCAATAGAATTGGTACCATTAGCGGTCGAACGGGTACAATCAACGGTTCAGATACATCATCACAGCCGCCGTGAACAGGTGATTCTCATAATTGGTTTTCAGTTCACCGTGATAGGCTTCCAGTGTGCGGCGTATACTGTGCAGACCAAGTCCGTGTCCTGTGCCCTTGACGGAGACTGCCGGCGGCGCACCTTTGCAGGTGTTCTGTATCACAATGTATAAGATGCCCGATTCATACCGCATGGAGACAGTCATCCGGCGGTTCTCACATTCTTTCAGCGCCTCAAGCGCATTGTCAAGCAGATTGCCGAGAATCACATTGATGTCAAATGCCGGAATCTGCGTATCTGCCGGGATTCGCATATCGGTCACGATCTCTGTACCAAGCTGCTGTGCGGACATGAGCTTATAATTCAGCAGACTGTCAATATCGTGATTGCCGGAGCTTACAAATTCCTGTGATAACGCAAGGTGCTGCGTTGTTTCCTGCATATACTGCCGCAGCTTTTCCGTGTCCTGTTCCATCAGAAGCTGATTCATGTGCAGAAGATGATTTTTCATATCGTGCTTCAAAAACCGGATCTGTGCCTGTGACTGCTCCATGATCTCCATTTGATGCCGATACATCTGCATTTGCAAAGCAATGCGATCCTTCTCACGGCGGTGATTGGCGGATTCGAGCATCAGCACTGCAATCAGCTTGACAGGAGCAAGCAGCCAGAAAAATGTCTGCCAGTCCATATTTTCGATGCTGCGCTTGCTTAGCAGTACAAACATTTCTGCCGCCAGAATATCCGCCGCAAACAGCTTCAGGATGCCGAGCAGATTCTGTTTCAAGTCACGACGATACAAATATAAAATGCCAAATTGCAGCACAGCAAACAGAAGATGAGGTGCAATCAGATAAGCAGCCGAATGAAAATTGCGCGGCATTGCAATCAGCGCAGTACAAAGCAGAAATGACATCGTATATGCCAGAAGTTCCGTTTTCCATTTAAGCGTTCTCTGCGGAAAAATCTGCCTTGCAAGCCGGAAATTCGCAAATACATATATCATCAGAAACAGAACGGAAAGGAGTGCTTCAATCGGATTCATAAGCCAGCCTCCCGCAGCATTCGTTCCTGCTCACTTTGTATGAGAAAGTCACGCACTGTATTCTGATAACTGCGGCTGATCGGCAATACTGTGCCGTCTGTCAGCGTGATCTCTCCGTATCGAAATTCCTTGATATGACGGATATTCACAAGAAATGACTGGTGAATCCGCAGAAACTGCTTGCTGAACGGTTCACTCAGAATGTCCGTGAGCTTTGCATAGATCATGATTTCTCCGGTATCTGTTATGATGCGCAGTTGTTTCCGCAGACTTTCAAAATAAAGGATTTCGCCCACTGCGATCTGCTGTTTCCGACGGTCGGCGGTATAGGTGAAATAACGGTCAGCAATGGGGAAAACCTGAAAATAGGTATCAAGCAGAGTATTGAGCCGTTTTTGTGTAATGGGCTTTACAAGGAAGTCAAACGGGCGGTTCTGAAAGAGCTGCATTGCATATTCTTCCTTTGAGGATACATAGACGATCTGCACTTCCTGTGATTGCTGCCGCAATATCTGTCCTGCATTGACTCCGTTGATACCCGTTAATTCAATATCAAGAAAGATCAGATCATGCTGCGTTTGGGGAAAGTCAGCACAAAGGGCTTCGCCTGTCAGATAAATTTTTATGTCGATCTCTGCTTCGATAGTTTCAAAACAGCGGTTCAGCATATGTTGAAAGTTCTTACAGAATTTGGCATCGTCATCACAGATTGCAATTTTAAGCATGATTCTCACTTCCGTATCGTGCAAGCGTTGTAATTATTATAGCAGACAGCAAAGGAAATGTCAATCATAAACAGCAGAGGGCATTATTCTTCGATCTTGCATAATGCCCTCAGGGTATATCGAATTTGGTTCTGCTTGCGATTGGGGTTACTTAATGGTTATTTGACATTTCCCTTATAGAAGCCACAAGCTGTTGCTGTCTTTGCAGGTCTGTTCAGGAAGTAAATGATACCGTCAACTGCGACGTGAAGTGAGTCAATGGGTTCCCAGCTTGCCGCCTCTGCTATCAGTGCTGTCTGTGAGAGGAGCGGGATACCGCCCTCGAATGTTGCTGCTGATGCTGTGAATACTGTTGCTGCGGCGAGAACGCCTGCTGCGAATCTTTTCATGTTCATAGTTATGTCCTCCTTGATTGTTTAACTAAGATGTTTGACTAAGATAGTTTGATGTTATTTATCAGAAAAACTTGAGTAATAAATACAAGTATTTTGCAAGGCTCATTTCCCTGCCATCCCATAATCATGTGTGTAATTGTGTTCCGGAACATTTTACAGACTGTAGATAGATTTAGTACTGTATCGATCAACAGAGCTTTTGCTGATGTCTTAATTATAGCCGGCTTGACAAGGTTTGTCAATCCCTTAATGTGCAATTCGTTGCATCATACAGTATTTCATGAATTATTTTATGCTATCTGCACAAGACAACTTTCAGCAGCTTTTCCTGACCAATTTCAATAAATATACCATGTGTTATACAGATGTGTTTTTAGGCTCTGTTCTGTCAATTCTTGAATCTGCGGTCAATATAACTATCTTGCCGCATTCGCGCTTTACATGAAAAACAGCAGTCTTCACAAGGCAGCTATTGCAATTGCCTGCCGCAGATGATAAAATATAAGATTATGCAAATGAACAAATATTACCCTGCGGACTATAATCACAGCCTCCGGCAATACAACTTTGCATCGCATCCTTCTTGTACAAAGAATAAAGGACGGCAGGTACCGTCCTTTTTATGTATCATTCTCATCGCAGTCCTTTTTCCCCGATCTGCGGAAGCACCTTATCCCAGATGTATTCCTGATCTCTGTAATCAGGCTCAGATTCCTGCGACATGATGGAAATCATTCTCGAAGGCGTGAAATAATTCGATTCAAGCAGAATTGACAGAAGCGAAGAAGAGTATTGCGGAGCGCGATACTTCCTTGTCTCACTGCCCTTCCTCCAGACAAACAGCCTGTCGCCGATATATTCAAGGCTGGTCATCCTTCCGTTATCGTTTATGAAAAGCTCAAGCGAAAAATCGATGGACGACTCCGTATCATCCGGAAGTATCTGCCACTCAAAGGAGTTATACATATCCGAGAGCATCTTCGTCTGTTCTTCGGAAAGAACCCAGATCCAGGGGTATATCCCAACATCCCTTATGCAGGCTATAGCACCGCTGAAATCACCTGACGGACAGGCATTCTGCGCTGTACCGGGTTCGACCTCCTGCTTCTGCCATACAGCTCCGGGATTAGCATTTCCGTTGCTGTCATACAGCCAGTAATTGAAAAGCTCCCCTCTGTTCTCCCGCGCATGATCCAGAGCCGAGCATATGGCGCTGTAGGTGCTGTCATCCGCGTAGCAGAAATCATATCCCACGTCCTCCGTAGTGAACAGTCCATTATTGTTCATGACATCAGCTATGAATGTCCTGTCCCCTGCCTTCACGTATACCCTCGACTGTATTTTCGTGTTCACGCCGTCGGAATGATCATGCTCCTTCTGAGGAGTACTGCCGAGGGCCTTTATTATAGCCTCCCTGTCCTCCTCCGACGGCTCATAGACCATCGGGTAGACTATGTTATCAGTGATGAGCAGTTCCGCACTGCTGAGATCACAGTCGATAAAACGCTCCGGCAAAGTTTCAGAGGTCTCAGTCTCATCAGCCGCTTCCGTCTGCTTCTCTGCGGGCTTCTCCGTAGGAGGTACCGTAACCGTTTCTTCTGTTACGTGCTCTTCGTCAGTCACAGTCTCAGACTCCGTCTGCCCTGTACTCCCGCCTGCGGAAGGCTGTGAGGCGCAGGCTGTAAGACCCAGCGCCAATATACATATCATACTGAGTATAGTAGTGTGTTTGTTCATATCAGTCTTTTCCTCCGGCACTTTATCAAAGAGGGCGCATCATCTGCGCCCTCCTTATGTATCATTGATCGTATCAGTCCTTGGCGTTCTCGAATTCAACGGAGAAATCCTCGTTGATAACGCATCTGTCGCTTACCGGCGGATTGTTGCCGGTAAGGAAGGCGTATCCGCCCATCAGTTCGGCTGCGCTGTTGTAGATATCAGCCATATGCCTCTGACGTCTTCTGCCCTGGTCTGTCTTCGGACGGTTGTTTGCCCAGAGATACCTCTCAATGCAGAGACACAACTCACCGAGCATCTCAGGAAGTCTGAAATAGGCGTTCGGGTCGCGCCTTACATCCGGGAGGGACATAGGAGCTTCTTCGCCCTTGTCCTTTGCAGCACGCTGCTCGTACGCAAGTCTCTCCTTACGCTCTGCCGTGACCTCAGCAAGCCTTTCCTTGCCGAGCTTTCTGCCGTTCTTGAAGTGGTCTGCCTCGTCGCTGAAGAGCTTCAGCATACTATCGACGGCAGAAGCTATCCTGTTGATTATCTCGCATACAGCCGTATACTCATCCGCATCGTTCTTCAGGCTCCTCGCCCACCATCTTTCCTTGGTACGGTCTCTGTCCATTACCATGGCAGCTGTGGCAAGAGATCTCATCCTCTTTGCAAGACGGTTCAGCTCAAGGCAGCAGAACTGCTCGTCAAGTGCCTCGCGCTTCCACTTAGGAATGCTTACCGTTATGCCCTTGCCCTTGCGCTCCGGGAAACTCTTGTCCTTCATGCCCTCATGGAATATCCTCGGGAGAGCTGCAACTGAATCGAATATATTCACCGGCTCAGCATCATCTCTGCCGCTGAAGCCCGCTTCCTTTCTGCCGAGTGCGAGGTCATCGATATGTATGTTCACGAACTCCTCGTTCTTTACTACACGTATCTTGCCGCGTACAACTGTGAAGCCGCCCTCGTAGATCCTGCCTTCGTCGCTTCTCACATCCTCGAAGACAGTGCCGTCAAATCCTGCATCGGCTGTGGATTCCTCTATTTCCCTGTTGAGAGCTGCGGCACGGGCTGAGAATGCCATGCTGCATTCCTCGGGGAGCTGTGCGAAGTACTTCTTCTCCTCGTGTGAGAACTGTCCGTCAGCCCATTTCTTGACACGGGCAGCCATATCCTCCGATACTATGAGGATATCGCCGGTCTTTACCTTGTCAGCTCTTTCCTTGCCCTCCTCAGTAGGAAGGAAGGGAAGCACACCTGAAGCTGTTCCGCCTATGCCGTTTACCTCGGCAACGCACCTTCCGTCAGTATCCTTTACCATATCGACGAGAAGCCGGAGCTCCTCCGGTCTGCGCTTCGGGAGATCCATGAGGATATCCATCACCTGAATATCAGCTGCACCCTTTATGCAGCCGGGATTATCGTAGACGCTGTAATCACGGAATATATTGGTCTTCGGAGTAAAGCGCTCAGCCTCTCTCTGCTGAGTTCTCTTCTTATCCTCTCTCCTGCTGTCGTCTTCCAGCCTGTCCTTGATCTGATCGGTAGTAAGTCCCTTGAAATCAGACTCCTTGTACTTGTTCATCATGACAGGCAGCTCGCCTGCGATATCGCAGTTATGGATATCATCCGCCGTGATATAGAAGGATCTTCTGTCGTCAGCCTTGCTGACTGTGAGGTCGGTGCTATTGTCGGGCTCAGCTGTGCCTATCCTTACCGGATAGGTGCCGTCCTCTCCTGCTCTTCCGCCGGGAAGAGGCAGACGGCAGGCATCGAACATCCTGTATTTCGGAAGGAGTCCCGCAGGAGCAAGTGCAGAGGCAAAACTCCTTGCGCTGCCCTCGTTGTAGCCGTCAGGCGCACCCTCAAGAGCGGTGCCCTCAACGAAGCCTGCATTCATCATGCTGCGGTCAAGCCTGTCAACAAGCGAAGCAAGAGCCGGCAGCTTTTTGTTTATGAACTTTCTGCTGTAGCCTGAGAAGGCCTCGAAGAAGCCTCCGTTGCCGCCGTCCCCGGCAGCAGGCCTGAAGGCCTTGCGGATATCTCCGCCTTCCTTGTTCTTCGCATCGATAAGACCCTCTGCGAACTTCTTTATAACAGCCACGGGGTCTGTCTTGGCCTTCTTGCCGTCAGCAGTCTCCAGCTCTATTTCTTTTTTCAGCTCCTCGGGCGCAGCTTCAAGAACGGCATCGACCACGCTCATAAAGAGGACATGATCATTCTGAGGAGCGTACTGCCATATACTCTCGCCGTTTCCTGTACGGCCGCCCAGCATACCGCTGCCCTTTACGCTGTCAAGACATCTCTTTCCGTTCTCCCATGCGATAGAGGTCAGCTTGTCCTCAAACTCGCCCGCTGCATCCATAACATCCTTGTTGTCCATTAGCTTCATAAGCGATGCAGAACGGGGAGAGCCGGGGATATCATAGAGATACTGAACAAGGAGAGCACCGTTTTTCAGATGTCTGGTGCAGCTTATCATTTTCTCATAGAGAGCTGCATCCTCGTCCTTCTCTTTATCCTTATCAGACTTACTCTTGTACTTATTGACCTCATCAAGGAGGCCTATGCCCTTCTCGCCTGTTATGCAGCCGAGTACGGCAAGTCTTTCCTGTGCCACATCATGTGCGAGGGATATGCTCTCAAAGAGTTCCTCGTCAGGCGTATTGTATCCGCCCGCAGCATAGCAATCGTCAAGTGCGATATAGATATCTCTGTAGCAGTTGAAAAGCTCCTTGGCCTGCTTCTGGCCGAGTCCCTTCATACCCTCTTCTCTTCCGCCTGATGCGAAAAGTCCGGGAAGGAGATCCTCAGTCAGCTTCTTCAGCGGCTTTGAAGCCTGTGCGCAGGATGCTGCCGCATCTCTGGTCTGCTGCTTATCCTTCTTCTTGCCTTCACTGCGCTTGCGGGCAGCCGAAGCACCGGCCCTGATGATAACTGCAGCAGCCTCCTTCATTCCGTCCTCTGTGGAGGGATCCTGCATGCCAAGTAATTCATAGATGGAGAAGAACAGGGCATTTTCAAGGTCTTCCGTATCCGCGTAGCTGCTGATATATTCAGAGGCATTGCCGAACATAGCCTCAATAGAGGATATGCTCTTCTCAGCATCTTCAAGGCACTTTACAGCCCCGGGAGCTTCTCCGCTCTCAAGGAGCGCAGCGCGCAGCTCTCTGCATAACTTTTCAAAAGTGCTCAGTCTGTCACTGTTTTCACTTATCTCAGCAAAGGTCAGGAGTCTGCCGTTCTCTCTGTCAGGACTGTAGAGGTCTGAGAACAGCTTTACCGCTCCGATTCCGGCTTCCTTCAGAGAAGCAAGAGCCTTTCTCAGCTCGCATTTCTTCTCGCTGCCGTCATCTGCCTTGTACGAGACCTCCCCTTCGGGAAGAGCCTCTTCGTCTACGCCGAGCACATCGTTAACAGCATCAACGAAGGGCACCTTTGAGTAACGCTCCGGAGCCTCTTCTCTGAGCCTGAAAAGCTCGAGCTGTTCAAGGGTATTCAGGCCCTGTGCCTTCATGATGGCAATATCCTTCTGCTTCTGCTCCTCCTTTGTTTTCTCGAGGAGTTCCTTCTCCAGCTCTGCCTGATATGCCTTGTTGTTTTCATCGACGATATGAGCGATATTATCTATCTCGTTCCTGATTATCTCGTCAGTCTTCATAATGACATCGGTAATACCGCTGTCACCGTTCTTATCTGTCCTCTTTGCAGCATTGAGCATATTCTGGTCAAGACTGAGGATACCGTCTGCCATCCGGGTAAACTCGTCCGCAAGCTCCTGGTCACGGAGCGACTGACGCTTCTCATTATCGGAGAACTTATCGCTGTAGAAATTCATCATGCTGATGATATTGCGTACAGCTCTCTGTCTCTCGGAGGGTCTGATACTGCCGAAGGAACCGATAGCTCCCGCGTTCCTGCGAAGCTGCTTCATCAGTTCGGCAGAGTCCTCCGCGAGCTTTCCTTCCTTTGCGAGCTTTTCAACCTTGCCGCTGATATCTGCGGTAGTCTCTATGTCCTTTTCAAGTTCCCTGAGCACCGCATTCTCGTTGAGCTGTCTCTTTGCGTCGGAAACAGCGCCCGAGAGTGTCATGGCTATCTTGATGAAGACAAGATTCCTGGGGTCGGTAACGAGTACGCCGAGTTTTCTTGTAAGGGAATCTCCGATGCTATTGAGGTTGTTCAGCTTGTCTCCGCTGATTCCGTTCTCGGGATTTCCGTCAAAGTCCTCGTCGTATGCTTTGAGAAAGTCTTTTATATGTGTATAGATCTCATGGCGTTCATCCTTGGAGGTGAGATCAGGATTGGCCTGAAAGAGCTCTGTTAGCTTGCCGGAATAGGTTATGATGTCCCTGAAGCCTTCGGGACGTTCCTTGCTTCCGGCTGATCTGAGATACTCCGCTAGCTTCTCATGATCAATGTTGTTCAGCTCAGCCATTATTTTTCCTCCTTTATGCTTACTGTATGCGAGCCCGTATCTCTTTCTCTCCGGGTCATCGCTGCCGGTATTGCATTCCGGCCGCAGTACTATATGTCTGACCAATGTATCAAGGCACTCTCCGCCTCGCCCGTCCTTTGCAGGATGCAGGAGGTGCCGTTATGTATCTTTGCGGGAGCTGAGTGCTCCGTTACGGGTAAAAAATTTTTAGCACAGAAGTGCAATACCCCGATATTAATAGTATTATTTTTTATTATACCACATAATTATGAACAAACCGTAAACAAGGTGAAGAAAAGCTGTAATTAAGGCTTTTTTATGCGAACTTACCATGTTTTGAGCCAAGTTTTCATGCACTTTCACGATAATATTGCTTTCATACAGCCGTTCTGCCCGGTTTCTTCATTTACGGTCATTTATCTTCCTCCGGAACAAGCAGCTTTCTTGCGAAGTGGGTGCAGAAGAACTCGATCAGCGGCCCCATGAAGAAGGCTGTAATTACAGTGCCGATGCCGGCAATTGTCGGTATGGCACGAAGCTCTCCGCCGCCTGCAAGGAACATGATGCAGCCGGATACTACACAGACAAGGTCTGTGATGATGCGGATGAACTTGAATTTTCCTATCTTCCACTTGTTCGCCATGATAAGTGCTACTGCGTCATAAGTGGATACACCCAGGTCCGCGGTGATATAGAGTGAGGAGCCTATACAAATGACGACTATACCGACTATCAGAAAAATGATGCGGAGAGTCATGGAGGGCTCGGGTATGATGAAGCGGAAGAGCTTGTATGAGAACTCCGTTACATAACCGAGGAGGAAGAGGTTGATGAAGGTCGCAATGCCAATATAGTGCCTGTCGAAGACAAGACTGAACAGGAGGAGAACGGCGTTGACGATGACGTAAAGTGTGCCGAAGCTGATGGGTACAAGAGTGCTGATGCCGCTCATGAAGGACTGGAAAGGGTCAACTCCGAAAGCAGCCATCTTGAATATGGCAACACTGACAGCACCGGTCAGAACTCCGGCAACGGACATAATGATTCTTCTTTTCATGTTTTCTTTCTCTCTTTCCGGATGTAGTTATTTGTATAATCATACCACCGTGCAGCTGTAATGTCAATGCGTATATTGCGTTTTTCTGACCATTTACAGCGGTGTTTTACTTATGCAACGTTCTATTTGTGTAGATTCATTCTATTTTCGTGTATAACATTTCTCCCCCGCCGAGTGTTCGCAGATTTTTTTATATGACAAATATGGCAATACGTGATATAATATGAACAGTTCAAAAGAACAGATATTGTACAGGGACTGAAGCAGCAGAAACGGTTACTTCGATAATCTGATAAATTATAGTGAAACAGGCTCTGCCTGAGTGCATCGCAATGTGCTTTCCGTTTCTATCATTCTCAGTCTCTGCAAGAAAAGCTCTCCGGTGCAGGGAAAACGGTTACTTCTGGATTATAAAAATATAGAGTATTGATGGTACTCCATGCGGGTACCGCCCTGCATCCCTGACAGGATGCCCCACGGCTTCAGCCGTAAACAGCCGCCGGTCTCCGTTGTATGACGGTCACCGGAATCGGATCACAGATATGCTGCTTTCTGATTACAGCAGCATAAATCATTCCTCAAACGGGGTGATACAGCGCCGGTCCCGTTTCCCCGGGCATCCGGCAAAATAGTATATTTTGTACCGTATCCGATATTCCCGGAGAGCATATTTCTGATAACAAGGAGGAAAGAATCATGAGCAGATTAACAAGAGCTTTGGAAGCTATGGCAGACAAGACAGGACATACTGTCACCAACTTCATGGGCGGAGAGAGCTATACCCTCGACCCTTTAGAGACACTGCGCATGATCGCTGCCTCTTCCATATTCGGTGAGCCTTCCTACTACCGTCCCGATATAAATGACGGTGTGTTCGTTCCCGAGACAGGTATAATAACAGACGGCTTATTCTTCGGCTTCGACGGCAAGTCCACCACGGAGATATTCAAAGAGGCTATCGACACCGCTCTCGGATACGATTTCGGTGCAGTCCTCGATCTTGCCGCAGAGCTGAGAAGCACCTACAATATGCGCCTGAACCCTCAGGTAATAATGGTGCGTGCCGCTCTTCATCCTGCCCGCAAGGCATGGACCGAGAAGAACCCCGGCCGTTTCAATGAGATACAGGCAAAGGTGATGCAGAGAGCCGATGAGCCCGCTGTACAGGCCGCCTACTACCTCTACACCAACAAGGGCGACAAGGCTAAGATGCCTTCAGTCCTCAAGCGCTCCATAGCCGCCAGACTCTCCGGACTCAGCAGGTATCAGGTCAACAAGTACAAGAATGCCGAGATAGGCATGATAGATACGGTACGTCTGGTGCACGCCAACTCCCCCGTCATAGACGAGCTGATGCGTACAGGCTCTGTTCAGGTGGACAACACCGAGCAGACATGGGAGCAGAAGCGCTCCGCCGGTATGTCATGGGCAGATATACTCGCTTCCACGAAACTGGGCCACATGGCAATGCTCCGCAATATAGTGAATGTATTCACGGAGATAGACGACCTCGGTGTATGCAAGGCCTATATGGAAGAGCTGAAGGACGGTGTCCCCGGCGGAAAGCAGTTCCCCTTCCGCTATGAGTCTGCCTTCCGCACAGTCGAAAAGAGCAGCATAAACCACAAGCAGTTCATACTCGATTCCCTCGAGGAGTGCATGGACACAGCTGTAGCCAACCTCCCCCGTCTGAAGGGAAAGACCATGTGTCTTTCCGATAACTCCGGCTCTGCATGGGGCTGCTTCAACTCGGAGTACGGCACAGTGACCGTTGCCAATATCGACAACCTCTCCGCCGTAATAGCCGCACAGTGCTCCGATGAGGGCTATGTGGGCAAGTTCGGCGACCTGCTGAAGGTATTCCCCGTATCCGGAAGGAACGGCATACTCTCTCAGGCAAAGGAGATCGACAAGAACGGCTACAAGGACGTAGGAGGCTCTACCGAGGGCGGAATATGGAAGTTCTTCCGCGATGCCATAAAGAATAAGGAACACTACGACAACATCTTCATATTCTCCGACCAGCAGGCCGGAACGGGCGGACTCTACGGCACAGCCGAAGACAAGGACGAATACCTGGAGGCCTACTCCTTCGCTTCAGACTTCAAGCCCCGCAGAGGATATGCAAGAAAGGGCTACATAAATGCATATAAGCTGATACAGGAATACCGCCGGAAGGTCAACCCTAAGGTGAACGTATTCTCTGTACAGACAGCCGGCTACAACAACGTCCTCGTTCCCCAGATGTCCTACAGGTGCGCAATGCTCACCGGCTGGACAGGCAAGGAGATAAGCTTCGCCGCTGACTATATAGCTCAGTGGGATGCCATAGAAGCTGCACATCAGTAATACATAATGGTGAAGCGGCGCACGGGGTTACTTCAACTGTTAATTGAATGATAACACCCCCGCGCGGATATTCTCACCATTGCAAATTTTAAGGGCTCCTTCGGGAGCCCTCAGCTTGTCAAAAAAGGTAGTTTCAGCGATAAAACCAAACGTTTGGGATTCCA
>CAMKMD010000071.1 GCA_946413815.1 uncultured Ruminococcus sp.
CCAGACTCCACGTCAGTCCGAACCAGATCAGGATATGACCGCCGGACTGGATATTGAGTCCGTGTCCCGCCGATGCAGGATGTATGAGAGCGACAGGGATGTTTCCTGCATTCCAGTCAGTGATGTCAGATGAATCCTTGATGTCACGAGGACTGTAACCGCAGGCGGTAAGATGCTCCATGATACGTGTGCGGTCATGCTTGAACCAGTAACCGATCAGAACAGGCTGTCCGTTTGCGGCCTCGATCAGGTCTTCCAGCATTTCAAGTTTCCGGCTGTGAATGTTGCGTGCTTCCTTGTTTTCGTCATAGACAGCACCGTTTGCCATCTGAAGCAGCTTATTGGAGAGTGATGCTGCATTGGCGGCGTCAATGTCACCGTCCTCAAGCGGAATGATAAGGTCGTGCTTGAGCTGATCGTAGAGCTTTCGCTCCGCCGCGTTCATCTCGACCTCATGGTTCACATATACGCAATCCGGCATATCCAGATAGTCCAGTGCTTTCATGGATATCGTAATATCAGAGATTTTCTGATATATCTGCTCTTCTGCACCGGGACGAGGTGTATACGAGAATACCACACCCGTACTCGGATTCATGCTGCCGGGCTTGAAGTAGCTTTCACGGAAACGGCCGATAAACCTTCCGAGCCGTTCACCGCCGTCAAGAATGCCGATCTCCGCCCACAGATCCATGAGACCGTTTGAAGTCGGCGTTCCTGTCAGTCCGACCCATCGTTTCACGAACGGACGCACCTTCCGCAGCCATTTGAATCGCTGTGACTGATAGTTCTTGAAGGAACTCAGCTCGTCAATGACGATCATATCAAAATCCCAGCGCAGGCCGTTTTTCTCATAATACTCTACAAGCCATTTCACATTCTCGCGATTCACGATGTAAATAAAAGCATTATGATTGACCGCAGCGGTGCGCTCCTTGACGCTGCCGACAATGACGGATATCTCGATGTTTTGCAAGTGATCCCACTTCTTTACCTCGGCAGGCCATGTGTCACGGGCGACTCTGAGGGGCGCGATCACAAGCACCTTGTTCACTTTCAGCTCATCAAACATGAGAGCGTTGATTGCAGTTAAGGTAGTTACGGTTTTGTCAACCCAAGCCCATGTCGAGAAAAAGGGCAGACACGGGATGAGTTTGGATATACTCCACGCAATACCTCTGGTAATCATGCGGCATGAACTTCATAGGGCATCACCTCCGTCATTGTCGATTTCATAGAATCCTGCCAGATCATCGGGGTCTATCGGTTCCAGTGTTTCGCCGAAATCGTCTATCTCAGACGGCAGTGTTACGATCTCCAGATCAGGTATCTTTGCACCGATACCCTCCGGAAACGGTTCACCGGGTGTCCATGCAAGAATCGCATCAATGCACGGTTTGATCTGATACAGCTTGTCGATGCAGAGAACCGGAAAGCCCAGCTTCATCAGCTGATACCGTCTTTTTCTCTGAAGCGGTCGCATCATCTTGCCTGGTGCTTTCAGTTCAACAAACACTGTCTTTGCCGGAAAGAACAGAACGAGTCTGTCCGGCAGCCCGTTTGCTGTCTGCGATGTCAGCTTATACGCTACACCGCCTGCAGACTTGACTGCCTTGACAAACTCATTCTCAACAACATATTCTCTCAATGTCTGCCGTCCTTCCAGTATTCGCACCAACCTGACGGAAACGGCGTATGACAGCAGTTTCCATAGAAACGGCAGTTCTCACAGCACTGGTCATATACATACAGTTCCTCGTCACTGTGGTCGTAATCGTCATAGCCGCCGCGGGTGTAATTGCAGATCTCCGGCACAGGATATCCGCGGCGTTTTCTGCGTGTTTTATATCCTTTTCTGTCTTTCCAAGTTCTGCTCATGCGTTGATCTCCTTCCACTGTGTTTTCGGCATGGTCGCCACCTGCCAGCCGATGCCTTCCAGCGCAGTGGCTCTGTCGTAGGACTCTACATCCTGCGAAGCCCGCGTGATGGCATTGCTCAGGCCGTAGAGGGAGAGATCGCCGCCCTTGATGAGATAGTTCAGAATGCTGTCCTGTTCCGGCTGATTCAGGTCATATGCCTTGCCGGTCAGTTCAATGACATCCTGCACACGTCCTGCGATCTTTGCGCCGTGACTCTGCTCCAATACACCGACGATCTGAGAGAATCTTGCTTCTTCGATTGCGGCAAGCGTAGTGTCACGGAGTTTCAGCATAAAAGCGTGGTCTTCCGCTTCGAGCGTTTCATCTGTATAGATATTGAAGCTGTCTTCCAGAGCCTTTGCCGCTCTGCCCACATGGGTACGTCGTTCGCCCATGCTGTTGACCACCATGCCGTTGGTGCAGGCAAGCGTATAGACAAGGGGCTGAACGGATACAGCGCCGAGACCAACCTCGGAATTGGAAATGATAACACCCGCCTGAACTCTGTCACCGACACACGCCATTTCAAGGCGATGGTTGACAATCTTCAGATACAGCTTGTTTTCTGTGACCTCGCAGCTCATGACCTCCATGCCGTCCTGTCCTGCGAACAGCGGCAGCACCGCCGATGCAATTTCAAGGTTATCGATGCGGCGGTATCGGTCGGAAAGGAGCGCACGGGCGACCTGTCCGCTGCCATAATCAAGTGTTCTGACCATGTAGCTGTTGTCCTTGTCGGAAAACCATGCGTTCACGTTATCTGCAAGAAGCTCCGGCTTCTGTTTTTGCATCATGTCATAATATCTCGCGGGGATACCGAGTGCCGATGCCACCTGACGGTGAAAAAGCTGTGTTGTGCCAAAGCTGTGATCGTCTCCGATACGGAAGGTGCTGCCGTCCTCATCCAGACGGAACGCCTCCGCTGTGCCGATATAGTCCTGCTTTGCAGCATTCTGACGCTGAAGCTCTGTCAGCACCTCCGGTAATGCTCGTCCCTGTTTCATAGAAATATCCTCCTAGTCTTTGAAATAATAATTGCCTGTATATCCGGCAGAGGACAGCGGAAGGCCGTCCGCCCATGCCGGATTTCGGTTCATGATATTGCACACATCATCGACAGTGTATTGTCCTTTCGGCACTTCGAGAATGACTTCATCGTGTACATGGCCGACAATGCCAAGCCCTGCAAGCTCCATCCGGCGCATTGCTTCTGCAAGCAGGTCACGGGCAGTCGCCTGTGTGATGTTCTCGGTCAGCTTTCCGCTGTAGGTCTCGCCGCGCGTCCATTTGTTGTTTGCACCGAGTCCCTCAAAGGTCAGTGCCATGCGCCCGAAGCGGTTCGGCTGCAGCTTAGGTTTGATATATGCAAGCCTGCGTCCGGACGGCAGCACGATCCACAGTGTATTTGCAGAGAACTGAAAACCGATCCTGCCAACGGTTCTGTCCGTATGGTCCTTTACTGTTTCGATCGCCGCTTTCTCCACGGCATACCAGAATTTCACAATCTCCGGGTTTGCATCGCGCCAGCTTGAAATGATGTCGGGAAGTTCATCCTCTTTCAGTCCCATATCCAGCGCGCCCATAGAGATCAGCGCACCGGCACCGCCGCCGTAACCGCAGGCCAGTTCTGCGACCTTGCCTTTCTGCCGCAGTTCGCCGTTGATGCCGTGCTTTACGACCGGAACACCAAACATCTGCGATGCAGATGCGCAGTAGATGTCTTTTCCTTCTGTGAAAGCATCCAGCCGCCATTGCTCTCCGGCAAGCCATGCCAGCACTCGCGCTTCAATGGCAGAGAAGTCCGCCACGATGAACTCACAGTCCTCTTTCGGAATGAGCATTGTTCGGATAAGCTGTGACAGGATATCCGGCGTATTGCCGTACAGCGCTTCAATCATGTCAAAGCAGCCCATTTTGACCAGTTCTCTTGCTTCATCGAGGGTGGAGATATGGTTCTGGGGCAGGTTCTGTAATTGAATGCCGCGCCCGGCCCAGCGCTGTGTGCGATTTGCACCGGAGAATTGAAACAGTCCGTGCGCTCTGCCATCCTGACAGATGTATCTCTCCGCCGCCTGATACTTCTTGACAGAGGATTTGGCCATCTGCAAACGTAGCTTCATCATATCCAGAGCTTCACCGTCTGCGCTGTGCTTATCAAGGTCTGTGATAAGAGAAGCGACATTCTTTTTGCCGAGGGAATCCACCTCGATGCCGCGTTCCTCCAGCCAGCCCTTCAGCTGAGATACAGAATTCGGATTTTCAAGTCCTGTCAGTGCGTATGCCCGCTTTGTCATTTCTTCGGACATTGCCATATTGCAGATAATAGCCTGCTGTACCAGTTCCTTGTCGATCAGGATGCCGCGGTCATTGATCCGCTGATCCATGTGGTAGTAGTCCCATTCCTGCGGGAGCAGGGGGAACTTTTCAAGTCTACGACGGATATCCCGCTCGGTCTCCACGTCCTGTATGCAGTAGCTTTTGAACAGCTTCCAGTCTTCGGGGGCATGCTCCGGCAGATTCCTTGTTCTGCCGCCGTTTGCTTTGGTGGGCTTACAGGGCAGAGAGAAATAGCGGATCAGGCGCTCTCCGACAGCGTCTTTCTGCTGTGCGGTCTTCAGCGCCTGTGCCGCCGATGCCAGCTTCAGCGGCAGGGACAGCGATGCCGCCCAGACCATTGTGCATTGCCAACTGTCCGGGGAAAGCTGTGTGCCTAGATATTTTGACAGGCAGGTACGCTCAAACTGTGCGTTCCATGCCGATTTTATAATACTGTCATCCTGCAGCGCATCCATAACATCCGCAGGGAGCTGCTCGCCGCAGGCCATATCCACGCATTTTGTTTCTTCATCGTCAAAGGCGTATGCGAACAGCAGGATATGAAAATCTCCCTCAACATAGCGGTACACACCGCAGTTCGGGAGGTCGACATCCGAATAGGTTTCTAAGTCAATGGAAAGTACACGTCTGCTCAATAATGATCACCACCTCTTGTGTATGTAAAAGGGAGGACGTGCCTCCCTTGTCTCAGTTCAGAAAATCCATATCGTCATCGTCAAGCTCTTCGGCATCGTCGCCCTCAACCTCCACAAAGTCGGATGCTGCGGTCGGTCTGCCGGCAAGACGTTCGCCGTGACGGACAAGCTGGATGTTCTGGAGCCCTGCCGCGATGCCCTTGTTTCCGGATGCTGCAAATCCGTAGAAGTTCACGCTGACATTGCAGTAATCGCCGCTGCCGCACTCCATCGGGTCGAGGATCGGCTGCACATGGCGGTCAACGATCTGCGGTGCGTCCTTGCTGGTCGCATTGAAGAAGAAATGACCTGCGTAGTTTTCGTCATCGGGGCGGTCAATATCGCCGTCATGCATGGGCAGCTTGAGGTTTGCGGGGATCTTGCCGCTCCACTTCTTCTCCTTTGCGGCTTCCTTCGCAGCCTCGATCGCTTTCTTGATCTTGGCAAGGGTCGCCTTATCATCCTTCGGGATAAGCAGGGAGACGGAATACTTTTCATCGCTGCCGTTGATGCTCTTGGGCTCCCAGATGTTTGCAAAAGAGATGCGGCAGGGCACGATGACCTTCGTTGCGGGTGCTGTATTGTTGTTTGCCATTGTTTTTTCCTCCTGAAATGTAGTTTTTATTCCTCGTCAGGCAGTACCGAAAACTCCTGATCCGGGGCTGATGTGAGATCGACAGACTCTCTCGGGTCGCTTTCCGGTACGAGAGCCAGCTTTCCGGGCGGCTTGGCGACATATGCACCGAGCAGCTCATTGAACTTTTTCTTGCCCATCATCTTCTCAAATTCCGTCAGCGTGATGAGCGTCTGCTTGTAAAGGTCGGTGTAGCCGTTCTGCACGGCGGTATCGACCACCGCTTTAGTGTCTGTGAAAACACGTTTACTTCTGCCCTCGACCACCTTATAGCCGGGAATGGGTACACCGTGGTTGATCGCCTCGGAGGAGACGAATGCGAATACCGCCTCTATCCACGAGGATATCCTGTTCAGTGTCGGCAGTATCTCCGCCAGTTCTGCTATGGGAATCAATCCCGGCTGTTTGAATACGGCGGTATTGGTATCCGCTTCATAGGGTGCTGTCATATCCGATTCCTCTGCGGTATCATCAAAAGCCCCGGCATCAAGATCAAGGAAATCCTCCCGGCAGAGCGCCAGTGCTTCATCGGCACACGCCTTGCAGACAGGCTTTGCACGGCAGAAGCGGCACCAGTCACCGGGATGCTGTTCGCCCTTGCCCTCGAAAGCAAGCAGAGCGGTCGGTTTGATGCTCTCGCCCCAGTCCTCAAGCTCCTGCCTGCTGCATTCAAAGGTGCTGATATTGTCAAGACGGGGCTGGATGATGCTCATACGAACGATCTCGATATCATACAAAAAGCCATAGGCGGCTAAACCTCCGAGTGCGTATAGCATCATCTGACTGTTGTGGTCTGCATCCACGAACACGCCTTTGCCCGTCTTGAAATCACATACATGAAGCAGACCTCTGCCGTTTTCGTCTTTGCCAATAATAAGCATATCCGCAGTACCGAAGCCGGAGGGAGCAATGTGACTGTAATCGACACGCTCCTCCACAAATGCAAGCGGTTCACAACCGTTTTCACGCATCTGCTCAATAATCGTGATTACGAATTCCGCATATACATCCGTGATCTGCTCTATTTCCTCAGTATCGAACTCCTCGGACTGCGGACGTTTCACGCGCTCATGCAGATACCTGCGGACCTTGTACTCACAGATCTCATGGGCGAATGTACCTTCTTCGGCATAGACGGAGCTTTCGTTCGGGAAGTTCTCCTGCAACCGGACGGAAGGCGGGCAGTGCAGCCACTGCTTGGAACTGGATGCGCTCAGAAGCGCGTGTACATCCGGCATCCGATCACCTCCGGTCAGAGCTGAGACACATCGGTGAGAAATGCCTCGTACTTGTCCTGCGGAATGTCGCTGACCTTTGCTGCGCCATATGATTTCAGCAGGGCGAGAACCTTGTCCTTGTTTGCTCTGTTCTGCTTGATCTTGCCGGTCACGACCTTAATAAGGTCGTCGGCAGTCAGTTCCGATGCAGGCTCCTGTTTCTTTGCAGGGGCTTTCTTTTTCGGCTGCTCCTTCGGCTTTTCCTCCGGTTCGGTGTCCCACGGCAGATCATCAGCGGAAAGGATCTCTTCAAATTCATCCGGGTTGATCGTTTCCGGGGCTGTCTCAGCCGCAGGCTTCGGCACACCGTTGATTGCCATGTCTGCAAGCTGCTGTGCCATGCCCGGCTCCATTGAATTCAGAAGCTGGATAACACCGCCGAAGATCGTGCCGAGTCCGTCAATCAGCTTCTTTGCATCCACCGGGATCGGCTCCGGCAGATTGTTCTTTTTAGTCTCCGTCATAGATCAGTCTCTCCTCGTCATCATCATCATTTTCAGGCATCTTATCACTGACACCGCTGTCCCTGCGAAGCTTCTTCCTGAAATCGTCCGGGTAGCGGATCTCGAAGAAAACGCCCTCGTCATCGATTTTCAGGCGGAACACACCGACATCCAGCTCCATATTCGGGAGCATAGCCGATGCCATCGACATGAAGCGGAACATATCCGTAGCGGTCTGGGCGATGTCTCCGGCACGCTTGTCCATTGCCGTTTCAAGTAGCTTCAGGGCATCCGGCTTACCTTCGGACTTGCCGGGATCGGGTGCGGCACCGCCGTTGTAGCGGTTCTTCGGGGTTCTGTTTTCCATAAGCTTTTCCTTTCTGTGCAGCCTTGCGGCCAATGTATTATCGTGAGGAGCATCATGGCCTCTCATATACTGTCGTGGGAGTGATTGTTTTAGGGGTATCAAAACAAAAATTTTTTTGCTTTTTTCAAGGCGCCTCTCAGATGATCACGAATCGTAGTCTGATCCACTCCGAGAAGAGAAGCAATATCGCTCTGTGTCATGCAGTCTCTGTAGTACATTACAAATACTTTTCTCTGCTTCTCCGTCATCGCTGTCAGCATTTCTTCTCTGGTCTCACGGCGCTCCACGGCATCCTGCGGATTTTCACCCATGCGTCCGTCGTACCAGTTGAAGGCTCTGCGAAAAGGGTCTGCTACTGCCAGTTCCATATCACCAGCCTTATCTCCGTTGTCTGCACTGTCATAATCTGTGGTATCCTTGCGGCTTCCGGTGCGGTTCATGCTGTTGGCCTCAATGCGGTGGTCGCCGATCAAAGTTACTGCAAGGATCCAGGGCTGTGCGGCGAGAAAGCCGTCCGGCAGTTCGTAGGACTCTCGGAAGCTATCCTTTTCCGAGTCTCTCAGCTTATTAAAATAGAAAGTGAAGCTTTTGCAGTACGGCAGCCAAACAACAGTTCGTCCGGTGATATTCTGATAGATCGCAAAGCCGTTGCTGAACAGTGTGCAGTCATTTGTTTCTGCGATCGGTTCGCCGGCAGTCTCAAAAAGCTCTCTCGGTGTCGGAGTCTTGCCGGACTTTTCAGCAAGGTCGAGAATGGTGAGCAGTTCTCCGAGGGTGGTTCTATCTGTTACAGTGATCGTATTCATAGTCGTTCCTTTCTGCAAGGAACGCACTCGCGGCAGATGCTCCTACTGCGTAAAAGGCACGCAGGCAGACGATGTCCACACGGAAATTCTTTCATGATACCTGTTTCGGTCAATACTAACCGCAGGCATGGTTTTCCGTTATGAGCATCTGTCCGCCAGTGCGCGCCCTGACTAACAAATGTGGTGATAAAAAGAGCCGGATGCATACGAAGGGAGAACATACAGTGACTGTCTGCGCTGTCAGGATAGACCTTGGGCTTTGATCAGTAACTGTATGAACATCCGCGTGTCGTATGCATCCGGCACCAGATATTGTCTGCAAAAGGTTTTCGGCGGATTTTTCGCCGTTCCCTTGGCTCTGTTTTTATTATAGCAGGTATCGATTATGGTTTCCATGCGGATTTTCCGCCGAAAAAATTGAGTTGCTTTTGTATCAAACGCATGTCAGAAAGCCGATTTTTCGTTCATTCATTGTGTGCTTTAAATATAAAATGGTCGAAAAGCAGTAGAAAGCGGCTTTTTCTGCCCGTATTTTTCGGCGGGATTTTCGCCGATTTTTATTTCAGAGCATAAAAAAAGAACCGACCACCTTTACGGTGATCGGCCCACATACATTTATATTACCAGTTCAGAGGATCCAGTCCCTGACTCTTCAGATATTCGTCTGCTGCGGCCAGTCCGTCACAGCTCTGTGCCCGGAGGATGTGCATGAATGCGGCATGACGCGGATTATCCTCGTCTAGCATAGCGCCTGCGCGGCGGAACAGCAGAGAAGAAAGCCAGTCCGGGAGCTTGAAATACAGGCAGAGTGCGAGAACAAAATCGGGATTCATGTGCATAGCAGGATTACTCAACGCATCTGTAAAAGTTCGGGGTGCCATATGCATATATTCTGCGATTGCTTCATTGGTGGACTCGCCCTTTTGCGTGCGGCTCTGCTTTTTCAGCATCTCGACCGCATCCTTGAAGATCAGCGGGAACGCAGCCTTATATGCCTTTTTCGCGGCAAACTCTGTATTTGTATCCGGTACCTTCAGAAAATCCTTCAGATAGAACATGGTGCGCTCAACATACTCGGCATCCATATACATACGTCCGAGAACATACTCTCCGAGGTTCTTTTGCACATAGATTCTGACGAAGCGGAGACAGCAGACATCGACATTTGCTATTGCATAGTCTGTCAGCTTATATATATCGCCGTATTGCTGAACGAACATCGGATCATTGAATACCATGTGACCTTCTGCGTAGACATATTTCTTACTGTCCGTCACTGCCCGGAACTCGTCGCTTTCCGTGCAGAGGTTCTTTATCTTTGCAGGTGTGATGACAAAGGTCATCTCCTCGGCTCTCAGCGACTCCGGGTCAAAGGCAAACGGCCGGATGCGCTTGCGTTCGATATAGTGGAGGATCCCCTTCGCTTCCGGAAATCCGAGCTGTATCATTCGCGCCCGCATACGGAAGTGAGGGACACTGAGTCTATATGCCACAGAGGATCCGATCCGTTCAAACAGCTCACCTCTGTGAGGATACGAGCCTGCTTTCCCGATTCTGTCAATGATCATGCGTTTTGTATCTGTTGCCGGCATCCAGAGACCATGTGCAGCTCTGTCAGCCTGGTTCTCCATAAGAAATAAGTGATCCTTACGCTTGGTGTCTTTATCAATAATGATGCGTTTTCTCCTGATTACTCTTGTATCGCTGCTGGTCAGCTTCTGAAGCCGGAAGGCTTTATAATGCTTTTCGTAGTGGTAGCACTCATGAAAGATCGGGAAATCCTCATACTGCTCCTCGACACGGTTTTCGTTGATAACAATCGTATTAGCCGGGATATCCATAGGTTCACCGTAGTCATCTTTGTAAATAATCTCGTGCCCGTCTTCGTCCTTTTCAATCCGGTCAGCACCGACAAGCAGAGTGCCGCCCTCAAAGAAAAGGATGCTGTTCAGTCCTTTATGCTCATATACAGGCAGACGGAGAACTGTCAGCCCCATTGCTTCGGCGAGATCTCTTGCTTTTCTCTTGTCAGGATTCGTCAGCGCCTCCTGCAATTTGTATTTGATCCACATCAACTCGGCTTCCTGATCTATCTGATAGCCTTTGAATATCTGTATAAGGTGATTATCCAGCGGAACATAACCCTCGAATGCCCGGTCTGTATGCCTTACAAGCTCTTCTACCGTCATATAGAACTGGTGTGTGAAGCCGCAGTAGCAAACAAGCACTCCTTTCCACTCACGGGGGCCTTCCTTTGATTTTAATGTAAGTGTTACTGAAATGTCTGCTATGAACTCCTGGCGGTCAAGCTCCCAGTATCTGAAATCTGTAAAGTTGCAGACCTGACGATTGATAACGCGGTTCAGTACCTGAAAGCCAACGATTCCGGAAAGTCTGCCCTTGCGGAGCAGGTCATTCAGAAAAGAATACAGCGTCAGTCTTTTATCTGCGCCTTCTTTGCTCATTAGGTAATGCGTCATGCTCTCAAATACCGGAATTTCAATGACTCTCTTTCCCTCAAGATTCTCAATCCCCTGCGGAAGCATCGCTGAGCCACAGTTCGGCGCGACCTGTAAAGCGTAGGCACTATCCTCATCCGGTACAGTAATAAAGGGAAGAACCGTGGTACAATGCTCCTGAAACGGCAGCGGACCTGGTTCAATGTCTGTTTCCATTGGCTGAAGTGCAACTTGTTTCTGCTGATATGTCATTTATACGCCCTCCTTGATTTCGCAACTTACGTTATTTTCTACAAATACTCCTTCTTTGTTCGTATCTATATCTTTTCGTGGCGAAGTGGTTTGATGGCGAAGCGGTATCTTGAACGGCTGCTACTTCGTCTGCCACACACCTTAAGGCGAACTGAGGTATCATTTTCCCGTAGTCAGGATACCGACATTAACATATTACATCATCATCACGAAAATGTCAATAGAAATTTTGCTTGACATTTTCGTGATGATGTGATATACTAAACACAAAGATGGCATGATTGCTCGAATTTTCATTCCCCGGAGCAGTATGCCAACAGGAAAACTTTGTAGGGCTGCACAATATTTTTGCGGAACATTTGTTTGAATTGTACATTGACAAATCCGGCAGCCAGATCAATACCATATTGACCGTGAAAGGAGTCTATTATGGGAGCTAAGAAAAAGACAGGTGAACCGACTTCTGCTGCATTTAATGTGACAAAGCAGGAGGAGGTCGTCAAAAAGGAAATACACATTGTAGGACAGCGCGTAAAGTATTACCGTGAGAAAAAGGGGATAGAGCAGATGGCACTTGCAGAGATGCTCGGCGTCAAGTCCAATGCCATCAGCAACTGGGAGCACGGCAGAACACGCCCTGATCTCGACCAGATCCCGAAGATATGCAAGGCTCTCGGGATCGGATTCTATGAACTGTTCGGTGTTGATGACCCGCTGCGTACCTTTACAGCAAAAGAACGTGCTATTATTGCAGATTACAGATATCTGAACGACCAGAACAAGTCTGTATTCAATGCAGTGCTCGACACACTGACAGAAAGACAGCGTGCAGAGGAGTGCCCGCCGATCACAAAGCTCATCAAGTTCCAGAAGCAGCTGGCCGCTGGTTTCGATGTTTCTGCTGATTTTGATGATGATGGCGAGGATATCTATCTCTATTCATCAGAAGAGGTTGACAGTGCCGACTGTGTATTTACTGTCAGCGGCAACAGTATGGAACCGGAGTATTATGACGGTGATCTTGTTTTGGTACGGCGTTATCCCGGCTGCGGAAAGCTGAAACCTGGAGATGTCGGAGCATTTATGATCGGCAACGAGACATACATCAAGGAATACCAGAAGGACGGCCTGCATTCGTATAACGAGGATTATGATACCATGCACTTCAATTCCGATGAGCATGTTATCCTGATAGGCAAGGTCATGGGTATTATTGAAGAAAAGGATCTCGCATCGGATGAGCATATTGAGCTCTATCGTGTTCTGCATCCGGAGGATGAGGAGGACTGAGCATGGCAAAACTGATATTCCGTTACGGTGCGATGGGCAGTTCAAAGACCGCCAATGCACTGATGGTACGATATAACTACTACGAACGCGATAAGAAGGTCGTGCTGCTGAAGCCGCGATGCGAGGACAGGGACGGTGCAAAAGTGATAAAGTCACGTATTGGTCTGGAGGAACCCTGCGAATTTGCAGAGGAGTTTCTTGAAAACTACAGCGGTGAGCTTTATGACTGCATTATCGTAGACGAGGTGCAGTTCCTTGCGCCGGAGATCATTGACAGGCTCAGTGATCTGGTCGATACCTACGGCATCACCGTGATCTGCTACGGCCTGCGGACAGACTTCCAAAGTCATCTGTTCCCCGGCGCACAGCGGCTCATGGAGCTTGCAGATGATATTGAGCAGATTCGGACGATATGCTGGTGCGGCAAACGAGCGCATTTCAATGCAAGGCTGCTGAACGGTGAGATGGTCACAGAGGGCGAACAGGTACAGCTCGGCGGCAACGAAAGCTATATCTCGCTTTGCAGGAAACACTATAAGCAGAGAAAGATCGAGGGCTGAAAGGTCGTGATTATATGTGTACTCGCTTTTATGTGGAGCCTGCATATTACGCTCCAATTATCACCAGAGCACAGAAACTGAAGTTGGCAGATGATATGATGAGACACCTCGGCAAGCCGCTGACCATGTCAGGTGAGATGCGACCGACCGATGTCACCGCCGTTCTTGCGCCGAATAAAGAAGGCAGGGTTGCAGTTTTCCCAATGATATGGGGCTTCAGTCACGAAGCAACTGATGCACCGATAGTCAACTGCCGCCTTGAAACAGCAAGTCAGAAAGAAATGTGGAAGGACTCATGGTTCCGGCGGCGGTGCGTGATTCCCTGTAGCTGGTATTTTGAGTGGGAACACTTCAGAAGCCCGGATGGGAAACGTTCTAAGGTCGGCGATAAGTATCTGATACAGCCGAAAGACAGCCATACGACTATGCTGGCGGGATTATATCGGTTTGAGGAGCGTAATGGGCTGCAGGTTCCTGTTTTCTCAGTTCTCACACGGGATGCTATTGGTGAGCTGAGAGGGATTCATGACAGGATGCCGCTGATACTGCGGCGAGAGGATGTTGAAAGCTGGATAAAGCCAGACGGAAATCCTGCTGAAATATGCAAAATGGCTTTGATGGAGATGTGTTTCGAGAAGGCCGTATAAATATAATAGGCTCTGTGCTGTGACACCTTTTTTTGGTATCATGGTACAGAGCCTTATTTTGCTTGTCAATCGCTCGATATTGTTAGCAAAGATGCGCTTGCGGTTGAGTACTATACATTTCCTTTTTAGACGAAAAAGTGCGGATTGTGTATTGAAAAAATCAGCGAATTGTGGTATAATAACCAATATAATACATGGCTATAAGCATAGGTTTAAGAGGTGTAAATACTATGGCTGAAAAGAATACCGCCAATATTGGCTTTGAAAAGCAGATCTGGGACGCTGCCTGCGTATTGTGGGGGCATATTCCAGCTGCCGAATACAGAAAAGTTATCATAGGACTGATCTTCCTGCGTTACATATCGAGTGCTTTTGAGAAGCGTTATAATGAGCTTGTGGCTGAGGGCGACGGCTTTGAGGACGAGCCTGACGCATACCTAATGGACAATATCTTCTTCGTGCCTGAAAAGGCTCGTTGGTCTGTGGTGTCCGCTGCAGCTCACACGCCTGAGATTGGCTCTGTCATTGATGATGCTATGAGAGCTATCGAGGATGAGAACAAGACCTTGAAGAATGTTCTGCCGAAAAATTATGCAAGCCCCGATCTTGACAAGCGTGTTCTCGGTGATGTGGTAGATTTGTTCACCAATATGGATATGACTGACACAGAAGACAGCAAGGATTTGCTCGGTCGCACATACGAATACTGTATCGCTCAGTTTGCAGCATACGAGGGTGTCAAGGGCGGTGAATTCTATACGCCGTCAAGCGTGGTGCGTACCCTTGTTGAGATACTGCGCCCGTTTGAGAATTGCCGTGTATACGACCCTTGTTGCGGTTCGGGCGGTATGTTCGTACAGAGTGCGAAATTCATTCAGGCGCATAGCGGAAACAGGGGCAATATCTCTGTTTACGGACAGGAATCCAATGCCGATACATGGAAAATGGCTAAGATGAATATGGCTATCCGTGGTATTGATGCGGATTTCGGACAGTATCACGCTGATACGTTCTTCAATGATCTGCACAAGACCTTGAAAGCAGATTTCATCATGGCAAACCCTCCGTTTAACCTCTCCAACTGGGGGCAGGACAAGCTCAAAGATGATATTCGATGGAAATACGGTGTCCCACCTGCCGGAAATGCTAACTATGCGTGGATCCAGCACATGATACACCACCTTGCACCGAACGGCAAGATTGGTCTGGTGCTTGCGAATGGTGCGCTGTCTACGCAGTCCAGCGGTGAGGGAGATATTCGTAAAAATATCATTGAAGCTGACTTGGTTGAGGGTATCGTTGCGATGCCGACACAGCTTTTCTACTCCGTCACTATCCCCGTGACGCTGTGGTTCATCACAAAGGGCAAGAAGCAGAAAGGCAAAACGCTGTTCATTGATGCCCGTAAAATGGGGTATATGGTTGACCGCAAGCACCGTGACTTCACGGACGAGGACATTCAGAAACTCGCTGACACATTCAAGGCATTCCAGGACGGCACGTTAGAGGAAGTCAAGGGCTTCTGTGCGGTGGCTGATATTCAGGCTATCGCTGCACAGGACTATATCCTTACACCGGGACGCTATGTCGGCATTGAGGAGCAGGAAGATGACGGCGAGCCGTTCGATGAGAAAATGAAGCGCCTGACTTCGGAGCTGTCGAAAATGTTTAAGAAGTCCCATGAGCTTGAAAACGAAATCAGGGAGAAGTTGGGGGCGATTGGGTATAATATCTGATTGAGCACAAGCATAATGGATTATTCACAATTACAAGGAAGATGAATATGAAAAAAACTATTTCTGTATTTTTTGATACAAATATACTTGAGAGTCGAGATAGCGATTCCCTACTTTCATTTTCTGAATTGAAAATACCTAAAACACCGTTCTATGATGTGATACGTTGTATTGATGAGTTTGGATTATGGGAAAGTGTTGAATTACTAATACCTGATATGGTTGTTATGGAATTAAAACATCACTTGAATAAAGAATACAAGAATAAAATTACTCAAATGCAAAAAGCAATCCAACAGTATCAGGAGCGGTTGGGAAGCTTAGCAGAAATTGATTGTACTATTAATACATCTTGCGATGACTATTCTGAATATGTTAATAGTTTGTTTGAAGATTTTTTTGCGACTGCAAGAAATCATTCCAGAATAATTGAATCAAAAAAAGATAGTACAACAATGAAGCGCTTGATTGAAAAAGCAACAAAAACAGAAGCACCTTTCTCTATGGCCGGAGGCAATGGTAAAAAGTATACTGATGCAGGATTTAAAGACGCAGTAATATATGAAACAATAGTTGAGTACATAAGCAATAATGATACCATAGGAATACTTTTTACTCAAGATAAAGATTATGGTGTTGCGGTCGATACGTTTAATTTGATTAGTGTAAAACATGATAATAAAGAAAAGGCTTTTGAAGAATTTAAGCAAATTATAAAGACTCACTTCAATATCTTAGAACAAGATGATTTTGAAGCTAAGTTAAAAGATACTTATATAAAGAGTAGAATATTAGAAGAAGCAGGGCTACGCTTCGATGACTACAATTTTATAAAAATAATACCTGGTACATATCGTAGTGATGAAGAAACCATATATGCCGATATAGTAGTAAGAATTAATAATGACAAGTTGATTATACATGTTGAATACAATCGAATAGCAAACGAGATTGCTGCCGAATATATGGATCAGTATGAAGAATAACTCTATTACGGGAGGAAACATGAAAGAATGGAAAGAATGTACCATAGCTGACTTAGGAGAAGTGGTCGGCGGTGCTACACCCTCTACAAGAAAACCTGAGAATTATGAAAATGGTGATATAGCTTGGATTACTCCGAAAGATTTATCAACTTTCAATGGTAGATTTATTTTTCGTGGCGAACGAAATATTACTGAAATTGGTTTGAATAGCTGCTCAACAAGACTTTTACCTCCTAATACTGTACTATTTTCTTCTCGTGCGCCGATAGGCTATGTCGCTATCGCCGCTAAAGAGATGTGTACTAATCAGGGATTTAAAAGCGTTATCCCTAATGCTGATACTGACTATATGTTTCTTTACTATCTACTAAAATACAATAGAGATAGTATTGAGAATATGGGTAGCGGCACTACTTTCAAAGAAGTATCGGGCAATACTATGAAATCAATTAAGGTTCGTGTCCCTGTTGATAAAGAAGAACAGCAACGGATTGGTGCAATACTATCTGCAATTGATGATAGAATAGAGCAAAATATTGCGATAAATGAAAATTTACGCCTGAAAGCCGCCTAAATCTTGACCACCGACACATCAATCTCGCCGTTCATCAGCTTCGGCAGGAGGGTGTCACGAAGGGCGGCAAGACGTTGATTTTCAATAGTTCTGTTGAGAATATCACTATAAATAGGTTCTGCTACCGCTATGAAGCTATCAATTTGCTCCGATGATAAGGCAGGAACACTCTCTGTATCAAAATCGCGAGTAATGATAGCATCGAATACAGCTCCGCTTGCCTTGTGCTTTAATGCCTTTACAGTTTCAAGGACATAGTGATAAACAATGATCTGGTGAAGTCCGTCCTTGCCTGCAAGAGCATAGCAAGATTGGTTCATCGACATAGGCACACCTGCAAGGCTAACCTTTCCGACAGTACCACGAGCTGTAAGAAATACGGTATTTACAGGATATAAGCGACTATTGCAGTTATCAAGCCCCAAAGGAGTAATATTCTTTTCAGTAGTCAAAACATAGGGAGTGCCTACATCTTTTGGGGTAAAGAACGGTATTTCGCCGTTCCAATACTCTTGCTTGCCTGTTTTAGGCGTTCCACCGCCAAGTACCTGAATAACAGAAGTGAACGGCACACGTTCCTGAACGTCTGCTATCAGGTTCTTGAAAAGAGCCTGCGCCTGCTGCTCTAAATTTTCATTTATGTTAGGAGATGAATATAGTGAAATACGCC
>CAMKMD010000072.1 GCA_946413815.1 uncultured Ruminococcus sp.
TCTGGACTCCGCTAAAGGGGCGAAAGCCCCTTTAGAATCCCAAACGTTTGGTTTTAACGATGAAGGGAACTTTTTTGACAGACTGACAGAAGGTACTGAATGTGCCCTCTTCTTTTTTCTTCCGCTAATTCATTTTCTTTTATTCAGCCTATTGCAATCCGGAACGATCTGGTATATAATATTAACGTAGTTTTTTTGTAAAATAGTGTAATACGGAGGTAAAGATCATGTGCAGCTCATCCAGACCCGGCTTTGACAATGAAAAGTACCTGACAATGCAGTCGGAGCATATCCGCCAGCGTATCGCCCAGTTCGGCGACAAGCTCTATCTCGAGTTCGGCGGCAAGCTCTTCGACGACTATCACGCTTCAAGAGTTCTCCCCGGCTTCAAGCCCGACAGCAAGCTTCAGATGCTCCTGAAGATGAAGGACGAGGCGGAGATCGTCATCGTTATCAATTCCGGAGATATCGAGAAGAACAAGGTAAGAGGAGATCTCGGCATAACCTACGATGTTGACGTTATCCGTCTGCTCGGTGTATTCCGGAAGATAGGCCTCTATGTCAGCAGCGTCGTGCTCACCCGCTACGAGGGTCAGCCCACTGCGGATGCCTTCCAGAGCCGCCTTGAAGCTCTCGGAGTCAAGGTCTACCACCATTACAGCATAAAGGGATACCCCTCAAACCTCGAGAAGATCATCAGCGACGAGGGCTACGGCAGGAACGATTATATCGAGACCAGCCGCCGTCTTGTCGTTATCACCGCCCCCGGCCCCGGAAGCGGAAAGATGGCTACCTGTCTCTCACAGCTCTATCATGAGCACAAGAGAGGCGTCAATGCGGGATATGCCAAGTTCGAGACCTTCCCAATATGGAACCTCCCCCTCCGTCACCCTGTAAATATAGCTTATGAAGCTGCTACCTCCGATCTCAATGATGTGAATATGATCGACCCCTTCCATCTTGAAGCCTACGGCGAGACTACCGTCAACTACAACCGTGATGTGGAGATCTTCCCCGTACTCAATGCCATGTTCGAGCTCATACTCGGCGAATCCCCCTACAAGTCGCCTACGGATATGGGCGTCAATATGGCCGGCAACTGCATAGTCGATGACGAGGCCGTAAGCGCCGCCGCCCGTCAGGAGGTCATCCGCAGATACTACACAGGTATGTGCGATTTCCGCAAGGGTCTTGTATCGGAGGACGAGCTCACCAAGCTGGAGCTTCTTATGAAGCAGGCAAATGTTACTGCTGATGACAGAAAGGTCATTGCCGCAGCTCTTGCCAAGGAGGAAGCGACCGGTATGCCTGCCGCAGCTATGGAGCTTCCGGACGGCACCATCCTCACCGGAAGGACCTCAGACCTTCTC
Organism: uncultured Ruminococcus sp.; assembly: GCA_946413815.1. GTDB lineage: Bacteria > Bacillota > Clostridia > Oscillospirales > Ruminococcaceae > Ruminococcus. Next base: position 1,371 of record CAMKMD010000072.1, read on the forward strand.
GGAGCTGTCTCCGGTCTCCTGCTCAATGCCCTCAAGCACTTTGCAGGACTTGACGATGATATACTCCTCATGTCTCCCCACGTTATCGAGCCCATCATGGACCTGAAGGTTCGTCACCTCGGCAACTCCAACCCGAGGATACATACGGACGAGACCCTCCTTGCCCTTTCCATCTGCGCTGCAACCGACGACAACGCAAGGCGTGCAATGGAGCAGATAGAGAAGCTGAGGGGCTGCGAGGTACACTCCACAGTTATCCTCTCTCCCGTTGACGAGAGGATATTCAGAAGACTCGGTGTAAACCTCACCTGCGAACCCAAGTACGAGATATAATGATAAGGCCCGGATGGTATCACTGTCCGGGCCTGTTTAAGCTGCGGTAAAATTTATTACATATTGGAAATCCTATTGCAACAGTGTCACAGTTGTGGTATAATGATAATGCTGACAGCACGGAAATGCTTCTGTGCTGCGGCTGACTATATAATGATTCCGGAGGAAAAATACTATGAACAGAAAATGTTCTGCTTTTATATCAGCTCTTTCAGCGGCTGTACTTCTTTGCGGATGCTCTTCAGTAAGAACAGCATCAGACACCAGCGGCCAGTCTTCACCGGCCGGCAATAACGAGGAGGCTACCGAGGAGCTTCATTTCATCGAAAACCCCGATTACAGCCAGACAAGTATGTACCTTGACGAGTCTGACCTCACATCCGAGGGCAAGGTAAAGTACAACATCTATAATGAGTACACCTTCCCGGACGGAGACGAGCCCGAGCTGGAGTATGAGAAATGCGTATCTCCCGACGGCGAGGAGTTCTACTACGACAGTGAGCACTCACTCCGCTTCTACAAGAACTGTGATGAGGTATACAACAGGAAGGAAGAGGGCGAGAGCACTATCGCCGTCATGTCAGTATGCTTCTATGCCAAGGACTTCCTCGGCGCATTCATGGGCGCAGGCTCCAATGCCCTTACTGCCTATGACTACCCCGAGAATACCTACATTGTTTCTCTCGACAGCGGCGGAGCTGACGCTATCATCAAGTTCACCAACAACAGTGATGTAAGATGGTTCTGCATCAACTACGATGTGCCCCCGCAGGCAGCCGATGAGAAGGCATTCAGCGACAGGCTCGATGCTGTCCTCAAGGACAAGGAGGACAAGGAGATATCCCGCGGCGTAAGATATGCCCTGCTCGACGGTAAGGTCTATGCTCTGTTCACAGTAGGCTTCGAGGCTGCTGACGGTAAAAAGCACACCGAGCTCTACGGCTTCTCAGAGACTGCATCATAAGGTTTCTGCGCAATATAGCCAAAAAACTTGTGCGTTTTTGGTGGAAGTGCCTATGTCTTTTTTGATGGGAATATGTTATAATAATTACAGTAGTCTTTTTTAAGGAGGTATGTAGTTATGTATAACGTAAACGATGCGGTAGTGTACTCCTCCTACGGTGTATGTACCGTCAAGTCCATCGAGAACCGCGATTTCAGCGGGGAGACTCTGGAGTACTATGTGCTCCAGCCGGTAAACGACATCCGAAACACCTTCTACGTTCCCACGAAAACGGGAAAGCTTCACGAAAAGATACGCAGGGTCTGCTCCAGAGAGGAGGCCGAAAAGCTCATTGAGGGCATGAATGAAGAATGCAACATCTGGATAGATGATGAGCCGCAGCGCAAGGAGGAGTACCGTAAGATACTCGAGCGCGGCGACAGACATGAGCTGATAAGCCTTATCAAGACGCTGAGCAGCAGGAGCAGAGAGCTTCTCAGGAAGAAGAAAAAGCTCCATTCCGCAGATGAAAGGATCCTGCACGACGCAGAGAACGTCCTCTATGACGAATTCGCCTATGCACTGGATATCCCCAGGGAGCAGGTGGCACCGTACATAAATGAGCATGAATGACAGATTATCCGCACCACGGCTTATGTGGTGCGGATTTTTGTGTTTATAAACAGCCCGCAGAATATAACCGGCAGGTGCCGCTGTCTCCTGTACGCCCGTTATTCACACTGCCGTTAATATATTTGTGCAATATGCGGTAATTGCACCGTGTTCGATTTTTTTCTGTTTACTTCTTGCATTTCCGACAGATTTGTGGTATGATATAAGGTAAGAATGCCGGCGGTCCACCCTTTTGCGGCGTGACGAAGGCAAATTTATAGCGTACCTTGGTACGGGTTGGGAGAACAGTATGCCAAAAAGAGAAGACATCAACAAGATCATGATCATCGGCTCCGGTCCTATCATCATAGGTCAGGCTTGTGAGTTCGACTACTCCGGCACTCAGGCCTGCAAGGCACTGAGAAAGCTGGGCTACGAGATCGTGCTCGTGAACTCAAATCCTGCAACCATCATGACCGATCCTGATGTAGCTGATATTACCTACATCGAGCCTCTTAACCTCGCAAGACTTACCCAGATCATCGAGAAGGAGCGCCCCGACGCACTGCTCCCCAATCTCGGCGGACAGTCAGGCCTCAACCTCTGCTCTGAGCTTGACAAGGCAGGCGTACTCAAGAAGTACAATGTACAGGTGATCGGCGTTCAGGTAGACGCTATCGAGAGAGGCGAAGACCGTATCGAATTCAAGAACGCCATGAGCGCTCTCGGTATCGGTATGCCCAGATCTGAGGTAGCCTACTCAGTAGACGAGGCTGTAAAGATCGCAGAAAAGCTCAAGTACCCCGTAGTTCTCCGTCCTGCATACACTATGGGCGGCGCAGGCGGCGGTATGGTATACAACGTGGATGAACTGAAGGTAGTATGCGCAAGAGGTCTCCAGGCTTCACTGGTAAATCAGGTTCTCGTTGAGGAGTGCATCTACGGCTGGGAGGAGCTTGAGCTCGAGGTTGTACGTGATGCCGAGAACAACAAGATCACAGTATGCTTCATCGAGAATATCGATCCTATCGGAGTTCATACCGGCGATTCATTCTGCTCCGCTCCTATGCTGACTATCCCCGAGGATGTCCAGAAGGAGCTCCAGGAGATGAGCTACAGGATCATCGAGTCCATCGAAGTTATCGGCGGCTGCAACTGTCAGTTCGCCCGCGATCCCGAGACAGGACGTATCGTTGTTATCGAGATCAACCCCAGAACATCACGTTCTTCCGCCCTTGCCTCCAAGGCAACAGGCTTCCCCATCGCACTGGTATCAGCTATGCTGGCCTGCGGTCTCACACTGAAGGATATCCCCTGCGGAAAGTACGGCACTCTTGACAAGTACTATCCGGACGGCGATTATATCGTTATAAAGTTCGCTCGCTGGGCTTTCGAGAAGTTCAAGGGCGCTGAGGACAAGCTCGGCACACAGATGAGAGCTGTCGGCGAGGTAATGAGCATAGGCAAGACCTACAAGGAGGCCTTCCAGAAGGCTATCCGCAGCCTTGAGACCGGCAGATACGGCCTCGGCTTTGCAAAGAATTTCCACGATCTCTCCAAGGAGGAGCTCCTCTTCAAGCTTCGCTACCCCACCAGCGAGAGACAGTTCGTAATGTATGAGGCACTCCGCAAGGGTGCTACAGTGGATGAGCTCCACGATATCACAAAGATCAAGAAGTATTTCATCGAGCAGATGCTCGAGCTCGTTCAGGAGGAGGAGAAGCTCCTCGCCATGAAGGGCTCCGTTCCTGAGAAGGATGTACTGAAGCAGGCAAAGCTGGACGGCTTCTCAGACCGCTACCTCAGCTCTCTCCTTGAGGTAACTGAGGAGGAGGTAAGAAATGCCCGCATCGGCTTCGGTATCAAGGAAGCATGGGAGGGCGTTCACGTAAGCGGTACCCAGAACGCTGCTTACTACTACTCCACCTACCACCTCGATGAAGACAAGAGCGAGACAAGCGACAGACCGAAGATCATGATCCTCGGCGGCGGCCCGAACCGTATCGGACAGGGTATCGAATTCGACTACTGCTGCGTACACGCTGCACTCGCACTGAAGAAGCTGGGCTTCGAGTCCATCATCGTTAACTGCAACCCGGAGACAGTATCAACTGACTACGATACATCCGACAAGCTCTACTTCGAGCCCCTCACCCTTGAGGACGTTCTCTCCATCCACGAGAAGGAGAAGCCTGTTGGCGTTATCGCTCAGTTCGGCGGCCAGACACCTCTGAATCTTGCAGGCGACCTCAAGAAGTACGGCGTAAACATCCTCGGCACAACTCCCGAGACCATCGACCTCGCTGAGGACAGAGACCACTTCCGCGCTATGATGGATAAGCTGGGCATCCCCATGCCCGAGGCCGGAATGGCAGTAAACGCTGACGAGGCTATCGAGATCGCAAACCGCATCGGCTATCCCGTTATGGTACGTCCTTCCTACGTTCTCGGCGGACGCGGAATGGAGATCGTACACGATGACGAGATGATGAGAGTATATATGAACGCTGCTGTTGGCGTAACACCCGACAGACCCATCCTCATCGACCGCTTCCTCAACCACGCTACAGAGTGCGAGGCTGACGCTATCAGCGACGGAACACATTGCTTCGTTCCTGCTGTTATGGAGCATATCGAGCTTGCAGGCGTACACTCCGGTGACTCCGCTTGTATCCTCCCCTCCAAGAACCTCACAGAAAAGCAGGTAGCTACCATCAAGGAGTATACCAAGAAGATTGCTGTTGAGATGAATGTATGCGGCCTTATGAATATGCAGTACGCTATCGAGGGCGATACAGTATACGTGCTCGAGGCTAACCCCCGTGCTTCAAGAACTGTTCCGCTGGTATCAAAGGTATGCGATATCAACATGGTGAAGATCGCTACAGATATCATCACAGCATCACTTACAGGCAGACCTTCACCCGTACCGGAGCTGAAGGATAAGATCATCGGCCACTACGGTGTAAAGGAAGCTGTATTCCCCTTCAATATGTTCCAGGAGGTAGACCCCGTCCTCGGACCTGAGATGCGTTCCACCGGTGAAGTTCTCGGTATCTCACCCTGCTTCGGCGAGGCTTACTACAAGGCACAGGAGGCTACACAGACAAGACTTCCCCAGGAGGGCACCGTGCTCCTCAGCGTATGCGACAGAGACAAGCCTGAGCTCGTTGATATCGCAAAGAGCTTCAGCGATCTGGGCTTTAACGTTATCGCAACCGGCAGAAGCTATGAGCTCATCAAGGAGGCAGGCGTTCCCTGCAAGAAGATCTACAAGATCTACGAGGGACGTCCGAACATCGCAGACGAGATCGCAAACGGCGAGATCCAGCTCATCATCAATACTCCCGCAGGCAAGACAAGTGCTCACGACGACAGCTATATCCGTAAGGCTGCCATCAAGCACCGTGTACCCTACATCACCACAATGGCTGCCGCAAAGGCAAGTGCAGAGGGTATCAGAGCCATCAAGGAGAACAAGCACTTCGGCGTAAAGAGCCTCCAGGCACACCACGCTGATATCAAGGTCATCGACTGAGCTTAACAGAAAACATATAGCGCCCGCAGGCTTCCGGTCTGCGGGCGCTTTTCTGTTGCAGCAGGACAGGGGCGGCAAAAGGATGACAGATCACCGTTCCCGGTATAAAAACAAAAAATCCTGACAGATCATAAGACCTGTCAGGATTTCGTTATATTGCGTAATATAGCCTGAAAGCTATTACTTCATAGCCTCTTCAACAGCAACTGCGCAAGCAACTGTTGCACCAACCATAGGGTTGTTGCCCATTCATGTATAGCCGATCTGCGGATTCCACAGCGTTGCGCTATGCTGCGTATAATTGCCGAAAAATAGCCGTATTTTCGCAAATTCAAATTCTTATTGACCTTTTGAAATATGTGTCAGAACTTAGCATTTTTCAATTTAGGGTGACAAACGGGTGACAAAATCGCTCCGGTTTCAGGTTATGTTTTCCCTGATAATATCGGTAACTGTGAGGACTGCTTCTTTTTCATTCGGATTCAGATAGACATCATTCAGCTTCTGTTTGGAATACTGCAAATATGTTCCTTCCGTCTCGGATATGAGCAGCTTTGTATAAAAGCGCTCCCAGCTGAAATACTCTGAGCTTTCAAGGAAGTCCTCGGTATGCTGCAAGATATCAGCTATCCTGTTGCCGTCTATAAGACCTGACTTCAAAATCAGCCACTCAAAGGATTCCGGTAAATACAGGCTGACTTCCGGATGCTTCTGCATATAAAGAAACAGCTCTCCCATTTCAGAACCGAAAGCTGCTCCGTCAGCGATAACAAGCAGATTTTTCCCCTCGTTGTCCATAACGGTACGTTTTATCTTAGTCTTTCCGCCTGCGCTGATGCAGTTTATATCGTCGGCTGCAACGGCTTTGAAGAAATCATATCCTGAGTTGGAATCCTCAACGATAACAGTTTCTGCCTTCTCAGCCATTCTTTGCTCATCGACAGAATAAAGCTGATAGAACGAGTTATACGTCCTGCGCATATCAGCATATTTGCCCGAGGTATGAATACCGTATATCTCCTCAACCGAATACGGAAGATTCGGAAGATTCTCTCTTGTTATGATAACATAGTAATTATCGGTGTCCTTGATCTTTCGTGCAAAGTCGTCAGACTTGATAATGGTGTTCTCCTCGTCTATGAAGACAATGCACTCGCTGACGCTGTTAAGAACGGATTCCCAGTTGGAGTTATTAACGGTAAGGCATCTTCTTGAGCAGGACACTTCAATGCCTGAGTCTGCACCCAGCCTGTCGTATGTATCTATCAGAGATACAAGCGTTGTCTTTCCTGTAGCACTATCGCCGCGGACGATAGTTATATTGCGCTTGATATCGAACTCAAACTTCACCCGGCTGTTCTGAACGATAATATGATATGTTCCCTTCATACTTATCTTTCCTCTATTCTGAGCGCTTCGTCAAGGTACTCTTTATAGCTGCCGACCTGCTTGCCGGTATTTATAATGAAAGCGCTGAAGTCTTCGCAGGCGCTGAAGTCCATTATATGATGAAGGGCAATAGTAAGATCCTTATGCCTGCTTATCTCATATATCCACTTCGCACAGTTATCACCGCAGGCAGAAGCATTGAATATCTTACCTGATTCATCGAACTGCATAAGGATGAGAGTTTTCACACCGCCAGACAGTTCCTTGACAGAAATCGAACCCAGTACAGGGCTGTCAATAGCTCTTGCACTGATAACGTCTGACTTGTCGATATCCTTTATCATTTTTACAGAGAGCGGATCAGTTATCCATTCATCCTCATAGGTATTATCAAAGTACGTCGGAGGATGATATATTGAATTCTCAATATCTCCGAAAACTATTTTTAGCATAAACGCACCTCTTCCGAGAGTTTATTATGTTACTATTATAACCTATAACGGACTGTTTTGCAAGTAGCAGGCAGCATTCTTTATATAAAAAACGTCGCTCAGGTGTGGTCCTGAACGACGGTCAGATTATTTGAAAACATCCTCCAGAGCCTTTTTGCCCTGTTCAGCCTGATTTCGTGTTAGATGATTATAAATGTTCATTGTAACATTTATGTTTTTATGTCCAAGCCTCTCCTGCACATATTTCAGCGGCAGGCCTGCTTCTAACAAACGGGTACAGTGAGTATGTCTCAGGGAGTGAAAATTAAAAGTAGGACAAAACTCATGTATCACCGTACTGGTATGCTGCATGGTCCGTGGCTGGATAAAGCCTCCGTTCTCATATACATTAATGAAGTCGATCACTTTCCCGCCGCTGGTGTTGATACCGTCTTGCTCATTATAGTGCAAGGTCGTATAGAACTCATCATAAAACTCCTTGTTCGCAGCCTGCTCCGCCCTTAACTCATTTAGCAGATTCAGAACAAACTGATCTATATCGATGATTCTTGAAGAGTTGTACTTAGGCGGTGTCAGATACCACACCTTCTTCTCATCATGCCATTGAAGCTGCTTGTCAATAGTGATAGTCTTATTATCAAAATCAACATTATCCCATGTTACTGCAAAAGCCTCACCTAACCTCAGTCCACAATGATATGCAAGCATCATAGGCAGATACGGTGAAGTGCCTTTAGGAAAACGTTCAAATATCTTGTTTATAACATCTTCCTCAATAACATCTCGCACATACAGTGAAGCCTTGAAGTTACTACGTGAACCTTTAGGTATCTTCACATAAGCCATAGGAGAAGCCTGTAGGTAATGAAGCGGCTGTACAGCGTAGTTCAGACTGCTCGAAAGAATCCCCTTTATACTTATAATCGTATTTTTACTGAAACCTTCTGAGACCAGATCGTTTATAAGCGACTGCAGCTGCTCAGCAGATATGCTTGTCAAAAGATAATGTCCGATTTTAGGCGAAATATGAAGTCTTATATACTTCTTATAGCTTGCAATGGTTGAAGGCTTCAAGTTCGGTCGGCAGTACATTTCTATCCAATAATCCATATAGTCGCTCACAGATAATTCCTTAGGTACAAAGACTGTTCCTGCGTTCAGATATTCGTTCATAGCCTTTGTTCCTGCACTAAGAGCATCTGCCTTTGTGGTAAATCCGCCCTTACTGAAACGCTTACGTTTACCTTTAACTCTGGCTACTTCAAAATAGTATTCCCAGTGCTTACCGCGTTTGCGAGTGTTGATCTCTGCCATACTATCCCTCCTGTATAAGCATGAGGATAGCACCCTGGGTACTATCCTCATTTGATTGAATGTTACGCAGATACTGAAAGCTTTTCAATATTGCTAGGGTCGGTGAGGTCAAACCCATCGTAGTCGTTGAGGAACTTCATCAGAGTTGCGTGCCTGACCTTTAGTGAACCCAGTTTAAGTGCAGGTAATAAACCCGAGCTTATTAGCTGATATACGTAGCCCGTGTTGGTGTGCATAATGATAGATATCTCCTTTACGGTGTAAAGGATTTTCTCCGGCACTACACCTTCCGTGCTGCGCTCATTTACGTTCTGAGTGATCGTATTAGGGGTAGTTGTGTTTGAATTGGTATTCATAAAAATTCTCCTTTCGCTTGACCTGTTCGGCCGTTTAGCGTATAATTATTGTATACGGCGCGCCCTTTATGGGCGCAACCAGTATTAACTTATTTTAATATTATACTCCTTACGGAATTTCTCATAGAGCTGCGTATCGACAAACTTGATAGCCTTTGCGTGTATAACCACAGGCTCGTTCACCCCGTCTACCTTGTTGAACAGCTCAGCGCTGAGTATAATATCTCCGATTCCCATGGAGCCGAAGCCAGCGTCCACAGGGTTCTTATATCCGAGCTCAGCAGCTATCCTATCGAGTGATTTTGCAGGTTTAAAGAATATCTTTATACCTGCCTCCTTAACTACGTCGATAGCGTGACTACTATTGGATATGTATTGCTGTGTCATACCTATGAACTTCGTATTGAATTTTCTACCTTGAGTGAGTATCGTGTGCAGAGGGCTTCCCTCCGTGAAATTCTGGTCTTTGATTTCATCCACCACAACTGTTAGCGGAGCTGTATCATGGTCACGTTGCCATTCGAAAGCCGACGATATCAATGCGTCAAGCAGAGAGTGAACTTTATCGCCAGACTCGTTCCCGAAGGACAAAACCGGAATCTTCTTTGTTTTTTCAAAGAATTCTGCCCAGCCTTGCTCCTCGAACCCGATATTGTCTATGTCATCAAGCGTAGAACTAACGAGACTAAACACATGACGACCGGTCTTACCACCTCTTTTAAGAGTGTTGCGGATCATATCTGTAGTAACTGATGATTCTTTGGGATATCTCTTCAGCATTTCCGAAACAATGCCTGTAAGCTCCCTTGTTTCTTCCTTATCGAGTTTGCCTGCAATAGCCTTGATGAAGCCGACGATTCGACGTTTCTTCGCCGGAAGTCCAGGACAGTCGCCGATAAACAATGGGTTTATAGGAAGCTTTCTTTTACCGGCAGCAACTTCGATAAACTCAAACAGCGCATCGACAACATCAGTGGGTAGTGCCCTGAGAACTTCGTTGCGAGTAAACGAATCGCTGACGTCGCATACAAGCATCCTGCTCCCGAGCATTGCTAACAGCGGCAGCAAATTCGTGGCACAGAAGGACTTTCCTTTTCCGCTCTGACCTGTTATCAAGATATGGTCATTCGACTTGTTTCCGAAGGAGATATCCTTACAGACATATCTGCCGTCTGCGGTTATACCCAACGGAAGAAGCTCGTTTTGTGCCATCTCACAGTATTTTAGAAGATACTTCTGATAATCTGCGAGGTCGAGTTTCCTACGATTCTCTGCATTGATGAGTTTTTTGCTGATACCGTAGGTGTAAAGCATATACGGCTCCCCGTCTGAGTTTTGGACGTGGAAACGGTAACACTTGCTGTTCTTATCGTTGATAGTAAGACAGTCGTTAGCCTTTAACGCATCTGTCAGCGAGTTAACGCTGTGCAGCTTCATCTTTCTTCTCGCAAGTTCCTGTACGACCTCGGTCTCGATATAAATGAAGTCATCATCAACGATGACAGAGTTGTTTCCGGGGTTAAAAACGATATACTTAGTTCGCTTTATGTAATTGAAGCGCCCCTCGTTTATCTCCTCATTAATGCTGTTGCCAAAAAGCGTCAGCAGTAACTCCTCGTTACTCGAACCGACCTCATTGTAGTCGCTTAGCAGAGCTATAATGTGTTGCTCTGTCTCATCACCGAAAAACTCACCGAAGTATTCATCGTAAGCTCGCAGAGTTGCGATCAAAATGTAGTAGATGTTCCGCCTTTGTGGCGGAATTGAAAGTGGCTTCTCCATAGAGATATCTTCAAATATACTATCTATAATCTCGATGAATTCACTGAAATGCGCTTCGATCTTTTCTATCATATCGGCATCATGCCATTCGAGAATCTCCGCTAAAACAGCAGGACTAATGTTGAACCTGCATTTCAACATCGATACGTCGATGCAGAGATCGGTCCTCATTTGAGAAGCAGCGTAATTTGAAAGCACAACAGGTAGCTGATGATACTTAGTTCTGCTGTCAATAGCTATTCCATGAAGTACATCAACGCCGGCTTCACGTCTTTTAACCTCATCCGGTTTTGTATCATCAACAACCAAATGGACGGCATCATTAAGCTTTTCAGCTGCCTCATCTATTCCTTTTGATTGGCTCAGTAATTGTACACTGCCACGTCCGTATGTAACGTTATCGAACATAGCGATTAACAGAGCGATGACGGCTCGGTCAGTAAGTCTGATGCCTATAATCTGATCGAAAAATATGCTGTATTTTGCCGCAAACGACAACATGTAGCTTGCTGTACGGATAAGAAAATACACCTTCAAGTCAGGATTTATGCTGAATACCTCTTTGAAATTCCATTCAAGCTCCTGTTTTGTTTTAAAAATTCCATTCTTCTTTACAGCTTTCTCACGGCACAATAGGCTATCTGACATTATAGGGCGTAATATCGGAGGATACCTTCCCTTTGTTTCCCACCTTGCATAGTTAGGCAAGTAGAAGTTCCAACCATGTGTGGAGCATATTTCTATCGGTCTTGAGCTGGTTTCTTCTGATTTTTCGATAATCATGGTCTGTACCAGCCGTTCACAGAGATCACCTTTCTTCCGGTTCCCTTGCGGCGGAAGTTTGAGATGCCTGTAAACCTTATTATTTTCGAAATATTCGATTGGAATAAATTCATCTTTAATCGTTGACATCGTATTTTTGAAATGCTGTATGCGATACCCGATTTTAGATCCCTCTTTGTTCACAACCTCGGCTGACAACACACTGAATTCAACCAACGGGATGGTCTGGAGAATTTTCCCGTCCTTAATCCTCATGTATCCATGCTGCGTGCCGTGTAAGTTTGAGATGAAGAGCTCGTACTCCACGCCTAGCTCCCGAGCTGACGTCTGTATGAGTTCGTCAAAACTATTAAAACCCAGCTCCGTTATCCCGAATACGGTTGCTTCGTTGGGAGCGTCCGCATGGATTATATCAGGCGGATGTTGTTGCTGCTGTGGCAGCATTTTTGAAGTTGGCATCTCTGGTGCCCCCTCTCTTTTTTTATCTCAGAAGCTGCAAAAGCAGGTGATACTCTTCAGGTACCATAAAAACTTGACTTTTTGAAGCCAACTCGGACGTTTTTTGTGGCACATTCAAAATTTCCACCTACTCGTAGCAGCGCCTGAGATTTTTTTCGGACTTGTCCGTCCTCGTTTGTATTATAATTCAAGGCAATTATTATACAATGCTAAATGGATTATATTATATTTTATATTTTTTGAAAGGAATTGAGACGGTTATGGATAAGCCTTTCGGCAAATTAATTGATTTAATCTATATAGAAGGATATTTTGAAAAAGGTTCTGTCAATGGCGAAGACTTTAGTGCTAAGCCGTTTTTCGTTTTAGAATTATTAAAAGAAAGCCCCGAGGACTTCAATGAGGATAGCGTTTATCATCTCCATTACCCATTCCTGCTCCGGCGGAAAGTCCGTAAGCGTAGTGGGGATATCCAGTATCTTCACCCGGACGCCCATATCCTTGAACTGTTCCAGTTCTCGCTTGATGTCAGCTTTATTTCTGCTGAGCCTGTCCAGTTCCTTGATAACAAGTGTATCGCCCTTGCGGAGTATCTGACGTTTTAGGTACTGATAGCCTTCACGTTCAGTATCCTTGCCCGATGCCTTATCGATGATAATGTTCTGCTCAGGCACACCGAACTTCGTGAGCGCTTCAAGCTGTCTGTCCTCGTTCTGCTCCCGGGTAGATACGCGGGCGTAACCATAAATCCTGTTGTCCATAATTCTCCTTTCTGTTCCAAAAAGTGGTGGCGACTTCCGGAACGTCCCAGAAGTCAAAACCCCACTTTTTGGAACACTTTTTTCGCCGTTTTCCGGCTGTTTCAAAACCTATACTTTTCAGAACGCCCCTCCGTAGCCGTAGCAGCTTTCGTACTTCTCCTCGCCGCAGATGAACTTCACATCCTGCAAGGCCTCGCGGAGCAGGTCGTGATCAGCGAGCATCTCTTCTATCTCGTCGCAGCTGTAGCCGTACTCCAGCAGCAGTTCGACGTCTGAACTGTCAACGCCGTAGCATCCGCAGTAGGCAAGAAGCATCTCCTCATGTATATTATAATAAGAAGAGAGGTCATCATCTAACCACGGTGCGTACTTCATGCGATACACCTTCGGCTCGAACTCCGAGCGGGTGATCTGACCGTGCCGGTCTATCTGGATGATATCACCCTCTATTGTTTCTATCCGCTCTGACGGAAACTTGTGAAACCCAAGGCGGCGGAGAGCCGCCTTCATGATACTTTCTGTACTTGCATAAACGTACAGCCCCAGCGACTTGAAGTGGAGCAGATACATCGGATTGCTTCCTTTTATAATGTATAGGGAATTATCCTGATCAAGAACAGTGAATGTGAAGTTGCCTTCTACAGTCTCCGCCATATACCGCAAGGATTCAAAGTCCAGTTTACCCTGAGTCTCGATAAGCTGACAGGCGGCGTAACTGTCGGTGGCGATATAGGTTGCGGGTATGACCTTGTCGCGCCGCAACTCCTTGTCGTTCCACAAAACTCCGTTATGGGCAAAAGCGAAAGTAGTACCTCCCGCTGCCCCATAAAACGGGTGGTTATTGAAGTTGAGTTTCTTGTCGCCCTGTGTGGCCATGCGGGTGTGCCCCATAACAGCGGCAGTTCCCTCAGGCGGGGTGAAATGGAGCTTATGTGCGGGCTTAGGTCTCTTGTAGATAACCACCTCACCGTCACGTACATAGCTTATACCCGCTGCATCGGTACCTCTTTCCTCGGCAGCATTAGCAAGAGCCTGAGTCAGCTTACGTAATATCCTGTGTGGTACTATACCCTGATAGTCCAGCCAACCGAATAATGAACACATAGACGGTACCTCCTTATCGTAATAGACGAAGAACATCGTTCGGATGCTCTAATCTGTCGATTTTCCTGAGAACTTTATCGACCTTATTCACCAGATGCGTGGCTGCCAGAACGGTGACAAGGGCTGTTATGAGCCGTATGTCGCTGTGAGTTATATTTGGCACCGGCAGCTTCGGTATTTTATCTATTATTTCTGTCTTGATCATGTTCACACCTCCTCCTCAGTTGTTGTTTCTTCGTTGATGTATAGCCTGCGTTCTTTCAGGTAGGCTATCAGCTCCGGTTCTGTAATCGTAGCTACAAAATCCGACCACGACATTTTAGATATTCCTTCCTCTGATAAGGCAATGGCAGTGTCACAAATAGCATTGACGAGCTCGATGGCAGCAATCAATGTATTGTGCTTGAGAGTACCCCTGAAAAGTCTGAACTCAATCGTTGAAAAGTTCATCAGATTTATGGCGGCGTAGCGTCCCTGACACCCCTTCTTTGCCTTGTCCAGTATCTCGCGCCCTGATCTTTCATAGCCATATCTTGCCGCCCAGCGATTCATACTGTACTCGCTCCTTCGGCTGAATTTCAAGAGCTCCGCCCAGTGCGTCTCAACGAAGAAGAGAATTCTGGAAATGACTTCATCCTGTTCATCGCGGCTTTTGCCGAAGCAATCTCTGTTGACATGGATATGTAAACCGCAGGTGCTTGTCTGATGTGAGCGGTATCCAAGTGATATAGCCTCCTTCATTATCTCTTCCCAACAGAAGCTCTTATGATAATAAAGGCTCATGGGATGCGTTACCAGTTCCATACCATCGTCAAGCGAACCATCGCCTTTGATGTAGATGTGCTCATTATCCTTATTGGCGATAGAGAGTATTTCATCAGCGTTATCGCTGTCCTTTCCTGCTCCGTCTATTTCGAGTTCTACGCCAAAATATCTCTTGGAATCACCATACATGATAGGCTCAGGCTTATAGCCGTAATCGTGGATTGAACGATTTCTGTCGACCTCATCGTGATAGCATTCACTGCAATAGTCGTATCCGTCCAGGTGGTAGGCGTCATCCTCGTGAAGCAGTGTATCGCAGCAGCTGCATCTGGTGTAATGGTTCTCATAGCAATGACGGCAGAGAGTAGTGTATTCGTCCCCGTAACTATCGTCTGTCCAGATGACCGAGCCGCAGCGGTCGCAGGTAGTGGTATGCCTTTCATAACAATCCGTGCAGACTATCTCTCCGTTCACTTCCTCGTAGTCATCATCTTCGTCAATAAGTGCTCCGCAGTGCGAGCAGTATAAAGAGTTCTTGTTGTTATCTTCCATTGTAAAAAACCTCCATAAATAACGATAGCCAGCCCCTGAAGGGCTGGCCTTATTTTCAATATTCGTTTGCAAGTAACATGGTGCTGTGGTCGCCGTCGTCTATGATATAGACCTTATCGGCGATTGGAGTATCCAGCGGGAGCAGGTACTCCATGTGATACTCTGGTTCTTCTGAGCTGTGCGTTATCGACTGTAAACAGCCAACAGGCTTTAACTCGAACACCTGTATGTAGTCTTTTGGAGCAGGCATTCGTTCAACGCACTCCCACAGGAACAGCTGTAATTCAAGTGGTATAGTGCTGTCTACCCCGCACGTCAGATAGCGTTTGGTATCAAACATTTTCGATCCTCCTTTGCATTATGATTTGAATACGCGCGTAATGTATTCAAATTAATAATATACATATAGAAAATCGAAAAAATAGGAAATATCTAAGAAAAATACGCTAAAAGGCCTTTTTTTACAATAATCGATTACATAGTAATCATATACATATAGGAATTCAAAATTCTCGGAAAACGCCCTGATTATGTTCGTTTGTATATGCCGACGCCAGAACCGCATCTGCACGGAGTTTCGACCGCACGCTGCCGGAGAAGAACCGCAATTAGCTTTAATAAGTAATCTACGAGGCATTCACCCAGTCCGGTCGCATTTATTCCACAGTCCACTTGACAGCAAGCCTCTATGAGCGTGGTAGTCCGGCAGCACAGGCAGGCAGCCACAAGGGCTGCTGCCAGGCCACCAGCCTACCACACTCATACTCACTGTCAAGCGGCTTTTGCGGCATAAAAGCTCACTTATGTTGAGCCTGAAGAGTGGATTGTACCTTAATTGAAACGAGTTCGGTTTTCATTCGGTAAAATGCGGTTTTAGGTCCGGCACGGTGCGGTTTCGAGTCCGTGTCGTTGCGGTTTTTATTCCGGCATACACATCGTTATGCGCTTGTATAATACGGATAATTATGGTATCATTGTATATAGATGGAAGAAATCTGAATGCTTGAATATAGCGCTCCAGTTGAACACCTGCGGCCGGCGAAGTTGAACACTTGCGTC
>CAMKMD010000073.1 GCA_946413815.1 uncultured Ruminococcus sp.
TTTCAGGTATTGCAGCTTCCGGCAGTTCCTGACCGGCGATGGTGCCGAAGGAACCCTCAATTATTCCGTCACCGTCAATATTGCTGCTGATCTCCGGAACATCAGCAGGTGCCGATGAGGCCGGCTGATTTGTACCGCAGGAAGTGAATGCAGCCACAGTAAGCAGCATCGCGGTCATCAAAGCTTTTTTTCTGTTTGCTTTCATTATTAAACTCTCCTTTTTCTTTATGATAAACCGTCTGCAAGCTGAAATCAAACGGTGATCATGAACGTTTATCTATAAAAAAGACAAAAGCGCCCCCACAGTATATACCTGTCCTATAGAGTACGCTTGTCTGAATTGATTTTGTAGATATGAATAGTGTGTATTGTATGTAAAAAGCGCAGTGCATGAGCATAAACGTGTCAGACATATTTCAAATATAGTCTGCAATTAATTGTTTACTATCAACTCGTTTAACGTTAATATTATAGCAAATCGCAAATTGATTGTCAACAATCAAGCTGCAAATAACTTGTATTATCTTGTAAATGACTTGTTTGACTTGACAAATATGCAAATATATTATATAATAATAAAAAATATCGGAGGAACAGACATGGATATCAAGGAGTGTGTAGATAAAAGCCTCTATATTCTGACTGAATACTATAATAACAGACTTGAGCCATACTTTGAGCATCTTGCTGATAATGTGATATGGCACGGTCCCGCTATCGGCCAGCAGATCACAGGACGTGAAAATATGCTCAAGGCATGGGATAACGAAACGAATCACCTGACATTTTCGCTCGGTAATGTTGAAGCACAGTATATCCAGCTTTCACCGGCCTCCTGTGAAGTCATGATGATGTTCGTTGTTACGACACATTACCCCAACGGCGATATGATACCCCTGTTTCAGCGCATTCAGCTCAGCTGGGGTGATGTGATCACCACAGATGAAAACAAGCACAAAAAACGTGTGCCGCGGATCTTTATGATACATATTTCCAATCCGGTTGAACAGCACAGTGATGACTTCATCTATCCCGAGCACTATAATGAATTATTCAGGCAGGTGGAGAAGCCTGTGCAGGAACCCCGTATCAGTCTGCGGGGAACAGACAATGCCTTTTATGTGATCACGGTTAGCTCTGTTGTCTGGGTACAAACAACCTCCGATCAGCACTGCCTGTTTCATTTACGCGAGAGAACGTTAAAGGTAAAAGCAACGCTTTCAGATATCGAAAAGCAGACGGAGGGACTCCTTATCCGTGTCCATTCCGGCTTTATCGTCAATCCGCTTGATGTTGTATCCATCACCCGTTTTAAACTATCCCTGTCAGACGGTGCAGTGATCCCGATACCGGAGAAGAAGTACACCGCAGTCAAAAGAAAACTGCTGGAGTACAACAATGCACTTACGATCATATAGTTTCCTGTACTTGTAATATGCGGAACAGAAATAAGGGCAATGAACTGATCACGCAGAATGGTCAGTATGGTATATTTTATTATTGATCGATTCTGAATAATACGGAGGTAACAGTTATGATGATAAGTCCTGAATCATATGTCATGGAGCATAAGAATGATACGTTTGAGCAGCTGATAAAGGAACGTGAGCTGCTGATCGAAGAGATCAGGAATTTTGAAGATATCCTGTTCGGCGGCAAGCCACTTGCTGAGGAGGATATGACAAGTCCCGGTCCGGATGTGTTTTATCAGATGGATCTTGAGTGCCTCGCTGCCCTATGTACGTTTATGAGCGATAAGTACAACAAGGAGTTCATCATGGGGGATGACCCGGATGATGATGAATAGTAAGACAACTGATCTACAGAAAAGGCCGCCCGTTGTAGGGGCGGCCTTTAGTCTATATTACGCAATATCTTAATCTGAAAACAATCAAGATATGACCTATACAAAACGTTTTCATATTATCTATTTGAGCGTACTCAGTACTTTCAAGCGTTTGATTTTAACCACGTCAGCCAAAATGATGATACCGCCCGATGGGCGGTATCAGTAACATTCGTATTATTCCATTCAATCAACAATAGTCCTCATTCTCACGAGAAACTCCTCATATTCTTCAAAGCTAAAGCTGCATCCAGTGAAATCGCATCCGCTAAAGAGATCGAGCTTATTTATAATACTCTCCAAAAGTTTCTTGTCAAGCTCTGGAAGCCCGCTGCCTTTCCTTGCACGTTCGTCAAGCGCCGCTAACTCTTCCTCAGTAAATTCCTTACCGCTACGTGTGATCTCTCCGGTCAATAGGTCGAATTGAACTGCTGTCCAAGCAGTGTACAGCGTGCCTGTCTTTCCGTCAGTCTCTATATACTGCGCCGGAAAGAGAAATTCAAGGCAGAGATAGCTGTCAAAGCGGTGATACGCAAGCAGCCTGCCTACTGAGACGCTCCATACTATCACGATAGGAGTGTCAGGAACAAGTATAACCATGATATCACCGGAGACCGCATAAGGGTAGTCACTGTCAAAGTCGAGCATGGGAATGTAGGTTATGGAGGAATTTCTGAAAGAGCAGGCATGGAACTTACAATTCGGCATTATCGGAATGCTAAGGCCGCTGAAATCATAGCCGCATACAACACCGTCGCCGGCATTCGGTTCAGGCGGCGCAGGCTTTGATAAATAGGCTAATATAAAGAACGGCGGGATATCCCGCCGTTCCTTTTACATACCCCCACCCTGGCGTCATCCTCCTGAAATTCAGGGTGACAAACGGGTGACAAAACACATTATCGTCTCAAAAAATAGTAAAATCCTGACAAGTCATAAAACCTGTCAGGATTTCATTTTTATGCGATTTATAGCCGTTTAGCTATTACTTCATAGCCTCTTCAACAGCAACTGCGCAAGCAACTGTTGCACCGACCATCGGGTTGTTGCCCATACCGATAAGACCCATCATCTCAACGTGAGCAGGAACAGAAGAAGAACCTGCGAACTGAGCATCAGAGTGCATACGGCCGAGTGTATCAGTCATACCGTAGGAAGCAGGGCCTGCAGCCATGTTGTCGGGGTGGAGAGTACGTCCTGTACCGCCGCCTGATGCAACGGAGAAGTACTTCTTGCCAGCGTCAACGCGCTCCTTCTTGTATGTGCCTGCAACGGGGTGCTGGAAACGTGTGGGGTTGGTGGAGTTACCTGTGATGGAAACGTCAACGTTCTCCTTCCACATGATAGCAACGCCTTCTCTTACGTCGTTAGCGCCGTAGCAGTTAACCTTTGCACGGAGACCGTTGGAGTAAGCCTTGCGGAATACTTCCTTTACCTCGCCTGTAGCGTAGTCCATCTCTGTCTCGATGTATGTAAAGCCGTTGATACGTGCAATGATCTGTGCAGCGTCCTTGCCGAGACCGTTGAGGATAACGCGGAGGGGCTTCTGACGAACCTTGTTAGCCTTCTCAGCGATACCGATAGCACCCTCAGCAGCAGCGAATGACTCGTGGCCTGCGAGGAATGCGAAGCACTCAGTATCCTCCTCGAGCAGCATCTTGCCGAGGTTGCCGTGGCCGAGACCAACCTTACGCTGGTCAGCAACTGAACCGGGGATACAGAAAGCCTGGAGGCCCTCACCGATAGCAGCAGCAGCGTCAGCAGCTCTCTTGCAGCCCTTCTTTATAGCGATAGCGCAGCCTACTGTGTAAGCCCACTTAGCGTTCTCGAAGCAGATGGGCTGGATGCCCTCTACCATCTTGTAGATATCAAGGCCCTTTGCCTTGCATACCTCAGCACACTCCTCGATGGAGCTGATGCCGTATTCCTTGAGAACAGCAAGGATCTGCTTTTCTCTTCTCTCGTATGATTCAAATAAAGCCATTTTACAAGTCCTCCTTATTCTTTTCTGGGATCAACGATCTTAACAGCGTCAGCAACTCTTCCGTACTGACCCTGAGCCTTCTCGAAGGCTGTGTTAGCGTCGTCGCCAGCCTTGATGAAGTCCATCATCTTGCCGAAGTTAACGAACTTGTAGCCGATGATCTCATCGTCTTCATTAAGTGCGAGGCCTGTGATATAGCCGTCAGTCATTTCAAGGTAACGGGGACCCTTTGCAAGAGTACCGTAAAGTGTGCCGACCTGTGAACGGAGGCCCTTACCGAGGTCCTCAAGGCCAGCGCCGATAACGAGACCGCCCTCAGAGAATGCAGACTGTGAACGTCCGTAAACGATCTGGAGGAACAGCTCTCTCATAGCTGTGTTGATAGCATCGCAAACGAGGTCAGTGTTAAGAGCCTCGAGGATAGTTCTGCCGGGCAGGATCTCAGCAGCCATAGCAGCGGAGTGTGTCATACCAGAGCATCCGATAGTCTCAACGAGAGCCTCCTGGATAACGCCTTCCTTTACATTGAGTGTGAGCTTGCAGGTACCCTGCTGAGGAGCACACCAGCCGATGCCGTGTGTAAAGCCGGAAATATCCTTTATCTCCTTAGCCTTTACCCACTTAGCTTCCTCCGGAATGGGAGCAGCGCCGTGAGCAACGCCCTGTGCGATAGGGCACATTGTTTCAACTTCGTGCGAATAGATCATTGATAAATACTCCTTTCGGTTTTTAGGCAGCCGGAAAACCGACCTTGGCAGACGTTCTGCGCCGTTCTCTGACGATCAGCGAGGAGCAGAACATACCTACTATATATAATACGATATTTTCTTGTTAAAATCAAGACATTTTCGAGAAAGGGACGTGTATAATTGTTATGCGATGCTAACTGCGGTGCAGCACGGGCAGCTTGAATGAAAGCTGCGGCATTGCTTGCGGGGAGAGCGATGCCTGCCCCGCCCCTATGTCTATATCTGCGAATGAAGGTGGGCGTCCGTGGTGCAGAAAATAAAACCGGACTTTCAGAAAGACCGGCGGACCGCCGTCAGGCGATGCAACTAATTATGAATTAAGAATTATGAATTCATAAAGGGACGGGAGACCGTCCCTTTTGCGTTATTCTTTCTTTGCTATAGTGCCGCGTATATTTCTTCCGTCGGAGTAGTCGTCAAGGAAATGGTGACGCTCTTCTCCTATATGATAGGATATAAGAGTCTGGAGATTTACGTTCTCTGCGCTGCGGAAGATATTCATATCCACAGCCGGATTGGTCTCTCTCAGCTGTGCGAGCAGCTGCTTTATCTCCTGTCTCTTGGAGCCTGTGCCTCTGTTTTCGTTGGTCTCCGATACAGCGCAGGCGCATTGTATGAAGTGGAGATGGTTGCACTTGCACCAGCGGATGATATCCGCCTCACGTACAAGATAGAGCGGACGGATGAGCTCCATGCCGGCGTAGTTCTCGCTGTGGAGCTTCGGCATCATGGTCTGCATCTGCGAACCGTAGAGCATACCCATGAGTATTGTCTCTATGACATCATCGAAATGGTGTCCGAGGGCTATCTTGTTGCAGCCTATCTCCTCGGCGGTCTTGTAGAGCCAGCCTCTCCTGAGCCTCGAACAGAGGAAACAGGGGTGCTTGCCCGCCTTTTCTGCCGATTCAAATATCCTTGTCGGACGGAGGGTCAGGGGGATGCCGAGCTTTTCTGCGTTGCTGAGTATCTGCGATTTTACGTGCCATTTATATCCCGGATCCATGCCGAGGAACTGAAGTTCAAACTTTCCCCCGCTGAATCGCCTTAGTCTTTCCATGCAGAGCGCAAGCAGCATGGAGTCCTTGCCGCCGGAGATACAGACCGCGATGCGGTCGCCCTCCTGTATGAGCTGATATTCCTCTACAGCACGGTTGAATTTTGCCCAGATAGATTTGTTGAAATCTGCCGCGATGCTCTCCTCGATCAGGTTCAGTTTCATCGCAGTTCCCTCCTTTCAGCAAAAAACCGTCCCGGGCGGGACGGTATGTATTACTTTCTTCTCGTACCGTTGCGGCGGTCTGTACGGCGCTTCCCTTCGCCGATACGTTCCTCGCTGGTCTGCTTGAAGTGCGACATCATGTCCTCGAAAGTCATCTCTGACTGAGGTATAGTCTTTTTAGGTTCCCATATATTGGGCTTGCTGCGCTGGGGCTTATCCCTGCGCGGTCTGTTCTGCTGTCCGCCTGCAGGTTCTGCCTTCTGAGCGGTTCCGTCATCCTCCTGCGCCTTCTTGAGGGAGAGGCTGACTTTTCCTGCCTCGTTGATGCCGATCACCTTGACTCTGATCTCCTGTCCCTCAGTGAGAAATTCATGGATATCATTGACATAGGTGTTTGCTATCTCAGAGATATGTATCATTCCCGAGCCGCCGCCTTCTACATCCACAAAAGCTCCGTACTGGGTGATCGCCTTGACTGTTCCGTTGTAGATCTTACCGATTTCCAGCTGCATAAATAAAATAACTCCTTTTTATCAACCGGTCACTGCCTGCTAAGCGGAGTGCTGCCGCTTCCGGTACAGGCCGCCGGAGATTAATCTCTTGATATATCATAGAATCTGCGCTCATCAGGATAAGCGTATCCTCGCTCTATGGCATTTCGTTCCATATAGGGAGAAAGGTCGTCGCTTTCAAGGATGCGCTGAAGATCGGCATTTTCAAGCTCGTAAGCGCTGATTTTCTCATTGATCGCATCAAGCTCCTTCTGCTTTTCCGCTGAGTCCTTGTTGGTAACTATGATGACGGCGAAGCAGCTTAGTACGAATACAGCAGTGAACAGCTTCACGAGACCACTGTTAAACAGACCTTTTTTGTGTTCCTTGTTCTTCTTCTTTATGAACAACGTTATCCACGTTCTTTCTGATTTTAGATTCCTTATTATTATACAACATCAATAGGTATTTCATCAATAGTGCAGCTGTTTTTTTAAAATATATAACCACAACTTTGGAACATCTTACAAATATACCCCCTGCCGCCTGACTAAAAAGCACAAAAGCCTTTTTTACCGGAAGTATCAACCGGCGCAGTATCCGCATGACAAGGCTGCCGAGGGTCAGGAGATACAGCGCAGCACCGAGCACTGCCCCGAGAAGATAACAGCAGTGCAGCTCGCCCCTCACGGAGAGCGAGATGAAGCCGCAGAAGGTGCCGGTGCAGCCCGCAAGGAAGAGGATATCCTCTGCTGCGACGAGAAGACTGCCGTGAGGGAGAAGCAGCCGCAGCAGACGGAATAGATCGTACCAGGCTCCGAACCCGGCCCCGAGCAGGCATGAGAGAGCAAAGAGCCGTAGCTCCTCGCTTACGGAGAAATAGGTCTCCGGCACGTTCAGCAGGGTCATCTGAACAGCCTCCCGAGGGCGGTGAGGGGATGTCTTCGCTGCTCGTCGCCGTATATAAGAGAACGTATCTCTCCGGATATGGTCATATCCCCTGTCTCTATGCTCATAGAATCGATATGAAGGCTGCTGCCCTGCACTGTCAGCTCGCCGAGCTGAGTGTAGAGACATATGGTCCTCTCGTCGAAACTGTCCACATCAGTCATGCCGGTTATTGTGAGTTTTCTTCGGTTTTCGAGTATGATGCTCTGGTCTGCTGCCGGTGAAATATCCTTCATAGTATGCTCCTTTGTCCTGACAGGTATCCTCTGCGGGATGTCCGCATCCCCTGTCTTGATTTATATGCCCGGATTTGAAGAATATTCCGCAGAAAACACACATTTATTATTGACTGTGACATTCATATGTGCTATAATTAAAATACTATCGTGTTCAAAGGCAGATGTGCCGTCACACAAGAGTATTATAAAGGAGATCATGAAAATGGGAAAGTATTTCGGAACAGACGGTTTCAGAGGTACTGCCAACGTCAACCTAACAGCAGATCACGCATTTAAAGTAGGAAGATTTCTTGGCTGGTACTACGGCGAACTCAAGAAGAGAAACGGCGATGACTCAGCACCGAGGATAGTTATAGGAAAGGACACACGACGTTCAAGCTATATGTTCGAGTATTCCCTCGTAGGCGGCCTTACCGCTTCGGGTGCGGATGCTTATCTGCTCCATGTCACGACTACACCGTCAGTTGCCTATGTCACAAGAGTGGACGGCTTCGACTGCGGTATCATGATATCTGCGAGCCACAACCCCTACTACGACAACGGCCTCAAGCTCATCAATCACGACGGTGAGAAGATGGAGGACGATGTGATAACCCTCGTTGAGGCTTATCTTGACGGAAAGCTTTCCGCCTTCGGTCAGGATTATCCGGAGCTCCCCTTCGCAACAGGCGGAGAGATAGGCAGGAGCGTTGACTATGTTGCCGGCAGGAACAGATATATGGGCTATCTTATTTCCCTCGGTATGTATTCCTTCCGCGGCATGAAGGTGGCTCTCGACTGCGCAAACGGCGCTTCATGGACCATTGCCAAGGCTGTATTCGAGGCTCTCGGCGCAGAGACACACGTCATCAACGCAGAGCCCAACGGAGTGAACATCAACGAGAATGCAGGCTCCACACATATCGAGGTGCTCCAGCAGTATGTCAGGGAGAACGGCTACGATGTCGGATTCGCCTATGACGGAGATGCAGACCGCTGCCTCTGTGTAGACGAACTCGGAAACGTTATCTCCGGCGACCATATCCTCTATATCTACGGCAGATACATGAAGGAGAAGGGCAATCTGGTAAACAATACCGTCGTAGCTACAGTTATGTCAAACTTCGGTCTCTTCAAGGCATTCGACGAGGTCGGCATAGAGTATGCCAAGACCGCAGTAGGCGATAAGTACGTATACGAGTATATGAAGGAGCACGGCTGTCTCCTCGGCGGAGAGCAGTCCGGACATATCATCTTCTCCAAGTATGCCTCCACCGGTGACGGCATCCTTACGAGCCTGAAGATAATGCAGGTCATCATGTCCCGCAAGAAGAAGCTCTCCGAGCTTGCTGCCCCCTTCAAGGTATACCCGCAGGTGCTTGAGAACGTCAGGGTAAAGGACAAATCCGCAGCACAGGCTGACCCTGATGTGCAGGCAGCAGTTGCAGAGGTCTCGGAGGCTCTCGGCGAGACCGGAAGGATACTCGTCCGCGAGAGCGGAACAGAGCCTCTTGTGCGCGTAATGGTAGAAGCTCCCTCCGAGGAGATCTGCCGCAGCTATGTCGATAAGGTCACAGCAGTCATCCGCTCAAAGGGCCATGCGGTCTGAGCGCTGCTGATCTCAGAAAATCCTTGACTTTTCGGGGAATACATGATATCATAGTTAAGGCAGTGCCGCATTAAGGCAGCCGGAGGGCTGTATGCGGTCAAGTTAAGACTGAACCGTCTACCGGCGGAAGAAAACAGGAGGTAAAAATGTCAAATCATTCTAATGACCGTAATATCAACATTACGATCAATAACCCTAAGGAAAAGGAAGAAGAGATAGTTGTCTCTCTTGTTACCATTTTTTCAAAGATCAAGAAATACTTCGGTGTATGGGTGGTATCGGCTATCGTGATAGGAATGCTTGCATTCGGCTATGCGATACTCACAACTCATGTAAAGAAAGCCAAGCTTACAGCGCTTATAAGCTTCTCGTATGCAGGCATAGAGAAGGGCAAGGATCCGAACGGACGAAAGTTTGATATCAACAATGTCAAGAATCCTGCTGTTATCGAAAAGGCTCTTGATAATCTCGGCCTGGATCTGATCGAGCTTGATAATATCCGCCAGGGCATATCCTTCAAAGACATCATTCCTCAGGATATCCTCGACCGTATCACCGCTTTCAAGAGCGTATACGAGAATGCGAACAGCGGTAACCTTGCAGCTGCTCAGGCTATGCTGGAAACTACCTACTACCCGACACAGTTCCAGGTGTTCTTTGATTACAACAACACTGAATTCACTACTGCTGAAGCCGTTGATGTATTCAACGAGGTGCTTGAGCAGTATCAGAACTGGTTCTATGAAGAGTACGGCTATAACGAGTCTATCGGTTCTGCTGTAAAGGCGCTCAATTACGAGGATTATGATTATGCACAGTCTCTCGACATCCTTGATGACAGTCTCCTGTCTCTCCGCAAGTATGTCAAGACTCTCTCAAACGAGGATACAACACGTTTCCGTTCATCTGTTACAGGCTATACATTCGATGACCTGTATCAGGCTATAAATACACTTCGCGGTGTGGATCTCGATCAGATATCATCTATCATTTCCATCAACAATGTAACCAAGGACAAGGATCAGGCACTTGCTTACTACGAGTACAGGATCAAGGCACTTGAGAGACAGCAGTCACAGTATGAGGAGCAGCTTGCTTCAGTTATGGATTCCATCGGATCATACGAGAAGGATCAGGTAATGATCATAAACAACAGCGATGTTGATATTGATCAGACCATCACACAGGCTTCCGAGCAGTATGACAGGATGTTCAGAAGCAAGCTCACTCTTACAGATGATCTTGCAGAGACCAAGCAGAGGATCAACTACTACAAGGAGAGAATGGAAGCTCTCCAGAAGCGTACAAATTCAAGTGAAGCAGACAAGTCAAAGGTAGAGGAAAAGCTTGCAGCTCTTGATACAAAGACAAACGAGCTCATCGAGAGCGTAAGCCTTACAGCTGATGACTACTACAAGAACGTTACCTTCAAGAACGCTTACAATATACTTGTTCCTGCTTCAAATACTACAGCGGACAGAGTCGGAAGAATCGTAAGCAACGCTAAGCTCCCGCTCGTAGCATTAGAAGGCCTTGCTCTCATGTTCTTCTTTGCTCTTGCAGTTATCGAGGCTATCAAGAGCGACAGCGCCAAGAAGAAGGCAGCTCTTGCAGCTGAAGCAGCTGAGGAAGCGGAGGAAGATGAATATGATACTTCCGATTCCAAGATAACTCTTGATGAAGTCATTGAGGCTATCAACGAAGAGAATGAACACTCCGGCGACAAGAAGAGTTCAGAAAAGAAGAAAAAGTGATGAATATACGGCTCCCGTTCAGGGAGCCGTTAGTCTGTCAATAAACCTAACATTTACAAATAAGCGGGGCGATGTAGGCATCGCCCCCTACATTTTGCTATGGAAGAATCGGCGTTTGTAGGGGCGGATGCCCACATCCGCCCGCTTGACTTCTGCGATAACTGACTTTTTTGACAAGCTGACGGCTCCTGTTCAGGGAGCCGTTTGTTTTATCTGTCACATCAGAACAGCACAAAAGAAGAGCCCCGGACGGTACACAGACCGTTCCGGGGCTTTGAGTATGTATTCTGAACTGCGGCTTATTCTCCTTCGGTATGTTTTGCGGCAGCAGAAAAGCCACAGCTTATCCGGCACATACCAGATGAACGCTATGGCTTTGTTTCTGCTTATCGTGTTATCCGCAGACCAGATATCAGAGCTTCTTCTTTTCGTTCTCGATGATCTTGAGAAGATCGTCTACTGACATTGCTGAGGTATCCTTCTTCTTGCGGTTGGTCTCGCTCTTCTTGATGATATCAGAGATATCCGGAGTCGTCTCCTTTGCTGCGGGAGCAGCAGGAGCGGCCTGAGAAGCGGGAACTGCGGGAGCCTTGGGAGCTGCGGCAGCCTTGGCTGCAAGCTCGCTTACTGAGGTCTTCTCAACAAGGCCGGGAGTAACTGTTGTTTCAGTCTCGGTGATCATATCGTCGCTCTTCTGCTTGAAGGTGTATACGCCGGTATTTTCAGCCTCGGCTGTCTTTCTGAGAGCTGCTTCCTTTACTTCATCGGAAACCGGCTCAGAAACATTGTCTGATACGGGGGCGGGAGCTGCGGGAGCAGCAGGAGAAGCGTTCTGTGCGGCGATATTGCCTGTATTTCCTGAAGCACGCAGTGCCTTGAACTGCATTGTGCGTTCCTTTTCCTTCTGGTAGGGAGAATCGGGATTTACCTTCTTCTGGCTGAAGTTCTCGGCGATGGACTGCTTCTTGCGCTCGAACTCGTCGTTCATCTGGATGCTCTCGGTATTGTCGAACAGGGGAGCAGCTGCGTTCTTGGCCTCTGCTGCACCTGTGGAGTTGTCTCCCTCGAAGTCGTAGAAGGCTTCCTCTTCCTTGCGGTTTCTTGCTGCGGCGATCTTTGCGCAGAGCATGATGATGAGAAGGAGGAGGGGGAGGATGAACTCAAGGATGATACCTCTTACGCTCTTTGTGAAGGTGATGAACTTTCCGAGAAATTCGCTCTCGTTATATCCTGTGGCTACAGCAACTATTTTATCCTTGGAGATGGAATCCAGGTCATCTTCATGGTAGGCATCGCGTGTGTAGTACCTTATCTCGCCGTCTTCTTTCGGTGCTTTGTAGTTGATGCTTCTCAGACAGAGCTCAGCGGGATTGTCTGCGGGGTAGCAGATGACAATATCTCCTGCGGCAAGGTTGATGTCCGTTGCATCCATCGTAAGAAGGGCGGCGCCGTCTGTAACGTCTACACCGAGCGGATTGTTGTCTTCAACTATATAGATATATCTGTTGCCGATCTTTGGTACTTTGTACATCGTAAAGAGTACATTGATCGCTGCGGAGGCGATCAGCAGGAATATACATACGAGTATGAGCAGGAACTTCAGTGGGGAAAATCTTTTCTTTTTCTTCATTCTTGATCCGTCCTTTGCATTAATATACAGCAGATCTTTTCGGGAAGCGCTGACCTGCCGGAAATCTACACATTTGTATTATAACATATATGTTTTTAAATTTCAAGGATATTTGCGATTTTTTTATAATAATTTTTAAGGCGTTGAATTTGTACGTTTCGCACAATCAGGCGAAGAAGAAATTGCCTGATTAAGCACAATGCACAAAGAGCGATAGGGCGATTACTACACTATTTCCGAGACTTTTCTGCAATTTCTCTATAATGTCCATTCCGTTGACAAATATTTGGTTAATAATACACTTGACAATGATTCGGTAAAAGTGCTACAATGATGATATACTGATAGTAAAGTGTTTAAACAGATGAGGATGGATGATAGAAAGATAATCCAACAAATGGAAGACCCCTCTGTTTTGTCAACAGCTGTCGGTATTATACATATAGTAATCGCTGTTCAGACAGCGGAAGGAGTAAAGTATGGCTACCAAGAAGAAGGTCAACCCCCTCATGGACAAGATCAGAGAAGAGTTCCCGAAGAAGCTTCAGGCTATGTTCAGCGTAACGCCAGAGGAGGCTTCCGATAAGCAGGTGTACCAGGTCCTCTCCTCCATCATCGTAGATATACTCGGTGCAAAGAGACAGAGCTTCGTAAATCACACCCATTCCGTGGGAAGCAAGCAGGTATACTACCTGTCTATGGAGTTTCTCATGGGACGCTCTCTCAAGACCAGCATATACAACCTCGGCATTGCAGACGACCTCAGGAAGATGCTTGCCGAGCACACCATAACCCTTGACAAGGTATTCGAGTTCGAGCCGGATGCAGGCCTCGGAAACGGCGGCCTCGGCCGTCTTGCAGCCTGCTATCTTGACGGACTTGCAACAACAGGCTTCCCCGCCATGGGCTATTCTATACTTTATGAGTATGGTATTTTCCGCCAGAAGATACAGGACGGTATGCAGATAGAGCTTGCAGATGACTGGCTCCCCGGCGGCTCGGTATGGCTTGTGAAGAGACCTGAGCTGGCTGTGGATGTACATTTTGACGGCGAGCTCCAGGAGTACTGGGATGACAAGTACCACCATGTAAGCCATATCGGCTACAATACCGTAAAGGCCATACCCTATGATATGTATGTCTCCGGCTACGGCTCCGATGCTGTATCCGTGCTGAGACTGTGGGAGGCAAAGGCTTCCGGCTTCAGCCCCGAGGCAATGAAGCATTTCTCTGAGGGCCATTTTGCTGAGGCTCTTGCAGTCAACGCTATCGATAACTCCATATCCAAGATACTCTATCCCAATGACAACCACCCCGAGGGCAAGACACTCCGTCTCCGTCAGCAGTACCTGCTCTGTGCAGCCTCCATCGGTGATATCGTAAATGACCACATGATGGTATACGGCACACTGGAGAACCTTGCAGACAAGGTGGCTATCCATATCAACGATACGCACCCCACGCTTGCCATCCCCGAGCTGATGAGAGTGCTCCTTGACGAGTGCGGCTACTCATGGGACAAGGCATGGAACATCGTTACAAAGACCTTCGCCTATACCAATCACACGGTTATGGCCGAGGCTCTTGAAAAGTGGGACGTTGATCTCGTAAAGAGAGTAATGCCCCGTATCTTCTCCATCATCGTGGAGATCAACAACCGCTACTGCCAGTCTCTCATGGAGAAGAACGGCTATGACAGCGCAAAGACCACAAGAATGTCCATCATCAAGGACAACAAGATACACATGGCTACCCTCTGCGTTGCTGCTTCACACAGCGTAAACGGCGTATCCAAGCTTCATTCCGAGATCATCAAGGAGAGCGTATTCCGTGATGAGTATGAGAACACACCGGAGAAGTTCAAGAACGTAACTAACGGTATAGCCTACAGAAGATGGCTGTATCAGTCTAATGAGGGCCTGACAAAGCTCCTCAGCGATACCATCGGCCCGAAGTTCATCAAGGACGGCGCAGAGCTCTCCAAGCTCCGCAAGTTTGAGAACGACGAGGAGGTGCTTGAGAAGCTGCTCGCCGTAAAGCGTGCGAACAAGGAGCTCTTTGCAAAGTATATCAGCAAGCAGAGCGATATAACCATCGACCCCGACAGCATCTTCGATGTACAGGTAAAGCGTCTGCACGAATACAAGAGACAGCACCTCAACGTGCTCAATATCCTTGCGGACTACCAGTACCTGCTCAATGATCCGGATGCTCCCTTCACACCCAAGACCTACATCTTCGCAGCCAAGGCCGCTCCCGGATACTTCCTTGCAAAGCAGATCATCAAGCTGATCTGGGCTATCTCCGAGGAGGTAAGGAAGAACCCGAAGATAAGCGACAAGCTGAGGATAGTATTCCTTGAGAACTACTGTGTTACACTCTCCGAGCACCTTATGCCCGCAGCCGATATCTCCGAGCAGATATCCCTTGCAGGTACTGAGGCTTCCGGTACCGGTAATATGAAGCTCATGCTCAACGGCGCCATCACCCTCGGTACTCTCGACGGTGCGAACATCGAGATAAAGGAGGCTGCCGGCGATGACAACATCGTTATCTTCGGCATGACTGCTCCTGAGGTGGAGGCTCTGAAGGCAAGAGGCTACAACCCCGACGACTACTTCAAGGGCGACGGCAGGATGAATGAAGCCATCGAGCGTATGTATCACGGCATCAACGGCTGCACCTTCGTTGACGTTGCGGATTCTCTGAGACTGAGAGACCCCTACATGGTGCTTGCCGATTTCGACAGCTACAGGAAGGCACAGGCCTACATCACAGAGTGCTACAACGACAGGATGAAGTGGGCAAAGATGTCTCTGAACAATATCGCCGGCGCAGGAATCTTCTCTGCCGACCGTGCGGTAACTGAGTATGCAGATAATATCTGGCATCTCAGATAAGCATCATATAAAACTTTTCCCCCGTCCTCTGTGACGGGGGATAACTGTAATCATAAAGGAGTTCTGTATATGAGACCTGTCTATGATACCTGGCATCTGAGCTATAAATCTGTCTTCGGCGCTCTGCGGCAGAACAGGAGCTGCCGCTTTTCCATAAGGCTTCCGAAGGATGTGCGGCCGGATTACACGCCGGTCATGGTGCTCTTCCGCACCGGCTTCAAGGAGAGGTTCATCCCCATGAACGTTTCCGGCGAGGAGGAGGACTGCTTCGTCTATACCTGCGAGTATACCCCGAGATACGCCGATGTACACTATTACTACTTCTCCTATACCTGCGAAGGCATAAGGAAGTATATCAAGAAGCACGGCGCACATTACGGCGCAGAGGGCGAGGGAGGCCTCTTCCAGCTCACTGTGTACAAGGAGGACTATGAGACACCGGATTTCCTCAAGGGCGGCATAATGTATCAGATATTCCCCGACCGCTTCTGCCGGAGCGGAAAGCTTCATGAGGACATACCCTACGGACGTGTCATGCGTGAGGACTGGGGCGGCACTCCCTATTACCGTCCGGACCACAACGGGCACGTATGGAACAACGACTACTTCGGCGGCGACCTGGAGGGCATACGCTCAAAGCTGGACTACCTCCATGACCTGGGAGTTACCTGCATCTACCTCAATCCCATATTCGAGTCCCACGAGAATCACAGGTACAATACCGCCGACTATATGAAGGTAGACCCTCTGCTTGGCACCAACGAGGACTTTGCAGCTCTCTGCAGGGATGCAAAGAAGCTGGGCATATCCGTAATACTCGACGGAGTCTTCTCCCATACGGGCTCTGACAGCGTATACTTCAACAAGAACGGCCGCTATCCCGAACCCGGAGCATATCAGTCGTGGGAAAGCAGATACCATGACTGGTACAGCTTTATACACTTCCCCGATACCTACGAGGCATGGTGGGGAATAGACACTCTCCCTAACGTCAACGAGAACAACGAAAGCTATACGGAGTTCATCTGCGGCGAGGATGGCGTGCTGCACTACTGGCTGTCTCTCGGTGCTGCGGGCTTCCGTCTCGATGTTGCGGACGAGCTGCCGGACCAGTTCCTCAACAACCTGCGCAAGAGCGTGAAGGGATATGACAAGGACAAAGTGGTCATCGGCGAGGTCTGGGAGGATGCCTCCAACAAGGAGAGCTACGGCGTGAAGAGAAGATATCTTCTGGGCGACCAGCTCGACTCTGTCATGAATTATCCCTTCCGGGAGGCTATAATAAACTACATCAGAGGCGGCAGACCGGTGGACTTCATAAACTCTGTCATGACGATACTGGAGAACTACCCGAAGCCTTCCATAGATGTACTTATGAACTTCGTTTCCACACATGATATCGAGCGTGCCATAAACCGACTCGGCGGCGAGAGCTGCGATGACAAATCCAAGGACTGGATGGCAGAGAGGTGGCTCACCCGCGAGGAGTACGAGCAGGGAAAGAATCTGCTGAAGGCGGCAATGGCGCTGATGTTCTTCCTTCCCGGCGTGCCGAGCATATACTACGGTGACGAGGCAGGTCTCCAGGGCTACAAGGACCCCTTCAACCGCCGCTGCTATCCCTGGGGGCATGAGGATACGGAGCTTCTTGACTACGTTAAGGAGCTTGGCCGCATAAGAAAGTCCATACCCAATCTGAAGGAAGGCAGGACTTACTTCGTCATCAATGAGGAGAACACCGATGATGACAGACTCATTGGCTTCACCCGTGAGGGGGCAGATACGGATTATATCTTCTTCATCAACCGCAGCAGTGAGTATGCCGTACTGACAGACATACCCGAGAGACTTTCCCGTTTCAGGGATTTCAAGCGCTGCATAGGCGAATTCGACGGCAATGACCTTGTCGTGGCGCCCTATGGCTATTCAATAATCAAGGCTGAATTTGTAAGCTGATACAAAAGGGCGCATTCCGTGCGCCCTTTTATAATTCAGAATTAAGAATGAAGAATGCAGAATGCAGAATTATTGTATCGTCTGACGGCGGTTATCTGCAGGGACCGCCTCCGGCGGTCCGCCGGTCTTTCTGAAGCCCGCGGTGCAGATGCGG
>CAMKMD010000074.1 GCA_946413815.1 uncultured Ruminococcus sp.
GGAGGCTGTAGAGAGTCTCGTCATCCCATGTCTCGATCTTCTGGATCTCGTGAGATGTACGGAAACCATCGAAGAAGTGGAGGAAAGGTACTCTGCCCTTGATTGTTGAAAGGTGAGCAACAGCACCAAGGTCCATAACCTCCTGAGCACTGCCTGAGCAGAGCATAGCGTAACCGGTCTGACGGCAGGCATAGATATCGGAGTGGTCACCGAAGATGTTAAGAGCGTGGGAAGATACGCATCTTGCGGAAACGTGGATTACGTTGGGGAGGAGCTCTCCGGCGATCTTGTACATATTCGGGATCATAAGGAGAAGTCCCTGTGAAGCGGTGTATGTAGTGGTAAGAGCACCAGCGGAGAGTGAGCCGTGAACTGTACCGGCTGCACCGGCCTCAGACTGCATCTCAGCAACGGTAACGGGCTGGCCGAAGAGGTTCTTCTTGTCCTTAGCGGACCAGCTGTCGGTGACCTCAGCCATAACTGAGGAGGGGGTGATGGGGTAAATAGCAGCTACATCAGTGAAAGGGTACGATACCCAAGCAGCGGCGTTATTACCGTCCATGGTCTTCATTTTTCTTTTGATTGCCATTTGGAATGACCTCCTGTTTAGATTTTTCAGGGGTTATGAGCGTTCTCTTCACACCTTGAGAGCGCATATAACTGCTCTTCCATTTTAGCACAAAATATCTGGTTTGTAAATAGCAATTACGGGCTATATGATAAATTTTTCGCAATTTCCCGATAAAATTGTTAGTGTGTACTTACAATAGGAGTATAGTGCGGTATACAGGCAAAAACCCAGTGTGACGTGACGCGGTTGAGTTGTTGCGTCTTGTGCATATTGCTGTAAACAGCCTCCGGAAGATTGTGCAAACTGCCGGAATTGCCGATATTTACTAATATTTTTTTAGAATTCCCTTGACTGAAATCCAAAAATCGGCTATAATATCTGTAGTGTTTAATAATCTTAAATTATTAACACTCGTTTTGTTGTCTCCTTTCTTTTGTTCTACACATATTTATTTTAATTTGTTTCAATGCCCCGACGCTGTCGGGGCACTTTTCTTTTATGCGGCATTCCGGTCATACAAGGCCTGTCAGGTAGTATATAAGACCGTAGATGACTGAGGCGGCCGTGCCGTAGAGGATAACAGGTCCGGCGATGGTGAATATCTTTGTGCCGACGCCGAATATAAGCCCCTCCGACTGCGCCTCCACCGCTGCCGAGCAGACCGCATTTGAAAAACCGGTTATGGGTATCAGGGTGCCTGCGCCGCCGTGCTTTGCAAGGGCGCTGTACCAGCCGAACCCTGTAGCCAGGGCGCCTGTGAGTATAAGGACTACGGATGTCCAGGCGGCAGCATTCTCCTTTCCGGCGCCGAGCATGGAGAATACGGCGAAAAGCACCTGTCCGGCACTGCATATGGCGCCGCCGATGAGGAAGGCCTTCAGGGTGTCGGTCTTCTTGTCGGATACGGGAGCGGCTGCCTCCGCCATCCGGCTGTATTCCTGCTGTGAGATCATACTATCCCTCCTTCCGTTGTATTATGTCCGGTCTGCGGGAGAATATCCGCATTTTCTGCCTTGACTAAATGTGCTGTTTATGGTAGAATGATAGCATATTATGTAGGGAGGAGACTCTATGAAAAAGCTGTTCGTAACCATAGCCGCAGCGGTGATCTATCTCCTTGTGAGCATATTCACAGGCTGGTGGGCTGTGACGTGGATAATATGGGTATTCTATTTTGTCTATATCATCGCTCAGATATACAAGGATCATCAGTGACGAAAACAGGCGGAAACTGTTGACAAAGGGCGGGAAAAGCTCTATAATTAAATACATACAGGCAACGCCTGTAATACAATGATAAAGGTCGGGAAGATTTACATATGAATATTAGATATAGAAGGCTCCTGTCAGCACTGCTGGCGGCTTCTATGCTTGTGCCGTGCCAGTCGTGCAGCTCAGTCGTTGAGCAGGCAGCTCCGGCCTCCGGGGTGACGGAGGATAGCACAGGCGCAGCGGAGGGGGCCTCAGAAGCTCCGGGGGATGCCGGAGAGCAGGGAACAGCGCCTGCGGGAACGGGTACAGATACTGAAACAACGACGGAGGGAACGACGACAACAGCCGTCCCCGATGTCATGCGCGGAAATATATACGATGCTCACGGCGAGCTGCTCGCTCACAGTGAACATGACAGCTCCGGAAAAGAGACCAGGGTATTCGCCGAGAAATACAAGGTAGCCTTTGCGAATGTCCTCTCCGAGATGTCCGAGGGTATGGACATGATATTCGAGGACAGGCTCAGAAAGCCGAATCCTTCACCTGTAGACGGTGATGAGAAGGTGGGTCAGTCCATACAGCTCACCTTCGATGCGGACGTTCAGAAGGGCATCTACGACTATATGAACTATATGGGCATAGAGGGCGCCGCCGTGGTAATGCGTGCAGACGGATCTCTTGCGGCTCAGGTAAGCTGGCCCTCCTACGATCCGGACGAGTATGCCGGTAAGAAGCACGATGAGGATCTTGCCTGGGGCACTTACGGCAACAAGGCCTTCCAGAACGCAGAACCCGGATCCACCTTCAAGATGATGTCCGAGGTAATATCGGACAAGCACGGTATATACTCCCTGTGGGACGAGGGTGAGTGGTACGATGACGGCGCAACCATAGTCAACTGGGATCATGACAAGAACAAGTACTACCCCATGGAGAGAAGCCTGTATTCAGCCTTTATCAACTCAAGCAACATCTATTTTGCAAAGGCTTTTGACCAGATCGGCAAGAAGGATGTCCTTGATGACCTGGATAAGATTTTCCGCTTCATCACGCCTATAAACTGCGATTTCGGCGAGATACACAACAACGTTGAGATATACTGC
This sequence comes from uncultured Ruminococcus sp., assembly GCA_946413815.1. Lineage (GTDB taxonomy): Bacteria > Bacillota > Clostridia > Oscillospirales > Ruminococcaceae > Ruminococcus. The sequence goes on from CAMKMD010000074.1 coordinate 2,887, forward strand.
AACGATGATCTGAGACGTACAGCCTTCGGTCAGTCCTATGTACTGACCTGCCCGATATACCTTACGGCGCTCTGCCATGAGGCCGGACTGGGAGATATGTACACTCCCTTCGTCCTGAAGAATACCGTTGATACCAACGATTTCAGCAAGGTGCTGGAGAAGGGCAGCAAGGCCTTCGACAAGATAGCCTCCATACCGGAGGAATACCGCGAGAACCTCTGGGCAGGAATGCTGGGGGTTGCCAATGATGTCGGAATATGGGTGCCTGAGGGATATACTCTCTACGCCAAGACCGGAACAGCCGAGACATGGATGGGAGATTTCCTGTATATTACCGGCTGCATGAAGACTGAGAAGGGCAACGACAAGGAATCCGCAGACTACACCGACTACAAGGGTTCGTATGTCGTAGTAATGCAGATACGCAATCCCGGAGACTTCGGCTTCAACTTTGCAAGTGAGTCCGCATCCCTGTATCAGGGTATCATCAACGCACTTACGGAGAACGTCAACAAGAAGCCCGAGGAGCCCACAGAGGCGCCGGAGGAGGAGACTGATTCTCCCGAAGAGACCGTGACCGAAGAGCCTGAGACAGAAGAGCCGCAGGCAGAATAAGATACAAAAGAGACCTCCCGGGGCAATGCCTCAGGAGGTCTTTCGTGTTATTCCGTAAGATCAGTTGTTAAACGGATTGAGAACTGCTGTGTCCGTGATGCTGATATCGTCGATAGCGGCTGCGATGATCTTATCGCCGGATACGGTATAGATGTAATCGCCGATGTAGAGCGCTCTCTCGAAGCTTAAGAAGTCTGAATACTGTTCTCTGCCGGAAGAAGCAGATATCTCGCCCTTGTATACGAACTGTGAGCCGTCATAGGATAAGAACACATACTTTGAGGTGCATTTGCTGGTGTAGGATTCATCGGACCATTCTGAGATGGTTACCGGGAATCCGAAGAGATTCTTCTCAGGAGCGATGAGCAGTGCCTTATGCTCCCAGACGCCTGTTGATGATACCCAGCTGTATTCGCTCGGTTTGTTAATGGAATAGAAGCCGACTTCCTTCAGGTCATAGGGGTCGGAGTTATCGAACATGACTGCCTTGATGCCTGTCTCCACGCCGTCCTCGTTGGCATTTACGCCGAAGCCGAGCAGATGGCTGTCGTCCCACTTCTGCATATAGGTGCTGTAGCCGGGGAGCTTCAGTTCATCCATTATCTTCGGGGCTGCGGGGTCGCTGAGGTCTATGGCAAAGAGCGGATCTGTCTGCTCGTAGGTTACTACATAAGCAATATCACCGCTGAAATTGACGGATTTGATGTTCTCGTCAAGACCGAAATCAGAGATGCTTCCCACGATGTTCAGGTCCATATCGAGGACATAAACGTGGTTGTTGCGTATCCATTCATCATCTTCTGACCAGCCGAGGACATCGGTGATGATATTGCCTCTTCTTACCCATGTGTTATCGCTTGTGGCTACACGGAAGTAACCGCCGTGCTCGCTCATGGAGAACTGGTCGAGAATGTAACCCTGAAGCCTGCAGCTTGCAGCGGGCTCTATCTTTCCGCCGCCGATGGCGATACGTGTTATCTCGGTCTCGTCATATCCGTCTGCGGTATAGAGGTTGTCGGGTGAGCAGTAGATGGTGCCGGCGAAGTCTGCGAGAGCCTTGGTCTGGCATACGCTGTAGGTGCCGGGGGTCGAGAGGTCAATGCTTCCGATAACGCTGTAGCGGAGGAGGTAGTCCTCTGACAGGTCATCGCCGGGAAGAAGTATGCAGTCCGGCTTAATGCAGCTGATACCCTTCTCGTCCGTACCGCAGCAGGGGATGTATCTCTCGGTGTTATCGGCATCCTCGATGCTGTCGAAGTTTGCCGAGGTGTAATCGGAAATGAGATACATGAAGCCGTCCGGTGTTATGCGGATATCGTTGTAGTATCCCTCCTGGAAGTAGGTGCCGAGATACTCAGGTGTGTCAGCGGAGGTATAGAAGGATACGAATACAGTATTCCTGGTGTTGTAGCCATAGTGCCATTCTTCATCGTTGCCGGAGACAACCGGTGAGCCGTATGCCGTTCCCACAACTGCGATGAGATCGTTGTAGAGGTACATATCCTGGGCAGAGAGGGACTGGAAGTACTGCTCGCCGAACACATTGCCTACATCATCGTTTATGCAGATATGAGTAACATCTCCGATATCTCCCTTGTCAACAGGAGCGATATTGAGGTATGCTTTCTGATCGTTCCCGATGAAGTAGAAGTAATCATCGTTATCGTCACTGTAGTTGTCGTAGTTGAACAGGGTGTAGATGTTCTTTCCGTCTGTCTTGATTATATCGGCTTCCTTTACGCCTTTCTCCTGCTCGTATGTGTCGGAAAATGCCTCATGGGTATCGTCTCCTCCGCCGACTGCGGGCTCTGCGCTTAAATCCATGGATTCTGCATTCTCATATTCGATGAAAGAATCGTCTGCGATTGCTTCATCAGCGCTGGAAACTTCATTTGTAATGCCAAGGCCGCCGCGGTATGACTTTCTCAGATTCTTCTGGTATTTCTTGTTGCTCTTCTCATAGAGGGTGTAGATCTCCTTGTAGCTTGAAGCGCCGGACATATAGGCTTCCGACTTTTCCGATACTGTCCTGCCCTCTCCCTTTGACTTGCTTTCTCCGCTCTTTGAAGGTGTTTTTACTTCCTCTCCCTTGGGAATGTTGTAATCTTCATCCTCCGGTGCGGGAACGCTGGAAGTGACGTCGGCGTCCTTGTGATTGCTGCGGAGCATATCACTGTTCTTCAGTGCAGCGCCGCCTCCGGCTATGAGTGCGCAGGCTGCTGCGGCTGCGGCAATGCGTCCGCCTACGCTGATGCCTCTGCGCTTCTTTGCGGCGGCTTCGTCTGCGGTTACATCTGCGGAGCGGTCAGCTGCTGCTCCGGATGCCCTTGCGTCAAGCATGGCCTTTATGTTTTCGGGGCTTATTTCCTCCGGGATCTCCTCAGCCTCAAGGAGCTCCCTGATCTTCTCATCGTTATTCATGCTATCTCTCCTTTCAGGCAATACCGCTCAGCTCCAGCCGGAGCTTCTCCTTTATGCGTGAAAGCCGTGATCTTATACTGCCCGCACGGAGCCCGCACACCTCAGCTATCTCATTGCTCGTATATCCTCCGAGCACGGACATGGAGAGTATCAGCCTTGACTGCGGATCGAGGTTCTGTATGGCCTCATGGAGCTCCGCATTTTCGTAGCTGAAGTCCTCCTCCGGTATGGCATCCTCTATGAGTGGCTCTGTGTCTGCAAAATATTCCTTCTGCCTGTGTTTGATCTTCGCAGAGAGTATACGCATTATCCAGTTCCTGAAAGCGGCCGGTTCACGCAGACTTCCTATAGAGGAGAATGCGTCGAGCACAGTGTCGCTTACGGCGTCGCAGGCGTCATGGCTGCTCCGGAGACTGTAGAGAGCGATATGGTACATATCCTTGTATACAAGAGAATAAAGTCGTGCGAAGGCGGCAGTATCTCCCGCCTGTGCAAGCTTCACATCTGCGGAGAAATCTGTCATGGTGAATCCCTCCTTTGAACCGATTCATAAATAAGGTGTCAGAAACAGGGCTGATTGTTGCCTGGAGAAATAAAAAACGGCTATATGCACAAATCATGCTTAATGATTTTGTGCATATAGCCGGAAAAGTCAGCCTCAGGAATTAGCTCTGCCTAAGAATGCTGCACCGATGATGCCTGCATCGTTACCGAGCTTTGCGATAACGATCTCGGTATTCTTGGGTGAGTTTCTTGTATATACTTCCTTGGCCACCAGTTTCTTCATGGGGAGGAGGAGGGGATCGCCCTCGTTGCATACGCCTCCGCCGATGCAAAGGATATCGGGCTGGAAGATATTGATGGTGTTGGTTATTCCTGCTGCGAGGTACTTTATGTACTTGTCCACTACGGCCTTTGCATACTTGTCTCCGGCGCGCATACAGTCAAAGGATGTGCGGGCTGTTACCTTGCCCTTGTCGTCAGCGGACTTTGCCATGATGCTGTCGGGATGCTCGGCGATGGCCTCCTTTGTCATGCGGATAAGGCCTGTAGCGGAGGAGTAAGCCTCAAAGCAGCCCTTGCGTCCGCAGGAGCACTGTGCGCCGTCCACTTCAATAACGGTATGACCGATCTCAGCGCCTGCGAAGTTGGAGCCGGAGTAGATCCTGCCATCGATGATTATGCCGCCGCCTACGCCTGTTCCGAGAGTGATGCAGACAGCATTCCTTGCGCCCTTTGCAGCGCCGGCAACGAACTCGCCGTATGCAGCAGCGTTGGCGTCGTTCTCGATGAATACGGGCTTGTCGATAGTCTCCTGTATGTACTTGACCATGGGAGTATCCTTGAAGCCCAGGTTGTTGGAGTACTCGATGATACCGGTCTCGCTGTTTGCGATTCCGGGAGTGCCTACGCCAACCCACTCGATGTCATCGATAGTGAGCTTTGCGTTCTTTACAGCCTGAAGAGCCATTCTTGCCATATCGTCAGCGATCTCCTTGTCGGGACGGGGGCAGTTGGTCTTCGTGGAAGCCTTTGCGATGATGTTGTATTCCTCGTCAACTACACCTGCAACGATGTTTGTTCCTCCGAGGTCGATTCCTACGTAATATTTCATGTGTATCCTCCTTATATTATACAGTAGTAATTATCACACTGCATTTACCTTTTATAGTGTATCCTTCTGTGCCGGCGGGAATGAATGCGCTCCAGCCCTTATTTACAGTCAGGCTTTCTGTGCCGTCTGTTATCTCGGCATCTCCTTCTGTCACAAGGATGTGTCTGAAGGTATCTGATCTTCCGAGCGCCATACTGCGGTATATGTCGTATTTGTCCGCCCGGAAATAACTGCAGTCCGCAAGCAGGCTGTGCCATCTGCCGGGCTGGTTCTCCTTGACGGGCTGTCCGTATCTGTGAGCAGCGGGTACAGTCACGGTCACATCGAGAGCCTTTTCGATATGCAGCTCACGGGGCTTTCCGTCAGCTCCTGTCCTGCCGTAGTCGTATACGCGGTAGGTCAGGTTGGAGTTCTGCTGTATCTCCGCTATGAGTATGCCTTTTCCTATGGCATGGAGAGTGCCGGGGGTTATGAAAAAGACATCCCCCTTACTTACGGGAACACGGTTTACCCTGTCCATGAGGGTGTCGTCTTCAATGGAAGCACGGAACTCCTCACGGCTTATCTTACTGCTGAAACCGTATACCAGCTCAGCACCGGGCTCACAGTCCATGACGTACCACATCTCGGTCTTTCCGAGCTGTCCCTCAGTCCTGAGGGCGTACTCATCATCGGGATGCACCTGCACAGAGAGGTCATCCCTTGCATCTATCAGCTTGACGAGGACAGGAAAGGTGTCTCCGCTATGGAAAAACTTTCCGACAGCCTCGGGATGCTCATTGACGAACCCGCTGAGAGTCATGCCCTCATATTCGCCGCTTGCGATGAGACTGTCGCCGTCCGGATGACAGCTCAGCTCCCAGCTCTCAGCAAGGCGCTCTGTATCGCTCTCCTTGCCGAACTCGTCACGCAGTCTCGTGCCGCCCCAGATATAGTCCTTTATCGCGGGCTTTATCAGAAATGGTATCATATTACCTCCACAGGTCTTCAAATTCCTTTTCACTGCCGCGGAACACATTGAAGTCGATGCATTCCTCCTCGCCGATATATCCGTCGAGCTTTCCGTGGTCGGAGTACTGCCAGAAGGTCCAGTCGAAGAAGTCGGGTTCCATCTGCGTGCAGCGTATCCACAGGGGATAGTCTGAATAGCTTTCCTTCACGTATCTGAAATATACCGGTACAGTGGTATAGATTATAGGCTTCATGCCGTAGTATTCCTCAAGTCTTTCGAGCAGGGGAGTGAGTATCGCCTCTGTCTCCTCGGCGCTGGGCTTGTGCAGCTTCTTGTCGGCGTAGTATTCTATGTCAACTACCGGCGGGAGCTGAATCTCGTCACGGCTCACTGAGTTTATGAAGTTCTCTGCCTGAGTCTCGCCGGGGCTGTCAAAGCTGAAAAAATGATAGCAGGATACCTTTATTCCTGTAGCAGCTGCCCTTTCGAGATTGCGGCGTACTGATTCATCGGTATGGCCGCTTCCCTCGGTGGCTTTTACAAAGGCGAACCTTACACCCTGTTCCTCGAGCCTGTCCCAGCTCACTACACCCTGATAATTGGAAAGGTCCACTCCGAACACAGGGTATTTCGCCTTGTTAACAGAAGCGTGGGATAAGCAGCAGGCACACGCCCATGCGAACAGTATCATAAGCAGCCCCGCAGCAACGAGGATAATCCTTAAATGTTTTTTCATCTGACAGTAACAACTCCATACTCCGTGCCGACGTCACGGCACAACTATACACTATATATAATACCCTAAAATCACAGATTAGTCAACAATTATTTTTCTATGGCAGAAATGCTGTGTTCCGGCAGAGTTTTTTGCCTGTACCTCTTGACAACTGATGTATCATGTGATATAATCAGAATTCGATAATGATTATCATTTTAAGTTTCGGAGGGATAGTATGAAACTCAGAAAGACTATTGCGGCCGTTCTTTGTGCGGCTGTTGCTATAACATCATTCACCGGCTGCGGCTCTGTTACGGCTGGAAAGAGCAGCAGGCTCAGTATAGTATGCACGACCTTCCCGGAGTATGACTGGGTGCGCCAGATGCTCGGCGACCATCTTGCAGACACTGACCTCACCTGCCTTGCCGGCAACGGCACTGATATGCACAGCTTCCAGCCCACGGCAGATGACCTGATAAAGATATCCACCTGCGACATTTTTGTGTACGTTGGCGGAGAATCTGATAAATGGGTGGAAGCTGCCCTTAAAGATGCAGTCAACGACGATATGAAGGTAATATCCCTCATGGATGAACTCGGCAGCAGCATCAAGGAGGAGGAAGTAAAAGAAGGCATGGAGGACGTGGAAGAAGAGGAGACCGAAGAGAAAGGCCCGGAATACGACGAGCACGTATGGCTCTCTCTGAAAAACGCTTCAATTCTCTGCAGGTCTATCGAGAAGGCCATTCTGGCTGCCGATTCCTCCCACGCAGGAGATTATATGCCATATACAGATAAGTATCTGGAGGAAGTTGACAAGCTGGATGCGAAGTTCCAGGAGCTTTTTGACGGGCTTCCGGAGGAGAAGAAGACAATGATATTCGGCGACCGTTTCCCCTTCCGCTACTTCACCGATGACTACGGTATCGATTACTATGCCGCCTTCGCAGGCTGCTCAGCCGAGACTGAGGCAAGCTTCTCCACAATAGCCTTCCTTTCCGAAAAGGCTGACGAGCTCGGCGCTGACGATATCTATATCCTCGAAGGCTCGGACGGTGCCATAGCTGATGCGATAATAAGCAGCACAAAGAAGAAGGACATGAAGATAGTAAAACTTGATTCGATGCAGTCTGTAACAGACCTCAGTGATACCTATCTCCATATCATGGAGCAGAACTACGAAACGCTCCGGGAGGCGATGAGCTGATGGCTGAAAAAGAGAATAAGGCTCCCGAAAGAGAAAAGCAGCTCGTCTGCCGGAAAGCCTCTCTCGGCTACGAGGGGCAGACCGTGACAGAGGAACTTGATTTCTCGGTGTGCAAGGGCGATTACCTATGTATACTCGGCGAGAACGGCTCCGGCAAGAGCACCCTTGTAAAGGCGATACTCGGCCTGAAGCCCCAGATATCAGGTGAGATTGAATGGTGCGGCGGAGTAAAGGCTAACGAGATAGGCTATCTTCCGCAGCAGACTGTGGTGCAGCGTGATTTTCCGGCATCAGTGCGGGAGATAGTCCGCTCAGGCTGCCTTTCCAAGACAGGCCTGCGTCCCTTCTTCAACCGTGAGGAAAAGGAGCTCGCAGACAGCACCATGAAGCAGCTCGGCATAGATACCCTTGCAAAGCGCTGCTACCGTGACCTTTCCGGCGGTCAGCAGCAGAGAGTCCTCCTTGCAAGAGCCCTCTGCGCAACAAGGAAGATGCTCCTCCTCGACGAACCTGTTACCGGACTTGACCCCCGCGCTCAGCTCGACCTCTATGAGCTGATAACCAATCTCAACAAGCAGGGGATAACTATAATAATGGTATCTCACGACGTGGCGGCTGCAGTCCGGTACGCGAGTCATATCCTCCATATCGGCAGCCACCGTCAGCTCTTCTTCGGCACTGCTGAAGAGTATACTGCAAGCGGCGTAGGACAGAGCTTCCTTGCAGCGGAGGAGACCTACGGTGCCGCAGCAGTTCCGGAGGAAAAGGAGGAGGCAAAAGATGAGTGAACAGCTCAGTACCCTGAGGTACTACCTTGAATACGATTTCGTCCGCAATGCTGTAATAGTCGGACTTCTCATCTCCCTCTGTGCTTCTCTTCTCGGCGTAACCCTCGTGCTCAAGCGCTTCTCCTTCATCGGAGACGGCCTTTCCCACGTTGCCTTCGGAGCGATAGCAGTATCCTCCGTCCTCACCTTCGGGCTCAGGGCCATAGGCTCGGAGACCACAGGACGGCTCGCGGAGGTGCTGAGTGAGAACAATCATACTGTCATAGTTCTCCCGCTTACGGTGCTTGCGGCGGTGCTGCTGCTGCGAACCGGACAGAACACCAGGATAAAGGGCGATGCGGCAGTTGCCATGATATCCGTCGGTTCCCTTGCCATAGGCTATCTCCTCATGAACCGCTTCCCATCCTCGTCGAATATCTCCGGTGACGTGTGCAGCACTCTCTTCGGTTCCACCTCCATACTCACCCTCAAAGGCACGGATGTAATTGTATGCTCTGTCATGGCTGTGATAGTAATAGCGACTTTTGTGGTGTTCTACAACAAGATATTCGCCGTCACCTTCGATGAGAGCTTCACAAGAGCCTCGGGCGTGAATGCAGGGCTCTACAACCTGATGATAGCTATAATAACCGCAGTTATCATAGTGATATCAATGAACCTTGTGGGCTCGCTGCTGATATCAGCGCTGATAATCTTCCCTGCGCTGTCTGCCATGCGCATACTCCGCAGCTTCAGGGGCGTGGTCATCTGCTCGGCGGTGATCTCCGTATTCTGTGCGGGAACAGGCATACTGATCTCCATACTTTATTCCACACCCGTCGGCTCCACCATCGTTGCGGCAGATATAGCGGTGTTTCTGATATTCAGCCTTCTCTCCATGTTCAGGAAGGGAAGATAAGGAGGACTTGTCATGAAGCATATGAGATTACTTGCAGCTTTTGCGGCAGCGATGCTGCTGACCGGCTGCGGAAGCAGTGGCGGCAGTGAAAGCCCGGCGGCTGCTGACGGCTATGACGTTGACCTGACACAGCTCAGCTCCAGCATGGTCTACGGTCAGGTATACGACATGGTGAACAATTCCGAATCCTATGTCGGCAAGAAGGTAAAGATGAAGGGCAGCTTCTCCTACTACAAGGATGAACAGACAGGAAAAGAGTACTTCGCCGTCCTGATAGCGGATGCAACGGCCTGCTGCAGTCAGGGAATAGAGTTCAGACTCAAGGGCGATCCGGTCTATCCGGATGATTATCCCCATGTCGGCAAGGAGATAACCGTGACCGGCAGCTTTGCCTGGTACAAGGAGGACTATGCTACCTACTGTCAGTTACTTGATGCTGAGATACTGCCGGATGAAGGCACGAGCGATGAAACGACCAATGAGCTCTCATGGAGCTGAATAAATGACAAAGGCTGCTGTACTCAGTACAGCAGCCTTTTGATTGTCAAAAAAACCTACATCTACTTAGGGGCGACCGAAGGCTATGTGCGGGGCTTTGCCCCAGCCTAACCGGCCCGTCCCCTCTGTCAGCTTCGCTGACATCTCCCCACACTGTGGGGAGTCCAGAGGCGCTGCCTCTGGACTCCGCTAAAGGGCCGAAGGCCCTTTAGAATCCCGACCGTTTGGGTTTATCGGTTATACTACCTTTTCTATCCCTTTACCCTTGTATAGTAGAATACCGCCAGCTGTGTGCGGTCGCGCAGTTCCAGCTTGTCAAGCAGTGAGCTGATATAGTTCCTGACGGTGCCCTCGCCGAGAAAGAGCTTTCCGGATATCTCCTTGTTGGAGAGCCCTTCCGCCACGAGCTCCATAATCTCCCTCTCCTTCGGGCTGATGCCGTGGGCTTCAAAGTCGAAGCCGCTCTGCGGTCTGATAAGCTCCGGCAGCTTGACTGCAACAGCGCTGCCGAACACGCTCTGACCGCCCATGACCGCCTCAAGCGCCGGAGCGATGCCGTCGAAATCCTGCTTGAGGATATACCCCTTTGCTCCCATGAGCATGGCCTTGACTATATACTCATCATCCGAGAAGGTGGTGAGGTAAAGGATCTTAGCGTCCGGGAATTCACGGAGTATCTGCTCGCCGGCCTCGATGCCGTTCATGCCCTCCATGCGTATGTCCATCAGCATGACGTCCGGACGATGTTTCCTGTATATCTCTATAGCCTCTTTTCCGCTGCTGCCCATGGCGGCAACGTTTATCTGGCCGGTGCTTTCAAGTATGGTCCTCAGCGAGAGAGCCACCAGCGAATCATCATCTATTACTGCAATATCCATAGCTGTTCCTTTCATTATGCTTTTTTCTCACGGGGTATGGTCATGAAGATGCGGAAGCCTCTGTCGGAGGGCGTGAAGCTGATGGTGCCGCCTGCGCTCCTTGCCCTGTCCTCCATATTCCTCAGGCCGATGCCGCCGCTGCCGATACCCTTCGGATGACCGTTGTCCTCCATGACGAGCTGCCAGAAGCCGGGATGCTCGCGCAGAACGAGCTTTATCCTGTCGCCGTCAGAGTGCTTTGCGGCATTGGAGAGCCCCTCCTTCACCACTCCGGCGATGCAGAGTTTTATATTGCCGGGGATATCGTTCCCGCAGCCGTAATCGAGTTCAACGCTGAACCTCTCGCTCACTGTCTCTATGCTGTCCTCTATGACCTTTCGCAGGTCGATAGAGTCATCGTGCAGGTCATGTACGCTCTCACGTATGCTCGTCATGGCTGAATCGAGGGTGCTGCGGAGACTTTCAAGGGGCTCCTTCAGCTTTTCGTCCTTGTTGACTATGCTGAGGGCGCCGGCCTGAAGGAGAGAACGTGTCAGCATATGGCCTACGTTATCGTGTATCTCACGGGCGATACGGTTCCTCTCCTGCATGGTAGCGAGGCGTACCGCATTGTCCTGCGCCTCGGTGAGCCTTGCGTTCTGCTCCGTGAGGCGTATATTCTGCTCAGTTCCCTCATCACGCATGGATGTGAGGAGACTGATTGTCTTTTCCAGCTTTGAAAAGCGCAGCTCAGTCACAAGTGCGGCAAGCATTACAGCGGCAGTGAGCAGGAGCTGTATGTCTGTGAAGCGTCCTGAATAAGGCATGGCAGCCAGGGCCGGCAGCATTGTCCAGAGCTTCTTCTCACGCATGGCATCGCAGAGCAGAACCGGAAGAGTGAGCAGCATAGGCGGGAAGAAAGCGCATGAGCCCGCCCACAGCAGCATTATGGCCGCTGCCGCCTTTCCGCCGAGAAGCTGTATGGCAGAGGAGGCAGTTATTGCCGCAAGAAGCGCGATAACAGGTGAGAACACATCTCCGTTCATACATAGAGCGACAGTACATATAAGCAGTATCGCTCCCTTGCCGAGCAGCCGTTCCATTGTGGTTTCCTCCCTTCGTATCCGTTATCTGAATTATACCATGAGGGGGGAGAGATGTCAAACGGAATGCCGCTGATATTATATCTCCGTGAGCGGATTTATCGTTAGCGTTGTACAAAATCCATTGATTTTAACATCGGTTTATGGTATAATATTATCAAACATCCTTTAAGGAGTGATTCTATGACATACTTTAAAAGAATACTTGCAGCCATGACAGCAGCCATGCTCCTGCCCGTATGCGGCGGGATACCCGTCAGCGCAGAGGAGCAGAGCGGACTTGTGAGGGCTGATATCAGCTATGATGAATATGTCGGTACCATACCCAATCCCGGTGCAGGCTATACAACGACCGCATGGTACCGTCTTGCTCCGGGGGAGCTCAAACCCATTGACAGCAGCGGATCGGTAGTCCTCTTCTTCATCAACATCGGCGCCTACTCTGCCGGCGAAAACGGTATCCGTCTCGAAACGCAGGATGGCGAGGAAGTATACCAGAGGGGACAGGACTTCGACCTTGACGACAGCTTCTTTGAATCCCTCCGGGGCAGCTTTGATAACTGCCGGAAGAACGGAAGTATGATAGCCCTCCGCTTCCGCTACGACGAGAACGGCTACGACGACCCGGAGCCGGATTCCTTCGGGCAGGTGCTCCGCCATATACAGCAGATAAAGGAGAGCGGGATACTTGAGGAGTATGCGGATATACTCGCCTTTGTGGAGTCCGGAATGGTGGGCAAGTGGGGCGAACAGCACGGCGGTCTGTATACTACCCCCGGCTACAAGGCACAGGTTCTCGATGCCTTCATAGATGCTGTACCTGAGCCCGTCCCGGTGACTGTCCGGACCCCCGATACCTTTGCGGAATGGCTCGGCATCAGCCGCAGCGACCTGCCGGACTGTGAAGCTGCTCTTGAAGGAAAGGAGCTGACGGAAGAGCAGACCCACAGGCTCTCACAGGCCTGCCGTGTCGGTCTCTACAATGACGGATATATGGGCAGCGATTCCGACCTGGGCACCTATTCCGACCGTGAGAAGGAGACCGCATGGCTGAACAGGCAGTGCGTCAGCGCCTATTACGGCGGCGAGTTCTCCGGCAATATCACCTTTGCAAAGAAGTACGACACCTACCTGCCTGAGAATGCGATACCGGAGATGTACCGCACCCACCTCAGCTATATAAACTCCAATATATTCTCCCTCTACAAGGACTATACCTTCGGGGAGAGCTGTGATGTTGAGGGCGCTGATAACTCCGCCTACTACGGACAGACGGTCTTTCAGTTCATCCGCGACCACCTCGGCTACCGCTTTGTCCTCCGTGACGCACAGCACACAGCGGAGGTCCCCCAGGGCGGCGACCTTGAATTCCGCCTCAGGGTGGAGAATACGGGCTTTGCAAATCCTATACCGGAGACAAAGGCTTATCTCCTCCTTGAACGTGAGGGCGAGTATATAAGCTGCCACCTTACCGGTGTTGATGCCAACAAGTGGGCTTCCTGCACTGTAAACGAGGTAAGCGGCACGGTATCACTGCCCGGCGGCCTGAAAGAGGCCGACTGGAACGTGTATCTGAAACTCCAGATGGGGGACAATGCCTTCTGGCAGGACAGACTGCGCACTGTCCGCTTCGCCAACGAGGGCGTGTGGAATGCTTCTCTCGGGGCGAACTGCATCGGAAAGGTGAAGATAACCGCTTCCGATTCGGCATCCCGAACTTTCACCGAAAAGGACGTGCCTGCCGGAAAGGATATCGTCATGCGTTCTGTGCGCGGTCATATAGTTACGGACGGTATGATATCCTCACAGGATGAATGGACGGAGGATATGCTCATTGGCGAAAACGGCGATAACAAGGTATATATGACAGCGGATGAGAACAATCTCTACGTCATGGGTCAGCTTCCAGACAACGGTGAATCACCGGTATACAACATCCGCATCACCCGTGAGGACGGCGAGAGCTACTGGCTCTACTACGCCTCTAACGGCTATGTCTACTTCAACCATGAAGGCCGCTCCGGCGATTCCTGCAAGCACACCGGCAGAACAGTTGAATTCATCCTGCCCCTTGCCATGCTCGGACTTGAACCGGGAACTGATATAAAGCAGATACGTCTTTTCCTTCAGGACAGTGCTCATGACTGGGAGGTGCTCGGCGAGGTAAACTCAGAGCCCTGCAAGGTGCCGGCAGACTTCCGCGTATTCACTGGATGCACCGATATAGTCCTCGGCGAAGGAGATACCTATACCGCAGAGCCCCTTATTACTCTTGAAGGCGCGAAGTATCAGTGGTACAGGGACGGAGAGCCGGCAGAGGGCGCGGACGGCAAACAGTATACCCTGTCCGGCGCCGGTACATATTCAGTGAAGATAACAGCACCGAACGGAGCAGAGCGCACGGTGGATATGGTGCGTGCCCGGATGACCGGGGGACAGAAGCCCTCTTACGGCGATGTGAATACGGACGGAAAGGTCACGGTCTCTGATGCCGTGGCCATACTCCAGTACATAGCCAACAAGGAGAAATACCCTCTCTCCGCAACGGGAGCAGTCAATGCCGATATCGACGGTGTGCCCGGCATCACAGGCACAGATGCCGTCACCGTACAGAAGGTGGATGCCGGCCTTATCAAGCAGAGTGAGCTGCCGCTCAGTGGCATATAACAGAAAACAGCACTTCCATTCAGGAAGTGCTGTCAGCATGTCAAAAAAGTCTGTTTTACCGTAAAACTCAAACGGTTGGGATTCTAAAGGGTCTTCGACCCTTTAGCGGAGTCCAGAGGCAGA
>CAMKMD010000075.1 GCA_946413815.1 uncultured Ruminococcus sp.
ATGCCGTAAGCACCGCTGTAATTGGTCTGATCGACCCAGTGCGCCAGCCAGATCGCATACCAGTACTTGATATCATCGGCGGTATGCGTGGTCAAAGAGGATGCAGAGCCGTACAGACCGACAAAATAGCCGGCGCTCTCAACCTTTTTAAGGAAGGCTCGCATGATCGCGGAGACCTGTTCCTTGCCGAGGTCGAACTGCTTCTTTTCCTCAAGGTCGAAGTACACAGGCATCTCGAACTGCTTTCCCTTGATGACCGACAGGAACACCTCTGCCTCCAGCTCTGCTTCCTCTGGTGTCATCGCATAGGAGTACCAGTACGCACCGACCGGAATACCTGCTGCTTTTGCGCCTGCATAGTTCTCCTCGAAACGCTCATCCTTCTGCGATGCAAGCCCGCCATAGCCTGCGCGGAGAATTGCAAACTTAATGCCGTCAGCCCTGACCTTCTGCCAGTCGATCTTGCCGTTATGAACACTGACGTCGATGCCCTTCATATCCTCGCCTCCGAAATACTTGTAGAAATCATCGGTCACAGAGCTGTTGCCGTGTACCTCATCACCGTACCACTTTCCGCCGGAGCGCACGTCAACGTGCGTATAGATGTAAGCGGCAGTAATATTCGCAATGCCGGTAAAGCCCGTGTTCTGCGCCTTGCAGCAGACGGTCTTGTTGGAGATCGGCTGACCGTCCTGACCGTAGCAGCAGATAGCTTGGCAGAGGGCGCTGCCCCTACGACCCCGAATTTACAAAAACAAAGAGAGGACGAAAAGAGAATATGAAAGACGAGAATAAGCGTGACCTGTACCTGAAGATAAGAGTGAGTCAGGCAGAAATGGACGCTATCAAGAAGAAGTTTGCAAACAGCGGTATGAATACTCTCAGCGGATTTGTGAGAGCGATGATCTTTGAAGGATACATCGTCCACATTAACGGAGATGAGATGAAGCGACTCTGCAATCTTGCGAGTAATATCGCAAACAACATCAATCAGATTGCCCACCGAGCAAATGTCACGAACAAAGTTTACAAGGAAGACATTGAGGACATCAAGAGCCTTGCCGATCAGCTTATTCAGCATTTGCTGTTTCTGCAATCGAAGTGTTTGCAGTTGAAGCATTGACAGAAAAGTACTGTCAGTGCGTATACATTCAGCTCATGCACGGGCTGGAGGAGTGCAGCGACGAAGATGAATTACAGAATAAAAGCTCTGCTCAAACGCAGGGCTTTTATTCTGTAATTCAAAGATGACAAAACTGTAAGATTCAGATAATGCCATTGTCATATAAGCGTGCTATAATAGAATCAAAAGAACGGGAGGTATCGTTATGGAACTGTTAAAAGTTGAAAATCTTTACAAGGTATACGGTAAAGGTGAAAATGAAGTCAAAGCGGTGGACGGTGTGTCGTTCAGTGTTCCGAAGGGACAGATGGTCGCAATTATCGGAGCGAGCGGTTCGGGGAAGTCCACGCTCCTTCATATGATCGGTGCAGTAGACCGCCCCACATCCGGAAAAATCTATCTGGACGGGCAGGATGTCTTTCAGCAGAACAACCGTGAACTTGCAATTTTCCGCAGACGGCGGGTCGGGCTGATCTACCAGTTCTACAATCTGATACCTGTTCTGACTGCCGAAGAAAACATCACGCTTCCAATCATGATGGAAGGCAGAAAGCCCGACAAGGAGCATCTCGAAAAAATACTGGATATGCTCGGACTGAAAGAACGTAGAGATCATCTTCCCTCGCAGATGTCAGGCGGTCAGCAGCAGCGTGTTTCCATCGGCAGAGCGCTGTTCACCTCTCCGCAGGTCATTCTTGCCGATGAGCCTACAGGAAACCTCGACAGCAAAAACAGCGCCGAGATCATGGAACTGCTCCGCCGGTCGAACCGTGAACTCAAACAGACCACGCTCATTATCACGCACGATGAGAAAATCGCAGAACAATGCGACCGTATCATCGTACTGAGTGACGGCAAGATCATTTCGGACGAGGGGAATTCCGCACACTGGGAGGCGGACAGCAATGAGATATGAAAGCTTGCTTGCGTCCCGCTACATCAAAGCGCAAAAGCGGCAGTCCGTCTTTACCTGTGTCAGCATCATCGCTGCTGTGGCGGTCATTACGATGATCTTTACTCTTTACGGCGTGTGTATGAACTGTCTCAAAAACGCCTTTTACAGCAGTGCGCCGTATCATCTGGTTTTCAGCGAGCTGACCGAAGAACAGGGCGAAGCAATGGCAGATTTCGAGGAAATCCGCTCTGTGAAGCTCAGCCGCACAAAGGACGGCACGGTTACGGCTGCTGTGTTATTCAGCAGCGACATCGGCGACCGTGAGCTATGGCTGCAAAAGGCAGCACAGAAGATAGGTGCGTCAGAGCAATTTGAACGCAGCAACAATAACAGTATGCACGGCGCCTATGAATGGAACGACAATCTGATGATGATAGATGGCATCGGCGACGGCGCACACCTGTTTAAGCTGCGTATTTTCTGCATCTTCTTCATTTTTGCCGTGCTTATCGCATTTGCGCTTCGTCTCATTATCGACACGGCGTTTGAAGTCTCGTCAAAGGAGCGTGAACGGCACTACGGCGTTTTGCAGTCCATCGGCACAACGCCCGAGCAGATCGTCAGGATCATCACCTACGAAGGACTGTGGATCTGCGTGATCGCAGTTCCGTTCGGACTAATGGCGGGTATCGGGCTTGCCTATTTGATGTATAACGTACTGCTTGCATCGGGACTTTCCGATCTGTTTCAGGGAATGACAAATGCAAAAATCTATCTTCCGTTCAGCATTGACTGGAAAATGCTGTTTGTTGCAGCGGCAGTCGGCGTGGTATGGGTATTTCTCTCCGCTTACGGGGTCGGAATGCGTATCATCAAAAAGGCACCGATGGAAGCAATCACGACACGCGCAAATCATGTCGAAAAGGTCAGAAAGCGCACGTTTTCCGGTCTGATGTTCGGCGTTTCAGGCAGTATAGCTTCCCGTAACGCAAGGCGGCAGAAAAAGCGCTTTGTCATCACGGTGCTGACGCTGACCGTTTCTATCACAATGTTTGCGCTGTTCACATCTATCGCAAACACTGTTGAAAAGAGCTTCCTCACCTATCAGACAAGCTATCTGTACGGTGAGGATATGAACTATGATTATTCCGCAGACATAGGAAATAACAACCGCGACGTATCGTTTGAGGACTCCGTGCAGCAGCTTGCAGACAGCGGATTATTCAAGGATATCAGCGTGGAAGTCATGGAACAGTATTCGCTTGAAGACTCAAAGCAGAAGCTCATTGTCCGCTATCTCAACAGAGAAGCCTATGCGGAATACTTCGGCGACAGTACACCTGTCAGCTACGACGAGCTTGTCCGCACGGGCGGGTATGTGTTAAATCAGGAAAGCAAGGATTCGTCGGAAGTATCGGAAGCGATAATGCAGGACACCTTGCAGATCAATACCTCGCGCAGAACGCTTCCTGCCGGACTGGACACATCAGGTATGATGAACAATGAGCTTTTTAAGGTCTGTGAATATGACGAACCGCAGACACATGAAGTCAGCGTGCTCGGGAATGTAAACCGCAAGCAGGACGGTGCTGTGCTGTTCGGTGCGATCGAAACCTACCAAGACATTGCCGAAGAGTGGTACGGGGATAATATCTACGGAATTTCCGCTGCGTTTTCCTACAACGGCAAGGGCAATTACAATGCTGCCGACCACAAAAAAGCTCTGGACTGGTTCAAGGAGTATTCCGATACGGTCAGCCTCGAAGCCGATTTCTACGAAACAAGGTGGAAAACGCAAAATTTAATGGCGTCCGTCAGAGCAGGTGTGATGATACTGAATGTGCTCATTGCGCTGGCGGCACTCATCAATCTGCTGAACATTATCTCCACGGGCATTGCAAACCGCCGCAGTGAGCTGGCATCCCTGCAATGCATGGGCATGACAGACAGACAGCTTGACCGCATGGCAATTATCGAGTGCCTGCAATTTACCGGCGCGGCAGCGATCATCTCGGCTCTGATCTGTGCAATCATCATTTTTGGCACGAAATTCGGAATGACTGCACTCATCAATGCTTCCATGGTTGACGAGAGTGCGGGAACCAGAAAAATGTTGATTTCTATGGTTCAGATCGATCCCGTCAAGCCGTTTGTCCGGATTGTCCTCTCTTCCATTGCCGCATTTGCAGCAGGCTGCGTGACTTCACTTGTCATGCTGCGCACACAGAACAGCGACAGCCTGTCCGACCAGATCAGAGGTTCGGAGCTAAAGCTCGACACGAAGAGATCGCATATTCTCCAAAACAGTGTGATAGCAGTTCTGAGTGCAGTTGTTATCGCTATCACGGGTCTGCGTACCTATTCTGTTGTATCCTATTTGCAGGACAGGAAAGAATACGAAAAGGCAGGATACCTCAACCTTGTGGACTCAAACGGCTTCAAGATGAATGTTTACAGTACGGGAGCTGAACATGGCAAGCATACCATAGTCGGGCTTGCAGGACAGGCAAGTTATGCCTTTCCTGTTGAAACGACCGAGCTGAACGAGCTGCTCGGCAAGGAGAATACTCTCGTTTATCCCGACCGTGCAGGCTACGGATTCAGCGGCGATTCTCTGAAACAGCAGACCGTGGAACAGATCGTTGAGGATTACCGCACGGGACTGAAAAATGCAGGCTTTGAAGCACCTTATGTGCTCATGGCACATTCCATCGCCGATTTTTATGCGCTGTACTGGGAAATGCAGTACCCCGATGAAGTGGAAGCGCTCGTCATTCTTGACGGCTCCATACCGCCGAAAAACGAGCTATGGCAAACCTATACTGTCGAGGAAGAATTCCCTTCCGAAGATGCAGGACGTGCAGCTGTGCGCAGACTGGTCCTGAATACATGGCTCGGAATGAACAGACTTTTCCCAGACAGCGCTTCCGATGGCGGAGCAACACAGGGCGCTGCGACATTTTCAGACGAGCAGCTCAGACTTTCAAAGCTATGCAATAACCGCTTCTGGACTGCCGCATTCGCATCGGAAATAATGCTTGAAAAGCAGGAAGTCACGCATATGGGAGAGATCCTGCACCCGACGAATACCCCGAAGCTCTTTTTTTCCACACTGTATACTTGTGAAGCAGATGTACGTGCTTCCCTTGACCGCATGAAAGCAGACCATGAAGCAGAGGGCAAGGAATTTAATACTGATCCTGAAACTGCCGCAAGAGCAGAATGGAAACAGATAAAATGGGAGACAGAACAAGCCCGAACAGAAGAGGACGATTTTATGGATAAGATCGGTAATTGCAGGCTGGAATACGTTGCGGGTGACCACGGTATTTTCTACGCACAGGAGCCTG
This sequence comes from uncultured Ruminococcus sp., assembly GCA_946413815.1. GTDB lineage: Bacteria > Bacillota > Clostridia > Oscillospirales > Ruminococcaceae > Ruminococcus. Next base: position 5,369 of record CAMKMD010000075.1, read on the forward strand.
AACAAATAGCAAGCTCCATACTCGGCTTTCTTGCAGAGACAACAGAATAACACGAAGCGGACGGTTTTCCTGCCGTCCGCTTGCAATATCACCCATTTCATGATATAATGGATACAACAGGAGGTGGACGCAATGCCAAAGGTATTACTGGTTGAGGACGATGAACAGCTTGCGAGATTTCTTATGAGATTCCTCAATTCGGAGGGATATACCACAGATTATGCAAACGGTCAGAGGAATGCCCTGCTCTTGTTTGAGGAAAATGCTTATGACTGCGTTCTGCTCGATATTTCGCTGAAAGACGGCAACGGTTATTCCGCCTGTGCAGCGATAAAGGCACAGAACGATACTCCCGTCATTTTCATCACAGCATCGGCAGACGAAGCCTGCACAGTCGCAGGATTTGAAATCGGCGCAGATGATTATATCGGGAAGCCGTTCGGCACGCGGGAGCTGCTTGCCCGCATGAAAAATGTCATGCGCAGGCATCAGAAATCTTCGCCGCTTCTGCAATGCAGAGATATCACGATTGACCCGATCAAGGGTATCGTCCGAAAAAACAGCAGCGAGCTTGCTATGTCCGCACTGGAATACCGTCTGCTGCTGGTATTCTTCTCCAACAAGAATCAACTGCTTTCCCGTGACAGGCTCGCGGAGGAGCTCTGGTCACTGACAAAGGAATTCGTTTCGGATAATACGCTGAGTGTCTATATTCGCCGACTGCGTGAGAAGATCGAGGATGACGCACAAAATCCGCATATCATCGTCACGGTCAGAGGGCTTGGCTATAAGGCGGTGGACGGATGAGAGACAAAAAGCGAAGGCTCATTCACATTCTTCTGACCGCCGCAGGAGCCGCAATCTGCGCATTTTTCAGTATTCCGTGCGCCGTTACAGTCGTCATCACATCGGCGGCTTTTATGCTGTTCTATGAGGTGATCCTCTCACAAAGACGGGATCAGGTTATGAAGCTTTGCGATGATATTGACCGTATCCTGCGCAGCGATGACATCATTTCATTTGATGAGTACAAAGAGGGCGAGCTGAGTGTGTTTTCTGCGGAAATTCATAAAATGACGATTCGACTGCGTGAGCAGAATGCGGCGCTTCTGACAGAAAAGCGGTTTGCCAAAGAAGCACTGGAGGATATTTCCCACCAGCTCCGCACACCGCTGACCTCTGTGATGATGATACTCGGTCTGATGAACGATTCCGGGCTGACAGAACAGGAGCGCATGGAGTACCTTCGTGATCTGTATGAACTGCTTGCCCGCATGAAATGGCTGATCGAAACAATGTTGAGCCTTTCACGCATCGAAGCAGATGCGGTAAAATTCGCAAAGAACACGGTTTCCTGCCGTGAGCTGATCGCGCAATCAATAGATACCGTGTCTGTTACTGCTGAACTGAAAAGCGTGGAGATCAGGACAGAGATCAACGGAGAGCCGGAGTTTATCGGCGACCTGCATTATACCTCAGAAGCAATCGTGAACCTGCTGAAAAATGCGATCGAGCATACGCCACAAGGCGGTACGGTCACTGTGACGGCAAATGGCAGCAATATTTCATCCAATATCACAATTGCTGACACGGGAGAGGGCATCCCAGAAAAGGAACTGCCGCATATATTTGAGCGTTTCTATCGTTCTTCCGAGTACACGAAAAACGGATTCGGTATCGGTCTTGCATTTGCAAAGAAGGTCATCTCAGCACAGGACGGAAGCCTGAAAGCCGCAAACCATAAACCGCAAGGCGCGATGTTTGATATTCATTTCTACAAAACGACAATATAAAACAGGCAGATGTTCATTTGCAACATCTGCCTGTTCTGTTTCACAGCTCGCTGTATAAGTCTTTACAAAATAGTTGTTGAAAAACTTCTATATTAGTACCGCCCGAATCCCGACGGGTGCTGGTATTATGCATGATAAAGTTCATTGACTTTTTCTGGGATAGGATGTATAATATAGTGGATAAGGGGCTGCTTTGATTCCCCCCAAGAAAAGAGGGTAAGCTATGGACAGAGCAGAATTGATAAAACTGCTTGAGGAATATACGCAAGATGAAAAAATGTCCGACCTTACGATTACAGACGAAACCATCAGCGATATGGATTTTTCGTCCTATTATCTCGGTTTAACATGGTTTATGGACAATCAATTTGATTCCTGCACGTTCCACACTACCAGACTTACGGATACCAATTTTAACTGTAGTGTCTTTCGTAATTGCAAATTCAGCGAGAATTATATTCTGAAAGCCGATTGGAATAATGTGAAGTTTAGTTACTGTTCTATTGTTTCCATTGAGGCAGTGAGAGTATCGTTCTTAAGTATCATTATGGAAAACTGTGAGGTTAAAAACTCAGAATTCTTTAGTTGTTACTTTAATCCTGTGCATAAAGAAGGACAGGAGGAGGGACATCTTTCAAAAACGGTTTTCAGGAACTGCGCATTTAAAAATTGCAGCTTTGAAGACTGCGTTTTTGATTCTGTCGAGTTTATCGGGTGTAAGTTTACGAATACTGATATTGATACAACGAATCACGGTGTTCATTTTAAGGACTGCGAGTTCACAACAGTTCCGTATTAATGATGATATAGTTCATTGTCTTTTTCAAGGATAGGATGTATATTGTAAATGAATGGTAAACTGTGCTAGCACATCAAATTTGCTGTATGGTATATTTCCCGAGGAGGAATGAAACGATATGTTGAAACCGGAAGAGGTCAGGGGCGTTTTGTTGCCTGATGCGTATATCAAAGAACACGGCGTTTCTTATTACTCGCTTGCCGATGAATACTACTACGATAAAAACGGTTTCTATCACTACGAGCGGATGTTTGACAAGCCGATGGATGAGGGCGGAAAACCGTTCACCGGTGTGGTATTTGAGACATTTGAAAACTCTGATCAGATTGCATTTTATATAGAATATAAGGACGGCTATCAGTTCGGCAATCATGCCGAATTTTATGAGAACGGGGCGCTGAGATGCTATTGCCGGATAGATGAGAAGGAATATTACACATATGAGTGGCACGAGAACGGCGTTCTGAAAAAGATATTCGAGATGACTGAATGGTACAGAAAACACAAGCAGAATTACTATCTCATCAGGGAATTTGATGAAAACGGCGTTCTTAGAAAGATGAAAGAAAGCAGGTATAGAAAGCGCGGACAGGATTCCTTCTGTATCCGAGAATATGATGAAAACGGCAAACTGATTCATAAGAGTTCCGACTGAAAATGCGTATGACATTGCGGAAGTGATTTCGTTCAATGGCAGTTGGTTCTGCCGACAAATTCTGATTTAGCGTACTATGTACCGGGCAGAGAACTACCTCTGCCCTATTGTTTTACTCTTTCACAAGCGTGCCCTTGTAGGTGTCCGTGCCGATCTTGATGGTAGCCGTCACGGTGGTATCCTGCTTATCCTCGGATTTGTCAGGCGCAGGTGCAGGAGTCTTCCCCTAGCCATTCAGCCCCTTACCCTTGATGATGGTCGGAAAATCCTTATAGCAGATATCCAGATCGACGTTGCCGTTGATGCCATTTACACGGCCCTTCTCGGAATACTGCCAGATGCCGTAAGCGCCGCTATAATTGGTTTGGTTACACCAGTGTGCCAGCAAGATCGTATACCAGGACTTGATATCATCGGCGGTATGCGTCGAGAGAGAGGATACTTCCTTTCATGTTGTCATCTCCAGTACCTTGACCGTCCTGATCATAGGGCTTGTATTGTCTGTCACCGCTTTCCATGCGAGATAATAGTCGCCAGCAGATAAACCGCTGCAAGCGTGCAGGACGGAGATATAGTTGCCGACGGAGCCGAGCCAGCCGAACGGAATGGAAATTGCCTCGCCGCCGCTGAGCTTTTCGTGGATGTATCTTGCCATTTCCGCAGGCGACATCTGCTGACTGCTCTTGCGCACCAGCCACATTTCGCCTGCATCGGTCGTGCCGGATTTGTAGGTAAACAGAACTCTGCTTGCAGGCGTGATGCGTACCGGAGTGATACACATGGTGTAAATGACAGCGCCCCAGTTGAAGTCCGGCTGATTATAATAAATGGCGTAGTCATTTTCCGCACAACAGAAACGCGGATATACATCCGCAAAGCCCGCGATGCTGCGGTATCCGTCAATATAGAAAGTGTAGATGCTCTCACCATATGTGGTAAGAGCATCATTTCCGTTGCAGAACAGCGTCACCTCCGGTCTGCCGGACGGGATCTGCAGCACCTTCGGCACAAGAGTATTCAGCTTTTCAGACTCCGAAGCCTGCACACCCATAGTCACAAGGTTACGCGCAAGCTGATCGCGCTGCGCATCCAGCGCTGTCAGATAATTTGCAATGCTCATGTCGTCACCTCCACAATAGCCGCAAGTGCGCTCTCTACTCCGGACAGTTCTGTCTCCACGGCAGACAGCCGGGTAAGGATATCCGAAATGGATGTGCGGCATCCCTGCATATCATAGAGAATCTCGGTCTTGAAGCGCTCGAACACACCCTCGTTCACACCGACACGCTCATTCAGGTTCATAGCTGCAGTGTACGCCTCTTCCCAGCGGGAAACGTGAGAATCCGTGATGCCGTTCAGCGTGGTCATATTATGATGTGAATGCGCCTGTCGCGCCGCACTTGCAATGCCGTCAAGCATTCCCTGCGTAATGCTGTCCAGAACGGATTTATTTGCATGAGAATGTGCCTGCGCTGAAACCTCACTCAACCCTGTGGACAGTCCGTACAGTGCATTGCTGGTCGATGCGCGGAAAGCCGCTTCATCCTGCAAATACTGCTCGGTAATGGTGTCCAGAACATCCTTGTTATTATGTGTATGCCGCTGCGCATTCAGCGTCAGAAGCTCCTCGTTTATGGTCTGAATCTCGTATTGCGTCCTGTCCTCAAACTGCTGCAAGCCGGAAAGCTCCTGCATCAGCTCCGGAGTCAGGCGGTCGAGTGTTGCCTTGTTCGCATGAGAATGAAAATCTCCGGTCGCCGCCTCGATCTCACGCTCGACAATCGTTGTGACCTCAGAAGTTTTCGGGTATTCAGACATATCAGGTGTTTCACCCGGTTCGCCCTTGAGTGATGCCAGCCACTCAGTCTCCGTACCGACATAGCCATGCTCCACCGCGATCTCATAGGCGGACTTGCCGTCAGCGCCGTGTCCCGCTTCCTCGATCTTCTTCAGAAGCTGCGCATACAGATCAGGCGTCGGCGGAATGGGCGGATCATCGTCTCCCACAAAGCCGGAAGGACGGATATTCAGCGTAACTGGAACAGTCGTAGCTCTCACAGTCGTATCGCTCTCGGTGTCGTAGCCGAACACCGACATTTTTGCAGCGCCCACATGAAGCTCCGCAGGCAAATAGCAGCTCGTTCCGTCAAAGCCGAGAACGACACAGTATGTTTCGTCACACTGCGAGAACTGTACCACCTTGTGAAAACGCTTCCAGTCGCCGTCAAAGGTGAATTTGAGCTGTACATACTGGATCTGATGATCCGCCAGCACCTCACGCTCCAGAATCTCAATGCTCTGGTTCTTTACAAGGAATTTCCACATTATTCTTCACCAACTTTCCATTCTCTGTTCTCACGATCATATTCCATATATCCGTCCAGACACTGCACTCTGTCAAGTCCGTGCGGATCACCCTGACCGCTGTTGTTATCCCAGTTACCGCCCTTCGTAACTGCCGCCCAGTCATCAAGACTGCCTTCATAAGTCAGTTCATGCAGCGGAGTAAGTTTATCATGTGAGAGCCGATTTTTTACGTTGTTGCTGAAAGTCAGGCTCTGTATAGGCGTTCCCACGAAGCAGAAACCGGGTACTTCCTCGCACTCCACATGGGCAGAGGTCAGTGTGCGGGAGTCCATAAACAGATAGGTTCCGAGGATAGCCAGTGTAGCAGGGAGCGTTACAGACGTGAGCGATTCGCAGGCAAACGCCTTTTCTCCAATGGTCGTTACGGATGCTGGCAGATTCAATTCTGTAAGACCGCCCTGGTCGTACATAAAGAAAGAACGCTCGCCGATTTCTGTAAGGCTTGCCGGGAAACTTGCCGCGCCCATGCTCTTGCAGCGTTCAAACAAGCTGTTTCCGATTTTTGTGATTCCGTCCGACACCACAAGGTTTCTGATATTCTCATTCTCCCAGAAAGGCGACTGTCCGATCAGGTAATCGTAAGTCTCTCCAGTGCCGTGCAGCAGGAGCTTTCCGTTCTCATACAGAACATAGTGGATGTTCTCACCGCAGGTGCCGATCTCAACAATACCGCCGATGATATCAGCGACTTCCGTCTGAAGAGTATCGACCTTATTGGTCAGCTCCGCAATGGTCTCGTTGTTTTCCTGCACCTCTGCGACAAGCTGCGCCATCTGCGACATCAGCTCCGTCACCCTGCACTTGCCGAGAATACATTTGCAGTAACCGCAGAAGTTCTTGTCCTCACGATAATCGTACCAGTCACGCTCGGAAAGCTCCGTTGCACCCGGATTCAGACGTACCGCATACACGAGGAGTCTGGTCTTGTTCTCGTCACTTGGCAGCGAAGGCAGAGACGGATTCTCCGCAGGCGTTCCGGGCGTGATTTCGAGAGATACACTGCGGACGGATTCTCCCACATCAAGGAGAATGGCAATCGCAACATACCTCGGAAGCGATTCATCCTGATAGCTTGTCAGGTCGATGCTGTATCGGGCATCATTGATGAAGTAGTGTCCGTCGATCCACGCCTTGCCAGTGCCGAGCGTCACTTTCAGACCGCTACTTGCCGCTGTCAGCCTGAACATCTGTCCGTAGGTATCGAGGATACCGTTGCAGATGATAGACGAAAGATACGATGTGAAGTCCTCCGCCGTATAGGTGCGGTCAAGCCCTTTTGAATTGAAGAAACCGCTGTAAAAAGCCATATATCATACCTCCTTAAACGTGGGTGTCAGGCTGCGTCCGTTCTGGTAGAAGCCCTCGATCATACCGACGAGTTGTATCTGCGGCTGTATCATGCCGAAGCGCCGATGCTGCACTGTCACATAATCGCCGACGAAATAATCGCGGTTATATACATACTGCGTGTTGTGCGCTGCGATATCCGACTCCGATGCTGTTTTCGGCAGCACCAACCGTTCCGAGCCGCGAGTGCGCAGCAGTTCCAGATACTTCTCCTCCGGAATTGGTATTGTTTCACCCTCGACCTGTTCTGTCTCGGAAATATCGTCCGCATCCACATACACTTCATAGCGGTCAAGGTAGGTTGGCTCGTCGCCGTCACAATATGTGGTGCGCTTGCGTTCATCGCCCTTGCCCTGACCGAAGATATATGCGAAATTCTTCTGAACACTGCTGTCCTCTGCATAGCTGAATGAGAGCAGATTGCTGTATGCGTCAGAGAAGATAATATGCGGATTATCCTCCTGCATAATGCTCCGGTCAGCGCCTTCGGAGAGGTCGAATACCATGCGGTATTGCTCACCGGAGGATTTCACCAGCCGGATATTCGCTGTGCCGCCCAGCTTCTCGCAGGTTGTATACACCCACTGCATCAGGTTTGTGTAGGATATTTGCAGCGTTGCGGTCTGCTCCCAGCAGGTGCCGGTAACCGTTCCGAGTGAAAGCCCCGGAATCCTGCGGTTATCCGAGAGCAGTGCATTCTGCGTCACGACCTCCCGGACGATTTCGCTGTATGCCTTTGCCGCTGTCACGTTGTATGTTGGATGAATAATACGGCGTTCCAGCAGGCACATGAGAAAGCGACCACGCACTGTCAGGTAGTCGCCGTTCTCGATATCTGTGTTTATAAGCACCGATTCGATGATGCCGAAGTGCTGGTTATCGTCGTCACGACCGACGATTCTGCCAGTCTGGAAAATCTCGATGTTCTGCGGGTTTGCTGCGATATACACCTCAAAGCTGCCACACTTGTAGTATTCAATATCCCAGAGCAGCGAGGAAAAGGTGTCGCAGACTGCCTCAAGCGTAATCGTGAGGGTGTCTTCCGCGGCTTCCATTCTATAAACTTCAATCTGCATACTACACTCCCAGATACGCATTGGTGTGAACGATGGTGACTTTCAGGTTTTGCAGTCCCGTGCCGCGCAGGTAGAAACGGTTTCTGCCTTCACGCAGTGTCAGCCAAGTCAAACCGGAAACAAGCCGGTTGATGATATTTGTCTTGACGCCGCCACGGTCAAGCGTGACAGTTTTGTTGCCGGTCTTGGTCGTCACCGTGATAATATCGCCCGCGAGAATGTCACCGGTGATTTGCAAATACTCGTCTGTATCAGCGTTGTACAGCGTGGGAGAACGTGCATCCTCCAGCGCTTCTATGACCAGCGTGAAGCCGATCTCGTCGCCGTCATTGACAATGGTCATCATGTTCTGCGTGTTGTATTTACCGAGGATAAACGGCTCCGGATTGCTCTCCGTCGGGAACGGGAATGTGAATGCTCCGGTAATCTGCGAGTAGTACGCCATGACCGATGTAGTGGAATACCAATAAATATCCGGGCAGAGAATAGAAATCTGCCCGGTTGTCAGCATCTCAAAGTTCTGCACCTCGCAGGACTCCACATATCCCTCCGCAAATACATCAATGCCTGCGGTCGCATAGTAAATTTTGATGTAGCGGGACGGCTTCACCACCTTGTAAAGCTGGTGACGTCTGGCTTCCACCCCCACGCCCCGCATCTCGAAGGAAATGACCACATTTCGCTTCTCGATGAAGGCGTTGTTGAGGTAGCTGCCGTCCATGCCTGCGTAGGAGGAGGTGCTGATTGTACCGGGCGGCGGAGAAAGCCCTCGATCTTTGAGGTCATATATTGATTTGCGGTAGCCGTCATGTCGATTTGGTCACCAGCGGTGTTTTCTAATATTAGGCTGAAAAACATATTATCACCGCCTTTACTTTTTAAGGAAATGATGTATAATAGGGATAAGAAAACTATATAGCACGAAGGGAAATACGTTCCTATGAAAAAGATATTTACACTGTTAATGACTGCGGTATGCTTGCTGCTGTTATCCTCATGTCGTGGATTGCCCCCCACTATTGCGGAAGTTCAAAGAAGAGATGACGCGGCGGCAGAAAGCATCTTGCAGGAGAACGACAGCCATTCATTGACAAGGTCAATGGGGCATACGGAGACAGTGCGTCTCTGAGTAATATCGAATGTGTGAGGATACGTCCCGAATCTTATGATCCCGGATATGCATCGTACTGCGAAGAACTCAAAGCAACGCTTACAATTGACGGAAAGAACTATGTAGCATTGTATAATTGCAAAACCGGCACACTGAGAGATACCGTTCATACCGAAGCGATCTGCTCAGAATTGACGGATTCTTTTCCGCTTGATCAAAGTAAGATCATTGATATCGTTATTCCGAGAGACAGCACTTTTTGGAATCACGGAGAGCAGCTGACATTTCCATATGAGGTAAAGAACCTTGAAGATGCGCTCACTTATGATGAAACGTCATGCGCTCCAATCCACATAAGGATATACACCGCAGAGGATATGAGCAGTTTTACGGAAGAGAAGTTCAGTTCGATATCCGAAACAAACAGGCTCAAAGATTCAACATCTCTTGACAAGATAACTATTATATCGCTCACCGACAATAGTGCGCTTGCCAAACTGAAAGAAAAGATGACAAAAGATATGCTTTGTATTGATCATCTCGGGGACCCAAGCTTCACAGAGGAATTTTTCAGCGAGTATCATATAACAAATGCTGTGATCGTGAAAAATGATTTTGATACATTCGATGAAAAACCGCATTGTCTGGTCGTCAGAAAAATCAAAGAATGAATATGTACAAGGGCAGGATTTCTCCCACCCCATCACACATTCAGCGCATTCCGCGTCTGACGATAAATCTCCAGCCGTCACAGTGATTTCGGACTATTTGAAGGAGGTCTGAGAATATATGAACCCGATTGATCCGAGTAAGCTTTCCCTTGACTACTTACTTGAAAATAAAGTGATAACGATCTTATCCCGGGATTATGTGATTGAACACGGAACAAATTGGGATGAGGTTGAACTTGAAGAGATCACCAGTTGCTACAAAGATTATATGTGCTATCGTGATAATTGGGGCAATCCTGATTATGGCAGACTGTTCAGCGGCGTGTTATATGAAACATGGGGCGATTTGAACATTGATTATTATAGGCATTATAAAGATTGTTTGAGAGACGGAACAGAAGTTCACTTTCATGATTCGGGCAAGGTCAGATCCTACGGTGTTTGGAATAATAGCAGGTTAGTAGGAAAAGTTTTTGGATGGTACGAAAATGGAAAAATTGAATTTATTACTGATTGGGATCAAAAAACGTGCATTGAGTTTGATGAAAATGGGGAAATTACAAATCAAGGCAAAGCGAACTGACTAATTCAGCGCATTTCGCGTCATACGATAGATTTCCAGCCGTGACAGTGATTTCGTACTATTATTCGTCTGATTCACTGTGCGGCTGTTGTCGTTATTGTAATTGTTTACAACTGCGGCGGACTTCTATGCTCACATCACGCATCTCAAAATGAATTGCAGTTAATAAGCTGATTGCTAACAACGATTCATATATCACGACTTTACAAAAGAATATTGCTTCAATCATTATGACATCGGATCCGGATTCCAGTGAAATCATTCTGGCTAGAATCGATGAACTTCAGCAGCAGATCATTGAGAAATCAGACCGCCATGAAGATTTTGATACTGAGGCACAGGAGATACTCCGGCTCCGGAAGAAAAAAGATACTGCCTCACAAAATGACGTCAGTTCCGAAGCGCTAGAACGAATCCGAAAATTGCAGAATTATATCACTAGAATGCCTTCTGGGATTCTCGATTTCAATGAATCACTTGTGAAGCATCTGCTTGAAAAAATAACGGTATTTGAAGACAAACTCGAATTTGAGTTTAAATCCGGCATAACTATTGTCGTTGAAAACTGAATATACAACAGTCCCCTCTGCTAGAAGTCAACATCTTCCGGTGGAGGGGTTTTTTACGTATATGTGTATTATAATTGTAGTTGTGTCAGATTTCCACAAGTACTTCCCTTAAGCCTTTCTGCTTGCCGTTATTTTCAGAGCAGTAAGCGATTTTCTTGCAACTTCACGGTCCTACGCGTAATTGTTCGTCCAAACGCTCCTGTGGTTGAAGCAAGCTCTGCCTTATCGCAGGGTCCTGTAAAATCGCAATCAGAAGTGCTAACTCCTCCAAAGTGTAATTTTGGCACTTTGAAACTCCTGATTTTGCACTTTGAATGGCACTTTGAACAGTTTCAGAGTAGTCGATGTGCATATATCCATTTTTCCGGTCATCATCTCCACCGCAGTCTCCGCAGAAGTGGTGCTATCATTCAACAGTCACTCTTTCGTCATTCCTACGCTGCCGGGCTTCATTTATTCCATATTTCCTGCAAATATCCTCTCCACCACGATCTGCGTCATCATCTGCACCGACTCGGCATAACCGTTCCTTGCCCACTTCATGAAGATACCGAAAAGCCCATAGGCAAGGTAGTAGCTTTCGTAGGTATCCG
>CAMKMD010000076.1 GCA_946413815.1 uncultured Ruminococcus sp.
TTCTCGGCGGGCGCATTTTTTTCGTCCAAACGCACCTCGATTCTGTAGTGGGATATGAAGGGGGTTGACTTTCCCGGCTATCAATAGGAGGTGAGATTCATGATCAAGCACAAAATTACCGATAAGGAAAAAGCGATGGTGAATGGAGGGATCACTGTGGAAGAGACCAATGAACCGGTCATCCCGGTCAGTGATAAGTATATGCTGACGATCAAAGAGGCGTCGAACTATTTCAGTATCGGCGAAAAGAAGCTGCGTCGGCTGGCGGAAGAACACACAGGTGATTTCGCTGTCATCAACGGTAACCGCTATTTGATTATTAGAACAAAATTCGAGCAGTTTCTCCTCGAAACTTCTACCATCTGATTTGACGTTAAAGTGCCGTAAGTAGTTGCTTTTTCTCCGAAATAGAGTAATATATGATACTAAGCCCGGAGAGGCAAATATATTACTGGAGGCGATCAGCATGGAAGAACTGAAAATCCCGGAGAAGTTTATTCTCTCGGTCAAAGAGGCTGCTTTATACTTCGGCATGGGAGAGAAGAAAATCCGCAGAATGGCAGAAGACAACGAAGGAGACTTTGCACTGTACAACGGTAACCGCTACCTTGTAATCCGCCCGCTGATGGAGCAGTACTTCACAGCGCTTGCAAAGAAAGGAGGGACACAGGATGCAGAGAGCAACACCGGAAAATAAGGATTTCCTGACGCCAGAAGAGACGATCGTTCTTTTCGTCCTGAGCAGACGGAAATTCGGTGAGTGGCTGCGCAAACAGAACACCCGCCCGATGATCGTGATGGTCGGAAAGCGTAAAATGATCAACCGTACAGCCTTTCAGGAGTATCTGTGCGAACACCCTGAGTTAAGGAGGAAAATTTAATGGGTATCAGAGGAAACATTCGCCGTGATCCCAAGCGCCGTATTCTTCGCGCCGGGGAGTCCATCAGGGCGGACGGCAAGTATCAGTTCAAGTATTATGTGGACGGGAAGCCGCACTTCGTTTATAGCTGGAAGCTGGAACCGACAGACACGCTTCCGCAGGGAAAGAAGCCGTGCCTTTCCCTGCGTGAAATGGAGAAGCAGATCGGCTATGACCTTGATGCGATGCTCGATCCGCAGAAGAAAAACATGACGGTAATGGAGCTTGTGGAGCGCTACCTCAGAACCAGAACCGCCGTAAAGCCGCAGACGAAAACGAATTACAATTTCGTTGTGAACCTTCTGAAAAAGGAGGAATTCAGCGGCAGAAAGATCGGAACCATCAAGACCTCGGATGCAAAGCTGTTCCTGATCAAGATGCAGAGTGACGGCAGAGGCTACAGTTCCGTCAAGACGGTGCGCGGTGTTCTGCGTCCGGCATTTCAGATGGCTGTCGATGATGACATCCTCGTCAAGAACCCCTTCGGCTTCCAGCTTGCCGGTGTGGTCGTCAACGACAGCAAGACCAGAGAGGCTATTACGAAAGAGCAGATGCGCAAGTTCCTGAAATTCGTACATGACGATAACACCTACTGCAAATACTACGAAGCGGTATTCATTCTGTTCCATACCGGGATGCGCATTTCAGAATTCTGCGGTCTGACGCTGAAAGACATTGACCTGCAGAACCGTATCGTCAATATCGACCACCAGCTTCAGCGCACTTCTGATATGGAGTATGTGATCCAGTCCACCAAGACCAATGCCGGAAAGCGGCAGATTCCGATTACCGAGGATGTCGCCCGCTGCTTTCAGGCGATCATCGAGGACAGAGAGAAGCCGCGACGGGAACCGTTCGTGGACGGCTACTGCGGCTTCCTGTACTTCGACGAGAACGGTATGCCGCTGGTCGCGCTGCACTGGGAACACCGCTTCAACCGCATGGTCAGCAAGTACAACGAGATTTACCGGATACAGATGCCGAACATCACGCCTCACATCTGCCGCCATACCTATTGCAGCAATCAGGCAAAGGCAGGCATGAACCCGAAAACGCTGCAATATCTGATGGGACACAGCGAAATCGGCGTCACGCTTGACGTTTATACGCATCTGGGGCTGGAGGACGCTGCTGCGGAGCTTCACCGCATGGAGGAAGTCCAGAACGCCCGTCAGGAAATGAACAGAACAAAGGATGAAGCAGTATGATATGCTTCCGGCTGCGGCTCACTTCGGTGAGCCGTTATTTTTTTGCCCGTTTTGGCTTGATGAATTGGTAGGATTATGGTATAATGGTATGGTACGAAAAACTATATGAACGGAGCAACGATACAGTGAAAAAAATATATGCGTGGGAACCGTGGTTCTTTATCGTGTTTGGTATGTTTCATCTTCATAGAGTCTGGGCATTGCTTGACAGAGAATCTTATGCAGCATTTTGGATGGGAATCTTGAACAGCAAAGGTGCAGCATATTTCCTGATCATGGGAGTGCTTGCGGCACTATGTATCACTGGGATCATAGCTTTTTTCAAGAACAGGAAACAAAATTTTTGGTGGAGATGGGTATACATTTTCGGCGGGGGCTATGTCCTATTCGATTTGTTTGCCATTGCAGCGGGGCTGAAACTATGGAGCCGCTTGCTGCAATTGATGTTTGACACTGCCTCACCGTACTGGAATGCAGTTTGGTCATTCTTTATTGTTCTTGGTGGATTGTCTTTCTCATTAGGCGTAATTTTGTTATATGAGAGGAAGCAGAAATCCGCTGCGACGGAAAGACTGCTGTACAGCTTCGCAAGTCAGATTATGACCGCTGCGATCTCTTCATCGGCATGGATACTGCCAACATCCGCAACATGAACCGCATCTTCGGAAGCGATAAGGACGGGAAGATCTACAAGCTCCTGACCTTTGCGGGGCGCGGAGATGATGTTTCAGACCCATGGTACACCCGGGACTTCGGCAAAGCCTACAGCGATATCGAAGAGGGATGTCAGGGACTGCTGAAATACCTCAGGGATCGTGTTCTCTGATTTCATAAAAGGCCATTTCACCAGAATGAGGATACTATGCTGATATCTAAATACCGTACAGATGGCATGGATACGGAAGCGGCAGTTGCCGCATTCGAGGAGAAGAACAACATCCGGCTGCCGGATGTTACAGGCGTTTCATGATACGCTGCAACGGCGGTGAAACTGTGGACACTGATTTCAAGCTTAACCGCACTGACTCTGATATCCGTGCGTTTTACGGTATCGGCGATGTTGAATACAGCTTTGACATGATACCGTTTCTTGAGGAATTTCCGGAAAAGGATATTCTTCCGGTCGCAAAGGATTCCTTCGGAAACTATTTCGTCATAGGTCTTTCACAGGAAAACTCCGGCAAGGTCTTTTTCTGCGATCACGAAAAATGGATGAAGCCTAAGCTGCTGACGGATACCTTTTAAGAATTCATCAAAAAATGCAAGAGCAGGAAAATAGATCCGGCACGCACAAGATCAGTAGAAGAGCGTGAGCGTACTATGCGTGAGGCCGGAAATGAAATGTTGATCACCGACATTCTTCGCAGGATGTGGTCAGCCGATATTGAGAAGTACAGCAGCCCGGTACAGGAAAGGGTCAAGCCGGACTGACAAAAAACAGGACGCATCCTGTGATACGTCCTGCTGTTCTCACTTATTGAAGCTGTTGTAGAATTCCTCTATTCCCGTGCGCATTATAAGGTTGTCCAGTATACCCGGAGCAGCTACTATACCGGCGATGCTCTCCTCGTTCCTGCAGAGCTCATAGGCGTCATCGAAGCTGATAACTCCAACATGGATGTTCTTGCCGAAGATGTCTGTCATGATACTGTAGCTGATGAACAGGGGTATGAATCTGCTGCCGTCGGGTGCGTTCAGAAGTCTCAGATGGATGTCTCCGCCGAAGGGCTCCTTTGCAGTCTCCATACCATCAGGCAGCTCATCCACACAGTGCAGCTCTGCACCGTTATCTGCCATCTCTTTCGCCTTGAGGGTGAAATGGAGCTCCTTATCGGGCTCGGAAAGCTGGAGGGGGATGTTGTTTTCATCTATCTTGTCGCTCTCAAAAACGACCGGACACAGGAAGAGGTCTTTTCTAAGGTCTAATACACTCATGGTATTTTCCTCCTTTATAAATTATACCTTAATTATAAATGAACATCCATGCTTTGTCAAGCCAAATACTGCGGTCTTTTCGGCTTTTGCAAAGTTTTTTCATCAACAGGGAAAAGCTGCGGCCTGTTCAGAACGGCAGCTGCCGCAGACATTGATATACTGACAGAAAAGAGGGTTATTATGCGATTTTTCATGCCGACACTTATCTACAGCGAAAACGACTGCGTCAGCAGACACTCCGCAGAGTTATGCGCTCTCGGAAAACACGCTCTCATCATCACCGGAAAGCATTCCTCCGCCGTAAACGGCTCTCTTGATGATGTGCTCTATGCACTCAGGGAACACGGCACTGCCTATACTGTTTTTGACGGCGTTGAGGAAAACCCGTCGGTCGAAACGGTCATGGCTGCAGGGGAAAAAGGTCTCAGCGCCGGCGCTGACTTCGTTATCGGCATCGGCGGCGGCTCTCCGCTGGATGCTGCCAAGGCTGCTGCCATAATGATGAAGAACAGCGGAGAATCGTGGGAGTACCTCTACGAGGAGGGGCAGTGTTCATCGCTCCCTGTTGCTGCGGTGCCGACTACCTGCGGCACGGGCTCGGAGGCAACTGCTGTATCAGTGCTCACACGCCATGACCTGGGTACAAAGGTCTCGGCAAAGAAAAAGGTATTCCCGGATATCGCACTTGTTGACGGAAAGTACCTGATGTATGCGCCGGCAAAGCTCATAGCTGTAACGGCTGTCGATGCCCTGTCACATCTCATTGAAAGCGCTGTAAATACCCTTGCGGATTCCTACAGCGATATGACGGTATTCACGGGACTGCGTCAATGGGCAGGATGCAGGGCCTTCCTTGACGGCACCCTTGCGCTGACTCAGGAGGGGGCGCAGGCGCTGATGAACGCCTCCACTCTTGCCGGTATGTCAATAGCGCAGACAGGCACCACTATCCCCCACTCCCTGAGTTACCTGCTTACATACGAAGCCGGCATACCCCACGGTGCGGCGGTAGGTGCATTCCAGAGCGGATACCTGAAATATGCCGCTCCTGAGAGACGTGCCGAGGTGCTCAGTGCTGCGGGATTCAGGGATACGGATGAGCTGGGCAGCTTCATCGCCTCTGTTGCTCCCGTCAAGGCGGAGCGGGGGCTCCTTGAAAGGTCGGCGGAGACTGTGCTTGCGAATGCTGCAAAGCTCGCTCTCTGTCCGTATCACATTGACGAGAGGATAATGGCGGATATCATAGATATCACCTGATACGCCTGACCCTCCCCTTCTTTACGATAAAGACCTGACCGGAGATATCCATCAGAGCCTTGTCGTTGTAGGAATCGGTGTAGAAGCAGTCTATCCCCTGCCCGCCGTAAAGCTCACGGAAGCGCTTTACCTTGTTCTCGCCGAAGTTGAGCCTTGATACACTCATGGTATCAAAATCCACCTCGGAGCAGACAAGGTTCTTTGTGCCGAGGCGGTCACTTATAGCTTCAAGCAGGAATGAAGGGCTGGCGGATATGATGATGTCGTCCTTCCCTATACGGCTTATCATGGCAGCATCCAGCTTGCGGGAATGCTGCGCCCAGAAATCCTCCATTATGCCCAGCACCTCCTCACGGTCACGTAGTACGGCCTGCATGAAGGAGTTGATAAGCTGCTCTATCCGCTCACGTCCTATGAGACAGAGCTTATACCTGAGAAGCCCCCAGAATATCTTCGGAAGCCAGAGTATTATCCTTTTGTTGTTTCTTATCATGAAAATGGCAAGGTCTACGGAGCTCTCGCCGCGGTAGAGGGTGTTGTCGAAGTCGTATGCGTTCATATCCCGCCTCCTTTTACGGTGGTTTGCTATAATTATACACCATATCAGTATGAATGGCAACAGTTAAAAGGCCCTGAGGTAAATACCTCAGGGCCTGTGTTGTATCATATTTGTTTTTGGTATGTCTTAGTTCTGCTCAGCCTTTTTTACATCAGGCTTGATAAGCTTTGCCTTGTAGAGGGCTGTACCTACAGCGCCGGAGATGATCGTGCTTGCCAGCATCTCAAATACTGCGTTTATGCCTACAAATCCGACTACGAAGGGAAGGAAGCTCCTGCCGTCCATAAGGCCCTGTACGTACTCTGTATGACCGAAGAGAAGCACAAGTGCGCCCATGAAAAAGAGCGTATTCAGGAAAGCTGAGAAGAAGCCTGTAACAAAGCTTGCAATGCTTACTCCTGCTGCCTTTGAGGTGCCCTTGAAGATAAGGCCCACCAGGAAGCCGTCAAGTGCTCTGGGGACAAAGCGCTGAACGAATGCGAGGAAGGGGCTGATGCCTGCAAGAGTTGCGCCCATTCCGCTGGGGATGCCGATGCCGAAGCACTGAAGGAAGCTGAACAGTCCGAATACAGATCCCACGATCAGTCCGCCTGTGGGTCCGAGAGCGATTGCAGCAATGGCGATCGGGATTATGTTCAGCGTGATTACCAGCGGTCCGATGGGTATCGAGCCGATAGGAGTAAAGCTGAACAGTACGACGATTGCCGACAGCAGTCCTAACAGTACGAGTGACTTTGCGTCCATTTTTTTCATATTAAATTCCTCCTTGTTATTATTCCCCGAAGGGATACAATACAACGCCATTATTGTAGCACATATTTCCTGTTTTGTCAATACCTCTGATGAAAAATTATCCAGAGAAAACGCCCTGCTTCCGGAATGCACCGGAAACAGGGCGTGACAGTATTTATAATTATTCACTTTTGAATGATTTCTTATGGGCTTTTCAGCGGTAATTCGTCCCTCGTGATAAGGCCGGCATCCACTTTCTGTATAATTATCGCATCAGAGCCGGTTATTCCTGCGGCCCCGTCGATATCGGCGCAGAGTATCTGGTACTCCGTCATGGGGTACTTTACCTGATTTACTGTGTACTGGAGGACTGCAACCGCATCAGCTACGTTCACCGTGCCGTCGCCGTTTGCATCGCCGTATACGGGAGCGGCTGTCTCCTCCTCCGTGGGAGGCTCTGTTATCTCCGGCTCTGTCGGTATCTCCGTTGGCTCTTCCGTGGGAGGCTCCGTTGCAGGCTGACCGGAGGCTTTTGCAAAGACTGTATAGTTCACGCAGTAACTTGTCTGGCCGTTGCCGCCGAGCATCACCTTGCCGCCCTTTGTGTAATTCGCTGTATACAGTTCAAAGGTCACATCATTGTCCGTTACGGCTGTAAGAGAGGTCTTTGTATAGCCGCTGAGCCAGTCCGGTACCTTTTCAAGGCGGGTATCAAGGCCGACATACAGCTCCATATCCTCTCCGGCGGTAAAGGAAGCAACTTCGCCGGATGCACCCTTGTCATCGCAGGCTGTGAGGAGCTGCTCGGCTCCGGAAAGTTCCTGCGGGAAGGAGGCAAAGGTGAAGTCACGGTCGCCGAATACCGGAGAACCGGCAGATACCTGATCTGCGACCTCCCAGCTGAGAGGATGCGCACTCTCGCTCACGCTGACATCCTGTATCAGCTTTCCGCCGACGGGTATGATCTCCTTACCGAATACGAAACTGTCCATATTGAGCAGGTAGCCGTCGCCGCCTGTGAAACGCATATACAGGTTATGGCCGGCAGTTATCTGAGGAATGCCCCAGGTGACCTCCTGATAGTCATCATAGCCGGAGGTGCCGGAGAATCTCACCTTTGCAGCAGGAGCGCCGCTCAGGCCGTCGGTGTAAAGCTCTATCACTGCCGGATTTCCGGATACCTTAGCTGTGAAGCTGTGTGCACCGTCCTCAAAGTCCACCTTGCGGAACATCACCCAGTCGCCGTTTTCGATGTAGCCGATATTTCCTTCCTCTGCCTGTATACCCTCCTGTGAGGTGAAGCTCTCCGCCTCTATGGTATCATAGGCCGATATGCCGGGGAAGGAGGTCTCAGGTGAGAGCTCCACTACTCCAGCCGGGAAGGAATCAACGGTAAGATCGTTTATATAGTACTCTATATTGTTATAACCGAGGCCGCAGTAATCGCCCTTATAATCGGTGGGATCGTTCGGGTCAAGGCCTCTTGCAAGCTCCCAGGAGTCATCCATGCCGTCGTTGTCGGCGTCGGTAATCTCCTTCTTTGTGACAGGAGAGGGGTAGGTATAGGTCACGCCGCACTGTATACTGTACTTGTTAAGGTCGGTAACGGAGCTGTCATAGGCAGAGGTGCCGGAGCAGCTGCCTGTGCCGTTCTTCGCATCGGCGGCACACTGCTGGTCTATGGCAGTCCTTTTGCCGGGGGCTGTGCCGTTTCCGGCAAAGCTGACAACGTGGTCGAAGGCGGCCTCTGCACTCTCTGCACCCTGTACTGAGGATACGTTCTCGCCGTCCTGCATTATGGGGAAAGGCTGTGCGCTGTAGAGGTCATTCTTCGTGATGCCTATGGATTCCTTGACCGTCACTCCCGCCCAGTTGTCAGAGGTTATCTGGTTGAGAGAGCCGTCCTTGTTTATCATACGGTTTCCGCCGCAGTATACCTTGAAGTTCTGCGGGCTCGTGGTGCTGTCTACATACATCCAGTGATAGCCGCCTGTCGTTGACTTTCCGGCCTTCAGGGTGTTGTTGACATAGTTCAGATGCCCTATGGTGCCGTAGGCTGTCTGATAGCCCCAGTCGTAGATAACGTTGTTGGTGAAATCGGCGACTTCGGTGCCGGGCACCTTTCCGCGGAAGTTGCGGGAAACATTGTGTATGATAAGGTTGTGGTCGAAGCTGAGTGAGCCGTTGCCCATCATGATGCCGAAGCCGTGAAGTCCCTTCTTATGTCCGCCCCATGAGTCGGCGGGGCCTATGACGCAGTACTGCACGGTATAGTTCTTGTTGTTGGAGTAGAGTCCCCACTGCTCGTCAGTTGTCCAGCCCATGGAGCAGTGGTCTATGATGGAGCCGGAGCCCTTGGCGCCGCCCCAGGCATCGTTGCCGGAAGTGGTCGAGGCGTAGGGACCGGGACGTGAGCTGATATAGCGGCATATTATATTATCCCCTGACATACCCATCTTGTAGTTCTTCAGGGTTATGCCTGCGCCGCCCGGTGCAGTCTGTCCCGCTATGGTGATATCGTCATGGCAGAGGATATTGCCCTTCAGCTCTATGGTACCGCTGACATCAAAGACTACTATGCGCCCGGACTGGCTTACGGCATCACGGAAGGAGCCCTCGCCGCTGTCATTGAGGTTCGTTACGTGGTAGACCTCTCCCCCTCTGCCGCCGGTGGCGTACTTGCCTCCGCCGACTGCTCCCGGAAAGGCAAGAACCTTTCCGGCTGCTGAGGCAGTTTCATTTCCCGCCGGTACATACGGCAGCACGGCGGCGGCTGTGACTATGGCTGCTGAGAGTGCAGCAAGCTTCTTTATTGCATTCATATCAGTTACCCTCCTTATTATTTTTCCCTGAAAGGTCTGTCTGTCTACTATAATTATAGCATCTGCGGAGTTCGGAAACAATGAATAATCGTATCGGAAACAGGGCATTTTATGTCACGTAAGATCAGTACGCTGTACAGTATAATCTTCTCTCGGCGGCGGCAGAGCGGTTTGTGCATATTTCTTCCAAAAATCCGGCGAAAAACAGCGTTTTGTGTTGACTGATAACCTGTGCGGTGTTATAATTAATGTATAGCTTTCCGAAGCTGAAAAAGACAGTAATGAGGTGGTTTTATGGAGATCAGAAGCAAAGAAGAATACCTGAGTGGTATAAAGCGTGTGCTCATAAGTGAGGAGGAGATACGCAATGAGGTGAAAAAGGCGGGAGAGTTCATAGATTCCTGCTATAACGGTTCGCCGGTGCTCCTCGTCAGCATCCTCAAGGGCTCTTTCATATTCCTTGCCGACCTGTGCAGAGCTGTGAGCGTCCCCTGTGAGATAGGCTTCATGGCGGCAAAGAGCTACTATGAGAGCACTCAGTCCTCGGGCATCGTCAACATCACTATGGATATACAGCAGGATGTCGCCGGACGCGATGTCATAATCGTTGAGGATATCATCGACACCGGCAGAACGCTCAATGACGTTCTCAAACTGCTGAATGCCCGCAAGCCTTCATCCCTCAGGGTGGTAACTCTTCTTGACAAGCCGGAGAGACGTATCGTTGAGCTGAATGCCGACTATTCCCTTTTCACCATCCCCGATCACTTCGTCATAGGCTACGGTCTTGATTACGGCGAATTCTACCGCAGCCTGCCATACATAGCCGAATACAACACAGAAAAGGAGAAGAGCAATGCTTGAGAAACTATTCAAACTGAAGGCCAACAAAACCAATGTCAGGACTGAGGTGACCGCCGGCCTGACTACATTCATGACTATGGCATACATACTTGCCGTCAATCCGAGTGTCCTCTCCGCTGCCGGAATGGACAGCACGGCGGTTCTGCTGGCTACCTGTCTTGCATCCTTCATCGGTACGGCCTGCATGGCATTCATGGCTAACCTCCCCTTCGCTCTGTCCGCAGGCATGGGTCTCAACGCCTACATGGCCTACACCGTCTGCGGCACTATGGGATACCCCTGGCAGGTGGCGCTCTTAGCCGTCTTCATTGAAGGTATCATATTCATCATACTCTCCCTTACGAATGTGCGTGAAGCCATTTTCGATGCCATCCCCCTTACTCTGAAAAGAGCTGTATCAGTGGGAATCGGTCTCTTCATCGCCTTCATCGGACTTCAGAACGCAGGGCTTGCTGTTGACTCCGCTACCCTCGTCTCCCTTTGCAGCTTCCGAGAGAACTTCACTACCTCCGGTATCTGCGCTCTCCTCGCTCTCATCGGTGTTATCGGTACGGCTGTACTCTACATAAAGAAGGTGCCAG
Source organism: uncultured Ruminococcus sp. (assembly GCA_946413815.1). Taxonomy (GTDB): domain Bacteria; phylum Bacillota; class Clostridia; order Oscillospirales; family Ruminococcaceae; genus Ruminococcus. Next base: position 10,879 of record CAMKMD010000076.1, read on the forward strand.
GTTCCATACTCATCGGCATCGTCGGCACATGGATACTCGGCATCCTCTGTCAGGCGACCGGCCTCTACACCATTGACCCCGACAACGGATTCTATTCACTGCTGCCCTCCTTCTCCATTACGGATTTCTCAAAGCTGGGTGAGACCTTCGGTCAGTGCTTCAGCGTTGATTTCGGCGCAGTGGGTGTATTCAACTTCATCGTTGTTATCTTCTCCTTCCTCTTCGTTGACCTCTTCGATACCCTCGGCACCCTCATCGGTGTATCCACAAAGGCGGGTATGCTCGATAAGAACGGAAAGCTGCCCGGCATCAAGCCTGCACTCATGGCAGACGCTGTTGCCACCACCTCGGGCGCTGTCCTCGGCACCTCCACGACGACAACCTTCGTTGAATCCTCAGCAGGCGTTGCTGCCGGAGGAAGGACAGGACTTACAGCCATCACGACAGGTGTGCTCTTCCTTATCTCCATGTTCCTTGCGCCTCTGTTCACTGCTATCCCTGCATTTGCCACCGCTCCGGCGCTCATCATCGTCGGCTTCCTTATGTTCAGCACTATCACTGAGATAAAGTTCGGGGAGAACAACTACGCAAATGCTATACCCGCTTACCTCTGCATCATCGCCATGCCCCTCTTCTACAGCATCTCGGAGGGTATCTCCTTCGGCGTTATCTCCTATGTTGTCATCAATCTCTTCTGCGGAAAGAGAAAGAGCATCAGCCCCATAATGTACATACTCACGGTGCTGTTCATACTCAAATACGTATTCCTCTGATAAACGGCAGATATTTACTGTGCAGCCCCTCACATAAGGTGAGGGATGCTGCACAGTATTATGTCTAACATGGACAAATAACGGAATATCGCAAAAAATTTCCGGAAAACCCTTGACAAAAATAAGAGAGTATGTTATAATGTTAATACCTCGTATGGGGTTTATTTTTTTGCCCCTCACGAGGGAGGCAAATCAAGCTGTCTCCGCAAGGAGAAAGAAATAATTCAGGAGGTGCCGAACATGAGAGTTAAGATCACATTAGCTTGTACAGAGTGCAAGCAGCGCAACTATGTTTCCAAAAAGAACAAGAAGAATGATCCTGACAGAATCGAAATGATGAAGCATTGCAAGTTCTGCAGAAAGCACACTCTTCACAAGGAAACCAAGTAAGCGAGGGGAGTATTTTTATGGCCAATAATCAGGAAAATACTTCTGAGAAGAAGAAGTCTGAGAAGAAGAGCGATAAGAAGGCTGAGAAAAAGCAGCCCGGTAAGATCGCAAAGTGGTTCAAGGACTTAAGAATCGAATTCAAGAAGGTAGTATGGCCGTCAAAGAAGACCGTATTCAACAACACTTCTGTAGTTCTTGCAGTTGTTGCTGGTGCAGCCATCATCGTTGGTCTGCTCGATACAGGATTCCTTGCATTGATGCGTCTGATCTACCAGTAAAAAGGAAATCTGAGGAGGATTGCTAATGTCAGAAGCAGCAAAGTGGTATGTCATCCACACTTATTCCGGTTATGAAAACAAGGTAGCCGAGAATATTAAGAAGGTTGTTGAAAACCGAAAGCTTCATGATCTTATCAATGAAGTCAGAGTTCCTACCGAAGTGGTCGAAGAGATCACCGACGGAAAAAGCAAAACGATCGAGCGTAAGACCTTTCCGGGTTACGTTCTGGTCAAGATGATCGTCACTGACGATTCATGGTATGTTGTGAGAAACACCAGAGGCTGCACAGGCTTCGTTGGTCCGGCTTCAGAGCCTACTCCCCTTTCTGAGGAGGAAGTAAAGAAGCTCTTCGGTATCGATGTCTCCTCCACCATTGAGATCAACTTCAAGGTGGGCGACAGAGTACAGATCAACGGCACAGCTATGGACGGCTTTATCGGAGTTGTTCAGAACATCGATCTCGAGGAAAGAACAGTTGATCTTCTTGTATCAATGTTCGGACGCGAGACCCCCACTACACTGCCTATCAATCAGGTAATAACAGTGGAGGATTAAGTCCGGCGGACTTCATTCCGGCGGCAGAACACAGGTCAAAGAGAGGTCAAGGTGACCTCAGTGGGAGGGATAAAATAATTCTTATCCCGCCGTTTACCACATTTATGGAGGTGCGAATACATGGCACAGAAAGTAGTTGGCTACATTAAGCTTCAGATCGCAGCAGGAAAGGCTACTCCTGCCCCGCCTGTTGGTCCGGCACTCGGTCAGCACGGCGTTAATATCATGGCATTCACAAAGGAATTCAACGAGAGAACAAAGAACGATATCGGCATGATCATTCCTGTAGTTATTACAGTATATGCAGACCGTTCATTCTCCTTCATCACAAAGACTCCCCCCGCAGCAGTTCTTATCAAGAAGGCCTGCAACATCGAGAGCGGCTCAGGAGTACCCAACAAGACCAAGGTTGCTAACATCACCAAGGAGCAGATCCAGAAGATCGCTGAGACAAAGATGCCCGACCTGAACGCTGGTTCACTCGAGGCTGCTATGAGCATGATCGCTGGTACAGCTCGTTCAATGGGCGTTGTAGTAGTTGACTGATGAATGATGAAGGGGCACCCTCAGGGATTCCCGTTCAGAGTTCTATTGGTGGGAGGAAAATTCCGCTAACCGGGTAACGATAATCCCGGTATTACCACTTAAATAGGAGGATATATAATGAAACACGGCAAGAAATATGTTGACAGCGCAAAGGCTGTTGATTATAACAAGCTCTATGAGTCCGCAGAGGCTCTGGATTTAGTTTGCAAGAACGCAAAGGCAAAGTTCGATGAGACTATCGAGGCTCACATCCGTCTCGGTGTTGACTCACGTCACGCTGACCAGCAGGTTAGAGGCGCTGTTGTACTTCCCAACGGTACAGGTAAGAACGTAAGAGTTCTCGTATTCTGCAAGGAAGACAAGTATGAGGCTGCTCAGGCAGCTGGCGCTGATTACGTTGGCGGTCTCGATATGGTTGACAAGATCACCAAGGAGAACTGGATGGACTTCGACGTTGTTGTTGCTTCACCTGACATGATGGGTGTTGTAGGACGTCTCGGTAAGGTCCTCGGTCCCCGTGGTCTCATGCCTAACCCGAAGGCTGGTACAGTTACTCCTGATGTAGCTAAGGCTGTTCAGGACGCTAAGGCTGGTAAGATCGAGTATCGTCTCGACAAGACCAACATCATCCACTGCCCCATCGGCAAGGCTTCATTCGGCGCTGAGAAGCTGGAGGAGAACTTCTCCACACTCATGGAGGCTATCGTTAAGGCTAAGCCTGCTGCTGCTAAGGGTACTTACCTCAAGAGCTGCACAGTTGCTTCCACAATGGGCCCCGGCGTTCCGGTTGCTACAAACAAGTACGGTGTCTGATCACTGATACCGATAAATGCTGTACCGCAAGGTACAGCATTTTTTTATGTCTGTATAAATTTATCCGCACCATGCGACGATATGCCGGGTGCGGATATAAGGAAAGGCTGTACGACTTTCGCCGTACAGCCTTATTAGTTATTGCTTAACCGCTTTTAGTCAAAGAATTACTTCTTTGCCTTGAGCTGCTCTGCTGTAAGCGGGCAATCAGCCTGGCTGATCAGTGAAGCATCGAGCTTCTGGATACCGCTTACATCGTCACCAGTGATACCCTTACCAGGATCAACAAGGTCAGCGTTAGCAAGACCCTGCTCTGTAAGAGCATACTTTGTCTGGTTGCAGATGTACTGGAGAACTGCTACTGCGTCAGCAACGTTAACCTTGCTGTCCTCGTTAGCATCGCCCCAGAGCTTAGCAGATGTAGAACCGCCAGGTGTAGGTGTGGGTGTAGTGGGTGTAGGATCTGTTGTAGGAGTTACAACAGGCTTTGTTTCAGGCTGCACACTATCAACCTTAGGAGCAACGTCCATGAGGTAGTTAGCCATCCAAGCAAGAGGAGCATTCCAGTTGATTGTGATCTCGTTTACAGACCATGCCTCAGCAGAGTCAACGTAGCACTTCTGGCTTGCGAGAGTACCTCTCTTGTAGCCCAGACCGCCAACGTAGGGATCCTGCATACCAGCACCAGGACCGCCGGAGAGACAACCAGCAGGAGCCATCGGGAACTCAGGATCTACGCCGTGAGCCCAGAGTCTGTGGTGAGGATACTGGAGAGCGCGGTCACCGTAACCGGATACGTAAGAGAAGTCATTTCCGTTACGTCCGAAGATGTAGTCCATAGCAGTTGAAGCACCATTGATGTACTTCTTCTCCTTAGAAGCATCGTAAGCATAAGCCATTACGATAGCGTTGTTAGCAACGAAGGAGTTGGAGCCCCACTCGTAACCTGTAACTGTGATGCCAGGTCCGATGTTGATATCATCCTGGAAGGATGAGCCGTGGTAAGGAATACCCATACCCTGCTTGTCCTCTTCCTCGATGTAGTTATCAGCAGCCTTGAGGATGGAGTTAACTACTGTTGCGTGGTCAGCCTCTGAAACGTATCCCTCAGAGTTGAGGTAGAGTGACAGAGTACCAAGACCTGATGTACAGCCCCAGTTGAATGAGCTGAATGAACCCTTGTTCTCGCCGCCGCCGAGGTTGGATGTCAGGCTGAGAGCCTTATCCATTTCTGTGGAGTCGTTGGGGTTCTTGTATTCCTTGAGCTTTGTGAGATACTCTTCCTTACCTGTTGTAGCATAGAGCTCACAGAGTGCCCAGTAGTAGTCATCGCCTACGTATGTATCACCGTAAGGACCACCGCCGATAGCCTGATCCAGAGGAGCGAAGTAAACATCGTCACCTCTCTTGTTTGTGCCCTTTGTATCATCCTGCTCGAGTGATGCGCCTTCCTTGATATCCCACTTGCTCTTGAGCTTCTCAACAGCAGCCAGTGATGTCTCAGCGTGCTTGAGGCACTCGTCAGCATAAGCAGAATCGAAATCCTTCCAGAGACGTGCAGCCTGAGCAGCACAAGCGATCATGTTGAATGTAGCTGCATACGTCGGAGGCTTAACGATACGGCTCATTTCCTCGAAGCCCTCGTACTTCCAAGCGTGGATAGCAAGACCTGTCCACTTGTGGTCGTGGAGCTTGTGGTAAACGAGACCAGCATCCTTGCCGTAGTAAGGATCCTTGCTGTCAACGATCATGTCGAACATCCAGTCGAGCTCATATCTTGCTTCGTCGAGTACATCCGGAACCTTGTCGCCGCCCTCAGGAACGAGCATTGTCTTGCCGTCTGTCCACTTAGCATCTGTACCGAGCTTCTTGGTCATCTCGTACATATTCTGGAGTGTCCATACAGAAACACCGCCGTTAACAACGTACTTACCGTGGTCACCGGCATCGTACCAACCGCCTGTAGCTGTGATGGAGTATGTCTTATCGCCGTCAAACTTAGCATCGTAAGCCTTGATCCACTTGGACTGTACATAAGCTGTATCAGGGCTGTGTCCGAACTCAGTATGAGAAAGTGAATTCTTGTCGCCTGATGAGATGTATGCAGACTCGATCGGGCAGCCTGAACGGTTCTGATAGAAGTAGTTGATAGAGTCTCTGAGGAGTCCATCGTATACTGTGTTAGCGATGTTGAAGTCGTGGGACTTGTTCATCTGGTAAGAAACGCCTGTCTTCCAGTTTGTCCACATTACCTTGCCGCCTTCAACAGTTGTATCGTAAGCTGCTTCCTGCTTACCGGATCTTGTGCCGCTTACACCGGTTGTATCATCAACAACGATGTAGTAGCCGGTGCCGCCGGTTGTGAAGTCAGAGAAGTCAAGGATCTGAACGTACTTACCGGAATCCTTGTACTTTGTACCTGTACCCTTATCAAGAGTAGCGGTTGTATCAGCAGGTGTACCGGAATCGTAGTCATCAGAGATAACCTTGCTTGCAGTATTCTTGTATACCTCAGTTCCGGAAGAATCATAGATGTGGAATGTAAGAGGTGTAGAAGCATCTGTTACGTAAGAAGCCTTCTTAGTGAGGTTCTCGAAGTAACCAACCTGGTTCAGACGAACGTTAGACTGAGGTCTGATAACACCGAACTCGTT
>CAMKMD010000077.1 GCA_946413815.1 uncultured Ruminococcus sp.
ACCTGTCAGCTTTTGCTTTTAATTCAGACACGCAGGCTAAAGTGGGCTATCGCACGGGCAACTTAATGTGAGCGGCTGCTTTTTTGTGGTGGGCGGATTTTGTGTAGGGGGCGATGCCCACATCGTCCCGCCCCTACAGTCATGCCCGCATCTATTAAGCGATTCGTCAACCTGCGGACCGCCAAAGGCGGTCCCTGCGCATTTCCTTCTGTCCCTCGTTTTTGTAAATCACGACTTGTACCGCTGACTGCCGGAGGCGATACAGCTAATTATGAATTAAGAATTATGAATTATGAATTCAGAAGTGGGTGCGGGCTGAGCTTAATATCATTATAAAAACGCCGAAATATTTCCACAAAGTTGACATCACGCTCCTGTCATATTATAATAATAAGGACAGACATCATACCGAAAGGAGATATCCATGAGCAATATCTACAGCATCATCATGGGAAGAGCTGAATGCGCTGCGGATCTCGGCGACGGAAGCGAACGCGGCGAGTATGTCGGACAGGACTATATCCTCAGCCGTCTCGGCAGACCGATGCGGAGCATATCCCTGATGTATTGCTACTATCCCTTCGATGAACACTGGCCGGCACGCATCTCGGAAGCTATGAAGGATGCCGGTGTGAATGAGCCCTGGGGCTATCCCTATGACGACTACTTCCCCTATCTCGGCGGCATCGGAGGCAATACCGGCGGCGAGCCCTTCAGCTGTATGCGCGACATACGCCGCCACGGTCAGGACGTTACCCTGACCCTTACCATAGACCCGGCTGTAACGGATGAAATGCTTGCTGCCATCGGCCGCGACCTCCGTCCCTTCGGGCGCCTTTTCCTGCGCATCAACCATGAAGCCACCGGCAACTGGTTTGCCTTCAACAAGAGAGCCTCCTACCAGGAGGTGGCTGATTTCTACTGCCGTTCCTGCCGTATCATCAAGGCTGAGGCACCCAACGTGCAGACCGTCCTCTGTATCGGCGGTGTGGAGGATATCTCCAGACCCGGCGAGATGGTCATGGAAAAGGAATTCGCCCAGGCTGTCCGTGATACGGATGTATGGTCAGTTGACAAGTATATGGCTCTGCACTGGGGCTGGCCTTTTGATACAGCCGAACCCGGAGGTAATTCCCACAAGCGCTGGAGCATAGACTACATATACACAGCCGCAAAGCTCAGTCAGAAGAGGTTCAGCGAGCTCTGCGGCGGTTCCCGCAAACCTATGGTAATGAGCGAATTCAATGCCGACGGCGATGTCACAGGCCCCTATGAGCAGTGCGATATGCTCCGCCTCTTCTGCGACAGACTTGAAGAGGACAGGGACCACTGGCTCGATGCGCTCTGCTTCTATCAGTTCCGCGACAGAGGAAGACTCGGTCTCGAGATACAGGATCCCAACGATCCCTCCGTCGGAACGGAGCAGCCGGTCATGGAGACATTCCGTGAGATCATAAACCGGGAGCGCTTCCTGCCCTCCATGACACGTACAGGAGAGGTCTCTCTCCCGGTTACACTTCGCTGGGGCAGCTCAGAGGACGCAGAGGGCATTGAGATACCCGTACATCTTGAGAAGGATCCGGTATTCTTTGAGGCTGTATTCACTGATGATTCCAACCTCATGCTCGAGATAAACGGCCGCTGGTTCTACAAGTCGCCGGAGGCACGGCGTATCGACCTGATGCCCGCATTCTTCGGCAGCAGGCTGAAGGGTCCCGCCGACCTTACCCTCAGGATATTCGCCCCGCCCGCCACAGGAGAGAACGACCTCTCCGCAGAGGACGGCTTATTCAACTACTACCATACTCTGAACGAGCTGCCGGAGCTTCGCATAAGAACGGCCCCGACCGAGCCCTCAGAGGACTGAACAGGAGACAGTCATGACTACATCAGTTATAATCGTATGTGCCGGTAATTCGACCCGTATGGGCGGAGTGAACAAGATACTCCTCCCCCTCGGAGACAGGCTCGTTATCGGCGTCACCATGCAGGCATTCCAGAAATGCGAAAGCGTTTCGGAGATAATTATCGTTGCCCGCGAGGCCGATATACCGGCGATCCGGGCTGAGGCAGAAGCCGCAGGCATCACCAAGCTGAAGGAGTGCACCACAGGAGGAGACACCCGTCAGGCAAGCGTTATCAACGGAGTAAGGTGCATCTCCAAGGGGACTGAGCTCATCGCAGTCCATGACGGCGCACGCCCCCTTGTGAAGCCGGAGCATATCGAGCGCACCATAAAGGATGCCTCTGTTTTCGGCGGTGCAACTCTCGGCGTGCCGGTCAAGGACACCATCAAGACCGTATCCGACGGCCTTATCACCGATACTCCACCGAGGAAGTACCTCTATATAACCCAGACCCCGCAGGTCTTCAGGCGTGACCTCTACTTCGAGGGCATCGATTTTGCACTCGAACACGGTCTCGACTTCACGGATGACTGCCAGCTCGTCGAAGCCATAGGCGGCAAGGTCGCCATGACTACCGGTGACTACACCAACATCAAGATAACCACACCCGAGGACATAAAGCTCGCAGAGGTAATGCTCAATCTCTGAGAGCAGCAACAGAAAGGATAGTATGATATGAACAAGAAGGAAACAGCTGAGATAAAGAAGAATTTTTCCGACAAGAGCGGATTCTTCATAATGGAGAGAGTCCTCACCGGATTCGTTGACGCCGAGAAGAACCTGCGCTGCCACACCGTCACCTCCTGCCTGACCATGCCGGTGGAGGAGCATGACGTATACGACGAGACACTGAAAAAGGTGCTCAACACCAATGTGGGCAAGTCCTTCCTCGAATACGAATTCCCGAACGAAGCATACGAAGAGGGCAAGCCCCAGGAGATACTCTACAGCCTGCTGAAATCCGAGCTCAAGGACGAGGCTGCCTGTGAGACCTTCCTCAACCACATCGCCAATAATATAGCCTACGAAGGCCCCTTTGCAGTTATCACTGCCTACTGCGTATACACCGTCCGCCGCAAGGACAAGAACGATGAGTACGCCGAGGGCGAGGATGAGCTTTACAAGTATCTCCTCACGGCGATATGCCCTGTAAATACAGGCAGCGACGGCTTCATCTTCGATTCCTTCAACAACGAGATAAGCAAGAAGATAAATACCGAGCTCATCATCAGCAAGGCTCCCTCAGACGGCTTCCTCTACCCTGTATTCAGCAACCGCTCCCCCGATGTGAACCATGTCATGTACTATACCCGTGCAGCCTCTAAGCCCAATGTATCGGTAGTTGAGGACGTACTCGGCTGCACCTTCGTAATGTCAGCCGAGAACGAGAAATCCAGCTTCCAGAGCATCCTCAAGACCGTTGTCGGCGATGACCTTGACTATATGGTCATCAAGTCCGTGAACGAAAAGCTGCAGGAGGTGGCTGACGAGAACAAGGACGATACCGACCGCACTGTCCTTGACGATATAAAGCTCAGGGATATCCTCACCGACATCGGAGTGCCGCAGGAGAGAGTGGAGATGGTAGAGCCGGTCTTTGATAAGGTCTGCAACAAGACTCCGCTGACCGTATCAAACCTCGTCGAGAACAAGACTGTACTGGCCGCACCCGGAATAACCGTGAATATCAAACCATCCGCAGCCGACAAGGTACGCACCAGCGTAGTTGACGGCAGGCGCTGTCTCCTCATCGATATAGACGATCCCACCATAGAGATAAACGGCCTGCCTGTGACACTGAACTGATATGGGCAAGCTGATAAATGATGCGGTAAAGGAACTGAAAAGGGAGGAGCTGCCGGAGCTGAAGAGCTTCGTGAAATGGCTGTTTATCGGCTCTCTTGCGGGTATAGTCATCGGCCTTACCGGCACCTTCTTTCATCTCTGCTCCGGCACCGCTGAGTCTCTCCGTGAGAAGCATCCCTGGCTGCAGCTGTGTCTGCCGCTGGCAGGCGCCCTGATATCGGTATTCTACGATGCCATGCACTACAGCCACGACAAGGGCACCAACCTTGTGCTGCTCGCCGTGCGTGACAACAAGACCATGGGCATACACCATGCGGCCTGTATATTCGTCGCCTCGGTAATGACTCACCTCTGCGGAGGCTCCAGCGGACGAGAGGGCGCATCCCTCCAGATAGGCGCTGCCCTCGGTTCCTTTGCCGGACGCAAGCTGCATTTCAATGACGATGACAAGCGCATAATGACCATGTGCTGCATGAGCGCCATGTTTGCCGCTGTTTTCGGCACTCCCGTGACTGCGGCTCTCTTTTCCATGGAGGTCATAAGCGTAGGCATCTTCTACTACTCAGCCATAGTCCCCTGCACCGTGGCCGCACTGACCGCAAGCTACATCTCCTCCATGTTCGGCATAACCCACCTCACCATGACGGTGGAGCTGCCCGCAGCCGCTCCGGCGGGATACCTGAAGACAGCCGCTCTCGGCGCCCTCTGTGCCATACTCAGCGTCATCTTCTGTGCCGCCATGAGCCTTACGCTGAAGCTCTTCCGCAAGATAAAGAACCACATCCTCCGTGCCGGTCTCGGAGGAATCATCGTGATACTGCTCACCTTCGCCGTCGGCAATTACAACTACAACGGTACAGGCGGAGCAATGATACTCAGGGCATTTGAGGAGCGTCCCTTTGTGCTGGCCTTTGCCATAAAGCTGATCTTTACCGTGGTCACGCTCTGCTCGGGCTACAAGGGCGGAGAGATATTCCCGGTATTCTTCATCGGCTCCTCCTTCGGAAGCGTGCTCTCCGCACTGCTGGGTATGCCCGTATCCATGGGAGCCGCCGTCGGCATGACGGCACTCTTCTGCGGAGTCACCAACTGCCCCATAGCCTCCGTGATACTGAGCGTGGAGCTCTTCGGCGGACAGGGGCTGCCCTTCTTCATCGTGGCCTGTGCCGTGAGCTATATGCTCTCAGGCTACAGAGGCCTTTACAGCGAGCAGAGGATAGTGTACTCAAAGCTCCGCACACGCTTCATCAACCGCCGTATAGGCGATAAACCGGAATAAACCGCTGTTTTTCAATACGTTTACAAGGACTGCCCCCGGCAGTCCTTTGTTTATCTCTGACAAACGCAGCGGTATTTTTTTGTGAGATGTTCCAAATCTGAAAAACGAAAATAAAAACTATAGCCTTTCCGGACATTTATATTACAGAAGCGCTTTTAATCACGATTACAAAACACCCGAGCTATTATCAGGAGGTATTATTATGAAAAAGAGTACAGTTATATCATCTATTATATCAGCCGCTATGATCGCTTCATCCTCAGTTGCAGCCATATATGCATCAGCAGTAAACATCGCCCCCGCAGCTGCCCCGGCACCTGCTGTTCAGTGTACAACCGTGCCCGCAGAAATATACGATTTCATCTGCCCCGAGCCTACGACTGCACCTGTCTTCTACGACTACATCGAGCCCGGCGTTGAACCGACGACCTGCGGTGTATCAACATCCGATATGAGCGCAAGAGAGTTGTTCACGTACTTTGATTCTGACTGGTACAATGACAACCCGGATGTAATAAAGGAAGTATCCGTTGAGTTCATGCCAGATAATACTGACGAGATCGAGGCCGCCTGTGATGCAGCCGGAAGAGAGTATCAGCAGTCAGACGCATTCAGCGATATCGACTGGCAGGCTCAGGATTATATATATACAAAAGACCTTGACACCTTCAACCGCAAGCTGAGCGCATACAAGTACGCAATAGGCTACGGACAGAAGCTGTATGAACTCAAGACTCAGGCACTTGATGAATTTGCTGCCGCAAACGGCATAACAGATTACAAGTTTGATCCCTACACCGTCTACTACAATGACAAGTTGATCGCCTTTGAATGCAAGGCAGATGCAAATACCATATACGCCCTCACCGGTCAGCCCGGCGTTGAAAGAGCACTCAGTATATATTATGTAGATCCGGAGGACTATCCGGAAGAGAATCCCACTGAGCCCTATACAGAGTCCCTGACCCCGTACATAGACGATCAGATCTATGAGCAGCTTGAGAACGATCCCTCCGGCTGCCGTGTGAACGTCTACCTGCGTGAGCTGTATGACGAGAACGAGGTCGATCCCTCACTCCATACTATCGCTGCTTACGGCGCACATAAGCTGAGAGGCTTCTACTATGCCTACGAAGACGAGGAAATGATGTTCCGCATGATGTGCGACCTCACAACGACCCGTCTCACAGACAAGATCTGCGAAAAGTACGAAATCACTCCGGATATCAAAGAGGCTTATACCTTCCGCTGCATAGCTGACCGCGAGCTGATTGACAAGCTCGCACAGGAGCCTGTAATCCTTGATATCGATTTCTCAAACCCCTACTATGATCAGTATATTTATGATACCGACGATCTGGATTATCCCACAGATGGTACAGACTGCGGCGACTATGACGTAATACCCACCACAACAGAACCCGCAACAGAGCCCTGCACCTGTGACGATTCCTACTTTACTACAGTCCCCGTATGGGATGACTTCAGCTATATGCCTACCACAACCGAACCCGCAACACAGCATCCCACCGGCGGCGATAACTGCGAATACTGCAGGCTCCTGCACGGATATTCCGCTCCCTCCGCTGCTGTTATCAGGGGCGATGCCAACAATGACGGCAGGGTCACTGTTTCTGACGTTGTTTCCGTACTCCAGTACATCGCAGACAAGGAGAAGTACCCCCTCACCGATGAAGGCATGGCTAATGCCGATATCGACGGCACACCCGGCATCACCGGCAGCGATGCCATGTCTATCCAGTGCATCGATGCAGGCATATCCCTTTATCTTCCCGGCGATGTGAACCTTGACGGCCTTGTAAATATGGACGATTATGTTGCACTCAGCAATCACATCGGTTTCGCCTCCACATCCGTATTCACAGACGAGCAGGAAAGAAATGCAGATGTATACAGCGACGGTGTGCTCAACGAGACAGACTGCGATACTCTTTACTTCTATGTTATAAGCGACAGACAGAATCCCCTTCCCGTTTACCCGGCTCAGCCCGCTACAGAGGCTATAGATTAAACTCCTTTCCGCAGATGATATCTGCATACTATTCCACCATGCAAAGACCGCTCTGCGGTCTTTGTTTATTCCGCCAAATAAACTGAAGACATTTTGTGCAGATATACAAAGATTATAAGTTTTACATTTTCCAGATAAAAACTATGGCAATTTCTGACATTTATATATAGAAGCACTTTTGAAGATGCAAATACTTCAGGGAGGTATCATTATGAAAAAGAAAGCGATCATATCAGTTATATCATCCGCAATGCTCATCACATCTGCAGCCGCATCCGTTTACGCTTCGGCAGCAAGCATCGCTCCGGCACCGTCTCTTGTATCAAATGTACAGATAACCTTTGAGGCTACCTATCCCCCGACTTATCCGGCCGATGACTATGAAGACTACACTGTCCCGACAGATACGGCTATTGTTCAGCCTACCACCGGAGGAGAGCAGCCTGACATGACATACAAGGAATTCTTTATGGATATGAATTCTTCCTGGATCAATGAGAACCCGGAAGAAATCAAGGATCTGTGCTTTGTTTTCATACCGGCGAACCTTGACAATATCATAGAAGAAGCAGAAGCTGCCGGAGAAGAGTACAAGAACACAAAGGATTTTGAAGGCCTTGAATATAACTCTGTTTTTTATAATCCGTTTTATGATTATAGGTATGCTTCGGATGATATGTATGCCGCTCGCCGTGCCAGCTATCTTCGTTCATTAGGCTTCGGCGAAAAGTTCTATGAACTTATGATGAAAGAGGTCGAGAGTTTCTGCTCTGAAAACGGGATCACACCTATAGATGTCTTCCCGGGCTACTCTGATGCCTCTGATACATATATAAGATTTTACGGCAATGCCGAAAAGGCCTGTGCTCTTTTAGATATGCCCGAGGTCAGGGAGCTTACCGCAGATTTTTATGAAGTCGTAGGTGAACCCACAGAGCCGCCCACGGAAGGCCCTCTCACCAAAGAGGTGGATCAGAGTATCTATGACGAGCTTGATAAAGATCCCACCAGTTGTCATATCGCGTTCTATCTCGATGACAGAAAGGATCAGACCGAGCATCCGGAATTCGCTGATATAGCCTCTGTTGCCGCAGAAAATTATGGCGGTAACTATTATCGGGAGGATATGTACCGTCTGCTGCTAAACAGAGAATACGGCCATACACTTGATAACGTTCTGAAGAGATGCGGTATAACCGAAGATGAGATCGAATACAGGGAACTGTATCATGCTGAAGTTGTTATTGACCGAGAAAAGGCAGAAGCGCTCATAGCTTCACCGGAAATAAGCTCGATCTACTTTGTACCGGAACCCGATCCGAATGCCCCGGAACCCACTACCTGCGCTGCCGGCACTGTCCCCCTGACAGACAACGAAATCAGGAATGTCAAGGGCGATGCCAACTGCGACGGCAAGTTAACTGTTGCTGACTGCGTGGCCGTTCTCCAGTATATCGCAAATCAGGAGAAATATCCGCTTTCCGCTGACGGAATAGCAAACGCCGATGTTGACGGTCTTAACGGTATATCCGGCGGCGATGCAAAGGCTATACAGAAGCTTGATGCAGGCATCGCAGACTGCAACTATTCCACAAAGGAAGAGTTCATAGACCTTCTTGTGTCAGATGATCCCGCATTCTCAGACCATGGCTTCATCTATGCCCCCGACCTGAAATATGACGCTCTCATGAATGTGGGCAGTGAGAACAGACAGGATGTCCTTATAATCTACGGTCCAAAATCCCCTGATGATGTAAAGGAGATCTATGTCGACCCAGAAAATACGGTTTACGACTACAGCTTCATCACATGGGATACCTTCTTCCGCATGGATCAGCTCAACGGCAAAGATTACAGCATTGATAAAACCTACAACTGCTTCAGCGGAAACGTGATAGATATCTACCCCAAAAACGGAGCAGCCATCAGAGACGGCGAATGGTACGCCGATCCCGGAAAATGGCGCAGTATAAAGGCAGCCGTATTCATCGAGGGAATGATAATAGACGATATCAACGGCTCGGATAAATGGACTGTGGAGGACTTCATGGACTATCTCTCACAGCAGACATACATTGCAAAGCCAACTTCAGCCTGCTGAACCTTACACATAAACACTTCCGCAGATCATTCTGCATAAAACTCCACCCGACAAAGGGCTGCTCCGGCAGTCCTTTGTTCATTCCGTACAGATATATCATCATCCGTTTGTGCAACCATACAAAGTTCTAGCACCTTTCTGAAAAGCAATAAAAACTATGCCCTTTTCCGACGTTTATATAATAGAAGCACTTTATGTGCCGGGACATCAACGCAATACAGGAGGAACCAATCATGAAAAACCAGAGAATTATTTCGGCCATAGTATCAGCTGCCTTGTTAGTATCATCAGCAGCTGCTGCAGTCTATACAAGCGCCGCAGACACAACCCTGCCAGAGGATAAAATAACCGGCAACCTTGCCGCTGCTCTCGAGACCAACAATGACGGCGACATCTTCCCCATCATCGTTCATATCCGTGACGACATAGACAGGGAAGCTCTGAAGGCAAAGGCAGAAGCCGATACCGAGGACTATATCCAGAGCATAGATACAGAAGGCCTGACCGAAGAGGAGATAAACGACCTCCGCAGCAATTACTGCGAAGACCTCTATCTTACATACCTCATTGAGGAAGTCAACAAGAACCTTGCTCCCCTGAGCAAATACCGTATAGACTGGGAGAGCGCAGACGGCTACAGCGGGGAGAATACTGTCGCCGGCAACGCATCCCCTGAAGCGATCGCAGAGCTTGCAAAGGAAGATATCGTTGCGTCTATCGAGCTGAAGGGAGATCTGCCCATACCTGTTACCACAGAAGCTGTCGAACCCGCAACCTCCGGCTGTGACGAGAATATGTCACCCGAGCTCCGCAGATTTGCATTTTCAGGCACAGGCAGCCAGGTAGTATCCATATGGCTAAGTGATCCCACCAGCAGCCTCTATGCAGATGCCGCTGAATATGCAGACAAAGAGATGGAGAAGATCGGGCAGTATATGTCCAATGAGGATATGTACCGTGACTACTATAACTTCCTGATCCGCAGCTATGAGCAAGAGCATTCCGCCGAAGCCGGCAGACAGATGATAGGCGCCTTTGCCAAAAAGTACGGCCTTACAGTCATCAGCCAGAACGACTCTGTCGGAAGACTGACAGCAGAGGTGACAGCGGAGCAGCTGAAAATAATGATGACTGACAGTGATGTGAGCTGGGCAGTTTCCGGTGAGACTGTCGAGGAGCCCACAGAGGGCCCGACTCATCCTATACTTGCGCCTCCTCCGGGAGAATATGACGAGCCGGTAAAACTTATACAGCCTATCGTTCTCTGCGATGAGCTCCGTGAATTCATTAACTCCGGCGAAGGCACCCGCTATGTGATAATAACACTCACAGAATTCTCCGACAGTATTATCGACGACGCAGCTGAGGCCTACGCAGACAAAGAGATGGAGAATATTGGGGAGTATATGTCCAACGAGGCAATGTACAATCAATACAGGAGCCTGCTGGTACAGAATTATCTCAAGGAGCATAAGGGAGACAAGGTTGAAGATATAGTTTACTGCTTCGAGCAGAAGTATGGCATCACAGTCCGCAGCCTGGACACCGATAATACCCGGATCATTGCAGCCGTTACTCCCGAGGCACTGAAATCCATGATCAATGACGAGAATGTGCTTGCTGTCACTCCGTATGAAACAATAAATGAGCCAACAGAAGGCCCCACATATCCCACTATCTCCGCTCCTGTGATCACCATCGGCTCAAAAAAGCCCGGCGATGCCAACCTTGACGGAAAGATAACCGTAGCCGATGCTGTGACGGTGCTTCAGTTCCTTGCCAATCAGGAGAAATACTCCCTGACTGAGGAAGCAATTATTAATGCCGATATCGACGGTATCACCGGCCTCTCCGGCGGCGACGCCATAACCATACAGCGTATGGACGCCGGTATCGTTCCGAAGGTCGATGAGAACACATAAGAAACCACCGCAGATCAGATCTGCCTCCTATATTACCAGACAAAGACCGCTCCGGCGGTCTTTGTTCTGTCTCCGGAAGGTATATCATACCATAATACACAGACCTTTTAACACATCTATCACATTCCGTCACACTTTTTACACCTGTGTGATAAAATATCCACATAGTCTTCCTCAAAAAATAACAATTACCGCAAATTCATTTCACACTCGGCAAATATAATATAATCACAGCCTGAGGGAAAGAGCTCAGGCGATCAAGAATGATTATTATTGCTGAAAAGGAGCAGTGATCTTATGAATAACGAGTACAACAACAACGAATACAACTTCAATATCGAGCCTGTCGAGGGCACAGAAGAAACCTCACGCTATACAACATCCACAGGCTTTGAAACCGACACGGTAAAGCCTAAGAAAAAGCACACAGCTCTCAAGGCTATGGCAGGCATCATGGCTATGGCTATCGTCTCTGTCGGTTCCATCCAGGCCTACCGTGCAGTTGAGCCCAGACTCAACAGATCGGTATCCGGTTCTATAGTAACACAGGCAGATACCTCAGAAACCGGCGTTACAGCTGATGCAATGAACGTCTTCACTACCAAGCCCGCAGGCGGCAAGGAGCTTGAGACCGAGGATATCGTGGACAAGCTTCTCCCCTCAGTTGTAGGCATTGAGTCCAGATTTGAGATAGAGAGACAGGCTCAGAACAACGGCGGTTTCTTCTTCGGATTCGGCGGCATGGAGGACTTCTTCGGTGACGGCGGCAGAAGCAGTGAGCCTGAGACACAGGAAGTACCCGCTACAGGTACAGGTGTTGTTATCACAGATGACGGCTATATCGTTACAAATGCACACGTTATCTATGATTCGGAGTACGGCGGAGGCGAGGCTAAAAGCGTATCCGTAAGACTCAACAACGATGAAAGCTATGATGCTGAGATCGTCGGCTACGATGTTGACTGCGATCTCGCAGTACTGAAGATAGATGCCAAGGGACTTACAGCTGCAGAATTCGGCGACAGCGATTCACTCAGGCTCGGACAGTCCGTTATCGCTATAGGCAACCCCCTCGGTTTCGATCTCATGAATACAGTTACAGGCGGTATGGTATCCGGCCTTGACAGAAACATCTCCATCAACGATAAGAACATGAACCTTATCCAGACTGATGCAGCTATAAACTCCGGAAACTCCGGCGGTCCCCTTATCAATAAGTACGGTCAGGTCATTGGTATAAACTCCTCAAAGATGAGTAATTCCTACAGCATGACAGAGGCCTCTATCGAGGGCATCGGATTTGCTATCCCCTCCAACACCGTATCCAAGGTGGTTGACGATATCGTTGAGCTTGGCTACGTTGAGAAGCCTCAGCTCGGTATAAGCTGCCGTCCTGTTACAGAGGAGATCTCACAGATGTATGATATGCCTTTAGGTGTATTCGTCATCGAAACAACTGAAGGCGGCGCAGCTGAAAAGGCAGGTCTTGCCAAGGGTGATATCATCACAGCTGTCGACGGCAAGGAAGTCAAGAGCAACGAGGAGCTTATCGCCGAGAAGAACAAGCACAACCCCGGCGATACAGTTGAGATAACCTTCATAAGAAACGGCGAGGAGATGACAGTCAAGCTCACTCTCGGCAAAACTGATCCCAACTCCGTAAAGTCTGATAAGGACGAGGAGGAAGAGGCAGAGGAGGAATCTCCTAAGTCCGGCAGAAGCGGAAGGTCCGGAAGATCCGACGACATCGAGGAAGATTAATCAAGCCAGTCATTCTTCATTTTCATATCCTTTACCCGGGACCGTCCTTTATGGGCGGTCCCATTGTATATCCGTATAAAAGAACGGCTCCGGAGAAATGTAATGCTCCGGAGCCGATTACTGTATTCGCCATTATCACGGCTTTCGTGCCAGTTCAAGGTCTATGGTGTCATGGATGCTGATCATACCTCCGCTTTGCCAGACAGCCTCCTCTATGCCGTCAAGGAAAGGCAGCCGGACGCTATCCGGCATAGCTATATGATCTGAATACGTACACAGCAGAGCCCTGTACTCACCTGCTGTGAAGGTGCGTACACGGCGGAAAAGCTCATGCCTTATATCCGTAAATCCGTATCTGCCGGCAACAGCCGCAAGCTCCGCCGCCTGCTGCTCTGTGAATGGTTCCGGCTTCAGGGGCTCCCGCTTATGGAAGGGATAGTAATACCTTGCATAGAGACTTTCTATACTCTCCGCAAGAGGTGCATTATCCTCCGCTATACAGGGGCGTACAGCAAAACGAGCAAAGGCACCTCCGCTTCTGAGCAGACTGTATACCTTCGGATAGCCCACATCCTCCGGGATCCAGTGAAAAGCCGTAGCCGAGTACACGAGGTCGTATACTCCTTCCGGAAGACCTGCATCCTCAAACCGCCCGCTGATGATCTCAAAGCCATTACAGCCGCCGAACTTCTCCCTGCACTTTTGAACAAGGTTTTCGCCGCATTCGACTGCTGTCACAGCGCATCCTCTTCTCAGCATCGGAGCAGTAGCCTGCCCCGTGCCTATGCCTATCTCCAGAGCCCTGCTGCGTTCATCGACGGGTATATAGCCGAATACGGTCTTATACAGCTCCTCCGGATAGCCGGGGCGGTACCTGTCATAGTTTTCCGCGGCTGTATCGAAAGTCCAGCCGAGGCCGTTATCATGCTGCATACATATCACCTCCCATGATAAAAAAGGACCGCTCCCGAAGGAACGGTCCTGAAAGAACTTTGATTATTCGTTGATCTTTGTAACAACGCCGGAACCAACTGTTCTACCACCCTCACGGATAGCGAAACGGAGTCCCTCTTCGATAGCGATAGGAGTGATGAGCTCAACATCCATAGCTACGTTATCACCAGGCATGCACATTTCCTTATCTGCAGGAAGTGTAACAACACCGGTAACGTCAGTTGTTCTGAAGTAGAACTGAGGTCTGTAGTTGTTGAAGAAAGGAGTATGACGGCCGCCCTCTTCCTTCTTCAGTACGTAAACCTGACCAGCGAACTTTGTGTGGGGGTGAATTGAGCCGGGCTTGCAGAGAACCTGTCCACGCTCAACCTGGTCTCTTGTGATACCACGGAGAAGAGCACCAACGTTATCACCAGCCTCACAGAAGTCAAGAGTCTTTCTGAACATCTCAAGACCTGTAACAACTGTGTTGAGCTTCTCGTCGGAAAGACCAACGATCTCTACAGGCTCGTTAACGTTCAGACGGCCTCTCTCAACTCTACCTGTAACAACGGTACCACGACCAGAGATGGTCATTGTATCCTCGATAGGCATAAGGAAGGGCTTAGCATCGTCTCTCTCAGGGCTGGGGATGTACTCATCAACAGCATTCATGAGCTCAATGATAGGAGCGTAAGCAGGATCGCTGAGATCATCAGGAGCGTTAAGAGCTGCAAGAGCAGAACCCTTGATGATAGGAGTATCGTCGCCAGGGAAATCGTAGCTGGAGAGAAGGTCACGGATGTCCATCTCTACGAGCTCGAGGAGCTCCTCGTCGTCAACCTGATCAGCCTTGTTCATGAATACAACGATTGCAGGAACGCCAACCTGACGAGCGAGCAGGATGTGCTCTCTTGTCTGAGCCATAGGACCGTCAGAAGCAGCAACTACAAGGATAGCGCCATCCATCTGAGCAGCACCAGTGATCATGTTCTTTACATAGTCAGCATGGCCGGGGCAGTCAACGTGAGCATAGTGACGCTTGTCTGTCTCGTACTCAACGTGAGCAGTGTTGATTGTGATTCCACGCTCTCTCTCCTCGGGAGCCTTATCGATCATGTCGTAAGCCTCGTACTTAGCCTGACCCTTCATAGCGAGAGTCTTTGTGATAGCAGCAGTAAGAGTTGTCTTACCGTGGTCAACGTGGCCGATTGTACCAATGTTAACATGGGGTTTTGTTCTTTCAAATTTAGCCTTTGCCATTGGAAAATTCCTCCTTTATTCCAATATCAGCTCCCTTGGAACGGGAGACAGATTTGTGATATATTAATTTTATCACAATTCAGGACTTTTGTCAACATGAATTTTGATAAAATACGCAGTTTTTGTCAGGCGCAGGAGAGGTATAAGCCTCCCCAAACGCCTGATAATTTACTATTAGTTGTTCTTGCCTCTTGTAGCCATGATCTTCTCTGCAATGCTCTTCGGAACTTCCTCGTAGCTGTGGGGCTCCATGGTGTACTGTCCGCGGCCCTGTGTATTTGAACGGAGGTCGCTTGTGTAACCGAACATTTCTGAGAGCGGAACGAGAGCATCGACCTGGATAGAACCGGATCTTGTCTCCTGTCCCTGGATCTGACCACGTCTGGAGCTGAGGTCACCGATAACTGTTCCGAGGTAATCATCAGGAACGATAACGGCTACCTTCATAACAGGCTCCATGAGTATGGGCTGTGCCTGCTTGAGAGCTTCCTTGAACGCAATAGAACCAGCGATCTTGAACGCCATTTCAGAGGAGTCTACCTCGTGGTAGGATCCGTCGTAGAGCTCAACCTTAACGTCAACAACCTCGTAGCCTGCGAGGATACCGGACTTCATAGCGCCCTGGATACCAGCGTCAACAGCAGGGATGTACTCCTTCGGGATAGAACCGCCGACAACAGCGTTCTTGAACTCATAACCCTTACCGGACTCGTTAGGCTCAACGCGGATCTTAACGTGACCGTACTGACCGGAACCACCGGACTGCTTCTTGTACTTGTAGTCAACGTCTGCGTTGCCCTTGATGGTCTCCTTGTAAGCAACCTGAGGAGCACCAACGTTAGCCTCAACCTTGAACTCACGGAGGAGACGGTCAACGATGATATCGAGGTGAAGCTCACCCATACCAGCGATGATTGTCTGACCTGTCTCTTCGTCTGTCCATGTCTTGAATGTAGGATCCTCTTCAGCAAGCTTTGCGAGAGCGATACCCATCTTCTCCTGGCCGGCCTTAGTCTTGGGCTCGATAGCGAGCTGGATAACAGGCTCCGGGAACTCCATGGACTCGAGTATGATCGGGTGCTTTTCATCACAGAGAGTATCACCTGTTGTTGTATTCTTCAGACCAACTGCAGCAGCAATATCGCCGGAGTATACAGTGGTGAGGTCCTTTCTGTGGTTAGCGTGCATCTGTACGATACGGCCGAAACGCTCACGGTTGTCCTTTGTAGCATTGAGAACTGTGTCACCCTGGTTGATAACACCGGAGTATACACGGAAGAACGCCAGCTTACCAACGAAGGGATCGGTAGCGATCTTGAATGCGAGAGCTGAGAACGGCTCGTCATCGGAAGAAGGTCTTTCCTCTTCCTCGTCTGTCTCGGGGTTAACGCCCTTGATAGCGGGTACATCGAGAGGTGAAGGCATATAGTCGATGATAGCATCGAGCAGCTTCTGTACGCCCTTGTTCTTGTAGGAAGTACCGCAGGTTACAGGAACCATATGGTTAGCAATAGTAGCCTTTCTGATGCAGCTCTTGATCTCTTCCTCTGTCAGCTGCTCGCCGTCGAGGTACTTCATCATGAGCTCTTCATCCTGCTCTGCAACGTGCTCTACCATATCATCGTGATACTGCTGAGCCTTCTCCTTCATATCCTCGGGGATCTCCTCAACGCGGATATCCTTTCCGAGATCATCGTAGTAAATGTAAGCCTTCATCTCAACAAGGTCGATGATTCCCTTGAAGTCCTCCTCAGCGCCGATAGGCAGCTGGATCGGAACAGCATTACACTTGAGTCTGTCCT